>JAHDDW010000001.1:415581-563777 GCA_020629155.1 Acidimicrobiales bacterium | reverse complement strand
AGAACAACCCTCAACAACCTAGACCCCGCCACCGAAAAGAAAACACTACACTAGAGTTAGCCAGGTGAATGTTGAAATAGTAGCAATAGGTTCAGAGCTTTTACTGGGGCAGAGCACCGACACGAACTCTGTTTGGATTTCGCAGCAACTGGCGTTATCTGGCATCGATTGTTTCCACCACAATAGTGTGGGTGATAATACCGCTCGAATTGTTTCGGTCCTTGAAAGGGCATTAGATCGAAGCGATGTGGTGATTTGTTGCGGCGGTCTCGGCCCTACGCAAGACGATGTCACTCGACAATGCATCGCACAAGTGATGGGAGTTGAGCTCGCACAGGACGATTCGCTGGTAGCTCACATGGAAAAACTTTTTGCTTTGCGTCAGATTCCTATGGCAAAAAGCAATTTGCAGCAGGCGTTGGTGCCTGTTGGGGCTACAACGTTGGCCGAAAAACCTGGTACGGCCGCTGGGCTTCGATGCGACGTTGCCGGTCGAGGCGTGATTTATGCGGTGCCTGGCGTGCCCTATGAAATGAAAGAAATGGTAACAGGGTCGATTTTGCCTGATCTTTTAACAAAAGCTGGTTCTGACAGCATTATTGCATCGAGAGTGCTGCGAACATGGGGCACATCTGAATCGCAGATGGCCGAGTTGCTAGCTGACCGTATTGCCTATCACGATGCGAAAAAAGGTGTAACACTGGCGTATCTCGCTAGCGGCGTTGAAGGCTTAAAAATTCGTGTGACGGCAAAAGCCGAGTCGCAAGGTGCTGTTGACGAGTTGCTTGATGAAGAAGAAGCCTGGCTGCGCTCGCTGCTTGGTTCTATGGTGTTTGGGTTAGATGAACAAACAATGGAGTCGGTTGTACTCGATCATTTGCGGTCGCAAGGTTTGATGTTGGCAGTGGCTGAGTCGCTAACGGGGGGCTATGTTTCTGGGCGAATTTGCGCCGTTTCAGGAGCGAGCGAAGCATACCTTGGTGGTGTTGTTGCCTATAACGAGTCGGTAAAACGTTCTTTGCTTGGTGTCGAGGCGAGCGAGCTTATAAGCGAAGAATGTGCGTTGCAGATGGCTTACGGTGTTCGTAAGCAGTTAGGTAGCGATATTGCTTGTGCAACAACGGGTGTAGCTGGCCCGAAAAAGATGGAAGGCAAGCCTGTCGGCACTGTTTGTATGGCGATAGTAGGTGCTGGTGAAGATTTTTCGATGACAGTTACATTTACTAAAAGTCGTGAACGTATCCGCCAGTTGTCGACGATAGAGCTGCTAAATCAGCTTCGTTTGAGACTGTAGGGCTAAGGTTTGGGAAAGTATGCCTAGTCTGCCAGCTGCGCAATGTTAAGATCTTGTGGCAGAATGGTATCGGTTGTCTAACGAGCGACACGAGGGAAGTGTATGGCTGATGCGAGCACTTTGGCTAAAGAGCTAAGACCAGCAATAAAAACTAGCGAGAGTCGTCGAGATTCTATTTTGGCGATGACGTCAAATTTCATGTGTGATGCTTCACTGCTTGGCGATTATTTAGAAGTTTGGCCTCCTGCGTTTCGTTCGCTTAATATTTTGAGTGCTAATTTTTTGAACTTTCCTGGTTCATTGCTTGGCCTAGGTGTCTCGAAAGAGTCTTTGCAAGCAGCGATCACCTCTTCCAGTTGTATGCACTATTTGAGAGATGAGGCGGTAGTCTCTGCTGGCGGCGATGCGGTTGAAGCTTTCTCACGCTCGTTGGCGCAAGATGAAGTGCTTTCAGACGAGGCACTAAAGCAAGCGCAAGCTGTTTTTTCTGAAGGCGATCTTGAATGGCTGGCCTTGGGCGTGAGCTTGCGAGGGTTCTTTGATAAATTTAGTAGCTCGTTGCAGCTGCGACTTGACGAGACGCAAACAGATCGGTCAAAATTGTTCAAAAAAGCCTATCATTTGGCGTCTTCACAGCAGTTAGAGCGGCACTACTCTAATGGTGTTTCTAACAACATGGGAGCAACGTTCGCAGAACTTGAGTCTGTTTCGGGCTATTCTTGGCCATATTTATCGTCGCTTACAAATAAGCGAGCTTTTAAAGCGTTAGCTGTTGCATTGTGTGAAAATCTTCATGTTTCTCGCAGTCAAATCGGGATAGAAACAAAACTGTTAACAGGCATTATCTATGCAAAGGTGACTAGCAACGAAAAGTTGATGTCAGATTCGTTGCAGCTTATCGCCCATCTAGCCCCTGACTTGCCAGAAAAAACTATTCGATGCGCTGTCGAATTTGTGAGTATCGACAATGGTGCGTTGCCTGTTTCGTTCACAAATGAACAGTCTGCTGCGGTGTTGCTTGCCCGTTCTATCGCCGCGACGCCTTGCAAAATAAACGAAATAACTATTTCAATGGTGTGTGCTGAGCTTACTTCTAAGCAGATTATCGAAATTATTACTTGGGTCTCATTGCAAGAAATGCTTGGACGGCTCTATAAATTCTATTCATGAAGAGTCACTTCATACTCAAAGGTGTCGTCTGTTGACTGTAACGCCAGCGTTATAGTCAACGTGCGACTGTAACGTTTAGGGCCATTTGCGTTACAGTCAGATAGGATGGCTGCATGGATAAAACTCGCTACACCTCGTCCTCTTACGGAAAAGTGCTTTTAGTTCCTCAAAAACACTATGCAGCTTTTTATCCTAAGTATTTGCCGCAAACAGTAGAAATGACGCCTGCGGTGATCACTTTGCTCGCTGATGCGGAATCAGCACTAGGCAAACTTTCAGGTGTGGGGAGAATGCTCCCAAACCCTAAGTTGCTTATAACTCCGTATCTTTTACGGGAAGCGTTGGCCTCAACAAAAATTGAAGGAACGCAAACAAATCTTGTTGAAGTCCTCGAAAATCAAGCATCAGGCGGTATGCAGACGCCAGATGTTGAAGAGGTGTCGAATTATATTAAGGCGGCAGAAGCTGGGCAAAAACGATTAGCAACACTGCCACTTTCAATCCGGTTTCTTTCAGAAATTCATAAGATCCTATTAGACGGTGTCCGAGGAAAAGAAAAACAGCCAGGAATCATTAGAACAACACAAAACTGGATTGGTGATGGATCGCTAAATTTGAATTCGGCAACGTTTGTCCCACCTCCGCCAGACGAAGTCGGAAATTTGCTGAGTGATTGGGAGAAATTTGTCCACTCCGACGTGCAAATTCCTGTGCTTGCGCAGTCTGCTTTGCTGCATTATCAGTTTGAAACGATTCACCCTTTTCTTGATGGGAATGGAAGGATTGGTCGTTTGGTCATTATTTTTCATTTAGTCGATAAGAAAAGGTTACCTGGTCCACTACTTTATATGTCGCCATATTTTGATAAGAACCGTAGTGACTACTATGCGAAGTTGCAAGGAGTTAGAGAAAAGGGAGATCTTGAAAGCTGGCTCCTTTTCTTTTTGCGAGGGGTCGAACAACAAGCAATTGATGCTGTCAACCGTGCTCAAAAGCTTCTTGAGCGCCGTGACTTTTACAAACAACAGGTAGTAGCAATTACTCGGAGCTCTCATGCTAATCAATTAGTCGATGTGCTTTTGTCGAATCCCATACTCACAACGCGTACAGTCGAAAAGGAGTTGGAAGTAAGCAAACCAACAGCGATCAGGTGGTTGAAACAGTTCTCTGATTTGGCTATTGTGGAGCGAGTTTCAGAAGGCTCTCGTGGTCAGGCTAGATACAGGGCTCAAGAAATATTGCAGATAATTGAAAGCGACGAATCAAACGAATGAATCATCCATCTGCCTATCTATCAGATTTGCGTAAGAAAGTTGGGAACGACTTGCTGTTGCTGCCAGCAGTAAGTCTTTTGATAACCAATAGCTAAAATCAGTTTTTGCTTGTCCAGCAAGCTGACACAAAACTTTGGGGAACTGTTGGCGGCATGGTAGAGTCCGATGAATCTCCAGAAGAAGCAGCACGACGAGAAGCCTTAGAAGAAATTGGTGTTAGCGTTGAGATCGGGAGTATCTGCTCCGTTGTAGGTGGACCGAAATATGAAGTCGTCTATCCCAATGGAGACAAAGTTGCATATGTCTCAACGGTCGATAATGCCATGGTCTCTGTTGGGCAACCTACAGCTGATTTAGGAGAAATAGCTAGCGTGCAATGGGTTTCGCTTGATGAACTTCGCACTATCTCGTTGCATTCGTTCAGCACAGGTCTGTTCACTGATCTTAAGCTACTTAACGATAACGGAAACAGTAGTAGTGATTGTTAGCATTGAGCATTGCTACATGCGTGGCAACCTATATAGAAGGAAGAACCTGAAATGAAAGAAGCAGTTATTTTTGATATGGATGGGTTGTTGCTTGACTCGGAACCATTCTGGCGTAAAGCTCAGATAGCCGTTTTCCGATCTGTCGGAATCGAATTGAGCGTTGCTGATTTGGAGTTCACTATGGGGATGTGAATTGATGAGGTTGTTGCCCACTATTTTCGTAAAAAGCCATGGGAAGGTGTTTCGCAGAAGCTGTTAGAAGATCAGATTGTGGATCACGTTATTTCTCAAGTTCGTGAAGAAGGTATACCATTGCCAGGCGTTGTTGCGACGCTGGAAATGTTGCATTCGCAAGGGGTTAAGAAATGTATTGCCTCTTCATCATTTGAGAGAATAATAGCAGCTGTTGTTGATGTTCTTGGTATTGAAAAATACTTTGAATTTATTTACTCAGCCGAAAACGAAACTCACGGCAAACCCCATCCTGGTGTTTTTATTACAGCAGCTGCGAAATTTGGAGTGTCAGCTTCTAGTTGTGTCGTCTTTGAAGACTCTCCATCGGGTGTGTTAGCCGCTAAGGCGGCGCGAATGACGTGCGTTGCTGTTCCTGAGGCAGAAATGCGAGACCACCGATACATAGGTATCGCTGACAGAGTTCTGGGAAGTCTCGAAGAGTTTACACAAACATACTGGCACGAGCTTATCGATAGGTAGTCGAGCTGTTGTCACGTGTTAACTCCATGAAGACCAGGCAGATAGCTGGCTGATAACGCTTGTGTGCGTGTTCGTTGCGAGTGACACCGCTAGAACAATAAGGAATCCGATGCCGAAAAGGCGAAAATATTTTTCTGTAGCATGTTTTGCTTTATCTGGAAGCAGCCAGGCTGCGATGGCTGCGAAACCAAGTGGCACCGCTAAACCAAGTGCGTATGCCCCATAGCGAGGAAGGCTAGAGGGCCCGTCAGCTGGCAGAGTTTGAACCAACGTGCCAAATGATTTGCCGATGCAAGGCTCCCAAAGGTGCGCTATGGCAATGCCGAGTAGTAGCGGAGAGGCAACGCTTCGTGCTCTATCCTCTCCCTTGTCACGCCACGCTAGTAGCGTCGCTAATCCTAGTAATATAGCCAGAACCCAGGGGCTCCAGTAGCCGATGCGGCCTGCTAGCAGTAGCCAAGAAACAATAGTAAAGCTTGCGAGGTAGCTGGCTAGTGATTGTGTTACCTTCCACTTTGAAGTAAAAGCGCTTGCTATGCCTGGAAGAAGCAGAACCAGCGTGCAGGGAAATAATGCTGACGCTGCTCCTTCTGACAGTAGGAGCAAAATTGTGGGATCTTCTGACGCCAGTAGGGGCGAGATCATGGGCCTTCGGTGAGTAGTTGCGCGACTGTTGCTTCTAAATCGTCGTATCGTCCTTCGCCTATGCGGTCGAAACGCACCTGGTTATTTTGATCGAGAACAAAGGTGCGTGGCCAGAAACGGCGGTCTTGCCAATTGCGAAAGTTAGTTTTTGTAGGGTCTAACGCGACTGGCCAGGTAACGCCTAGGTCTTTCGCTGCTGCTTTGACAGCGTCAGGGTCTTTCTCAAAATCAAATTCGGGGGCGTGAATACCAATAATTTCTAAGCCTTCTGGCTCCCATTTGCTATATATATTTTGTAGATGCGGGATAGTAGCGGTGCAGTTGTGGCAGCTAAAGGTCCAGAACTGAACGATTTTTACTTGCCCGTCAAAATCGTCGAGCGAGTCGGCTTCTGTATTGAACCAGCCTTGAATATTTTCTAGTTCTGGTTTAGTTCCGAGCATCGGCAAAGGGTCAGACTTTGCCTGCGCTGGTGCGTCTGTCGCAACTTCGGTGGTTAGCTCAGTCGCAGCTGGGGCGGCGTCTACGACTTTTTCTGCTGGCTGTGATGCTGTTAGCGTGTCGGCATCTTGTGTGCTGCTTGCATACCATAGGCCGCCAACAAGTGCGGCGAGTGCTATGGGTCCTAAGACATACTTTGTTTGCATACTAGTGGTACCTCCAAGGAAAATCTTTGGTCTCAATGTAGAACGCAACTAAGGGCGCGATTATTCCTTTGTTGTAGTATCGACACCGATGCTATTGGCTGTAACGTCGTTAGCAGCCTATTTAGGTCGTCATTTCCACAAAAGTGGGAATCTCAGCTGGATGACCATCCCAGAATCAAGATAGAACAAAAACGATAGCGCTACTTGCGTGTGAAATACTTTAAAATTCGACATACCTTGGAATCAGCCATCTAGCTTACGTGTTGATTTTGGTTGGAGTATGTGAAAGTAAAGATCTAGTGTTGTTATCCAAACAGCTATAGATCCAGCGATGTGTACGGCAACTATTGTCGGCGGTACACCTAAAAAATATTGTGTATAGCCGACCGCTCCTTGTGCTATGGCGAAGGCCATAACTATGTAGGTTTTTTTGGTGATAAAGCTGTGTTGTCTAGAGCGAAACGCAAACCATAGCAGCAATGCAAGGAACGTCCAAACAGCTGCGCCATGGATCCTAACAACCCATTGCAGGTCGAAGGGGAGCCGGCTCGCGCGCGAGTCGCCGCTATTTGGACCTGTGCCTGTAACAAGCACGCCTGTGCAAACGACGATTGTTATTGCAGCGACGAGAAGACGCATATGGGTTGCAAGAGAAGTTCTGGTGTTGGTAGGTAGTGTTTCGTGTGTAACAATTGGACGATTTTTGTGCCATAGTGCAACACAATTCCAGAGTAGAACCAAAGACAAAAGGAAATGAAGTCCAACAACAGCTGGGTGTAAAGTAAGAACAACAGTAAATCTGCCAAGTAAGATTTGAGCAACAACGCCTGCCACGAGTCCCCAAGCCCAGCGTTGAACACTAGCTGAGCGGGGCGTGCGTCGATACGCATTGCCGATGTTGACAATGACAATAATGCCAACAGCGCCTGAGATAAGGCGGTTGCCGAACTCTATCCAGCCGTGCAGGTCGTCATTGCCAGGAATTATTTTGTCTTCATCGCAGATAGGCCAGTCTTCACACCCAAGCCCAGCCTCAGAAAGTCGCACACCTGCGCCTGTCAGTATTATTATGCTAAGGAGAATCGTGGCTATAAGTATGCTTTTTTGGTATTGCTTGGCATCAAGTGGTTTTAGAGACAGTCGCACAGGCTGCCTATTTTAGCAGCGTAAACGAAGGTATCGTCATCAGAGCTACTTCTGTTTCATACTTGATCAGCGGCTGAAGAAAGAATCTGTTTCCTCGATTGGTTTAGCTGAATCTTCTCCGATCCAAAAGAGATGCCCCCATTTGTTATCGAGTACCAACAGCTCGGAATTTTTAATCGTTTCATGTGCATGTTGCGCATGGCCAATGGGTACTGCGGCATCGTTTTTGCTATGAATAAGTAAGCAAGGTGTTGTGATGTCATTTGTTCTGTCCTTGCTGGTTTGTTGCCTTAGGTCGTTAAGGAAACCTTCGCCGCTTCGTTGGTTTTTTGTTAAAGTCCAAAGCTCTTCACGCTCAGAAGCTTTTATTTGAGGGGATTCAACGGTTGAAAGCTCAGCGATCATAACTTTTGATAAGGCTTTTGGTGCAAGGCGAAAAGATAAACGAAACATCGCCCATGTATATTTTTCTAACCTGGGGTGAAATAGTTTTTGTGCTTTCTTATAGAGTTTGTCTTTATTTGTCATCCACTGTTTTGTTATCGCTGAAGCTAGAAGTAATTTTTTAACCCGCGCTGGTTCTGAAGCTGCTATTTCTATCGCTGTTGGGCCGCCAGCAGAAATGCCAAAAAGCGAAAAGTGCTCTATATCTAGGTGGTCCATCAAGCTGACTATTTTTTGTGCAGCTTGTGCGTGGGTCTCTCCGCCAGAAAGTGGAGTCGCGCCATAGCCGGGGCGGCTAGGGGTGATGAATCTGTACTTCTTGGTGCTGAGCCCCTTAAACATAAGGTTTTCTTTGCAATTGCCGTGGCCTCCATGGAGAACAAGAATCGGTTCGCCTTCACCATGGTCGCTGTATTCGATAGGTCCGCATGGAGTGTCGACAATCAAAATATTCATAGTTGAGTGTATCTTGAGCTGAAATTCAATGACAATCGCGGGTTGGTTTTATTGTCTTGTTTTGATTTAATTACTTTTAAATACTATTAAAGGTGGTTTTTGTGAATCTTGTTCGTGAAAGTGTTGGTGTGTGGGTTGGGAGTAGTCGTTTGGGGGTTTCTTCGGTCGTATCTCTGCTTGGGTGGTTGGTGGTTGCGCCGCTTTGCCTTTATGGTGGGCTTAATTTTTTCGGATTTTTTGAACAGACGCAAGCTCCCTTTCCTTCGGGTTTGACGTTGGATGATTTTGTTTTGACTGCGGCACGAATAGTGTCTTTGCTTTTTCTTCTTGCGTTGTTGCTGCAATTGTCGTTGCCAACGAGTACTGATAATTTGAGTTGGCTGCAAAAACTAGCGAGCTGTTTTCCCATGTTTCTTGGCTGGGCCGTTTTGGTTGGGTTGGCAGATCAAGGCCTCTTGTCGTTGGCTGTTTGGTCAGTTCGGCAACAGTTTCTGGCTGGTTTCAGTGCATATGCGTTCTATAGCGTGTGGTTTGGGCTGCTGGTGTTTGTTTCGCGTTGGGTGCTGCGAATTTTATGGCCAAAGGATGCGAAGCAGTCACGTGTAAGCAGTTTTGGTGTCTTGGTGTTGTCGTTGTTTGTTGCCTTGATGTGTCTTGGCGCGGTTGTTTGGATTTTGAACAACTGGTACGTTTCTGTTGATGCTATGCCGTTTTCGTTGGTCTCTGCTGGTCGTTCATTTCTGCTTCCGTTCTGGGAAGAATCTCATGGGTCGGGGCTGTGGTCAGCGTTTGTGTTGGGGGCAGCTGTGAAAGCTGTAGTAGTTCTGGTGGTGGTGTCTTTCTGGCGGTCAGAACTGGAAGTTGATGAAATTCGTTAGATTCTTGCATGACGAAGCGCTCAAGCGTTCTGTGGCCGCTAGAATATGCAACGGTGTTGACAGCAGTAGCGCAAAAAATAAGAATCGGTCCTTTTGTGGCGTTAACAAAGCCACGTATTATTGAGCTGCTTCTTGTGACAACTGTTCCAACGATGGTTCTTGCGAAGCAGGGGTTGCCTTCTCTTTGGCTGATGGTTGCGACTGTTGTTGGGGGAGCGTTAGCTGCTGGTGGGGCTAACGCCTACAATATGTATGTCGATCGCGATATCGATGCGATCATGCATCGAACGCAGAAAAGGCCACTGGTAACCGGTGACGTTTCGCCAAAAGAAGCACTGTTGTTTGCCACGGTGATTGAAGCTCTTGCTTTTGGTTGGCTTTGGTTTGCGGTAAATCCACTGTCGGCATGGCTTGCTTTAAGTGCGTGTGCTTTCTATGTTTTTGTTTACACGATGTGGCTTAAGCGAACGTCGACGCAAAACATTGTTATTGGCGGCGCTGCTGGTGCTGTGCCTGCGCTTGTTGGTTGGTCGTCGGTTACCGAAACAGTCGGCCTTGAAGCTTTTATTTTGTTTGCCGTTATTTTCTTTTGGACACCGCCACATTTTTGGGCGCTGGCTATTAAATACGAGCGTGACTATACCGCAGCTAACGTGCCGATGATGCCAAGTGTTGCTGGACATAAAAAAACAGCTGTGCAAATGACGGCCTATGCTGTCGTGGTTTTTGCTTTGACGATTTGGCTCTGGTATGTCGGAGAGTTGGGTTGGCTTTACCTTGGAGCATCGATTGTTTTTGGCGCAGCATTTGTCTATGGTTCGTTTCGTTTGGTGTTGCAAACGGACCAAGTTCTGCAAGAGAAACAGGCTATGAAGTACTTTACTTTTTCGATTTCATACCTCTTCGTTCTTTTCTCTTTCGTTGCGATTGATCAATTAGTAGGATTTGGCACATGACGGTTGAGTGATCAGCTATGTTTTCGGCTAGATTGCTTAGGGCGATGTTTACGGGATATATTTTTGTGAGTGTAAGAGGTTTCAAATAAAAATGTCATCAACTGCTTCCGGCATTATTCAAACCAAAAACAGTACGTCTGCTGTCTCGCCATTTTCCTTCTTCTCACTTGACCACAAGGCGACAGGTCTAAAGTTTGTTGCTGCCGCCAGCTTTTTCTTGCTTGTAGGCTTGGCAGCTCTGGCAGCAGCGCTTTTCAAATCGTCGGAGTCTGTTGCTCCTGATGTTTCTGACTATATTGTTCAGCTTTGGTCAGCGTCTGGAGAAGCAGTTGTATTTGCTGGAGTGCTTCCACTGCTCTTAGGGATTGGCCTCTATATAGTGCCGCTACAAATCGGGGCAGCTGCTATTGCCTACACACGTGGAGCTGCTACAGCTTTTTGGCTTTGGTTCTTTGGGGTAACGCTTCTTGTGGTTTCGTATCTGCTCAACGGAGGCCCTGGTGGAGGGAAAAGAGATTTCGTTGCTTTATGGTTTGTCGCATTGGCGATGGTGCTTATCGGGTTGATATGGGTGATGATTGCCATGGCTGCAAGTATTTTTGCTGGCCGTGCGCAAGGCATGCTTCTTGAGCGTGCGCCATATACGACATGGGCATTTCTTATTTTTTCTCTTGCTGGGCTGGTTCTGCTTTCTGTTACTGCGGCCGAACTTTTGCTAGGATACGTACGTTTCGAAAATGGTCTCGTCGCACTAGTTGATAGTGGGCAGCTGCTTCCAATCACCTCGTCGTTTTTCACACCGCCAGCTGTATACATTCTCTGCTTGCCTATTCTTGGTGTCATAGCAGACATTGTCGAGGTTCATGGAGGGCTTGTTCTTAAAGGTCGTGCCGTGCTTATGACGCTTATTGGCGCTTTAGGCTCTATCGCATTAAGCGTTTCAGTTCTTTCATTTGCTAGTGTCCGATCAGTCAACCTCGACAGCATGCTTCTTGTTGGTCTTATCGCTATTGTTCCACTAGTGATTCTTTTGTTTCTCGGCGGTATCATGATGGCGCTTAAATCGCAAAAGCATACCCCAACACCTCCTTTGGTGATTTCGATAGTCGCACTGCTTATGAATCTGGCATCGGTTTCCGTTTCACTTCTAGGCGTTCTAGATCCAGTTATTCAATTTCTAAAAGCTGAAACAACTATCGAACTTGTCAGCCCTATAAAGGTTGGCGGCACAGCCTTTTATGACGGCGTATATTTCTTGGTGGTGGGTTCTGCTTTGCTTGGAAGTTTAGCTGCTGTTGCTCATTGGTCAGTAAAACTATTTGGAAGGCAGATTAAAGCTCCAGTCACGTACTTAAGTGCGTTCCTTCTTGTATTGGGCACTGCAAGTCTGGGCGCAGCAAATGTCATCGCAGGCATTGACGATGCTCAAGCAATGCCCACTAGTGTAGATACGAAAGAAATTTACAGTCTTGCTGGCGTGTTCGGCGTCGTGCTGTTGTTTGCTGGTGTCGGCCTGGCTGGTATGGCTGTTATAAGTCAATTGTTAGGAAAAAATGTAGGGTCAACAACGCTAGGCTGGAAAGGTCTTTCGCTGGAATGGGCGACAGCCTCGCCGCCAGTGCTTGGCAACTTTGCTTTAGCTCCTGTTGTAAGCTCATCGACGCCGCTATCTGATGAAAATGTCTTTCCTGCTCTGGAAGCGACAAAAGAAAACGAAGATCAAAAAGTCTTAACTGCGGGAGGTAAGTAATGCTTCAGGTCACACCGTATGAAACTATTCCAGCATATGTAGCAGAAGCCCAGCCAACGCGCCGATCGCTAACCGTTCTTTCAGTCGGTTTCGCAAGCGCTTCAGCGGTCATTGCCTATATGGCGTTAGTAGCTTTTTATATAGGTCAGCGAGCTTCTGTGCTTGCCGTCGGCGAGCAGTGGCTACCTGAAGGTGTTACTATCCCGTTGACACAACCTAACTATATGGGTTTGACTTTAGCCTTTTCTGTTATTACTGCGTGGTGGTCTGTTGCCGCTGTCAGAAACAATGACTTCTCAAATGCAGGTGTAGCCTATGGCCTGACGATCTTATTTGGTATTGCTTTCCTAGTGCAGACAGCGTACCTTCTTTCGCTGATGGAGATGGAAGCTCGTGGCAGCGAACCGGCTGTCTTGATCTACACACTTATTATTGCGCAGCTTCTGGTAATGATAGGTGCTCTTGTCTTTATGGCTTCGATGGCACTGCGTACGCTCGGAGGCGAACACTCGGCGACAAGGTATGAAAGTGTCGTCGGGTCGTCAATTTTTTGGACTGTGTCAGTGTTTCTCTATGCCGTGTTATGGTACGCGGTTTATATCACGAAATAAGGTACTAGATGTTTCCTTGGGGATCAAGATTTTTGCTCGCGCTCGGTGTGGTGTCTCTTGGTAGCGCAGCGTTTTATGGGCTGCTTACAGGTGGCGAAATAATTGGCGTGATTAGTGCTGGCTATAAAGGTGGCATCGGCGATCATTTCGGATACGTCACGCTTCTAAGCTTTGCTCTCGTTTCTATACTCCTGGGTGCGTTAGGTTCTGTCACACAAGAAGGTATTGATACTGACGAAAAAGGTGTAAGCCTTCCAGTAAACCAGATTGAACTTGCAGGCGAAAGTGTATGGCCTCTTGTCGCAGCATTCGGGTTTGCTTGTCTTGCTATTGGCTACGTTGTTGACACTGCTTTTCTTGTTCTTGGTGTCATCGTTTTGCTTATCGTTTTTATGGAATGGGTTCTACTCTCATGGTCAACTCGTCTCAGCGGCGATAGTTCAGTTAATGAGGCTATGCGGCAGCGAGTTATTGGGCCGTTCCAAGTGCCAATGTTTTCGATGCTAGGTGTAGCTGTTCTTGTTGTTGCTGTATCCAGAGTCTTGCTTGCAGTGCCTGCGTTAGGCGCAACGATAGTTGCGGTAGTCGCTGCGACTATAATCTTCTTCGGTGCTATTTTTTTCGCGAAGAGAAAAGTGCCGACTCAGCTTCTTTCAGCTGCGGTTGTTGTTGGCGCTATTACTATTTTAGCTGGCGGTGTTGTGGCTGCAGCGGTTGGCGAGCGTGATTTCCATCATGGCGAAGAGCACAGTGAAAGTCATAGTGAAGACAAAGTACTTGTTGAAGGGGAAGGCGAATAGTGGGCAAAACAAAAAAGTCTGCTGAGGGTCAGAACACAATGCGTAAATTACCTCATCTATCTTTGCTGGCGTTACCGTTAGCAAGCATCTTATTCGCTGCGTGCGGCGAAGATAAACCATTGACAACGCTAGATCCAGATGGGCCTCAAGCCCAAGGTATCCACGAGTTGATGACACCATATATATGGGTCATTATGTTAATTATTTTTATTCTTGTTGTTGGTGTTTCTATTGGCCTAGCTGTTAAAAACAAAGTTGACCCTGATGAACTTGATCCGAACGATTTGCCAGAGCAAACGCATGGAAACTTTAAATTAGAAATTGCCTGGACAATAGCGCCAATGGTCTTGCTTACAGTAGTTGCTGTGTTCACATGGCAAGAAATTTGGGACCTTGAAGAAAAAAATGATGATATAACATTCCGCGCGAGTTCTGCTGAGGAAGTTGAAAACCAGAAAAATAATCCGTTGCCGCTGGAAACGCAGTTAGAAAATTTCTCTAACACACCATTGGACGTGATGGTTATTGGCCAGCAGTGGTGGTGGGAATATCGTTATGACATCGATGGCGACGGCTTCTTTAAAGATGCAAATAATGATGGTGTTATAGATGAGAAAGATCGGGAATTGCCTCTTGATATTTCACTAGACGATGACGACATTGTGACCGCAACTGAGTTAGTGATTCCTTCTGGTCAGCAGGTTGACTTAATCATCACCTCTCGTGATGTGATCCACTCATACTGGATTCCGCGCCTTAACGGAAAACGAGATGCGGTTCCAGGTCGTCTGCATACCTGGTCGCTAGAGTCGTTCGAGCCTGGTAAATATTCTGGCTGGTGTACCGAGTTCTGTGGAATGTCACATGCAAGAATGCGCATGTCAGCTATTGCTTTAGAGAAGCCACAGTTCGACGAGTGGATAGCAAATCAAGCAACATTAGCAGAAATTCCAGCAGAAGAAGGCGAGGAAGGCTACGACGAAGATCTTCGTGCTGGGTATGAAACCTTTCAAGCGAACTGTGCAAGTTGTCATGTGATCAGCGAGCCAGATAACGATCCTGAAGACAATCTTGATACAACAAAAAATGGGCGTAACATCGATCCTCCGTTGCTTTCTGGGGCTGCGCCGAACCTGACGCATTTTGCAACTCGCTCTACATTTGCAGGCGGGATTTATGGAACCTACAACGGTCGACTCGGCGATCCAAACAGTAACGACTTAGATCCAGCTGACTACCTAAAGCTATCAGAATTCGCGAAGCAGCCGTCAAACGATACCTACAGCTGGAATGTTGCCGATTTGAAGCCCTGGGTCAAGAATGCTCCAGAGCAAAAAGATATGGATCCTGTGAATCAGCAGGGGATGATAGCATTTGAAAATTTGACCGAAGAACAGCTTGACCAAGTTGTTGCCTACTTAGCAACCTTAGATTGATGAGGCTGACATGACAGTAATTGAATCAGCGGTAGCTCGAATCTCCGCAGAAGACACATCGAAGCCAGAGTTTTTAGGCGTGTTTGCTCGCCCTAAGGCAACGCAAACAGGTATAAAAAACTGGCTAAGTACCGTCGATCACAAAAAAATCGGCATTATGTATGGTGCTGCTTCACTCTTTTTCTTTGTTATTGGCGGCGTTGCAGCGTTGCTTATCAGAATTCAGTTGGCAGCCCCAGATGGCAAGCTTCTCAGTGGTAGCACCTATAGCACTGTTTTCACTATGCACGGCACAGTCATGGTCTTTCTTGTTGTGATGCCGATGGGTGCAGCGTTTGCCAACTATCTCCTTCCGCTACAAATTGGGGCACGAGATGTTGCCTTCCCTAGAATCAACGCCTTTAGCTTCTGGGTTTTTCTTAGCGGTGGCATCATGCTTAATACAAGCTGGTTTCTTGGCGGTGGCCCAGACGGCGGCTGGTTTAACTATGCACCAAATAACGGCATCATCTTCAGCCCTAGCACAGGCATCGACTTTTGGAATGCTTCGTTACTTATAGTCGGGCTTGGTTCGTTAACTGGTGCGGTGAATTTAATCACAACGGTACTTAATATGCGGGCGCCTGGTATGTCGCTTATGCGTATGCCCGTTTTTGTGTGGATGACGTTAGTGACGCAGTTTCTGTTGCTTTTTGCTATTCCGATTTTGACCGTAGCGCAGATCTTGCTTCTGATGGATCGGACCTTTGACGCTCACTTCTTTAACCCTGAGCAAGGCGCCGATCCGCTTATGTGGCAGCACCTTTTTTGGATCTTCGGTCATCCTGAGGTGTATCTTATGATTTTGCCAGCGTTTGGTATTGTCTCTGAGGTTATTCCTGCGTTTGCTCGCAAACCTATCTTTGGTTATCCTTTCATGGTTTTCTCTGGCATCGCCATTGGTTTTATGGGGTGGGGTGTCTGGGCGCACCATATGTTCGCTTCAGGTATTGGGCCTCTTTCTGTGACTGCTTTCAGCGTCGCGACGATGTTTATTGCAGTGCCAACAGGTGTCAAAGTTCTTAACTGGATAGCGACATTGTGGGGCGGAAAACTTATTTTAAATACAGCGATGCTGTTCTCGATCGGGCTTGTCACACAGTTCACAATTGGTGGCCTCTCAGGTGTTTCACATGCATTAGCGCCTGCCGACTCTCAGCAGACTGACACCTATTACATCGTGGCGCATTTCCATTATGTTCTCTTTGGCGGTGCGCTATTTGGTTTCATTGCTGGGCTCTATTTCTGGTGGCCAAAAGCGTTCGGCTACAAAATGAGCGAAACGCTTGGTAAATGGAATTTCTGGTTGATGGTGCTTGGGTTCAACGTAACTTTTGGGCCAATGCACATTCTTGGTTTGCAAGGTATGCCACGCCGTATGCAGTCATATTCCGAAGTGCAAGGTTTCGCATTCTGGAACGCAATCGCGAGCCTTGGTTCGTTCATCCTCGCCTTCAGCGTATTGTTGCTGCTGATTAACATGTTCCGCTCGCATAGTCAGTGGAAAAATGCTGGCAAGCCAGATGTCGGTGCTGATCCTTGGGATGGGAGAACAATCGAATGGTCAATCCAGTCGCCTGCCCCAGAACACAACTTTGACGTAACCCCAACGGTCGATTCTCTTGATGACTTCTGGTATAAAAAATATGCGCAAAATGAAGAAGGTAGGTTAGTGCAAGTAGCTACTGGTGAAGAACTTGCACAGCCAGGTAATGGCGAAGGTGTGCATTTGCCTGCTCCGTCGAATTGGCCAATTCGTCTGGCCTTTAGTCTGCCTGTTGTTGGGTATGCCCTCATCTATAGCCTCTGGTTCTTAATCCCTGGAATCTTTCTTGTTCTTGTGTGCCTGTATGGTTGGGCGTTAGAGCCTGCTGATGACCTTGACCTAGACCATGGCCATAATGATGACGACCATAGCCTTGCCCAAACAGTTGAAGAAAATACAGCAAGTATTTCAGGAGGGGTTAGCGATGAGTGAAACAGCGGTACTCGACGATAACGCTAGAGAAGAAGATGAACTAGTGGTAGACCATAGCGGCGATAGTGGTGAGCATCATGACGATGGACACCACAGCAGCCTGGGCATCTCAAATACGAAGCTGGCGATGTGGCTGTTTCTTGGATCTGAATGTTTGCTGTTCGGTGCCTTAATTTCAACGTATTTGCTTTCCAAAGCAAACTTTATGACGCAGGTGCTCGCTGGGAACCCAAAAGTTTTGGCAACGTTGACGAAACTCAAAGAAGTTGCACCCGAGAAATATGAAGAGATTCTGGAAGAAGGTTCGGTCGAACCGCTTTTCGATATTTTGTTTACGTCAGCTAGCTCGTTTATCTTGCTTATGAGTTCGCTCACTATGGTACTTTCTCACAAGGCAGTTAGTGAGGCTGATTATCGTGCATCGCGTATCTGGCTAGGCGCAACCGCTTTGCTAGGTTCAATCTTTATTGCTGGTCAGGTGTATGAATTCACTGTCTTTTATAACGAAGGTATTTACTTCAATAAAAACTTGTTTGGTTCGGCGTTCTACACGTTGACAGGTTTCCACGGTGTCCATGTGACCGTCGGGATCATCATGCTTGCTTCCTTGTTGATTATGTCGATGCGAGGAAAACTGAATCAAGATAGAGCCGAAACAGTTGAGATCGTCGGGCTTTACTGGCACTTCGTCGATATTGTTTGGGTGCTTATTTTCACTATTGTTTATCTAATCCCTTAAGGAATGCTATGAGTGACTCTGCTACCCATGATGCACATGCCCACCCACAAGAGAAGCAGTATTGGGCTATTTTTGTTGTTCTGTTTGTTCTTACAGCGGTCGAAGTGGCGTGGTCATACCTTGGTTTTGAAGGGGTTTCACTTGTTGTTCCACTTCTAGTGATGATGTTTGTTAAATTTATTTTAGTAGCTGGTGGTTTTATGCACCTGTATTACGACGCAAAATTGCTCAATGGTAAACTATTTTCGTGGACGTTTGCTGCGGGACTGATCCTGACGCTTCTTGTGTTTCTCGCTGTGTTCGCAGCGTTCGAATTCCCTAGCTAGCCGTAGCACATGTTTTTTCATAGTTTTTCTGCTACTTCGCCTGAATCGATAACCGCTAAAATCTGCATGCTAGCGCGCCGAGCGCAGCGGAAATAATGAATATGGTTGCATTTGTTGCTTGGGAAGCCCACCTTGAGGTTTGGTTGTTAATTGCTGGTGTCCTTGCGCTAGGATTTTTTGCTATAACTGTGCTCAATCCGAAAGCGCAACGCCTTGGTTATGAACCGATATCTAAGAAGCAGAAGTTTTGGTTTCTAGCTGCTGTTGTGTGTATGTGGGTAGTTTCTGACTGGCCTGTGCACGAGATTGCAGAAACAAGGCTGTATTCGATCCATATGGTGCAGCATCTTTTTCTTTCAATGTTAATTCCTGGCATGTTTGTGCTGTCTGTGCCGCAATGGTTCTTCGAATTACTTTTGCAGCCGAACAGCAAGGTGTGGGTTTGGTTCAAAAAGTTTTCACAGCCACTGGTCGCTGGTGTCGTCTTTAACGCACTAACAGTGATTCTGCATTGGTCTAAAGCGGTGCAACTTTCTGCTGATAATGGCGTGCTACATTTTGCGTTACATTTGATGATTTTTGTCTCGGGTCTTTTGATGTGGATGCCTGTTATCGGACCGATTAAGCAGTGGCGTTTGCAGCCAGTGTTGCAGTGTATCTACCTTTTTGCTATGTCTATCGTGCCGACAGTACCAGGTGGTTGGTTAGTGTTCGCCGAAGATGTTGTCTATAAACATTACGATATTCCGCAGCGATTATGGGGCGTCGATGTGCTCTCAGATCAACAAGCCGCTGGTGTGGTAATGAAACTGTTTGGTGGGTTCTTCCTTTGGGCGGTCATTCTTATTGTCTTTGCTCGTTGGGCATCAAACGAAATGAAAAAAGACGCCGCCACTCGCCAACAAAAAAGTACAGGTCAAACAATGCGAGCTAGGAATCCATCCAAGTCAGTGTAACTTGTAGCTTGTATAAGTTATTGAAGCTGTCATCTAGGAAGCCCTAATCTGATTGCTTCAAGATCCCTGGAAAAGTTTCTTGTGTCGAAGTATTCTGGATCATACCCATCAGGTCCTATCCAATGCGTCAATTCGTCATGCTGCTCATGGTCTTTGTTAGCTAAGGCTTGTAGCAAATTGGTGTAGCCCCACGGCCCGCCGCAATCTTCAGGTGGGCATGCTCGTTCCCCTTGAACTATCTCAGCTTGATTGACCAAAACATTTTTTTTGACAACTTGAATATCATGTTGCCAATAATCACCATAGTCGTAGATATAGGTTGCTTTAGGAGAGTCAGCGAATAGCTCACCGACTGTTACTGCTAGTTCATCTGGATCTAGCATTCCATCTTCGTCTAAACCATAGTCAGTACCGTCGATTTCAAACGAGAAAAGATGGCAATTATGCCAACCGAAAGCAGCTTGAAGTATTTGATGAAATTCAACCAGTGAAGAGGACTCCGGGACGGATACCTCACGCCAAATAGGTGGGTCGATATCACGTATCGATATTTTAAACGTGAACCCTGATGTAGGCGAAGTCGTCGTATCATATGAACTAATTTCGATGCCTAACAGGTCGCCTATTCGCTCAATCGGCTTCAAATACTCTGGGCCAGTTAGCAAAGTGGCTTGTTTGACTGCCAGGTCTGTCATCGTGTAGTTTTGCTGCCTGTCTAGGATATATTCGAATGTTCGGCTCATATTGGTCATGGTGCCGATAACACTGCGATTAGCAGTGGTCGACCACACGTTCTCGCTCATAGCAGCTACTTCTGTTTCAATAAATTCTTGAGGGAGTTGGAGTCTATTGCATACAACTTGGAATTCTTCGATGAATCTAGGCAGAAGTGTCTTCACAGGAGTTAGCGGAACTAGAACAGGCAATAGCGTTGATTCGTTCACAAAGAAAGCTGTTTGTGGTCGCCAATCTAGTATGTTTGCATACCAGCTGCCGAGCGTGTTGGTATTCTGGGCAGGGTCGGTGCCTTGTTGTTTGGTTCGAGTAAGCAGCTTGCGTGTGGCATGTAGAGTGAACATAGAGTTTCCTAGAAAGAATTTGTGATTTGTAGTCTATGCTGAAATGGTTTGCTGTCGAAACTTCACTGCGTTTACTTCCAGCGAAACACTTTCATAGCGGCAACAGGAGTCACAGCAGCCCAGGCGCCGAGTGAAATCCATGCCCACTGTGGTGGAAGTCGATACAAAAAACCTTTAGAGGAAAGCTCAACTAGCGCTGTTGTTGGTAATGCTTCAAGAAATACTTGTGCGCTCGAAGGAAATGCGTCACGGGCGATGAGAACGCCGCAGAGGATCGCTATAAAGAAGAACCCGTACGCAAAAGCAAGGGCGGCAGCAGAACCTTTTGTTAACCCTGTAATGACGAAAGCAAACGAAGTGAAGGCAAGAACGCCGAGCGCTAGCCCAGCAGCGATATGCCACGTGAATTGTGGTTGCCAGCCAAGCACATAGGCAACAGCTGCTAAGAAAGTAGCTTGGATGCTAAAGAAAATCGCATTGCTGATAGTCCTAGCAAGAAAAAATTCGTGAAGACGAAGTGAGGTCATTGCGTAGCGACTGATAGTCCCTGACGAAACGTCATGGCTGAGAGTAGTCACAAGACGTACAAAAGCGCAAAGCATAAGACTAGCGGTGAGAGCAACAGGCATAAGCATATTTCCTGATGTTGAAGTTTCTACTGCGTCTCCTGCCTCTAGTAGAAAAAAGCCCGTCACCTGTGAGAGGATCAAAAGCGCCAGAAGAGGCAGCACAAATATGAGAAGTAGTTGCGCTGGGTCTTTCAAGGCTGTTCGGAGGTCAGCAGTGGCTACCGAGCGTATCCGTTTCGTTTTACTCATTGATAGCCTCAGCTCGATTCTGACGGTTCATTTCGGTTAATCGATAGATGGATTCTTTCAAACTGCGTGGTGTCATCTTCAAATTAGAAACTTCTGCTTCGTTCTCTGCCAGCCATTGTGTCAAGGTCGAAAGAACTTCTGCATTGCCAGATCCGTCAATAATATAAAAACCAGGAGAAGCTTCGACGGCCTCCCTTTTAAGCAGCTTGCCAATATTTGCGATAGGAAGGCCTGGTTTGGCGACAAAGGTGATTTCTGGCTGGCTTTGTGTCAACTGCTTGACGGTTGAATTCGCCAGCAGCTGCCCTTTGTCGAGCAGCAAAACTTTATCTGCAAGGTCTTTAGCGTCAGCATAAATATGGGTTGTAAGAATAGTGGTGGTGCCTTTAGCCGACCGTTCTTTAATTGTCTCAAGCAGTTGTATGCGTGCATCTATATCAAGGCCTGATGTAGGCTCGTCAAGAATGAGCAGGTCATTACCTCCACAGAGCGCGATGCCAAGGCTTAGCCGTTGCTGCTCTCCGCCTGAAAGTCGGTGCCAACGCTGGTTTGCAAAGGCTTGGAGCCCGACAAGTTCAAGAATTTCAGCTGGTTTCTCTGACGAACCGCTGATGCTAGCAAACAGTTTTAAGGCTTCTAGTGTTGTGTATCCTGTCGGTAAACCGCCAGCTTGGGGCATAACAGACCAGCGGTTGCCTAAAACGTGGCGATCTTTCCTAGGGTCTAGCCCAAATACTTTAACAGAGCCAGCTGATGGCTTGATAAGGCCTGTGATAGCTTTAACGAGCGTTGTCTTGCCTGCGCCATTCGCCCCTAATAAAGCGATCGTTTCGCCTCGCTCAACCGAAAAAGAGACAGAATCGAGTGTTAGAACGCCGTTATAGTTCACTGCTATGTTGTTGACCGCCACAACCACTCTTCTCAGGATAAAGCGTGTTTATGTGAGTAGCAGCCTCGACAACCAATCGAAATATATTCAACATATAGACTTGTTGAAAGTCAGATCTAGACTATGGCTATGGATATAGCATCGCTTCGAGTTGAATATAGTGAGAAAGGTATAGACCGTCAGCTATTGTCAGCTGACGGGGTGGAGCAATTCAAACGATGGCTGCAAGAAGCGGTAACGGCACAAGTCACAGAACCTAACGCGATGGTGCTTGCTACGGTTGATGCTTCGGGGCAGCCTCATGGCCGCTGCGTTCTGCTCAAGCAAGTTGACGAGTCTGGTTTCGGGTTCTTCACCAATTATGAAAGCGGCAAGTCCCAGCAGCTTGATATACATCCGAAAGCATCGTTAACGTTTAGCTGGCTTGAGTTGCAACGTCAAGTTCGAGTTGTAGGAACGGCAGCCAAAATGGCTAGCGTACAGTCTGACGACTATTGGAAGCGGCGCAGTTTCGGAGCGCAGCTTGGGTCGGCAGCTTCGCAACAAAGCAGCCTGCTTAGCAGCCGCGAAGCGTTAGAAGAGCAGTATAGAGCTTTAGAGGAAAAATATAAGGCTGACCAAGCAGTGCCTCGGCCTCCAACCTGGGGCGGCTGGCTACTACAGCCGACACAGATCGAATTCTGGCAAGGTCGATCAAACCGTCTCCATGACCGTTACCTATATGAGTTGGATAACGAAGCTAAGACCTGGAAAATCAAACAACTCGCCCCATGAGAATAGCGAGTGTGTGCATTGACCTAGTAAAGCAGTGATAAATTGAGTAGTCATCTATTGTCGATAGTTGTACCTTGTTGGTCATGTCAATTTTTACTAAATTTATGAATGCTCTACAAGCTTATGGTGATGGCGCTCCTGCGAAAGAGGCACAACCTGCTGGAGGTGTTGGGACTAGTCCTGAAACGTCGTTGGTGCCTTCGGTCGCTCCTTGGGATAATAAACTAGAAGGACCTAAATCTGGAACTGGGTTGGTATTCGGTTTTCTGAATAGTCTGTTCAGGTTCTAAATTGGATGATAGCTAATTGGGTCATAGCTGTATTCGCTGTTTGGTTACTCTGCACGCTAGTTGTCAATGTAATCTCTTTTTTCTGTAAAGATTTCAAAACGTGGCTGCCATTTCCTAAGTTTCATTTATTTGTTTACAAAACATTGTTAAGAGAGTACTACCCTTGTTCGTCAGAGGATGAGCTGCAGGTTTGTGTCCCCTTTCTAGAGATACTTCAATCTGGTAGTTGCGCTAGCAGCGTTCTCAAAAATGTTTGGGTTGGCCTAGCCGTAAATTTAAATGTTGAAAGAGAAAAAAGTTCATTGTATTCTGAAGCGGAATGGGCTATGATGCTAGCTTTTCTTGAAATAGGACAAAGAACTAGAAGTTCAGAAGATTTTTGTATAAAACAAAAACCGCTTGGAACCAATAGCTCAACGTTATCCCCATACTATTCATGATCGAGCCTATCCCTTCAAGCAGCGCTGCTGGCTTTTTGGCGGTAAACTATGTCGCTCTAGTCTGTTTAAATGCTTCACAGATATTCAGATTTTTTCTTACTTCTCAAGTGTTGCATAAAAGGATAACAGACAAAGATGTAGATTTCCCGTTGAATTTTCGTAAGAGCTGGAATGTATTTTTATTGCTCTTCCATCTGATAGCTGGTTGCTTATTTGTTTTAGGGCTAGCAAAATCAGCCTACTGTGTAACTGCTTTGCTAAGTTATTTTCAGATTAACGTGCAAAGAAGGTCACATGGTTATAACACAGGGGACTATCTGCTGACAATACATATGGTTTGGTTATCAGCAGTACTCTTATTTGCGAATGAACAGTCACGGCTAGATCTCGTGCTGTTCTTAACTGCGTGTTTATGGTTAATGGTATACGTGGTGGCTGGGCTTTGTAAAATGTCGCAAGGCTGGCTAAATGGAGATGCTTTGCTTAGAGTTATGTCTTCGTATCAATTCGGCAATCAAACATTGCTTGGCTTTCTGAAGAAACACCCAGTGGTGACACGATGGCTCCAGCGTTTAGTTATCGCTCAGTTAACTATTCCCTTTATACTATTTTTTGCTCCAAACGTACTAGCTTATGGAGCGTTGATCGCAGCAGGAATTTTTCATTTATGTAACTGGCGAGTTATGGGTTTGCCCTCTTTTGCTGCGGCGTATGCATCTTTCGTTCCATCAATGGTCTATACAATACAATATTTCTAGTTATACAGAAGTTGTAACATTGCTATCGCTAGGCTGCCCAAGCCTAGACGATTTACGCTGAATGAAACCAGCAGTGATAAGACCAGTATTGACAAGAACAAAGATAATAGCAAATAAAACGTATCTTGGAGGCTGGCTGAGAAGTCCAATGTCCATACATATGGATGTTCCCTTTATGCAAATTTTTGGACTAAGGCTTGAGCTTAACCAGTTGCTAAGACTGGCATTCAAATCTTCTATTCCTTGAACACTGAAGCAGCCTCTCCCTCTTCGTAAACATAGACCTAACTCGGCATATCGTTGAGCGTTGATTGCATCTTCAAATCGCTTATAATTTACAAAACCATACCAAGAGACGTATGGCCCAATAAAGAGAAGAAAGATAGCTGAGATACGGTTAAGTTTTGGGATAATGGTTTTGAAACCACTCACCAGTGATTGTTTGCCAAAAGCTACAGCTAAAGTTACTACGGTGACAGATAATCCCATTCCTATTCCATAAGATAAGAATGAACCTAAATCTGCAATAGTTGGTATCCCAACGTCGAAAAGGCCAAGGTTTAGAGAAGTCTTAGGACCTACAGATGATGTTGCTATTAATGCAAAGAAAAGAGGTGCCGCACATCCGAGCGATGCGATGGCATAAGAAAGGCCGAATATGTACATACTGCTAAGAGAAGTATCGTTTGTTTTTTTAGATCCGATTTCAGGAAGTTTTATGTTAAGTTCGTATCCGCGCAGCATTGCTATCCCAAGAAAAAACAATGCGACCCCCATAACCATTGAAATGTAAGGGGTTAGCGGACCAAGAAAGCTTGCAGCTCCTGTGAAAACGACGCCAAGAAGAAATAGTACGGTCATAAAACCGCCAGCCATCGAAACGCTGACAAGTTGTGCCCTGTTCAAGGTTTGAATTGTTGAAGATTTTTCGTTAGATTTCAGGTTAAGAAAAAGAGCTAGATATGACGGCAAAAGCACAAAGCTGCAAGCATTAAAAATAGCTAAAAGGCCAAACGTAAAGCCGTTTGGATTAAAAAGATCGCCCACGGTCAGGTTCCTTCCATAAGATGTATGTCAATGAGTTCTTGCAATTTTTCTTTATCCATAGCCCCTTTAAATACGTAGGCAATAGTGCCATCGGCTGCGATAAAAACGGTTGAAGGCATCGCTGGGACACCTTCTAACTTGTCGAAAATTTGTTGATCAGGTTGGTACACCGTTGGAAAGGTGACAGGTGTTGATTCTATGAAAGAACGCCATGTCTGCGACGAGGTGTCATGGCTAACGCCGACAAAGGTAATATCGTCTTTTGTCGCTTGGTGTACTTCTTCGAACTCTGGTAGCTCGGCCCGACAAGGGCCACACCAGCTAGCGAAAAAGTTGAGTACGATTGGTTTGCCTTCGAAATCGTTAAGGGTGCTGGTTTCGCCAGCAGCATTTTGAAACTCTGACGACAAAATGCCACTAGGATCATTAGTAAATTTTTGAGTGCTGTTAGCAGGCCAAAAAATGAGAGCACCTAAGATAGCTGCAACAGCGAACACGAACCACAAAGCCAGACGGTTGCGCTTGGGTTGCCCATCTGGTTGCTCTATCAATGTTGAAATGTCGTTTGATTCAGTCATGGCTTCACCAATTGTAACTAACAATCAGTGAAGCCACGAAATTCCCTGCACGACAGGACTCTATGGTTTGCTCGCTACCAGTTCCTTCAAATGCTCAGGGATCGCAACTACAGGTAGCTGCTCTTCTGGTTTAGGCACTTTAGAAGGACGACCTCGCCGTCTCTTCTGCGTAACGATCTCACCGTTAACAAAAAGCTGCCCACCCCAGACACCGCAGGGCTCTGCACGAACAATTGCTTGCTCTAGACATTGCGCTAAAACATCACAATCGCTACAGATAGCTTTAGCAGCTGCGATATCAGCGAACTCTTCAGAGAAGAAAGCGGCTGTAGCGCCTGATGTCTGGCGGCAGCGAGCCTCGTTCTCCCAGCTCTGGTCGGCAAGTTGTGTTTGGATTATTTGATTAAAAAACGTCATTGTTTTATTTTCTGTTTGTAAATTTTTGTGATGAAAGGGTAAAAAGCAAGAAGGCCGCTGAGAACGTGAGTTCTCAGCGGCCTTCGTAACGAAGCTAGTAGAAGTTAAGACGTAGTCTTAAGCCGCTGAAAATGGTAGTCGTATGATGTTTCGCTTAGCCAGAAGCAGTCTGCAATCGCAGCATCGTCGATACGAATATCCTTATTTTCTATTAATGTAGAGACAGATTTGCCGAGCGAAGATAGAGGCCCCATCGGCGAGCACAGCAAAGAATCAGCAAGAGTAAAAGGCCCGATGTGGGTTTGCTTTAAAGTCTGATTGTCTCTTGTTTGTTGATTCTTCATGATCTTCTACGCTACAGGTAAATAGTGCCAACACCGATGTGTCGCTCTTGATAGAGAACTATGGAATTGAGAAAGTGTCAAATGAATAAAAGCCAAATTGATCGAATTTATCCGAATGTTGCTGCTAAAAGCCTTTGATACGTGGCCTGAGGGATGAAATAATAAAAGAAAAGAAATATTTTGTTTCTGCTAGATTTTCTTAACAATCGGCGCGTTCATAGATTCTGACCCAGTCAACGTACATCCGCACAACAGTTGACCCCATAGAATTACTATTTTTAGCATCAAGCTGAAGCGTCAAGTAATGCGCAACATCTGGCACAACTGTTGGGTCTGTCGCCAAACCAACATAGATGCCATCTCGAAATATTTTTATTTCGTTATCTTGCCATTCCATAGCCATATGGTGCCACTTCGTTGCGCTTGAGTTGTGTCTTAAAATGGTTTCAGTCTGGCCTGTCGCAACGTTTCGGATAGGGCCGTTTGAAATATCTGGCATATGGATGAAGGTGTAGAATTCGTTGCGGTCACGGGGTTCTTCACTTGTTTCATAAAAGTCGTTTTCGCCGCCAGCGGGATAGCCAGCAGGCGTGCCGTCTGCTCCTGCCGGCCACGTAAGCACAACACCGCTTGTCACTCCACTAGGGTCTGCCTCTGTTCTAACTCTGGCTTCATAACGGCCGAACTTCTGCGTATGCTTCGCGCTCATTCCTCCTGAAACTGTTTGCCCATCGGTGCCTTGCCGAGCAGTTATAACAAGGTTGCCGTCAGCTGTTTGTAGTGCGCTAGGCCTACGGTAACCGTTGCCAGCATGGCCAGGGCTGTCATACAGGTCCCATTTGTCTAGACCGTTTTGGAAATTATCTTCAAAAGCAAGTCGCCACGTGTTGTCCACGCACTGTGGGGCGGAAGCGTCTTGAAGGTTAGTTTCTTTGGAGGATCGTGCGGTTGTCTCTGTCGGTTCGTCAATCGCAGTTGTTTCAGAATCTTTAACAAGAGTAGATGCGGTTGTGCTAGTGCTTGCTTTTGCGGGAGAGGTGGTCATAACAGCAGACGTAAATGTTGGTGAAACTAGTGTCGTGACCCCAGGTAGCGTTGATGCATCTTCTGAAGTGGCTGTTTTTATAGACTCATCAGAAGGAAAGGTCCAGAGTACAACGATGGAAAATATAAAAATAAAGGCGCTGGCAAAGAGTAAAATCTTCTTGTTCTTGCGTAAATAGCCCACCTTTGCGCCTTTGCTCTATCTAAGAGTACATCCCTATCAAGGGACGTCTTTATTGTACTCCAGGTATGCGCTGTCTCTTCATCGCCGAAACGACATGCCTAAAAATATACGTCCATATGTCAATCGATGTGTGTTTGATGGCGTTCATTGTTCTATGTTGTCGGTCATGTTCGGTAATTCTTTCGCTACCATCGTAGCATGGCATTTCTTACCGAACCGCTTGTACGGTATTCAGGACACGGTCGTGTCTATAAATCAGGCCGCAAAGTTCGCCTTGGTGACGCAACACCAGATGGACGTTTGCGTCTGGATGCACTTACTCGATATGCGCAAGATATTTCAAATGATGACACCACACAAGCTGGTTTGGAAGACTCAGCAGAAGAGCCCAGATGGATAGCTCGATCAACGGTTGTTGATACGTACGTGGCGGCGCAACTATCTGAAAAGGTGCAGTTCACAACATTTTGTAGTGGGTTAGGGAAGCGATGGGCCGAACGTCGTTTATCTATTAGGGGCAGCTTAGGCGCACGCTACGAAGTGGCGACGTTATGGATTTGTATTGACAGAACTTCTGGTCGCCCCTGTTATCTCTCTGAACGCTTTTTGAACCTCTACGGCCCTGCTGCTGTCGGACGGGAAGTAAAGCCAAGAAAGCTTAACCCCAAACCAGAACAAGTATCTGTTTCGAAGAAAAAATTTAAATGGCCACTGCGGGCTGTAGATTTCGACATCTTCGGTCATGTAAATAATGCATCGTATTGGTCGGTAGTCGAAGAAGCGTTAAGTCAGGCAGAACCAGAAAGTCCCTATCGTTGCCGTATTGAATATGGCGCAGGGATTGACAGAAGGCAAGACGTAGACTTGACGATGGCGCAATCTAAAAAAGCTGGCCATATCTGGTGGTTCGTTGACAAAAGTGTTGCAGCGTCTGCGTTGATCGCAGCTTTGCCTGACTCATTTGACTAAGATTTCGCAGGTTGATCTGGCTTTGGCAGCAAAATATGTTTGCGATAGAACTGAAGTTCTTTGATGCTTTCTGTAATGTCAGCCAAGGCACGATGATCGGCTTCTTTCCTGGGCGCTTTTGCAAGAACCTCGGGGTACCAACGACGCGCAAGTTCTTTAAAGGTGGAAACGTCGACTGAACGGTAATGAAGAAATTCTTCAATTGGCTGCATCTGCGTTGCTAAAAATCGACGGTCCATGCCGATTGAATTGCCGCAGAGAGGTACAGACCGAGCCGAAGATATATGTTTTTGGAGAAAGGTCATTGTCTCTTGTGTGGCTTGTTCAATAGAAATTTCAGAGTCTTTAATGTCTTTGAGTAGACCAGATTTGGTGTGCATATCCACCACAACTTTGTCCATTTTTGCGAGTTGTTCATCGCTAGCGTGTATAACAAGCTCTGGGCCTTCAGCTATAACGTTTAGTTCGTCATCAGTGATGAGCGTCGCTATTTCTACAACAACATGTTCTGCTGGGTCAAGCCCAGTCATTTCTAAATCTATCCAAGCAAGCAAGTTGTTAGTCTAGCTTAAGACTATGTCTATTAATCGCTTTTCTGCTAGATTGCTGACTAGATAGCAGCTTAAGCTGTATGTGCACGCCCTGAGCGGAGCGGCACTACAGGGGGAAAGACATCCTTGGTTCACTGGATCTTAATCGTGGTGCAGTAGGGGCATGAATGTGTCAGAGTCATGAAGCGGTCTGCTAGTCTTAACGGCATGATTGAAGTTCCTATTATGGCGCTAGATACCGAACTTGCTATCCCTGCTCCTGTGCGAGTTGGCGATGCTGCTGCTGATTTGCCGGCGAACGAATCGACTGTTCTTGCAGCGGGTTCACGAGCATTGGTTGGGACAGGGTTTGCTGTGGCAATACCGCTAGGCGCCTGTGGTCTAATTCTGCCACGTTCTGGTTTGGCTATTAAACATGGTATTACTTGTTTGAATTCTCCTGGCCTAATAGATCCAGGGTATAGGGGTGAGTTGAAGGTTATCTTGCACAATACAAGCGATGAAGACTTTAAAATATCACGTGGTGATCGTATCGCTCAGCTGCTTATAGTCGGGCTTGATACAGTTTCATTCTTGCAAAGCGAATCGTTGCCTGCTGGCCCTGACGATAGGGGAGCGCAAGGTTTCGGCAGCTCTGGGACAGCTAAATAGAGGTTTTAAGCTACGTCTGAGGCGCTATGTTCCATTGTCGGTTTATCAAGGTGTAATTGCACTATAGAAGAAGTTACCGAGGCTTTGCTGACTAGATTGTTTAGTTTTGTTGTGAGGCGACTGTTCTCTTGAGAGTCAATTGCTACTTGTGGGTTGTAAAAGTTGATGCGCAGCGATTTAGCTTCAGTCCATTTAGCTTCAAGTGCTATAGTTCCTTCGCCTTGAAGAGCTTGGACGGCTTCTAACGAAGCTTTCTTGAGTGTTTCAATATAGTTTGATGGCGCTTCGAGCCTTGACGCTAACCCAGAGAGGGCAGTCGTGGCTATCCGAGAGAATGAAGCTGAGGCTGGAAATGTAACTCTCAGTCGATTATTTTCTTCATCCATGTTTGCGCTCACGTCTCTATAGAATCCCTCTCAACACTTTGTTAGTATAGCGCCATGAAGCGGCGCCTGTTGGATTTTATCGACCGATCAAGCTAGGAATAAAGCGAGTTCACAATTTCGAACGAATCTTGCTATGCGTTTGTAAAATTTTGAAAATAACGAGAAGCTTTTTGTTTGAAACCTTTACGAACAAAGCAGGTGTTGTGGGTTTGCGTCGCTGCGTGTTGCTAGGTCTTGCGTCGGTAGCTAGTCTTAGAAGAATGGTTGTTAATGGAGATATTGCACTGTTGGCCGAGCTTGAGCCAGTGGCTGCTAGCTTACTTGAAAAGCACTTGGCGGCAACAAAGCCTTGGCATCCGCATACGTTTGTTCCGTGGAGTCGTGGTGAAGATTTTGAACCAGGCTATGAGTGGGACCCACGAGAGTCGACAATGTCGCCAGAGGTTCGCAGTGCGCTTTATGTAAATCTTCTAACCGAAGATAACTTGCCTTACTACTTCAGAGACATTGAGCGCATGTTTGGTCGTGATGGAGCGTGGACGCATTGGACGCACCGTTGGACGGCTGAGGAAGCCCGTCACGCTGTGGCGATTCGTGATTACTTGACGGTTACACGTGCGGTTGATCCTGCCGCTTTGGAAGAGGGTCGTATGGCGCAGATGTGCGGTGCTCAGGTGCCTGAGCCAGAAACAGCAACCGACGGTTTGGTCTATGTGACGCTGCAGGAGCTTGCAACGCGAATTTCTCACCGTAACACGGGTGCTCTTATTGAAGACCGTGCAGGTTATGACATTATGCGTCGTGTCGCAATGGACGAAAATCACCATTTTATTTTCTACCGCAATATGACAAAAGCTGCGTTAGAAATTGACCCAAGCAGAGTTGTCCAGTCAATTGAAAAAGAAGTTGTCGGTTTCTCAATGCCAGGTGAAGGTATTCCACAATTTGATTCACATGCAAAGATGATCGCATCCGCAGGGATCTATGATCTTGAAGTTCATTATGAGCAGATCCTTAAGCCTGTTGTGCTTGGATTCTGGGATCTTGAAAATATTGAAGGTCTTACACCTGAGGCACAACAGTCACAAGAAAAAGCAGCTAAATATATTGCAAAATCTGCTCGTGTGGCTGAGCGTTTGAAACAGCGTAAAGAAGCCGCCGCCGCTAAAGCTGCTGCATAGCTCTATGCCTTTAACGTTGCTAACTAACGATGATGGTGTTGATGCGCCAGCGTTGGAACATCTTGCGTTAGCCTTTGCCGAACTTGGTGATGTCCTGATTTGTGCACCTCGGTTTCCTCAGTCTGCAATGGGTCGTTCTTATCCCAGAGGAAACGATCACGGCATAATCAAAAAGTATGATCCACTCGATTCCTTAGCTGAAGATATTCACGCATATTCTATTGTTGGTTCGCCTGCATTGGCTGTAGCCAATGGGCTTTTGCGGCTAGGTTTTCCGCTGCCAGATTTGTGTGTGAGTGGTATTAACCACGGTGTGAACATCGGCGCAAGTTTAACTAGCAGCGGAACGGTTGGAGCCGCTCTTGAAGCAAATGACTGGCAGATTCCGAGCATCGCAATTTCGTTGCAAACGCAGCAAGGACAAGACCCTCACACACTCGATTGGATGCCGTCGACCCATTTCGCTATGCAAATAGCAGCGGCGGTTAGGGCTAGTGGGATTCCTTCCGACGTTTCTATTCTGAATGTGAACGTGCCAGCTTCAGCGACGACAGAAAGTAAAATCGTACAAACCCAGCACACATTATTGAACTATTACACCTATCCGCCATGCCCTGACGATGTTGCGTTGGAAGATGCTCATAACCTTGGGTGCATCTCTGCGTTCGACCCAGCTGAGGTCGAACCAGGTTCCGACTTAGAAGCGTTATGTCAAGGAAACGTGTCAGTCACTCCTGTTGCGAAACAGTGGGCTTCAAAAACATCAGTATCTCACCTTTTGGGGCGTAACCCATAGCAGAAGTGGTTCTAGCCAATTCAGGTTGTCATTCCCACGAAAGTGGGAATCTCTGCTGGGCAAGATCCCTGATTTCTCGGGGATGACGACCTTGGAATTAAGTTCAGCTTCTTAGGAGACTTGTTGCGCGCTATCTTGCGTTAAATAGTCGCTTGTTTGATAGTTCCATAAATCAGCGTACGTCTTATTTTTTGCCAGCAGTTCAGCATGACTGCCATCTTCAGCAATCTCACCTTTGTCAAGAACAACGATACGATCTAAGCTTTTGACGGTGCTTAACCTGTGAGCGATAACGAGTGTTGTCCTTCCTTGCATCAAGGCATCTAAAGCGTCAATGATGAGTTTTTCGCTTTTGCTGTCCAGCGCAGAAGTTGCTTCGTCGAGCAGCAGAATCGGGGCAGGTTTCAACATTGCTCTAGCTATCGCAATGCGCTGTTTCTGGCCCCCGCTAAGTTTCACTCCACGTTCGCCAACCATTGTTTCTAAACCTAAAGGAAGTTCGTCAATAAATTCTGTCACATGAGCAAGACGTAACACTGCTTGCAATTGTTCTTCAGAAACGTCTTGGCGAATCTGAAGGCCATAAAGAATGTTGTCTCTAATAGTGCGATGGAAAAGAACAGGCTCTTGTGGAACATATGCAATAGCATCTCTCAGGTCGTCTTGACGCAGTTGCGCGCTATCGTAGCCGTCTATAGTCACTCGTCCAGTCTCTAGATTAGCGAAACGCAAAAGCACTTTAAATAGTGTGCTCTTGCCGCCGCCGCTTGGCCCGACAAGTCCAACTTTTTGACCGGCTGTAATGTGTAACGAAAAGGCGTTAAAAATAGATGGCGCGTCGGTTTCGCCGTAGGTGAAGCGAACATTTTCAAAGTTGATAGCGCCATGTGTAATAGTGGCCTCAAGCGGTTCAGGCACATCGGTTACTTCTAGCGGCTCTTGCAGAATCTGATGCATCTCATCAGCATCGGCAATAGCGCTTTCGAAACGTTCAATGACTTTGCCGAAATTCCATAACGTTCGGGTTAGTTGCCCGACATAGAGCACAATAGCTAGTGCATTTGCAACGCTTAGCTGACCTGAAACAGCTTGTTGTGCGACAATCCAAAACGTTGCGACTTCAAAAATAATCCACATAACAATTTTAAACATGCGAATACGGTTGCTGAAATAAAGATCTTTAGTAAAGGCAGCGCCCCATGAGGCTAGCCGATTATCATAGGCATCTAACTCAGTGCTGCGGGCAGAGAACACTTTGACAGACAAAATATTGGTGACAACATCTGCTAGTAAACCAGTTTTGAGCGACTCTTGCGAAGCCACGTTTTGTGAATGGGGTAGTTTCTTTTTATGCAAAATAACCAGCGAAATAGCCAGGCTGCACGAAATGCCAAGATAGACAGCTGCGATCAATGGGGAGATCAGAAAAATAATGACAAGAGGGATAAAGAACTCGACACCTAATGAAACGAAATCGACAACGATCGTGTCGCCGATAACTATGAATGATCTGCTGAAACGGTTGAATTGTGCAACAAGTGAGCCTGAGAACGCATTGCTATAAAATGCTTCGCCTCGTAATGTTAATCGCGAAAAAGCGAAACCTTCTACAGCAGCAACCCCCAACCGTTTCGCTTTGATAAGCGTACGGACACCGATCTGCCCAATAATAGAAATTGCAAGGTGAAGACCGATTAGGAGGAACACAAAGATGGTGAAATCGGAGAGTTGTGTTTCGTTGTTGATTGCTGCGATTCTGTCAATAAAAAGAGCGGCGATATAGGGGAGTGCAACTCGTGATCCTGCAAAGAAAACGGTATATGTTGCGACGATAGCCGCCCATAGTTTTTTCTGAGAAGAAATAATGGTGAGGTATGTGCGCAAAAGTTGCATCTACCTAAGGGTACAAGATGCCTGCAATTGTGAAACGCTGCTGTTTAAGCAATATGTGCTTCGAGAAGCCAGAGAGAATAGTCTGCTTCTCTAACCGTTTCGACAAGTAAATCGGCGCTTGCTTCGTCGCCTGCTTCGCTAAGCTGGGCGGCAGAAGTGCGAGCATGCGACGAAAGAGCAGACAGTACAGCAGCGAGCGCATGAAGATGTTCTTCGGCGTTAGCGGCCTCTGGGTATTTATCAAGGAAAGAGTTCTGTGCGGTAACTGATGTTCTGCCATCGGCGGTAGCCCCTAGAGCAGTAATCCGTTCAGCAAGAGCGTCCGCTCTAGCAAAAAGTGTTCCAGCGACAGTATCAAATAACTCGTGTAATTGTTGAAAATGCATGCCAGTCACATTCCAATGAGCGTGCTTTGCCTGGTTCGCGCCGTCGATGGTTGAACTAAGCAGCGGAGCAAGCAGTTCATACGTTTGCTGGCGTATTGAAAGTGGAAGGCTGTTGTGAGTTTCTCTGAAAGTCATAACTTGATTATAAAAGGCAGAACAGAAAGATAAAAACGCTTGAGCCTATTGCTCCAATAGTGCAAAGCTATAGGTTGCTTATCCAAGTAAACGTGCTTTGGCAGCGCGGCTTCGTTCTAACAGCGCTTCAGGGATTTGAGGTCCACCTGTAGTCTTCTTTGCCGTGTCTTTCGGGGTAGCAGCAGCGGCAGCTGTTTGCGATGCTTGCTGCGCTTTTTCTTCTTCTCGTTGTAGCCAGAGCTCTTTATGTTGCGGACGCACCAGATCATCGTGGTTTACCTGTCCAACAAGCTGGCCGTCGTTAAATCTGACCCAATATCGCCGCCATACGCCTAGACCATTCGCGAGTTGAATTTTGCCTTTCGCCCCTTTGTTTTGTTTCGGTAGTGCAGCAGTTGTGATGACTTTTTCCCCCTTGCGGAATGGGGTTTCAAGTGTTGGCGTATCGCGAGCCATAGCTGGGACTTTCTTTTAGACAGCAAGAACCTATAGCAGGATATCGGATGCTGGCTCAAGAATGCCGCAAGCTGTCATGTTTAGCCGTTGATTGGTTGAGCAGCTGCTTCTGCTACGCCGTTAGCGGCAGCTTTTTCGCAGGCTTGCACAAGTAGCTGGTTATCTTCCAGGGTGCGGATTTCGGTGATTTTTCCCATGCTCAGGTTAACTCGTTGGAACAAGATATTTTTGTAGTCCTCACCTGCAACAGACCCATTGATCTCAACTTCGGCTAAAACGGTTGTTGCCCACGGCATACCTTGCACCACGATGCTTCTAGGGGTAAAGCGTAGTTCTGAAAATATTTGGTCAAGTCGGTTAAACCACTCTTCCATAGCCTTTTTTGATGTTCGTGTGCCGCCGATAGCATGGTCGCCAATAAATTCATAGGTGAAGCCAGAGGCTAGCTGGTCGATCAGTGCGTTGTGTTGGCCCTTTGATAAAGATTCGAATGTTTTGCGTACTTTTGATTTGACGATTGTTTTATACATCTTGTGTTCCTCGTATAAAGATTCTTTGTGGGCAGAATCTACAATATTGTATGTAGAAATTTTCTATAGTAAAGTATACTATCGACTAATCTTGCCTTTGTCAAGATGGGGAGACTGAAAGGCTGATTGTATGCAAAAATATCACCATGGAGATCTCCCAGCAGCGTTGCGAGCAGCAACGGCGACGCTGATAGCCGAACGAGGTCCAACAGGTTTCAGCCTTAGAGAAGTTGCACGCAGGGCTGGCGTTTCGCACGCAGCCCCAGCCCATCATTTCGGCAACGCAACTGGGCTGCTAACTTCTGTCGCAACCGAAGGTTTCACTATTCTTGGCAAGGCTTTTGCTGCCGTGCCAAGCGCAGGCGATCCAGTTAGATGGCTATTGGATATGGGCAAGGCATACCTCAGAGTCGCTTTTGATAACCCTGGGCACTTCGGGGTGATGTGTACAGAAAGCTTAATTAACGCTGATGATAGCGACTACCTAGCCGCAAGCGCCCTCTCTTTCACCTATTTGGAAGAGGCAGTGAATGCTATTGCCGATAAATACAACCCTGCCCTTGACAGGCAAGTTGCTACAGCCTTAACGTGGTCTGCGGTTCATGGCCTAGCGACGTTGGTGCCTAGTTTTATGAGCGAAACGCAACCAGACCTTGTGAAACAGCTTGTAGCGGCAGAGAAAATGCTGGAGAGTTTCGCAACGCTTTTGATGAACGGTTATAAAAAAAGATAGCGATAGCTTCGATATCGGGTTCTGGCGTCGGTTAGCTCTGGTTAATTCCTTTACGGCCAGCTTGTTTGGGCCGATGTGACACTATGCGTCTTGTTTCCTGTGTTTTCTTGCTTGGCTTTGTCGTCGTTAGTTGTGGTAATGCTCCTAGTGAAGAACTGGCCTACACCGATGCCGGTGCGCAGGATAGAAAGAGCAAATCCTCAGCTTTAGGTATCGAAATTCCACCTATGCTTATATCGTGCGAAATCCACAAAGAGCGATTGCAAGGGTCTCAACGTGAAGGTTCTGGGTCGAGTAGCGGCTTTGAAAGCGTCGAAGCGATACCTGAAAACCCTGAATTTGGCTATAGCAGCTCTATTCGTGATCAGTTTGATGTGCTTGCGATCCGAGGTTTTATAGAAAATGAAAGTGATCTTGAGCTTGTTGGTCTTCGATGGCACAGTCAAAAAACACGATTCGAAATATATGTAAAAACAACGCAAACCGAAAAAATAGCCGCTTTAGAAAACTTCATTAAAGAGTCCTCACCTGCTATCAAAGATGAGCATTTGTTGGTTGAAAAGTCGGACTCTAATTACTCTTCAGAAGAACTTATAGAGATAAAAAGAAAAATATTCACTCACTATAGCGAAAGCAGACAAGATGTCGTTGATGTCTCTCTGGCTGTCGATGAGACATGCGGCAAAATTCTTATTACTACAACAACCAGTGATAGCGTCAAAGATTTTGAACGTGCGATCGTCGAGATGGCTGTTGATCCAGAAATTGTTGGCATTGTCGTAGATCCAGATAGTGGTTTTACAAACCCAGTTGAAAGCATCTCGATTCCATAGGTGCGGGCGATCCTAGCAGGTACGCTTGTTGCTATGTCAGCTCTACCTAAAGCAAATGATCCTTGTTGGTGCGGCAGCGGATCAAAATTTAAAAGATGCCACAAAAAAGCTACCACTGTCGAACCAGGCGTGGTTTCACCGTTGCGGCCAGTGCCTAACAGCATCGCAAAACCAACATGGGCTGACGGCGGTTTTGTCGAGCGATGGGATGAGCCACACGTTAAATCGAGCGATGTTATAGCGAGGATGCGCCGCACCGCAGTCGAAGCAGCTGATACGCTTGCGTCGCTTGGTGCGCTTTGCAACCCTGGAACAACAACTGAAGAGATTGATGCTTTCTGTCATCAGTCAGCGATAGATCGCAATTGCTACCCAAGCCCGCTTGAATATCCTGGGCATGTAGCGCCGTTTCCAAAGTCTGTTTGCTCATCAGTGAATGAAGTGATCTGTCATGGTATCCCAGATGACCGTCAGCTCGAAAATGGCGACATTCTTAATTTAGACGTGACGCTCTTTAAAGAAGGTGTCCATGGCGATACTAACGCAACGTTTTTTATCGGCGATGTTGATTCGCTTTCGCGTGAACTTGTAAAAGTTACAAGAGATTGCCTTGCCAAAGGCATCGAAGCGGCAGTTCCAGGTAACCCGTTTAACGAAATCGGACGAGCTATCCAAACGCATGCCGAGCAGAGAAACTTTGGTGTTGTGCGTGATTTTGTTGGCCATGGAATCGGCGAACAGTTCCACACAGACTTGCAAATCTGCCATTATTACAACCCGAGTCAAACACAGTTAATCGAGCCAGGGATGACGTTCACGATAGAGCCGATGATCACCGTAGGTTCTTGGAAAGCAAAAATGTGGCAAGACGGTTGGACCTCATCAACGGTTGATGGCAGCAGAACTGCGCAGTTCGAACACACGTTGTTGATCACCGATGATGGTGCTGAAATTTTGACTACGCCCAGTGATGTCACAGGCCACCCATATTGGGAGCTAGCTGACTAAGCGAGTAGTGACTTTGGCGTTGCATGAGAAAATATCTCGTGAAAACCTGTGCGTAGGGCTAAAACAGAACGGCAAAAAAGGCCGATGTGCAATAACATACACAGCGCTATGGAGGCACCTTGTCGGGCTGCTAGGGTAGGGATGTCTAGATGAGGAGAGTCATATGCGCAGAGGTCTGGCAGCAATAATTCTTGGAGTTTCGTTAGTGCTTGCATCAGTGAGTTGGGCAGGTTTCACGATGTTGCGGACTACGCTCAATCCTGATCGGTCAGAGAAAATGGCAGACTTGTTGCTAGACGACGAAGCTGTTCGCGAAGCTGTTGTTGACCGTCTAGGCTCATCATTGCAAGAAGCTTTGCCTGCTGGGACGCAAGTTTCAAACGAGACGTTGGAAGCAGCAGCCGACGCTGCCCTCGACAGCCCTGAGGTTGAAAGCTTTATCAAAGATGGCGTTGTGCAAGCGCACCAAAACGCATTAGAAGGCAACGATGAACCAATTGAGATAGACGTTTCGCAAGTAGCATCAGCATTACGGTCATCGTTAATCGAAGCTGAACCCGAGCTTGCGTCGTCAATTCCAGAAATTACCGAGACACCTTTAGAGCTGCCAACTAAAGGGTTAAGTGCCGTTGGGACTGTACGTAAGCTTGTGAAGCGGTTTACTCCAATTGGTGCAGGCGTTGCGCTGCTTGGAATTATTACAGCGCTTATCATCACAACAAAACGATCAAAAGTGTTGCGAAGCGTTTCCTATTGGGCGTTTGGTGTTGCGATATTTTGGCTCGTCATTGGGTTCGGCGTGCCGAAGCTGGCCGATGTGTTAGCAAGCTCTTCACTAGCGTTGGTAGCAGCAGTGGTGAAAGTATTTGTCGGCGCGATGATCGGCCCTGCACTCATTATGCTGGCGATCGGTGCTGTGCTATTTGTCGCTAGCATTTTGCTGCCCAAATGGAGCCTCAACAAAAATCTTGATGCTATTTCTTCAGGCGCCGTGGCGCAGACACCGAAGGCTAAGCCCTACACTGCTTCTATGGCGCAGAAGGCTCCGTCGTCAGTGCCTATGCAAACAGGCCCGTCGCCTAGTCCGACGCAACATGCAGCTGCGACATCTCAACATTTTCAATCTGAGGCAATGGGCGACACACAAACCGCTTCGCAGCCCCAAGCGTTAGAGGCCATGGCTGCTGAACCTAGGATTTACCAGAATAAAGGTCAACGTCCTCTACCTGAAAAGGTGCCGTCAGCTGAGGCGGAAGAAAAAGTATGGGAAGCTGGCAAAGGCTATCTCGATGAACCTCAACGAGGTCCGAACCTTTTCGACGAAGACGATTTGTAGAAGGCCAGGCGATGCAGTTTTTACAACAAAAATGGCGAGTGCTTCTAGCAGTCGCCTGCGGAGGGTTAGTAGGGACAGGGCTTCGCTATAGTCTTTTGGAATACGTTGCGATTGGCGGCGATGTCGCAAAAATTGTTGCTGTTAACATGGTTGGTTCGGCAGTGATCGGTATCTTCGTCGGGTTGCGGGCTCGATTGTCGCAGACTATTTTTGCTTTCGGGGCTGTCGGTTTCTGCGGTGGCCTTACAACGTTCTCAACATTTGCATTGCAAACAGCGCAATACATAGAAGACGGTCTTCCAGGGCAAGCAGCGCTACTTGTAACTGCAACGGCCTTGCCATGCGTTCTTGTCGCTGGTGTCGGCTACAGGGTAGGTTCGCTAGCGTGATAGTTGCTTGTATTGTGTTGGCGGGCGCTGTGGGAGCGTTGGTAAGATTTTTATTACAAGAGCGTTTTGTCGGCCAGTTTCCGTACGGCACAATAATAGGCAACCTCGGTGCGGCGTTTGCAGTGGGGGTATTAGCAGGTGCTGATGCAAACGCACAGCTTATCGCTGGCGTTGGATTTCTAGGGGCGTTGTCGACCTGGTCAGGGTTAGCAAACGAGGTTGCTAGTTATAGTCGTCATGCTCAAATAAAAGTGGCTTTGCTCTATCTTTGGTTGTCTGCCGCTGCTGGTGTTTCACTTGCCTGGATAGGCCTCCAAATCGGCAAAACGATAGGGTAGATTTGGCTTCTAACAGTTGAAACTGGCGATGGCCCAGAAGGTAGGCGGGTAGGCGGGTGGCAGTATGGGTGCCATCATAGGTGTTTGCATAACATAAAGGGGCTAGCGTTTACTAGCACAGTATTTCGCCGTTCCATAGTTCGTCTAAGAACTGTTTGTATGGATAAATTTCGATGCCGTCTGCCGTGAGCCGCTTGCGAGTTTCGGTACAGAGTAGTATTTTGCGTTGGGGAGTATGATCTTTTGCTAATTCTCGAAGGTTTTTGAGATGGCGATTGCCGATGTTGTTGCTAGATTTTACTTCGATAGCTACATTCATATCGCCAAGGATGAAGTCTACTTCTATGCCTGTTGTTAAACGCCAGTAGCTAATGTCATAGCGTTGCTTGCTATAACTTGTATGAGCGCTGAGTTCGTGGCAAATGTAGTTTTCGAAAGCAGCTCCATATGCGTTCGAACCAGGTGCAATGCTTCCTCGTTTGGCTAGAGAATTGACGACACCTACATCAGCGAAGTATATTTTTGGAGAGCGTGTTATTCTGCGTTTGGCCTGCTTAATGTATGCAGGTATTTGTCTAGCGAGTAGCGTGTCTAAAAGGATTTCGATATATCCATGTACTGTGGTGCGTGATACTCCACACTCAGAAGCTACTTTTGTCTCATTGATTGCGTTGCCATCGCTTAGGGCTAACGCTTCGAGAAACCTAGAAAATGTTGGTAAGTTTCGTACGAGTCCTTCAGCCGCGATTTCTTCTTTGAGATAGTCGGCAATATAGGAATGCAAAAGTTCTTCAGGCTTGGAGTTAGTAAAATGTTGTGGAAGGTACCCGAATGTGAGTAAACGTTGTAAATCATATTCATCACCAAGCTCTGGTGCTACGACACCGAACATTTCAGCTCGTAACGCACGGCCACCGAGAAGGTTCGCATGGCCTCGTCTAAGTTTGCGTGCACTTGAGCCACACAGGCAGAATCGATAACCTTTGTTCTCTATGAGCCAGTGCACATCATCAAGGAGGGTAGGTACTTTTTGGATTTCGTCTATAACGATATGGCTTCGCGGTGCGCCAGTTGCAACGACAGTGTCAACTAAAAGCCCAGGTATTGTTGAGAATTTCTGATACTCCCTGCTAAAAAGTAGGTCGATATATAAGGGAGCGTCGACGAAATGATTTCGTAGTAGTGTACTCTTTCCTGATTTGCGTGGCCCCCACAGAAAAAAAGTGTGATCGTTATAAAAATTGAGATCTACATATCTTAAAAACATTACCTCTCACAGTACCATATTTCATGAAAATCGCAAGTTGTGGTTGCAATATTCATGAAAATCGCAAGTTGTGGTTGCAATATTCATGAAAATGGTAGAGGTTCGGTTGCAGCGTGCGTCGAAAGATAGCCTCTAAAGCGTTATGGCATCAAGCTCGACTAATGGGTCGCAGTCTGCTTCATAATCAATGTCGCTGCGTCCGAAGCCGAACAGTTTAAGAAATTCGCTACGATAGCCCGCATAGTCTGTGGTTTCGTACAAGTTTTCTTCTGTCACTTGTGGCCATGTCGAAATGACCTGTTTCTGAATGTCGTTTTGTAGCTCAAAATTGTCGACACGATATCGTCCGTCTTTATCAAGGCGCGGAGTATCGCTATAAAGGCATTCAATAAATAGGCGGCTAATCTGTTCGATGCAGCCTTCGTGTGTGCCTGCTTCTTTCATCGCTTTATATAAGAGGGAAAGGTAAAGTGGCATAGTTGGAATCGCCGAGCTTGCTTGGGTAACAAGAGCTTTTAAAACGCCAAGTCGGGCATTTGTAGCACCTGTCGTAGTGTTAATTGTCGCAGCTGCACGGTCAAGATCTTCTTTCGCTTTACCAATCGTGCCATGACCATAAATAGGCCATGTTATCTTCTCGCCTAAATAGGTATAGGCAACCGTTTGGAAATCTTGTGAAAGCACGTTTGCTTTGCTTAGTGCCTCAATCCACAGTTCCCAGTCTTCGCCGCCCATAACTTTGATAGTGTTTGCAATTTCTTCTTCACTAGCAGGTTCGATAGTTGTATCGCTAATCGTCAACTTGTCTGTATTAAGGTTTTTGTAGGTGTAGTCTTGCCCAATAGGCTTAAGAACCGATTTGAAGGTTTCGCCTGTTTGAGGGTCTGTTCTTCGAGGTGATGCCAAACTGTATACTACAAGGTCAAACGTCTCGTTGTTCTGTTTTGCTCTATCGATAACTGCTTGTTTGCATTCAGTAGAAAATGCATCACCGTTTATAGCTTGTGCTTGTAATCCAGCGTTTCGTGCCTCGGCCTGGAAAGCCGCTGCGTTGTAGTAGCCTGCTGAAGCCGTTTTATTTTCTTTCGGCGGCTTTTCGAAGAAAATGCTAAGTGTTTTTGCGTCATATCCAAAAGCGGCAGTGATCGCAGAGGCTAAACCGTAACCTGTCGAACCGCCGATGACCAGAACATTTTTTGGCCCTGCGTTTTCGGTGCGGTTTTGTTTAACGTAGCTGATCTGTTCGGCAACATTGGCCGCACAGCCCTGTTTGTGAGCACTAAGACAAATAAATCCACGCACTTTAGGTTGAATAATCATAGCTAAATCATAATGCCTCAAAAGACAAAAGCCGCTGGATATGCAGACTGGGTTTGGTGATTGCGTCATGTCTAGTTAGCTAGCATCACCTTGTTGTAGCGTTTGTGAGAATCCCTCCACAATGTGCTACTGTGCATGGCAACACCTTGGTGGAACTATGTCTAAGTATGTGAGGGATTCTATGGACACAGCAGGAAATTCGACGACGGCGACCCGAGACGGGGGACAACCAACTCAGGGAGTACCTATTCCTCAGATAACGCTTCCTAAAGGTGGCGGTGCAGTTAGCGGCATCGGCGAAAAATTTACAGCCAACCCTGTAACAGGTACAGGTTCGTTCTCAGTGCCGTTGAGGCTTAGCCCTGGTCGCTCGGGTTTTGGTCCACAGCTGTCCTTGTCCTATGATTCTGGTTCGGGCAACGGTATATTTGGTTTAGGGTGGGATATTGGATTACCCGCAATTTCTCGGAAAACCGAGAAAGGCCTACCACGCTATCTGTCTGATAACTCTGATGTTTTTATTCTCTCAGGTGCTGAAGACTTAGTCCCTGAACTAGAAGAAACAGATAGTAGATGGCAAGCGATAACGTTACGGCGTGTTGTTGCTTCACAAGAGTATCGAGTTGTTCGGTATCGGCCTCGTATTGAGGGACTGTTTGCGCGCATTGAATACTGGGTAAATACGCAAGATGACGGTGACTGTTTTTGGCGTTCGATAAGTAAAGAGAATGTGACAACCTGGTATGGGAGAACATCGAACAGTCGAATTGCTGATCCAAATGATCACCGTCGAGTTTTTCGGTGGCTCATCTGTCAGTCTCACGATGACAAAGGCAATGTGATCAACTATGACTATGCCTCTGAAGATTCTACAAATGTCGATGCTGCGTATGCGCATGAGCGACAGCGCTCGGCACATTCTCGCAGCGCAAATCGTTATATAAAACGCATAACATACGGCAATAGTGCACCGTTTTACCCTTTGTTGCAACAAGATGCGCCGTGGCCTGACCCAGGAGACAACTGGCTTTTCGAGGCGGTGTTTGATTACGGCGATCATGAAGAATCAGAACCCGTGCCTGAAGGCTCGCTACCGTGGCCTGTGCGCGAAGACCCTTTTTCTCGCTATCGAGCAGGTTTTGAGGTTCGCACCTATCGGCTTTGTCGTCGTGTGCTTATGTTCCACCACTTTGAAGGCAACAGCACGGCAGAGGAAGAGGCTGGGAAAAACTATTTGGTCCGTTCAACCGACATTGTCTATGGCCTGCCTAGTCAGGAGCCGCATCGTCCCTATACACACATTCGATCAGTCACGCAAACAAGCTATAGAAAATTGGCCGATGGTAGTTATGTACAACGATCGGTTCCTCCTGTTGCTTTTTCTTATAGTCAGCCTGTTATCGGTAGCGAAATAAAAAATATGGAGCCAGAAAGCCTGGAGAATTTGCCGCTCGGTGTCGATGGCAGCACGTATCGTTGGGTCGACCTTGACGGTGAAGGCGCTAGTGGTGTGCTGACAAGTCAAGCTGACGGCTGGTTTTATAAACCTAACAATTCGCCGTTGCATCGCACCGTAGCAGATGACGAAAAAGGTCAAGAGGTTTCGTCTGTCGCTGCGTTGGGGGAGTCTCGGCTGGTTGCGCCTGTTCCTGCTGGAGGCATGGCAAACGGTGCTCGGCAGTTGCTAGACGTTGATGGTGATGGTCGAATCGATCTAGTACAGCTCGACCGCCCGTTAGGTGGCTATTTCGAATGTAGCCCAGACGGAACATGGGAAAACTTTGCACCCTTCGACCAGCAGCTAACAATTGATTGGCAAGATCCGAACGTCAAATTGCTTGACGTGACGGGTGACGGTCACGCCGATGCGGTTATTACCGAAGCTGACGCGATTGTGTGGCATCAATCGCTCGCGACGAAAGGGTTTGCCGACTCTCGGCGCAGCCACGTCGCAGCAGATGAAGATCTAGGTCCAAAAGTGTTGTTCGCCGATAACGAAGAGTCAATTTTTCAGTCAGATTTTTCAGGAGATGGACTAGCCGACATTGTTCGTATCCGCAACGGCGAAGTATGTTATTGGCCAAACAAAGGCTATGGCACGTTCGGCGAAAAAATTGTGATGGATACGGCACCTCGATTTGAGATCGACGACCAGTTCTCTAGCCAGCGGCTACGTCTTGTTGACATCGATGGTTCAGGAACGGTCGATATTATCTACCTGGGTCGACAGCGCACAACGCTTTGGTTTAACCAGTCTGGCAATAGTTGGAGCGACCCCGTTGTGCTTGCAGGGTTTCCTTTGGCGGACAACCTCGCAACGGTTGCTGCAGTTGATCTGCTAGGTAATGGCACTGCGTGTTTAACGTGGTCGAGTCCTCTGCCAGGTGACCAAGGTGCGCAGTTGCGTTATGTTGAGCTGATGGCGCAAGGTAAGCCGCATCTTCTAACGCACACAACCAACAATATGGGAGCCGAGACGACTATCGAGTACGCCCCTTCAACTCATTTCTATGTGAAAGATAAGGTCGCTGGCACGCCATGGGTTACTCGACTGCCGTTTCCTGTGCATGTTGTAGAACGCGTCATCGTCACTGATGTGTGGCGCAAAACCCGTTTTGCGTCAACCTATAGCTATCATCATGGCTATTTCGATGGGCGTGAGCGAGAGTTTCGCGGCTTCGGTCGTGTCGAACAGATCGACGTTGAATCTTTCGGAACGTTCACCGAGCTGAATAGCAGCCCCTATGTTACTGATGACGAAACGTTGTATCAACCGCCTGTAAAAACGGTGACGTGGTTTCATACGGGCGCTTCGTTTGATCGTGAAAAAATGTTTGAACAGTATCGACACGAATACTTTCCGCAAAGCTTTGGCGGCTCATCTGTTGGCGATTTCGTTGAGAATTATTTTCCTGAGCCAGCTACGTCAACGCTTGCGTCGAGCGACGATGAGTGGCACGAAGCATCACGCGCATGCAAGTCAATGACGTTGCGGCAAGAAACCTACGAGCTTGACGCGGCGGCATTGGCAGAAGGCCAACAGGTGGCTACGAAGATTTTTTCTGCGGCATACCACGACTACACAATTACGAAGTTGCAACCGAAAATAGGCGACAGCGGGCATGGTGTTTTTCTTGTCACCGAAAGTGAAGCAATCAGCTATACCTATGATTTAGATTTAACGATAAACGCACAACCAGACCCACGCATTGCCCACACGCTAAACGTTGCTGTCGATCGCTATGGCAACGTGACAGACTCGGTTGCCGTGGCCTACCCTCGGCTCGTTCGCCACGACGATGATGCGCTGCCCGAGCCTATGCAAAGCAAGATTCAACAGGTTCAGAACGAACTACACCTTGCCTATAACGCGACACAGTTCACAAATGATAGCGTCGACACACTCGATGCCTACCGTCTACGCGTGCCATGCGAAGTGCAGACCTATGATCTGACGGGTGTGGCACCGTTGCCAGAAAACAACGGCTACATAACGCTTGCACAGTTAAAAAACCTAGATTTGACTGGCGAGTCAGTCGAACGGCTTGAGTACCAGACAATAGCGTCTGGCTTGGTGCCACAAAAACGTATCGTCGAGTGGGTTCGTATGCTGTTTTTTGATTCGGATGTGGCAGGTCCTTTACCCTTCGGTGAGCTAAACACGTTAGCGCTGCCCTATGAAACCTATACGCTGGCGCTAACTGAATCTCTGCTTGACGCTGTGTTGGGCGACAAGTTGACCCCAGCTATCGAAGCCGATTTGCAGACTAGACAAAAAAGCGGTTACCTCACAGGCGTAGAACTCACAGCGCAGTTTGGCGATCTAGATGCTGCATCGTATTGGGTCGGCTCTGGTATTGCTGGATTTGGCGAACAAGCAGATGAACGGTTCTATATGCCCGAGCGCTATAGCGACATTTTTGGTAACACGACGACTATCGTCTATGACGAGCATGCTATTTTTGTGTTGTCGAGTGTCGATCCAGTGGGAAATACTGCAAGCGTTACTTCATTTAACTATCGTGTGCTAGCGCCACAACACATACGAGACCATAACAATAACCTCTCGCAGGTTTTGTTTGACACCCTTGGCGTGCCAGCCGCTGCTGCGGTGTTAGGCAAAGGCGACGAAGGTGATACGTTGGCTGGTTTCAGTGCCGAGCTGGTCGACCTTGATGCAAGCACACGCAGCGGTTTTTTCACCGAGACCTATGATGAGGCAGCCGCCGCTATGTTGTTGGGCAGCGCAACGGCTAGACACGTCTATGATTTTGGTGAGACTGTTGCCGCCGACGGAACAGTAATCTATGGGCAGCGTCCAGCAGCGTCAGCTTCTATTGTTCGTGAACAACATAGTGCTTCACTTGACGGCCGTCCAACTCCTCTACAAACAGCGTTTCAATACAGCGATGGAGGCGGCAACGTTTTGGTCTCAAAATCGCAAGCCGAACCAGCTGTTGTTGATGGTCCTTTACGTTGGATAGCGAACGGAAAAACTATTGTCAACAACAAGGGCAAGCCAGTTAAACAATATGAGCCTTATTTCAGCCCAGACCATCGTTTTGAAGAATCGCAAGCGTTGGGCGTCACGCCAATCATTTTTTATGATGCGGCTGGTCGTGTTGTCCGTACCGAACTGCCTGATGGCAGTTTTAGCCGTGTCGAGTTTTCACCGTGGCATGTCGTAAGCTTCGACGCAAACGACACCGCCTACAATAGTGACCCGAGTTTGCAAAGTGACTGGTATCGTCGTCGTAGCGACCCAGATCACGAACTGTTTGAAGCGTTTAGCACGGCTGAGCATCGTCGTGCTGCAGGCCTTGTTGAAGATCATGCAGACACACCTGCAAGAGTTTTCTTTGACAGCCTAGGTCGTGACGTTATTGCTATCGCCCATAACCGTGTTGGCGATAGCCCTACTTCTCTGGTCGACGAGTTCTATCTTACGTTCACCAAGCTTGATGCCGAAGGCAAACCGCTGTGGATTCGTGACGCTCGCAACAACCTGGTGATGCAATACGTTACACCGCTCAAACCGCACGATGTCGCAGACGAAGCAATGCCAAACGATAGCGTGTCATGTTACGACATTGCTGGCAATCTGCTTTGTCAACACAGCAATGAAGCTGGGTCTCGCCAAATGATTAACGATGCCGCTGGGCAGCCTTTTTATGGTTGGGATGAAAATGAGAGAACATCTGCAGACGGTTCGACAACGGTCGAAGTGCGAGTTTCCCGTGCTTTCTATGATGTGTTGCGTCGCCCTGTTGAACAGCAGCTACAAATCAACGGTGGTGCGTGGCTAACGATTGAACGTGTAACCTATGGCGAAGAGTTAGCCGATGGGCAAGAACGCAATTTGCGTGGACAGGTTCATCAACACTTTGATGGCGCTGGTGTTGTAACAAAACGGCGTTTCGACTTCAAAGGTAATATCGTCATCGCTCAGCGGCAGCTTGCACGCAGCTATGACGCTGAGGTGCTGCACTGGCCGCAAAACCCACCTCTTGAGTTTTTTGACGAAGAAGTTTTTACGCAAAACACTGCCTATGATGCGCTAAACCGTATGGTGAGGCAAGAGAATTGGCATGTCGAAGGTAGAGAGCCAGCAACCTATCTGCCAAGCTATAACGAGCGTGGTTTACTTCAAAGCGAAACGTTGTTCGTCGACGGGGAGTCGACGGATGCGATTGTTAATCTTACCTATGATGCGAAAGGGCAGCGGCTACGTCTAGCGCTTGGGAACGGCAGTGTCACAACTTATAGCTATGATGCGCAGACGTTTCGTTTGAACGAGCTTGTGACAGTGCCAAGCGACGATGCTGACCAAATCGAGGCGTATCAGAACTTGCAGTATTGGTATGACCCCAGTGGTAATATCACAGACATTCGAGACACTGCTCAGCAGACAGTGTTTTTTGATAATGCACGGGTTGAGCCACATCTGCGTTATCGCTACGATGCGCTGTATCGTTTGACAAGAGCGCAAGGTCGAGAGCATGCTAACGCTACGACTCAGCGTGACAATAATGCGTTCACCCCTGTTGATCAGATCCCATCATCAAACAGCCCAGACGCGTTGCGCAACTATATCGAAACGTATCGTTATGACGAAGTTGGCAACATACTCACAATGTCGCACATCGATGGCAGCGGGTCAAGCTGGAGTCGTTTCTATCAGTATGCGTTGAGCAGCAATCGTCTTTTGGCAACAAGCAAACCTGGTGACGCAACGACAGGTCTTAATCATTACGCACAAGAAGCATCACCTGCGCTATCACAGCGTTATAGCTATGACAGTCACGGTTCGATGACAGCTGTTGATCGTAGTGTTGAAGCGTTGCAACTTCACATTGACTATCGAGACATGATTGGTCACATCAATCTTGAGGCGAGTGGCGCTTCACAAGCCTGGTATAGCTACGATTCACAGAAACAGCGAACCCGTAAACGGATCGAAAAAAACAACGGCACGATCGTTGAAGAACGTCTGTATCTAGGTGGGATGGAATGGTATCGCCGCACAGAAAACGGCCGGCTGGTTGAAGATATCGAAACTCACCATTTGTTTGTTGTCGATGACCGTGTATTGATTGTCGAAAATGTTTTAGAAACAAATAACACGCAGCTCGACGAAGGTATCTTGTTTCGTTACCAGTACGGCAACCACCTCGGCAGCGTCGGGCTTGAAATCGACGAACGGGGACGAATCATTTCCTATGAGGAATATCATCCATACGGCACCACAGCCTATAGCGCAAAAAATAGAGACGTTCGAAGTGTTGCCAAACGCTATAGCTACACAGGCATGGAACGTGACGAAGAAACAGGATTGAGTTATCACACTGCCCGCTATTATCTGCCATGGCTCGCCCGCTGGTCTAGCACCGATCCGGCAGGTTTAGTAGACGGCCCTAATGTGTATGCGTATAGCCGTAACAAACCCACTGGCTTGTCAGACCCTAGTGGGACACAAAGCGAACCAGAAACTGGGGTTGGAGTAGGCGTAACTATTGACTTCGATGGCAACGTCTCGGTGGGGTCGCTTAATGGTGATAACCCAAACCCTGATGTAGGACCTTGTGACGAACTCAACCCTTTGTGCGGCTCTGCGAGTCTGTTATTAGAAGCGCCTTCGATGGTTTCAGGTCAAGAACTGACTGTAAACCAGCTAGCTCCAGAATCAAGTTTGTATGATGAGTTCGCTGAATACATGAGAGAATCTGCGGTTGGGCAGTTTATCGCAGGTGTTTCTACTGGCGGTCTAGCTGGAGCCGCACCAGGAGGTTTTCTGCTTGGTATCGGAGTTGAAGTTACAGGTGTTTCAGATGATCTGCCCGCCTACTATCGTTTGGGATATGGAGTAGGTGAAACGGCATGGGGAATAGCTCAGTTGCTTGTTGGTGGAGGTGGAGAAGTTGTTGGCGGAGGTTTAACTTTGACTGGTGGGGGAGCAGTTGTAGGTGTGCCTGTAATGGCAGGGTCTACGGCTTTAATTCTTGAGGCGGGAGCAGATATCGGAACTGGCACTGGAATTTTCATGAGTGCTTTGGATGACATTGATTCACCAAGGCCATCTGGGTCTGGAGGTGGTGGTGGCAGTTCAACTCCTTTGAGCCCGCTTCAACAAGCACGCCAAGCTGGGGTTGATGATGTTATCGAAGAAGAGATCGAGGTTTACGTGCATGGAACGACCAGGTCTTTCGCGGATGAGCTTGTAGATAACCCGCTTGATACACTTTCTAGCTCTGGTGGTAACTATGGTGGCCAGTTCCATGCAGCAATCGAACGGGGAGTTGCGGAAAGGTATGCTACGGCTAGTGCCTCAAATGCAGGGAGAGGAGAATCGGCAGCGCTTGTTGGTTTGGCATTGCCAAGGTCACTAGTTCAACGACTTAGGTCAGGTAGAAACCCACTTATGCGTATAGAGCCATTCGGTGACACTCCTGGCTTCCAGGTTATTTTTGAATCAGGTGCTATTGATATTATTAAAGACGCAGGGTTTTTCTTTCACCTTAGGTAAGGAAATTTGTTGATAATGATAGTTCTGCTCTTCGGAGATCCGCTTTGATAAGGTTTTCTTTTAAACTATGTCAATCAAAAGTGTAAAAATAACCACAATTTTGAAACCTTTTGGCGTTGTGTGGATATCTACATCATTCAAAAATGTAAAACTATTTTCTACTTTGGTCGATAGTGTAAAGATATGGGACGTAAAGTTACGCAGTGGCCGATGCAGAAAGGGTCAGTTTTTTTTGATGATGCTGCGTCACGGCCTACGTTGACGAAAGCGGTAAAGGAAGGCAGAATTCGTCGGCTTGCTACCAACATTTTCACTTCGGACATGTTTACAGTGTCGCAGGAACTTATTTGGCGCAACAGGTGGCTCATTGTTTCCTATTTTTTCCCGAATGCTTTAATTGTCGATAGAAGCGCAGCGGAAGTGAGTGCATCTCAAGGGGCGACGAAAGACAGCTGCAGTGATGGCGTATGCATGGCGTTGGACTGCGAGCGTTCCCTGGGAAGATGAAAAAAATGCTGAGGGTGTGTTGCTTGCAACAAACGCTTTTATTGACTCATCCGAGGCACAGATAAATGGGAAACGCCTCGAAATTTTTTGACGTTGGGTCTCGGCAAAAGTTTGATGACAGAACGAGTTACTCAACTCTTTAACCAATGAATCTGAGATTAGTTGGGGACTCGCTGGACGAGATAAATTTCTGCTTGTATAGTCTTCTAACTCCATGTTTTGCTACGTGGATGTCATAGCGGAAAGAGGGCCGTCCATGTCGTTTTTGATGAGTTTAATTAGGCGTAACGAGATTTCTTTTAACGTTACGCTGTTACATAAAGCACTTTCAAATCTTGGTATGGCGCTTTCACAAGAAGAATGGGATGAAAGAAAAGCGGGAGAGTTTACGCAGCGGCAAGTAGATAGTCTTCTTAAGCGATTTGGAGTTGCTCAACCGTCTGATGACAGCCTATTGCTTGACCAAAAGTCGATTGCAGCTATCGTTACGCTTCTAGAGGAAAACGATTTGTTGCGCAACGAACTAACGTTCAATATCAGCGGCAATGTCACTAGAAAAGATGAACCTGTCAAGCAGCAAAAGTTAATGGCGTTCGATATCGATGTCATCGGAGCTGGCGTTTATAAAGAAGTAACATCGCTGGATGAGATCGCTGAAAACGGCGGGTTTGAATTTCTGGCAAGCGCGGAAGCAGACGCAAAAGGGCGATATAGCGTAACATTTTATGAGTGGTTCTACCGTCGCGCTGAACGCAAAAAAGCTGACGTTATCGTCTACGCCGTTACTGGCAATAAAATTGTTGGGCGCTCGACACTTGTGCGTGTGCAAGACTATTCAGACGAAGGGTTTGTGCGCAACATCAATATTGCCGTAACGCAAACTGATAATCGCAGTGAATACGAACAGGTGATGACCTCTATAGAGCAGTTCATGGAAGAAAGTCAAATAAGCTTAGCTGTTATAGCCAGTTCTAATGAGCAACTTTCTTTTGTCGCAAGTGAGCTTGATATGGAGCTTGTTTCGGTGCAGAAACTTGCAGAGACAATACAATTTTCTCAAAGCGAGTTTGATAGCAACTTTCACGACCTGCTTTATGGCTTAGCATGTCAGCAAGTCACTATAACGTGGGAGGCTTTCTTCGAAATTGATGAAGAGGAAATTAAAGCATATCTTGAAGCAGCAGTGCAAAAAAATACTATCGTCTCACCAAAGTCCGCTAGACTAAACGCTTTTTTAGAAGCTATCAGACAAGGTGCAATTAATGCGGTAGTAAAAGGTACTGAACCAGAAACAGATAATGAGTTGCAAACAGTAGACGTATCAGCAAATCCGCTACTTTCTGTTCTGCAACACAGCAACCTCAGCACAACCCAAAAGAAAGAATACGCTGCGACGTTGCATAGTTTTAACGGCAATGATGTATCCCAGTTTTTCACAGAGCTACAGCAACAGCCTTCTTTTGGGGATAACAGAGAATTAGTCAATGAACTTGCATTCACACAACAGCTAGATGTCGCGGCGTTAGGTCATGGAGCCATGATCAATGAGCTTAAAACGAAGCAACAAGTTGTGTCAGCGGTTGACCTGATAAACATTAGTGATTCGAAATGGCAGTCAATTGTCAAAAAGGTTGGTGTGCCTGCAGAGATTGAAGGCGTCGACGAAAAAGAAAAACGTGCTACGTATGTGCAAGCAATCAAAACAAACTTGAACAACACGTATCCAAATCTTTGTGTCGCTAAACTCATTAAAAATAATTCGATAAAGTTATCAACACCAACGATTGCAAACAATATAGACGTTTTCTTATCAACTGAATCATTCGGTGAAAATAAAGTCTTTAGCCTTAACAGTTCAAAGATCCATGACTTTGATGATGAGCTGCAAGAAATCGCTGGTGATGAGTACGAAGCTACAAAAACTGAGCTGTTAACGTTGCAACGTTTACAGTATGTAAGCGTATCGCCAGACAATATTCAGGTGCTTAAAGACAAGGATTTGCTCTCCAGCTATGCGATAAGCAGCATTCCGCAAAAGAACTTTGTTGCGGCCAATGCTGAAGCCTTAGGCGGTGAATCGATAGCGCTACAAATTTCTAATCAGGCTCGGTTTAAGAGTGCGCAAAGCGAAAGTTTGCTATTGGGCATTAGAGACTTTGGAGATCTAAGCATCCCTGGGTTCATGAACCCAGGGATCTTTTTTGATGCAACTAGTGAAAAATTAGCCGAACAGGGGATTGACTATACAACATTGTTTGGCAGCGCAAATCTTTGTGAATGTGAACATTGCCGGTCGGTGCAAAGCCCATCGTCATATTTTGTTTATCTGTTGCAGTTTCTTCGCCGTTCTATTGTCGATGTCGATGGTGATTCACAAAATATTCTAGACGAGCTAACAAAACGACGCCCTGATTTAGTGCACCTGCCGTTAACGTGCGAGAACACACATACGTTAGTGCCCTATGTCGACCTTGCTAACGAAGTGATGGAAGCAAAAATTGTCTATCAAGATACTTTCAGCGAATACAGCGGCTATAACACGGGAAGTGTAACGGCCGAAGAGATTCGCGCTGAGCCACAGAACAGACAAGCAAGCGCCTATCAGATTTTAAGCAACAATGACTCAGCAAGGCCAGCAATTTATCCAGCGGCGTTGCCGTATCATCTGCCTCTCGATTCGCTCCGTGCCTATTTACACGAGCTGGCATTAACACGACATGAATTGCTCGTGGCCGTCAACGCAAACGCAGATGACGCTGCGATAAAGCGAAGTGTTACTGCCGAAGCATTACAACTTTCAGAAGCTGACTATCAGATACTTGCGAAGGAAAATTTCGCAGGGGAGCCTGATACGGTTGCCACGGCACGCTATTATAGTCAAGGCCTTGATGTGCTTGCTAGAGATATTCCGTTACTACTCGATAGTGTTGCGATTCTTTATGTTGAACTTATCGAGTTGCTTAAAACAAGTTTTTTGAACCCTCACCGACCACTGCTCGGTGTTCTCCAGCGTTTGATAGCACGCAAAGGTGTCGATGCTGAACAATTCTATGAGAGGCTACTCAACCTTGAAGAGGAGGAAGGCACACAACTTACGCCAGGAGGGTTCACTGTCGGCAACTTCTACGAAGACCTTCTCCAGATAGGTAGTAACTCGCCAGCAAGTGCTGCCATCCGGGCCATAATTGAAGAGTTTAACGAAGCTAACGCAACAGAAGTTCTGCCAGAAGAGGTAGAAGCGTGGATTCGTGAAAACCTAGAGGATTTCAACTCAATTCTGACGCTATATTCACCTGATGCCTCGTGTGATCTAACGAAAGTCCGCCTCACTGACATGGAAGGGTTGTATAACCCTGACATCGATATTGCCATACATCGAGATAATCAGCTTTGGGACAGGCTACATCGGTTCTTACGTTTGCAACACAAAATAGGGTTAACCATTCCAGAGACTGATATTTTATTGCAAGCGCTTAAGACGCAAGATATTGACCAGAAGGCTCTAGCCGATATTGCCGCAGCGTTACAACTTGCGGACGTGCTTGCCCTGTCTATTGAAGAAGTCGCAGTTTTTTGGGGAGACATTCCAACCCAAGGCCCAGATTCGCTTTATAAAAAAACGTTTCTTACTAAAGCATCGTTGCCGGTTGACAAAGATTTTGAAGCTGATGTCTTCGGAGTGTATAGCTTTGGAGATGCTACTTGGAAGATGAAGTTTGCTTTTCTAGCGGCTGCCTTCTCGGTGTCTGAAAAAGATCTTACAATTGTTTTAGAAGCTGAAGAGATTGATGTTGCTGACAAGATCAACCTGCAAAGTTTACGTCTTGTGTTCTGTTATACAAGTGCTGCGCGAGCTCTTGAACTAACGATTTCAGAACTTATTATCGCTATCAGGCTGTTCGACGGTTTCCCATTTGCCCGGTTCGCCGATGAACTTCACCCTCGACGTGTCAGTAGAGATCCAGCGCAAACGTTAGCTTTCTTTGTATTCGTTCAAGAGTTGCAAGCTAGTGATCTGTCGGTGGCGCAATGGTCGTATGTCCTTGAAGGTTTCTCTGGTGAAGTAGGTGCCTCTACGGCCGAGAAAAAGTCAGGAATAACGGCGAAAAGAGTTGAAAGTTCTCTGCGTGCTGTTGCTGCGTTGGTTCCAACACAAACCTCACAAAGCGGCATCGAACCGGTAGGTAGAAATAAAGGGACGCAAGATATCGTGATGGGCGAAGTAGCAGCACTGCTTTCGGCAAACCCTACAATGCTTGAAACGTTGGCGCCAAATGTTGCTGTAGCTCTGCAGGCAACGATCGAAGTGCTTCATACTACGATCGATGATGTTGATAGAGAAGAGCCCTTGCAGCTGCCATCAGCGCTAGTAGCAGACTTTCAACAGCTAGTTTTTTCATACGAACGAGCGCTGCTCTGTATCGAGGAGTTCTCTCTAGAGGTCGGTGAAGTGTCGCACTTCTTGGCGAACAGTGAAGATTTTGCTGACCTAACCTTCGTTACCCTGTCGGGGGAACACTATAAACGGTTGCAAAACTATGTTCAGCTACGTCGCTATAGCGTAAGTGATGTTGGCATAAATTTGCTTGACCTGTTTACGATTGCAAACGATGCGGACAGCACGCTTGACGAAGCGATAACAGCCTTCTCTCTTCTCTTCGAACTATCTAGTAGCGATACGTCAGAACTTTTTGCGCACTTTTCGCTTGGTATCTCGGACCTGACAAATGAAGCTGCGCTTCTGCCAGTTGCTGTGCTAGCTAAACATATGGTCACTTTAGGCGTCACTGCAGAAACTGTTTTGCAGCTTGGCGATGCAGCTGCTGACTATGCAGCTCTAGAAACGCAAGCAACTGTTGTGAAACAGGCAGTGAAAGCGCACCATGACAGAGATGCATGGCTGCATGTTGCAGGTAAAGTTTCTGACACACTTCGTGAGAATCAACAACGAGCGCTTGTCGCGTATCTGTTGCAGCAAAACGATATACAAAACGCTGGCGTGCGTGACGCAGACGCTTTATTCGAACACCTATTGATCGATGTGCAGATGACATCATGCATGGAAACATCACGTATCGTGCAGGCGAGTGCGGCAATTCAAATGTATGTCAACCGTGTGCTTCTAAATCTAGAAGAGGGCCTTTCGCCTGATGCGATTGATAAAGGTCATTGGCAGTGGATTAAGAACTATCGTGTTTGGGAAGCGAACCGCAAAATCTTCTTGTACCCAGAAAACTGGCTAGAACCAGAATGGCGTACAAACAAAAGCGAATTCTTTAAAGATCTAGAGTCGTATTTGACACAAAATGATGTGACTGATCGAAATACAGAATCGGCGTTGCGGAACTATGTGATGAGTGTTGATGCCGTTAGTCAACTTGAAGTCTGCGGTTTGTACAAGGAGAAATTACTCTCTGGCACGGGTGTAGAGCAAGGCCATATTCTGCATGTGTTTGGTCGAACAAGCAGCGCACCCTACACATTCTATTACCGTACGTTAAATCAGTTTAAAAAATGGAGCGCCTGGGAAAAAATATCGGCTGGGATTACGAGTGTTGAGGCAGGCGAAGACAGCGGTGTGCATCTCGTGCCAGTGGTTTGGAAAAATCGTTTGCTATTGTTCTGGCCTGAATTTGTGAAAAAGCAGCGGCAGTCAGATGTTCTAAAAACAGGTGCAGAGAGCACTGAAAGTATGGCTAATAGGCCTATGAATAGCCTCAAGGCTGAAGAGTATTGGGAAGTGCGTTTAGCTTGGAGCGAATATGTGGATGGTGCCTGGACGGCTAAGCAGCTAACAAGTTCGGTAGGAGAATTACCAGGCCATCGTGTGCCACAGTTCACCACACGTCATTCTTTCGCTGGAAAATCTTTAACGGTCACAATAAGTAGCCATACGCCATCTCCAGGCTCTCGGATGTTTCGGAATAATGTCACGTTTTATTTTTCAACGGTATATTCGACGAACGCTGGGCAGGAACGTAGATACGGAACAGTTATCGCGAATAACTTTAACGACAGATTATTCGATGATGTTCTAGAAGAAGTGACGCCATATCTCGATGGCGATACATCGAAGGTAGAAATCTTAGCCACTAGCGACCAGAACTTGGGTAGACGCGTACGAAGGTATGAATTTACCGAACCATTCTTTTTTAAGTCGAAAACAGAATCCTATTTCGTTGACCAGAAACAAGCTGTTCAATACTTATATCTTACATTTGGTAGGTTCTCATGGTGGATTCGTAACCCATTGGCACAAGAACATCTCAAATCGTTTCATACCTTTCACCACCCTAAGTCAAGCGACTATGTCGAGCGGCTAAACCAAAATGGTGTCGCTGAGCTTTTACGAAGCGACCTTACATTGCCAGATGATCAAGGCGATGGTTTTACTGCGGCCTATGGCCCTCGCTTTGATTCAGGTTTGGTGACACCTCGTCCCGCTGAACTTGGCGATGGGAAACAATATTCTGATAGAACGTTCTATAAAAACAACGTTTGTTTCGATTCCCATGGCGCAAATAGTTTGTATAACTGGGAGTTATTTTTTCATGCTCCGCTGTATATCGCAACTCGCTTAAGCAAAAGCGGAAAATACGAAGAGGCCATGAAATGGTTTCACTATATTTTTGACCCGACTTCTGACGAGAAATCAGATGGCGAAAATGAGTTGTCTCGCGTTTGGCAGGTCCTACCATTTCGAAAAGAAACCCCTGTGCAGCTCGAAGAGTGGTTTAGACGCAATGTGAAACCTGGCGAGGAGAATCCAGACATTGCTGAATGGATTGAGAATCCGTTTGACCCTCATTTGGTGGCGAACAATCGCCCCCTTGCCTATATGAAGCATGTTTTTATTAAATACGTTGAGAATCTTATTGCTTGGGGTGATGCTAAGTTCAAACAATTCACACGTGAAAACGTGTATGAAGCGTTACAGCTCTATACGATCGCCAGTCAGATCTTAGGTCCGAAACCACAGGTTGTTCCAAGCCGAGGCAGAATCGGGGTCGAAACGTTCGACAGCTTACAAGACAAGTTGGACAGTTTTGGAAACGCGTTAGTTGCACTAGAGAATATAGCGCCGTCGAGTGGTCCGACAGCTAGCAGCACGTCCGGAGCTGGTAACAACTTGTTGGGTGTTGGTGAAGCATTTTATTTTTGTATCCCAGCAAACGACAAGTTGCGCACCTATTGGGATACGATCGAAGATCGTTTATTGAAGATACGGCATTGTCAAGATATCGATGGGGTCGAACGGCGACTCGCGTTGTTTGCTCCTCCTATAGATCCTGCTCTACTTGTCGATGCGCAAGCACAAGGCGTCGATATCGATACGGTTCTTTCTGAACTAGGTGGGGCGCCGTCCGCGTATAGGTTTGGGTATTTGCTTGCGAAAGCTAATGAGTTGTGTGACGACGTCAAGTCTTTAGGGGTTTCTATTCTGGCTGCGACAGAAAAGCAAGACGGTGAAGCGTTGAGCCTTTTGCGTTCGTCGCAAGAGATCACGTTGCAAGAAAGTGTTACAACGATACGTGAGAAACAGGTTCTTGATAGTAAAGTAGCAGTTGACAGTCTGCGTAAGTCGCGAGAAACAATGGTTCTTCGTCTCCAGACATATGCAAAGCGGTTGGGTATCGACGAGCTGACAATTCCAGCAGTTCCTGATGTAGCAGAGACCGTTCCTGAAGACACAGCGTTGAATCCGATTGAGTCAGCGGCTGAAAATCAGGCTGTTCTCACCGGTGATTCTGGTGTGAAAATGATTCATCAAGAGAAACGCCAAATTGAGCTGGCACAAGATGCTCTAGACAATATTGTGAAGTCAAATATAGCTGAACAGTACTCAGGCTATATGGGGATGATTCCGCAGTTTGATGTAAAAGCTCAACCTCTGGGTGTCGGCGCTGGGACAGGATTTGGTGGGCGTCAACTTAGCTGGCTCGCGGGTGCAGTGGCAAAAGGTTTCACGCTTGAAAGTCAAGTAAAAAGTGCTGATGCAAGCAAAGCAGCGACGATTGCTTCTTACATCCGACGTGAACAAGAATGGGCGTTACAAGCACAGTCTGCGATCAAAGAAATAGTTCAGATAGACAAACAGATCGCAGGTGCAGCGATTCGTCAACAGGTTGCAGAGAAACAGCTTGAGAATCATAAGAAACAAATAGAGAATGCAAAGGAGGTCGAACAGTTTTTACGCAACAAATTTTCGGGCCATGAGCTCTATACCTGGATGCGTGAGCAGCTTTTGTTTGTCTATAAACAGAGCTATGACTTGTGTTATGAAATGATTGCCAAAGTTGAAAGCGCCTACACCTATGAGTTGGGAACGAAGCCAAGTTTGTTGCAAAGCTCAGGGTATTGGGACAACAATAAGATGGGTCTGCTTGCTGGTGAGAAGTTGCAACTTGTTTTGCGTCAACTCGAAAGCCGCTATATGGAAGAAAACACGCGCCGTTTAGAGCTGAACAAAAATATTTCGCTACGATCGCTGCGTCCTGATGCGCTTCTTGAACTGCGAGAAACGGGCACGTGTACGTTCAGTTTGCCTGAAGGTCTTTTCGATCTTGATTATCAAGGGCATACCTTTAGAAGAATCAAATCTGTCTCGGTTTCTCTACCGTGCGTTGCTGGTCCGTATACAACGGTGAACGCAACGTTGACATTGTTGAATAACACGGTTCCAGAGTTTGCTAGTGGTTTCGAGCCGACTACTAAAGCCATTGCAACAAGTTCAGGTTTGAATGACGCAGGAATGTTTGAGTTTAATTTCAGAGACGAACGCTATCTGCCGTTTGAAGGCGCTGGCGTTGTCAGCGAATGGGAGTTATCTTTAACGGAAGAAACAGCGTTGCGTCAGTTTGACTATGAAACAATTTCTGATTGCATTATGCACTGTCATTTCACGGCAAGAGATGGTGGCGATAAAGCTGTCGCTGTTGAGAGAGCCAACGAGCATATTGCACAGTCGTCTATCTTGCTTGATATGAAGCGAGACTATGGTACACAATGGCATCGGTTTGTGACACCTGCGGTTTCTGAAGAAGAACGTGCATTGTCGCTTCGTTTAGAAGCAGTAGCGTTCCCATATGTCGCGCAGAATCAGTCGATAACGATTGAGTCTCTAGCGGTGTATACCAAAAATGTTGATGCTGGCTCTAAGATAATTTTGTCGAAGAGCGAGCTAGACGGTGATGTTGAACTTGGAGAATCTGCTCTGGTTGACTCTTTTGGTGATCTTCGTCTTGCGGAGTTTGGTGGTACAGGGTTTGAGTATTCACTTGGTGAAGAACTTCACCTACGCCTCGCATCTTCTACAGATTCGCCACTGTCTGAGGGAGAGTATGCTTTGTTGAAGAATATGTATGTAACAGTAAGCTATAGCCTCACATAAATGGAGATACTAACCGATATTTCTGAAGCTATTCTCGTTCGCCTTTGAGGTAGCGGTGGCCCATCAGAACAGCTTCGGCGCGGCGAGCAATTTCTCTTGCCTGTTCAATATTGTCGCCTAGGGCAGTCACATGGCCGAGTTTGCTGTCAGGTGCAGGTATTTTGCCGTACAAGTGCACGTGCGCACCTTCGACAGCAAGTGCATCAGCCAAGTTATCTATGGGGTCGACCCCATCACGTTCGCCGATGACGTTAACCGTAACTGCGGCTTTCGACCGCAACCATGTCGCTCCAAGTGGCAAATCAAGGATCGCGCGAATATGGTTTTCAAACTGTGACGTTGGGCAGCCTTCAAGTGAAAGGTGGCCTGCGTTGTGTGGTCTGGCGGCTAACTCGTTAACAACAAGCCCATTTGAGGTAAGCAATAGCTCGACAGCAAGCACACCAACAGCTTCGATTTCATCGGCTATGGCCATTGCAAGTTCTCTTGCTTCAGCAGCAATATTAGCCCCAACGGTCGCTGGTGCGTGGACCTCTCGGCAGCGGCCATCTCTGTTGAATACCTCAGCGAGAGGATAAAGCCGTTTGTTGCCGCCAGGGCGGCGAGCAACAATAGCGACAAGTTCGCCTAGTAGCGGCTTAAACTCTTCAATCATCAACGGCGTTGCGCTATGCTCAGAGATCACTCGCATCGCTTCGTTTTGGTCTTGGACGATCCACACACCGCTTTGGCCAGGCAATGCGGCTTTGATTGATTTAATAACAAGCGGGTACGAATATTTTTGAGAAAAATCTAGAAGGTCGTCAGGGCCGCGCAGCTCAGCGAAACCAGGAACAACGAACCCTTTTTTTGAAAGCAGCATTCGCTGGTGAAGTTTGTCAAAAGCGGGGGTAATTGTTTTTGTGCCAGGGCGAATATGTGTGCCACTTTCTTCAAGTAGTTTAAGTAACCCAAGGTCGACGCGCTCATGTTCAAAGGTGACGACATCACACATTTCAGCAAAAACTGAAAGAGCGTCAGGATGACCAAAACGCGCATCTGGAGCAACTTGAGCAGCAACATCATGTTTATGTTCTGCTAAAAGACGTGGAGTGATTCCAAGTTTGAGGGCAGCTTGATGAGTCATCCTGGCGATTTGGCCAGCGCCCACAATGCCTAATCGATACAGCGAAGGTTGTTTCAGATCCACAATCTTACACTATCGGATGTTCTGATCAGTTAGTAAGATCTACAAGAATCTATTCGTAGTAGCTGGCCACTATAAACGCAGTTATAGCGTCGGATAATGAGGAGCGATGTAAAGAAAGGCATGATCTTGGAGATACGGTTAAGGCAGTGACTAATTCTTTACCTGAAACCGCGCTGGCAACCGTAGCGGAACCTTTCCTAGACACAGCAATAAGTGCGTTGCAAGAACTTCTACCAGCCAGCTTTATTGACGTGGTTGGCCCTGAAACAGTACTTGTAACTCAAGTTCCAGATTTCTCAGCTTTCAGCAAACTCTGTTCCAGTCAGGTGCCCTATGTGCGTCATCTGGCTCGGCCGGTGATAGCAGTTGCTAGTTCTGATGAAACAGAACTAGCGAACGCACTAGCCGAATGCATCGACCCAAAAGTTGAACGATACAGCTTGCAGGCGTGGAAAGCTAGTGAACATGTTGCTGAAAAAGCTGAGCATGTTCGAGCGGAAACCTTCAAATTGCTGATTGAGAAATTTCCAGAAACACGATTTGTCCGATCGAAAGCCGAACAGACTTTGGGGGTTTGTTTAGCAGAAGATAGTACCTATATTTGTGTGACGCCAAGCGTTGAAGCGCTTTCTGATTGGCCTGCAGGGCGGATACGTTTAGCAAAACGCAAAGAGCAGATTAGTCGGTCTGAGTTTAAGCTTGAAGAGCTAGCTAACTGTTATCCAGCTGTTTTTACGTCTGCAAGCGAGCAGTCAACGGCAGTTGATCTAGGTGCTAGCCCTGGAGGGTGGACGAGGATCTTGCGCTCAAAAGGTTTCGCCGTCAACGCAGTCGATCCAGGTTTGCTTGACCCACAAATCGAAGCCGATCGGCATGTGGCGTATTATCGAATGACTGCCGAAGACTTTTTCGCAATGAAGGCTACACAAGCCCAGAAAGAAACATCGCCGTTTGACCTTATCGTCAACGATATGCGTATGGACCCGCAAGATTCAGTTCAGCTAGTGGTAGAAGCCGCCGATTTTCTCAAACCGGCTGGGTACGTGATTCTCACGCTAAAAATAGGCGAAGCTGGCTTGTCACTTGCGGATTCACTAGAGCAGTTGCAGACAAAATTCAACGTGGTGTTCCACAGGCAACTTTTTCATAACCGCAGTGAAACTACCGTTGTTGCACAACGGCGTTAATACATGTTTTTATTCGCCGAAACGGGCTCGTTTCTGTCGTTCTACCTCGCGAACGATCTGCCTATGGAAAGGATTTTTCCGTGCAGGCAGAACTGGGCTGCTGCTTTGAATAGTTGCCTCTTGAGTTGTGCTATCTAACGCCGCCACGCTATCAGCTAAATGCTGTATGCTGCGTTTCATAGCTGTAATGTAGGGTGAATTTACCTTTGCGTCAAATCGAGAAGGAAAATTTCTTCTCTTGGGTAGCTATTTCGTCGATAGTATTAGCACAAAATTGTTTAGAAGGCTTACTTAAAGCAGTCAGCTGTTGATGTCACCGAGTTCTGAGCCGCCAAGAACATGAAAGTGTAAATGGAAGACTGTTTGTCCTGCGGCTGGACCTTTGTTTGTTACAACACGATAGTCCTCTATGGCTTTGAGGGCAGCGATCTTTTTTATAGCATCATGTACGTAGAAGAAATCTTCGGGGTCCATCTCGCTGATATCTTTGTACGGTGTTTTGGTAATAACAAGGCAATGTATAGAAGCCTGGGGATGAATATCGTCAATAACTATTGTGCGTTCGTTTTGATAGAGAATCTCAGTTGGGATTTCGCCGTCGAGTATTTTTGCAAAAATTGTTTTCTCCATACCTGCAACTCTAGTGGTTTTAAACACTTTCTTCTAATGGTTAAGGTGGTTTAATGTCTGCTTCTGGTTGTCGATGTTCTAGAATAGTGCATCGGTATTTTAAAATGAGGTATTGCAATGGGGCATCAGGCTGCAAAAAATGTAGCAGTTATTTTTACAGGCGGAACAATCGGAGCTGAGGATCGTGATGGGCAGTTAGACGTGCCCAAAGACGAGAATATTTTGCTAGACACGGCAAGTGCTTTTTGTAGTCGGCGTAATTACATTTTGCATGCTGAGCAGCCGTTCTCAATGATTTCTGAAGATATGTCGCCAAATCATTGGGTTCGTCTTGCCGAAAGTGTTAAAGCGCTCGTTGACAATGGGCATAAGTCAATTGTCATTACTCATGGCACTGATACGCTTGCTTACTCGGCTGCTGTAATTGATATGCTATTTAACGGAAACGAAGATTTGAAAATAGTATTGACGGGCGCTTTTTATTCCTTGGAACATCCGCAAAGTGATGCAGAGCTAAACTTATCTGCTGCGCTCATAGCTGCGACTAGCAAAAATTTGGCTTCTGGAGTCTATGTGGCTTTTGGGGATTCTGCGAATTCTGTTCCGATCATGGCGGCCTCAAATGTTAAGCCGATGCAATTTGATGGCCGCCAGTTTAGTGCACGCTATGACGATTACGTAGGGCGTGTCTTGCCAACGGTGGGGATGAGAAACTATAGTGTCTCGCCATTGTTTCCACAAGAAAAAATAACCTTGACATACCCCGATGGTTCTTTTATCCCTTGGGCAGAAGTAAAAGAAAATATAGTCCAGTTTTTCGTCTATCCAGGGTTTGAGATGGATTCAATTGCGAAGAATATGGTTGCCGGTTCGGTTGTTCTTCTCAGCCCGTATCACAGCGGTACCGCCCCATCTTTAGGTGACGATAAAGGTTTGTTAAAGGCCATTGAACAGCGTCCTGATATTGATTTTATTATCACACCTTTCCCTGATCGTTATGTAAACCCTCCATATGCAAGCACGGTACGTTTAATGGACGCTGGTGCCAAAGTATACGCTGATCTGATGACTCACAGTGTGTATGTAGCTTTTGTGCTGGGGGCTATGGCTGGTGTGTCGAAAGAAACTGTATTGGAGCTGCTATCTGCTTGGGAAATTTAAGGTTCTATGCTCGCAGCGGTTTAGATGCAGCTGCATATGTCATTTATGAAAAAATTTAGTCTTCCATAGGCACAGAAAAAATATCTGGTCTAAAATTTCAGCAATTTCATCGTATGTGCTTGTGTGAGCGTGTAGAAGAGTAGAGAAAAACTTAAATAAGTTGTCTCTGGGGTTAAGACTCTCTTGAAACGATCCGAAGTGCTAACTAGTAACTACTATATTCCAAGGCGGATGGTATGGAAAATTTTGAAGATATTGAAATCTGGGGGAACAAGGCAAAGACGTCGAGCTCCTCCGCAGCTGCAGAAGTTGACACCCCTAGAAAGAAAGAAGAGAAACCTCGCAAAGAAGGTTCTTCTTCTGCGATGTTGGTTGGTGGCGTTGCGGCATGTGTGCTTTTGGCAGGTGCTGCTTTCGGCATCTATTCAGTGACTAAAGGTGATTCATCGACCACAGCAGATGGTAGCGAATCTGCTGCGTCACAACCTCTTTCAGAAAAAGAGAACGAAGCTTCAGCGATGACAGCTCCTGAGCAAAATCTTGATTTAAGTGCCGAAGGTACGCCAGCGCTTTTGGCTGCTACGCAGCCTTTCCCCGAGTCATCTGACCTTGAAGCTAAGGTGCAGGGAAGCGGATCTGCTTGGGTTGTCGCTAACCAGGAAGCTGGACGGTTCTCCTTAAGCGGTGTTGTCCCTGATGAAGCTACTAAAGAGGCATTAGATACTTCGTTGAAACAAACATGGGGCCAGCTAGGCCAAAGCAACATTACGGTTGACTCGTCAGTAGAAGGCGGCGCGTGGCTGCAAGACATGCCACGCTATATGAAACTGCTAACGGTCATGATGACAGATACCTCGATGTCTGTTAACAATGATGGGCTTTCTCTCGACGGTGTCGCCCCGAATGAGCTGTATTCAAAATCTATCATCGGTGCCTCTAAAGGGTATGAGAACCTTCCTCCGATTACGAACAATCTAGAGGTGCAGAACCTTATTGACCCAAATATTGATATTAAAGTTAAAGATGGCAAAGCGACACTTGCTGGCTATGTAGCTGATCAGGAGTCGATCAATGTCTTGACGTTCTTCCTAGAGAACCAGTATGGCGAAGGTAATGTTGAAAGCACGATGACGATCCGAGAAAATGCTATCCCTAGTTTCTTGATCTTGCGTTTCGATCAGAACATTAAAACGTTCTCTAAATTCAGCGAACACCAGCTGAAAGTAGCGTTTAATGAGTCAAAGAACCAGCGACAGTTCTCTGGTCAGATTACCTCGGGTATCGCTTTTGATACCAACTCGACAGATCTTGCTCCGACGTTGGCTGCTTCGCTTGAGAACTTTATTGGGCTTGCGAACAGGGTGAACAGACCAATTCAAATTATTGGTCATACCGATAGCGAAGGTGATGCATCATTTAACCTTGAGCTAAGTAAAAAGCGTGCTGAAAATGTGAAGAAAGCATTCATCGAAAAAGGCATGCCAGAAGATCGAGTCTTTACGTTCGGTAAAGGTGAAGAACAGCTTTTGATTCCAAACGAGCAATCTGAGGAAGATAAGCGCGCGAACCGTCGAGTCGAAATCATTATGGGTGAACTCGAAGAATAAACACTTTAGAACTGCATAAAGGTATGAAAGCTCTGGCCGATGGTCAGGGCTTTCATAGTTTTTAAGTTCAACAAGCTATCGTTATGGGTATCGTCAAAGTCGGGTCAGGAAACACCATAATGTATCAACTAATTCGCCAGTTCTTCGCTACGCTATCTTTTTCTTCTCTAGCTTCTCGATGGTTCCCTGGCAAAGCTATCGTGGCAGTACTTGCGTTAGTCCTAGTAGCTGCTGCTTGTTCTTCGGGCAGCACCTCAGGCGCCAGTTCTTCAACCAGCCAGTCTGTTCCTGATGCAACTTCTTTAAAAATAGATGCAAATTCAACAGTGGAGAGTTCGGAAAGTGCTGTGACTCAAACATCGCCAGAGAAGCTTCCTGAACCTGCAAGCCGGCTACTGTATGTGAGTCTAAGCAAAGATAACGCTCTTGTTGTTGCTGAGATAAGCGCAGAAGGTGAACTGAGCATGACAGGTGCAAAGGTTGATCTTGGTGGTCGTGGCGGGGCGGTTGCCTATGGGCGTGCAACGCAGCGGCTCTATGTTGGAGCCAGCAATGCTATCGCTGCTGTTTCAGTTGCTGATAAGGCTAAACCCACGTTTCTGGGGGTCACTGATGTGGTTGGCGAGCCTGTCTATATGTCATTGGCAAACAATGAAACGTCGCTTATCACAGCGTATTTCGGTGATAAAGGGGTTAGCACTCATGCTATTTCAGAGGCGACTCCGTATGAGCAGACACATTTTATTGAGACAGGGGAACAGCCGCACGCTGCTATCTTTGCTCCTTCTTCTAGTCTGATCTATGTGCCGCATCGTAATGGCAATAAAACTAGTTGGATAGATGTTGGCGTTGATGGTTCGTTAACAGCGGCGGGTGAACTTGTTGCTGAGACAGACAGCAACGGCAGTATTGGGCCACGCCATATTGCGTTTACTCCGAATGGAAAGTTTGCATATGTCGTGAACGAGATGGCTGATTCGGTTTCTTCCTATAGCGTCAGCGGTGACGGATCGTTGACATTGATAGAGACCATATCGACGTTGCCAGAAGGCTACGACGGCTCTGATAACACTGGCGCAGACATTCACGTTACGCCTAACGGTAAGTTTGTGTACAGCTCAAACCGAGGCCATGATTCTTTAGCGATGTTTGCTGTAGAAGCCGATGGCACGTTAAAGCCTCTCGGTCATGAGCCAACAGAAGCCCGACCAAGAGAGTTTGATGTAAGCCCAGATGGACAGTTCCTTGTGGCTGCTGGCCAAGATTCTGACGCCTTGGCCAGCTATAGAATCAACGCAGACGGCACACTAACTGCTGTATCAACGTTAGCTGTCGGCAGTGGCCCTGTCTGGGTGACCATCGACTAGCCGAGTTTTTTGGCTAGGTTGTCTCGCAAGGTGTCCATAAACTCGTCAGTAGTTTGCCATGGTGCGTCTTTACTGATCAACAGTGCTAGATCTTTTGTCATCTGCCCATTCTCAACCGTTTCAATGATGGCATCTTCGAGCGTTTGTGCAAATTCTTGCACAGCTGGGGTGTCGTCCATCCTGCCGCGATGTGACAGCCCACGAGTCCACGCATAGATAGAAGCAATAGGGTTTGTCGACGTCTTCTCGCCATTTTGATAGCGCCTGTAATGGCGAGTAACGGTGCCATGTGCAGCTTCGGCTTCGACGGTTTGCCCGTCTGGAGTGATAAGCACCGATGTCATTAAACCGAGCGACCCGAACCCTTGCGCCACAGTATCTGACTGCACGTCACCGTCATAGTTCTTGCAGGCCCAGACGTAGCCGCCTTCCCATTTGAGGGAAGCTGCAACCATGTCATCGATCAGACGGTGCTCATACGTTAGGCCTGCTTCATCAAATTGTGCTTTGAACTCGTCGTCAAATATTTCTTGGAAAAGGATTTTGAACTGGCCGTCATATTCTTTCAGAATCGTATTTTTTGTGCTCAAATAGACAGGCAGATTGCGTTGCAAGCCGTAGTTAAGGCTTGCTCGGGCGAAATCTCGTATCGAGTCGTTGAAGTTATACATCGCCATGCCGATACCGCCGCTTTCTGGCAGCTTCACAACTTCGGTTTCGATTGGTGCGCTGCCATCGTCAGGTGTATAGGTGATGGTGATAGTGCCTGCTCCGGGCGCTTTAAATTCGGTCGCTTTATATTGATCGCCGAAAGCGTGACGGCCGACAATAATCGGTTGATTCCAGTGGGGGACAAGGCGCGGCACGTTTGAAATAGTGATTGGTTCACGGAAGATGACACCGCCAAGAATGTTGCGGATAGTGCCATTAGGAGAGCGCCACATTTCTTTAAGGCCAAACTCTTCAACACGTGCTTCGTCGGGAGTTATCGTTGCGCATTTGACGCCAACGCCGTGTTGTTTGATAGCGTTTGCTGCGTCGACGGTGATCTGGTCGTCGGTTTTGTCTCGTGCTTCGATACCCAGATCGAAATATTTAAGGTCAACGTCTAGGTAGGGGAGAATCAGTTCTTCACGGATCTTGCTCCAGATGATGCGAGTCATCTCGTCGCCGTCTAATTCAACAATTGGGTTTGCTACCTTGATTTTTGCCATTGCTATTCTGCTCCACGAAAGACGATATCGTCGACAGCCTAGCCGAATTCTTATCGGTAGTTGGTTGAGCGCATAAAAGTTATGCGTCTAGAAGTAAGACAAGTATTTCACGTATCTGTCGTAATGAAATGGTGTCGATTGTGCCTCCAGTGTAGTGCAATCGCATTTTTGAAACTGATCGTATGTGTTGACATTGTGCAGCAGATACGGCTTGTAACAAGTTGTTTGGGTCAGGTTCGATAGTGACTTCGCTTTTGTACCCTCGAATAGTTGTTGTGAGACAACTTGCACGGCAGCCGGTTTCTTTGTCAAGATGATTTGTGAGGTAACAATGACAACAGGTCTACTAAAGCCGGCTTCGCTACCTGACGGAACACCGAGATCAATAGTGCAGATGTCACCCGAAGTCAGCATGTAGCCACGCCTCATCTTCAGTAAGTAATGATGCAGCAAGTTGCTCGCCTATTCGTGCTTGCTTTAGGCTGCGAACTGCTAATGCTACGGTTTCGCCTACGGTGGAGCCTGTAGCCGCAGCTAGTGCTTTTAAATCAGTATGAGTTTTTTATCGATTCTAACGCTGGTCGTCTGCATACTATATTGTATGCAGATAATCGGATAGGTAGAATGTAGCTAGTTTTTGCGACTGGGTTGCCTCGTGGCTATCATCATGTAGTGTTGTAGCCATGACTAAATCTCCAGTAAAAGTGACAGTAACAGGCGCAGCAGGACAGATTGGTTATGCGATGGCTTTTCGCATAGCTTCAGGCCAATTACTTGGCCCAGATCAGCCAGTTATTTTGCAGATGTTGGAAATAACGCCTGCGCTTGGTGCCTTAGATGGCGTAGCGATGGAACTTGACGATTGTGCGTTCCCGTTGCTCGCTGGCGTGGTAAAAACAGATGATCCAGCTGTTGCGTTCGCCGACAGTAAATACGGTTTGCTTGTTGGTGCAATGCCTCGTAAAGCTGGTATGGAACGCGCCGACTTGCTCGAAGCTAACGGCGGCATTTTTGGCCCTCAAGGTAAAGCTATTAACGATAACGCCGCACGCGATATCAAGGTGTTGGTTGTCGGCAACCCTGCTAACACAAATGCGTTGATTGCATCTGCAAGCGCGCCCGATATTGACCCTCGTCAGTTTAATGCGATGACTCGCCTTGACCATAACCGTGCAATAAGTCAACTTGCTGCGAAAACAGATTCAGCAGTGCGAGACATTGCAAAGATGACCATTTGGGGAAACCATTCAAGCACCCAATATCCAGATCTGTTTCATTGCGAAGTGAACGGCAAAAACGCATATGAAGCTGTGAATGATCACAACTGGGTCGAAAACGATTTCATCCCAACCGTCGCTAAACGTGGTGCTGCAATTATTGAAGCGAGAGGAGCATCTTCTGCTGCTTCTGCTGCGAACGCTGCGATTGATCATATGCATGATTGGGCGCTTGGCACTGCCGAAGGCGATTGGGTGTCAATGGCAGTTCCTTCTGACGGTACATACGACGTGCCTGAAGGTATTATCTCAAGCTTTCCATGCACCGTTAGTGTTGATGCGAATGGGGCGAGTACGTATGAAATTGTGCAAGGCCTTGACATCGACGAGTTTAGCCGCAAGCGAATTGACGCTAGCGCTGCCGAGCTTGTTACCGAACGAGACACCGTAGCCAAGTTAGGCTTGCTATAACGAGGCGTTTGCAATTGTAAGGACCTTAGAAAATTAATACGCAGCGTTTAAATGGGGTCTCGTATCAAATAAGGTTCGAGGGTCGAGAGTTACTTAAGGAGTGCGAGCTTCATTAAGTTGTGGAATGACTTCTCAGCACTGAGGTACGGAAATGCTTTCTTATCGAGAATAAGAAAGCATTTCCGCAAATTTTTAGAAAATGGCTTAGGCAGGCTATCTTGTTAGAACTGCGATATCGTCATCTGGGCCCTCGTCTCCCGTTGAGGGAATGATACGAATTGCAACTTCTTGCAGTAAAGCGCTTGTAATTAAGGCATCAATCGCGCGAGCGCTAATAGGATAGTCTGGCTTTTCTTCAATGGACAATCCATATGAGTTAACTCCCACCCAAAGCCGGCGGGTATCTGTTGGATCATCATGGATCAAAAGCACTTCAGCCCTTTGCTCATTAAGCGCATCAACAGTATCGGCAAGCCCATCGACAGCTGCATCATGTTCAGCCAGAAATCGTTGTTCATCTAAAAGGTCTACGGTTTTTCTTACTGCGGTATCGGTAACATAGCGAACGGTTGCTTCAGAAAGCCCAGCGACTGTTTTATCAGCCGAATCGGTAATGATTCGGCAGTCGAACGGCACTTTCATAACAAGCTTGTCGGCAATTAATACAATATGTTCTGGGCTACCTGCGAGAACCACAAGTTTCGCTCCCAAAGCCTTCACATGCTCACTTATAGGATCTATTAGCTCCTCGGGCGGTTGCTCATAGGTGGTTATATCGCTAAAGTTGTCTAGCCCGAAAGAAACGATGTCGCCACCTGCTGCATCAATCGTCACAACAAGATGTGGTACGCGACGCTGTTGCCATTCAAGTAAAGGCGCAGCATATGGCAACGTATCAACAATCGCTAGATCCTTACGCGGCGGCTCCATTGCGTAGTCCACAACGGTGGAACCATCAGCAGCAGCGATCACACAAATCGCAGCAGTATCTTCTGGAACAGGTAACGTGATTCTTGCCTCTATGGCATCTAAAGCGGCCTGGGTTGCTCCTTGGACTTCTAATTCCTTGCGCAGCTCTTGCCAACGTTGAAAGACGTTCGTGCTGCTTTCAGGAAGTAAAGGCATTGTCGAGAGGTACACGGTCGAATACGGACCTTTGTGTCTAAAAATAGTCTCTAACTTGTCAGTTGGCGTTACCGATGTTGGTACATCAATTACCTTATTTTTATTATTATCCATGTGTCATTCTTCTTTCACGATAGTATGCACGTCGTCAACTAACGACTACAGGCTAAACCCAGCGTACCGACACTTTAACTGCAAAAAACAAAAAAGAATCCTCCAGCCTGAAAGAGGCTGGAGGATTCTTGAAATTAACCACAATTTCTTTTCTTTAGGACTCCATGGGAAGAAGCCCTAAGTAACTAGCTTGGCAATAACACTGAATCAATAATGTGTACCGTACCATTGGCTGTTGGTACATCTTGACATAGTGTCGCTGCGCTGCCATTAACTTCTACAGCATCTCCAGAAGCGGTAAAGGTTAGTTCGGTTCCCTCTACAGTAACCGCAGAACCTTTAGCCACTAGATCCTCAGCGCTTAACTTCTCTGGAACAACGTGGAATGTCAACACTTTTGTTAACTCATCTTTATCCGCAAGCAATGCAGTAAGATCTTCTTCTGGAATAGCAGCAAAAGCATCATTTACTGGGGCAAATACGGTGAAAGGACCGTCACTATTTAGTGTGTCGCCTAGTTCAGCTTCTGTGACAGCCGTTACCAATGTTGAAAGTAATGGATTGTTTGAAGCTGCTGTTGCGATAGGGTCATCAGCCATACCTGCAAAGCTTCCTTCACCGTCAGCAGGAACTGATGCACAGCCTGGCCCGGTAGCACCTAGAGTATCTTCGCCTTCTTTATCGTCCATAGCATCGCCTTCTTTATCGTCCATAGCATCGCCTTCAGAGGTAGACACATCTGATCCCGCAGCAGATTCGCTAGGAGCAGACGATTCTGTCCCTGTCTCAGGATCGTCACTTGAACATGCAGCAAAAGCCAAACTTGCAACTGTTAGAAGTACCAGTGATTTTTTGATTAGTTTGCCATTACTTTTTACTTTTATCATTTATTATCCCTTGGATGGTAAATGATCCACAGGATGCGGATCTACGAAGCATCAACGAGCACTACAATTTTATGTAGCCCCGTTGCGCCATTAGGTAGGGGTTCGGAGCGTTCATCTGTTTGGATTGTTCCATTACGATCTTTTGCCCGAACTGTAATAGTGTGACGACCAGGTAACGCTTTCCAAGGAAACGTCCATTGTCTCCATGTTGTGCTATTAAGTTCTTGCGCCAAATCTGTTTCTGCCCAATCGCTATCGTCAATTTTCACTTCGACTGCCTCTATACCGATTGTTTGCGCCCAAGCGACGCCACCTATAGTAATGTTTCCAGGAGCTATGCGCTGAAGGCCCTGCAGCGAGTCGATGCGGCTTTGCATTTTGATAGGAGCACGGTCGGCGTAGCCTCTCGGCACCCAATACTGGTCGAAAGCGGCGAAGGTTGTCAGTTCGATTTCTGTTAGCCATTTTGTCGCTGAAATGTAGCCGTAAAGACCAGGTACGATTAATCTGGCTGGGAACCCATGATCAAGCGGTAGAGGTTCGCCATTCATGCCAACTGCGACAAGTGCGTCACGACCATCAAGAATCTCGGTCGGGAACCCGCAGGTGTAGCCGTCGATAGAACGTCCAACAATCTGGTCAGCTTCTGAGCTGACACCAGCTTCTTGCAGCAAGGTGTCTAAACGGGCGCCAAGCCAGCGCGCGGTCCCGACAAGCTCACCACCGACAACGTTTGAGACACACGTCAAAGTTATATCACTTTCAACAAGGTCTCTATTTAACAAATCATCAAAGGTTATTTCTATTTCTTTCTCAACCATGCCATGAACATGTAAAGTCCATGTATCAATTGGGACTTGAGGCACACTAAGTGCTGTATCTATTCTGTAGAAATCACTGTTGGGTGTAAAAAAAGGTGTTTCTTTCACAACTTCAATTTCTGAAGGAGTAGCCGGGAGAGGTTTGCGAGGTGCAGGTAATAGCACCTCGGCTCTTGATTTCGCTGCTGAGAACCTAGCATTAAGCCAGCGTCCTGCACCTCCAGCTACAGCTGAGACCGCAGTGAGACCAGCAACGGTATACAAAAATTTGCGGCGATCTACTACTTGAATCTGACCTTTTTTATTTACTGGAATATCTTGGGCTTCTACATCTGGTTCATGAGTCGTAGTCAGTTCTGCGTTCTCAGTTCCTTTAGTAGGTAGAGCAGAAGGGGAAAATAGCAACGAGTTTGTGCGTCGATAAACAGCCCAGAGGGCTGCAACAGCTGCTAAACCACCAGCTAGTGATGGTGTAACAACCCACCATTGCGTTGAGCTCCGAGCAGTTAGAGCCGCAGCTGAACCCACAATTGAGAAAAGGCTTACACCTAGTATTCCTACTGGGAATTTCCAGCGAAAAGCTAGCACCCCTACAAGGGCTGAATAGATCACTAGGATCGAGCCGATGCCGCATAGTAATGCAATTTTGTCGTTTGTGCCAAACCACTCAATAGCTAAATCTTTTAGCCAAACAGGCACGTTATCAACGACACGGTCTCCCACCGCAAAAATGGGGGAGGTCAGATCTCTTGATAGCCCAGCCAGTAATTCAGCGACACCTATGCCGACTGCCCCCACCGCTATGCCAGCGATTGCTGATCTCCAAAAGTACATAGAAAAAAGTTTATTCATCTACCTTGATTCGTACCTACTGCTAATAAAGATTGGAAAGAACGTACTTTGTTTCGATCTATGCCTAAGATGGCTATGTGCAGCTGGTCATCGGTCAACGTGAGACATCTAACGTATCTAGCTCGCCGCCTGATCATCTAAGCTTGTATATGTCAGCTGTAGCGTCCGGGGATGATGACGCTTTTAGTTTCATCTATGACCAGCTTTCACCTTTAGTTTATGGCATATGCAAAAAAGTTCTTGGAGACAAAGCGCAATCTGAAGAAGTAAAACAAGAAGTTTTCCTTGAGGTATGGCGTCTCGCGCCTCGCTATAAAGAGATGAAAGGTTCTGTTAAAAGCTGGGTCGCAGTGGTCGCTCATCGGCGTGCCGTTGACCGCGTGCGATCTGAACAAGCAGCACGCAATCGTGACAACAACAAATATAAAAATACTTTTCTTGAAGTAGATGTTGTCGCAGAGGAAGTCGTTAGTATTACTGAACACCAGCGAGTTTCCCTTGCCTTGCAGTGTTTGACCTTGGTCCAACGTGAAGCAGTTGAGCTCGCATATTATGGCGGTTACACATACAGCGAAGTAGCTTCTAGACTAGGAGTACCTCCTGGTACGATAAAAACACGTATTCGTGATGGCCTAATAAAGCTGCGTTTGCATCTAGAGAAAACTTCCAGCTAACTCGGGCCACACGAAGCTGCTTTATAGCAGGGTGGGAAATCTTTGGAAGTGTACTAGCGATCAAACCTAACGGATCGTTGAATAGCCGCCAGATACTGTTTGGTTTCTATCGGATAGAAAGCTTGCTTAGAAACACATGTTGCTAAGCAAGCAAACTCTATACGTACAAGCTAAATTGAATCGCGCCATCCGCCCGAAGCTTCACCTTTTTCTTCTATGAAAGCCTTAAAGTTTTCCATATCTTTGCCTAAACGATTAGAGACGAAACCAACTTTGTCAGCGACGTTCTCTAAAAAACCGTCAGGTTCATAGTCCATCTGAAGCGTAACTCGTGTCTGATCATCAGCAAGTTTGTGAAAAGTGACGACACCAGCATGCAATGGGCCTGTTTCTGTTGTCCATGCTATGCGATGATCTGGGGTCTGTTCCGTAATTCTTGTTACAAATTCTCGGTTTACTCCTCCAATCGAAACTTTCCAGTGAACTTGATTATCTTCAAGTTGTGTTACAGATTCTACACCTTCCATAAAACGCGGAAAGTGTTCAAACTGTGTCCACTGGTCGTATGCGACTCTGACGGGAACATCAACATCGATGGACTGCAAGTGATCGTTTTCGTTAGTCATTTACATGCTCCTTCATTTTGTCTGCAACCTTGTCGATTCCTTCTTTAATTTTGCCCTTAGTCTCTTGTTCAACCCCTTCTTCTTGCAAGCTTTTATCGTTTACTGCATCACCTACAGTTTTTTTAGCCTTGCCAAGTAAAGTATCTTTATCAGTGCTCATTAATTTCCCTTTCATTGATGTGTATATTTTGCGACAGCAGTTATGTAAAAATACTAACGCCGCCAGGTCCAACTAGTAACCCTACAACTATAAGAGCAATTCCATAGGGGATTTGCTTACGCCATAAAGCTGCAAGACCTGAAACAACGAGAATAACTGCGATGATCCAAAGTATAAATTCCATTATGAACCTTTCTAAAATGTATGAGATTACTATGGTGACTCTAGCCATAAAAATGTTAATGCTCCTACACCCTTGCGGGTGTATCTCAGATAGTATTGCAATGCATGGCTCGACCAATCACTGTAACACTTATCGATGATTATGAAATTGTTGTGACAGGAGTTGCACATCTATTTGACTCCTATAAAGACAGAATCAAGGTGGTAGAACTTGCTGTCAACGCCCCACTAAAGGATTCTGTTGATATTGCTCTTTATGATTCTTTCGCGCAACCAACAGCCGCCGATAAAGATATCGCTAAGTTACTACACAATCCCAAAATAGGAGCAGTCGTTGTTTACAGTTGGAACTTTCACCCAGAACAAATACGCCTGGCTCTAGAAGAAGGAGCTGCAGGCTATATTTCTAAAGCATTAACTGCTAAAGAGTTAGTTGAAGCTTTAGAAGATGTTTGTGCTGGGGAAAAAGTTGTTAGCCCAGCTCCTGAAAGTGACTGTTTATCAATTGGATTAAGATGGCCTGGCCGTGTTGAAGGGCTTTCAGAACGAGAATCTGAAGTTTTAGCGTTAATCACCCAAGGGAAATCTAACGAAGAAATTGCCTCATTACTGTTTCTATCCATCAACACGATTAAGACGTATATACGTTCTGTCTACAAAAAAATTGAAGCCACAAATAGAGTTGAAGCTGTCCTGTGGGGCATCGAGCACGGGTTCAAACCCGACAGCCGCCGTATAGACCAGTGGGTACAAGGCCACTGATCTATAGTCCAAAATCGGGCTGCTTTGCTCTACTCGACCACGCAACTATCAACGTGTAGAAACTGCAAGCGATGAAGAGTTCTCAACTCTTGGCGACGCCATAGCGCTTGCAGATGTTTCAGCAGCAGAAACATTCATCGAAAGCACTTCCGCTGAACCGAAAATAGTAGTAAATGCTGTTTCAGCAGCATCTAAACCTTCTGCTATTCTTACAAGCCCTCTTGTCGATGCTAGTTTCGTTGGGTCAAATAGGTACCAATCGCCGTCTAGATATGCTTCAAAAAAACCGTGGAAATCGGGCGGTTCTAGATTAACTGCATAGCCAGATAAATAACGTGCAGGAATACCTAAACCTCTACAAAAAGCAATCGCTAGATGTGCGTAATCTCGGCAGACCCCTTGTCCACTAGCTAAGACTTGTTGAGCAGTCGTTGTCGCATCAGAACTTCCCGGCGTGTATGTCATATGGCTAGCTACCCAATCAGAAATTTGCTTTACTCGTACATAGCCTTTGGCGCTCGCACCAAACTCGTTTATCGCTGTCTGCCCAAGTAGGCCAGATTCACAATAACGACTTGGATTTAAAAATCGGTATACCGATTCAGGTAACTCGGCAATATCTGTCTCACCTACTTCATTTGGCTGTTGGGTTTTAGGTGTTAGCGAAACTGATGCTGTATAACTAACCGTAAACTCGCTAGCTGTTTCTACAAATATACGCAATAGACGATTCTCTCCAGGATCTCTCTTTAATTCTTGATAGTGAACTCCTGAAGTGAGTTGAATTTTTTCTGCAAGAACGGATTGATTGGGAGTATCCATAACGGCTATTTTGAATAGCATGCTTGCTGAACTGTGTGTACGGTATGTAAGAGTGCTTGCTACGTCAACAGTTATCATTGCGCGTTCTCCTTCAGCTTTGAACTTTTCTGGACTTTCTCAATTAGTGGAGTAAGCCAATCTTTCGGTAACGTCTCGATAGCTTCAGCCAATGCGTCAGACCAGCTTTGACGCACCGTACGAAGATCATGCGATTCAAAACGATGTGTTGTACATTGCCCTTCATCAGGATAGACAAAAACATCAATCGGGAAATCTACATCATTGACGCTTGCTCTGGTCGCATCAAAAGCTAAGTATGTTAGTAAGATCGAAGTATCTACGTTTGTTTCGTAGGTAAGTAGACGGTCTAAGATCGGCCTACCATAGCTGGTTCTACCGCTAACGAAGTAAGAAGAATCAGTTGTTGATTCAATCCAATTGCCCTCAGGATATATATAAAACAGACGCATATCATCGTCATCTTTGAGTTTTCCACCCATAATCGCATGAAGGTTAAATTGTAACTTGCCTTTGCGCAGTGAATCCTCGTCTTTTTCTCTTACAAGGCGCAACTTATCACAAAATAGGTCAACGAGACGATACATCTTTGTCGGTGTCTCGTTCGCGCTGGTAATCTCTTCGCTGAGGTAGGTAAGCGTTTTATCTCGAACAGAACGCAGTCCAGAAGTCATAATGAACGCTGATCCAGGAACACCATCTATCAACGTCAACTTTATTTTATTTTTACGTTCACTGCCGCTAGTCACCTGTGTATCTGCCAAAGCAACAATGCCATGCTTAGTTTTTACTGCCACGCAAAATGTCATAGCTTTCTATCGGCCTTGAATAAGAAAGATGACGAGCCTAACACAAAAATTATTTTCATTGTTTGACCCTTCCTTAAAGACCTATCTCTGTAGAATAGTCAGCATGTCTTTACAATATTCTGTTGACTTTAGTCGCGCTACCGTCGAGGTAACAGCGCAGCAACTCAAGAAATTGCGCAGATTTAACCTGGTCATGGGTCTATTTCATCTTTTCTCTGGCGTTTTAATGGTCGTGCTTGGCAACGATTTTGCACTTAGCGTCAGTTCATTCTCGCTTAATGGCCCACCTGGTACACCGATTGAAGACGGAACAATTAGCTCAGTAGTAGACGTCCCGCTTGCCTGGGCAACCGCATCGTTTTTAGTACTGTCAGCGTTTTTTCATTTCATTATTTCCACCGTCGGTTTTGCTACCTATAGCAATGAGCTGCGCCGTGGCCGAAACCGTTTCCGTTGGGTAGAATATGCGCTGTCCTCAACGTTAATGATTCTTTTGATTGCACTGGTGACTGGCGTCACAGATATTGCCGCGCTTCTGGCTCTCGGTTTCGTGAACGCTTCAATGATTCTTTTTGGATGGATTATGGAAATGGTCAATCCGTCAGATCGAAAAACCTGGTGGACTCCATTCTGGTTTGGGTGTATAGCTGGAGCTGGACCATGGTTCGCCATCACCATCGCGCTTGCTGTCAATCTAAACCAAGACAGTGCACAGGGTCCTCCTGGATTTGTTTACGGTATTATCTTTAGCTTGTTCTTTTTCTTTAACACGTTCGCAGCTAACCAATGGTTACAATACAAAAAAGTCGGTAAATGGAGCAACTATCTCTACGGCGAGACTACCTATATTATCTTGAGCTTAACCGCTAAAAGTGTTCTTGCCTGGCAAATATTTGCAAACACACTTATCTAGCTTTTAGCCTTTTGAGATCGACTATTTTCGGCATCGCTGACTATTTTTGAAAGAAGATCAGGAAATATAAAGCGATGGAAAGGCGCCAAACTAAACCAATATATCCGCCCAAATAAACCCTTTGGCACAAACCGAGCCCTTTGTGTGACAGTGGCTGACTGCTTCCCAGTGGTAGTTTCCGTTTCAATCTGCCATTCTAACCACGCAAAGCCTGGCAACCGCATTTCAGCTATGAGCCGAAGGTGTTTATCTTGTTCTTTCTTTACGACCCGCCAAAAATCTACAGTATCTCCCACTTCCAGCAACGTTGGATGTCGCCGACCCCGCCGCAAACCAGAACCGCCGATGAGTTTGTCAATACCACCTCGGATTCGCCATAAGATATTGCTGGAAAGCCAACCTCTTTTACCTCCTAGGCTAGAGAGGGAGAGAAATATATCTTCGGCTCTTGCTTTGTCAGTGGTCAGACTGCGACGGTCTTCAAATACTTTTCCTCCAGCCCAATGAGGATCATCTGCATCTGGCGTGGCATCATAGGCCGAGTGCGCATTGCCACTCCATCTTGTCGGAATTTGCAGATCCTCAACCATAGACAACGCTTTTTCTACAGATGCTTTGAAGTTCATCGGTGTGAGTTTGAGCGCACTAGCAGCAGAATTTCTTGTTACGACAACATCGTTTATAAGACTGGTAACAAGCTGCTTAGAAAGCGTATTTGGAAGTGGCGTGACAAGCGATACCCAGTAGGACGAAAGTCGAGGAGTCACTAGCGGTAAACCTACTATTTTTCGCTTAGGAAGATGCGCAGCTTCAGCGTACACATCCATCATCTCTCTATATGTAACAATATCTGGGCCACCCAATTCTAAAACATCGTGACCAGTTGATGCCCTATGCCTCGCAGAAAGAAGCGCATCCATAACGTCGTCAACTGATGTCGGCTGACAGCGTGTTTTGTTGACCCAAGAAGGTGTAACCATGAACGGTAAAATTTCGGTTAGAGAGCGTAACATTTCGAACGATGCGCTTCCAGAACCAATAATTATTGCCGCCCGTAGCTCTGTTACAGCGATTTTGCCTGCAGCTAACACCTGTCCCGTTTCTTGCCTACTGCGCAGATGTGCCGATAACTCATCTTTTTCGTTACCTAAACCTCCGAGGTAAATAATCTGATCTACGCCAGCCTGTTCGCAGCCTTTTCGAAATGCCTCAGCCATTTCTCTATCTCGCTTTTCGAAATCTTTTGAACCTAACGAATGGATAAGGTAATAGGCATTTTTGCAACCTTTTGCTGCTTCAGTAACCTCGTTTACATTGTTTGCTGAACCCCTCGCAATCGTTACTTGATCAGCAAATGGTCTATCGATAGAAGATGTATGTCGAACGAGACAAACGACAGTTTCACCTGCGTCAAGCAAATGCGGAACTAATCGCCCGCCGATATAGCCTGTAGCTCCAGCAACTAGAATTTTACTCATTAGTTCTCACTATTCTTTTTATCTCGGTCATTTTCGTCGGGGTCTTTCTTGGAATCATGTAACTCGTCAACAGAAAGGTAGCCATCGCCGCGCGAGGCGTGCGCTACTCGAAATAACAAATGGATTCCGACAGGTAACGTAATAATTAGCGAAATCGCTGCTACGAGCAGCAGCGCCGAGCCCTTGATTCCAGTTTGCAGTGACACCGCCAACGCTATAAGTAAAAAAGCTACTGGGCTGGCCTTTCCCGCAGCATGGAAGCGAGCGAATGTTGTGTTGAACCGAAGCAGACCCAAGCCAGCCAAAATAGAGAGAAGACTTCCGGTAATAATAAGCGCATTCTCTACTAGGGTCATTTTGCGCCATCCTTCGTATCTATATAACGAGTGGCTGCTACTGTCGCGGTGAAACCAACGACAGCTAACACGACAAGCAGGTTTAAATAGGTTGTTTCACCAGTTTCACCAGCATAAATTGCTATAGCTGACATCAACGAGATCAGAGCAACATCTAATGCAGCGACCCTGTCAGATAAGGTAGGTCCCTTCCAAATGCGATAGCCGCAACAACTTGCAGTAAATGTTAGAGCACCGAGGGCAAAAATAGTAATCATATCGCTACTCCTTTAGATGTCTTTTGAGGTGAGGGAAATGCCTTACAAGCAATGTGCGAAAGCGTGTCTACATGATTTTTAACTAACTGTCTTTTATCTTTGTCAAGAAGGTGGAGATACAACGTTGCATTCGTTGAATCGATATCGACAACTGCTGTTCCAGGGGTCACTGTGACTGCTGTAACTAAGAGGAAAAAATGCGTTTTGGCTTCATCTGGTACCTTCACCGCAATTATTGCCTCATCGCGATCTTTGGTTCCCTGCAAAATAGTCCAAGCAACACCGATAGTGGACAGAACAAGGTCGATAAAAACTAAACGAGCAAATCGTAGTACTGCTCCTACGTGTATGCCCGACCTGCCTAGTAGTTTGTTGCCGCTGAAACTGGCCGCCGCTGCAACGAGAAACCCAGATATGACATTGGCAAACGAGACGTCACCCCATAACGCACACCACGCTGCCACTAAAACAACTATTTTTATCGCGGCGTAGAAAAGTACCATCATTTTAGAACCTGACTTGAATAGCTAGAATTCATAAGCTCAGAAGCTGACCTCACACTCATTTCCCAGAGAGAGCCAGCTGAAGCAGCTATAACTAGCGTCCCAGCAACAGCAACACCTGTTGTCAAAACCATTGCTTTATAGCGCCAACCAATCAGATCGCTTGTTTGTTTATAGGGCTCACCAATATCCTTGCGGTCACCCCAGAAAACTTCCAACCAAATTTTAGCCATTGACAGCAATGTCAGAATGCTAACGAAAAGCGCGACAACAACGATGGGGACCGAAACCGATTGAATGCCAGCATCGACGAGAGACAGCTTAGCTACAAAACCAGAAAACGGTGGCAGACCAGCCAAGCTCAGCGCTGGCACAGCAAAAAGAGCGGCGATAACTGGGCGACGTGAGGCCAAACCGCTTATGCGATCAAGTGACGATGTGCCTGAACTAGATTCAATCAAACCGCCGACAAGGAACAGCACCGTTTTTGTCGGCATATGGTGAAATAAGAATAGTATTGCCCCAGCAACTCCAGCGACCGAGAAAAGTCCAAGCCCCATCAACATATACCCAATCTGGCTGATTATATGAAAAGACAAAATACGTTTAACATCATTTTGAGCAAGAGCTCCAACTACTCCAAGCATCATTGTCAAACCTGCTGCAACTAAAATAATCGGGCCAAGGTCGTTCATCTCAGTAATCGTGTGGAATCGGATAATACAATAGACCCCGATTTTGGTGAGCAAACCAGCAAAAACAGCAGTAATTGTCGTTGGAGCCGTCGGATAGCTATCAGGAAGCCAAGAAAACAGCGGAAAAATAGCTGCTTTTGTTCCGAAAACAACTAGGAACCATAAACCTATACCCCATGCAACTTCATCTTGAAGTTCTGGAATTCTTTCAGCAAGTAAAGCCATGTTCATTGTGCCTGTTGCTGCATACACAAAAGCTAAACCTAGTAAAAACAGTGTTGAAGCGAACAAATTCATTACGACGTAGGTCATACCTGAACGGATCTGCGGCGGGCGGCCTTGATGCGTCAACAAAACATAGCTTGACACTAAAATAAGCTCGAAGGAGACGAATAGGGTGAATAAATCACCTGTAAGGATCGCTAATGTTACCCCCGCTGTAAGCACTAAAAGCACTGGACCGACAAGAAAAGGGTTAGCTCCCCAGACTGAAGCCCGCTGGAAGAGCGAATATAGCTCGACGATAAGAATTGTGGCCAGCGCAATAAAAAGAATCATAGCTGCAAACAAATCAGCCACTAAAACAATACCTAGCTCTGGGTGCCAGTCGCCTATAGTTACGACGTAGGTGCCATCTCTGTTCACGAAATAGAAAAGAAATGCTGAACTCACAGTTACTACGAGAAGAGAAGAGACGGTAAGTGCATCACGCATAATGCTATAGCGGCGCAAGCCCAAGGCTAACGCTGCCGACACGAATGGTCCTAGAATTAAAATCCCCAGTAATTCACTCATGGATGCTCGCTTCTATAGTCAGAACTGCTCTGACGTATCCGTCTATCTTCTAGATCGTCTTCGACCAGATCATCGCCAGTAACTGCTTGCTGACGGCGGGCGAGCGCTAAAAGAAAGAGAGTTAGACCAAACGAAATAACAATTGCTGTCAAAGACAACGCTTGCGGTAAAGGATTCGCCGAAGATGCAGCGGAAGTTTCATCTGCGAGCGGAGCCTGGCCAGCTGGCCCTGCGGCAGCTAAAAGTCCGATTACAACTGCGTGACTAAGGAGAGAGAACCCAAGAATAATTCGGCTAAGAGACCGTGAGGTGATCAAATATATGCCAACCGATGTTAATGATGCGGTGGTTAGAACCAGAACGAAGCTCAAAATTCCTCCTCAACTGGATAGTGCGTTCCGCCCAAACCTTCAATGGCTGCTGTTAACATACCGACAACCACGAGCGTGACGCCAAGATCAAAAACAAGAGCAGAACCCAATTTTATTTTGCCAAGGACAGGCGCTGTGACTTGCCATACCGCTTGATCTAGCATTGTTTCGCCAAAGAAAATCGGGGCAACAGCAACCCCGGCAGCAATAACTGTCCCTATCGATAGTATTCTCGCGGCTTGTATATCGCGTTGCAGCCCTGTTATTGTGCGTAAGATAACAACAGCGCCTATGACTAGACCAGCAGCGAAACCACCGCCAGGTTTGTTATGGCCAGCGAAAAACAAATACGTGGCTACCAGTAAAGCCAGCGGGCTAATGACATTGACGCTGGTCCGCAATATCGGTGAATCGCTCGTAATCATATGACATTCTCCTTAGCAGCATCTTCCCGCTCTATTGAAGGCAGCCTAGGTTTCGCTAAAGCCAAGATGCCAATTGCAACCACAACAAGCACGGTAATTTCACCGAGCGTGTCAAGTGCTCGCATATCAGTAAGAATCACATTAACAATATTGTTTCCTCCACCGACTGTTTGTGACTTTTCTGCTATCGCTTCTAGCGGAGGCTCACCCGTTGGAGCTGACGCAGAGGCTACTAACGCGGCCGTCACAGCAAACCCAATAAGCGCTGAAACTAAGAAGCGGACTCCTCTCCAGATGACACCGACTTGCGGAAACCCGTGTGCGAGCTTTCCTAAACCGACAACAAACCCGACGACAATAACTGTTTCAACCAATAGCTGCGTTAACGCTAAATCGGGAGCACCGTGAGCTACAAAAAGACCAGTAATGCTTAACCCAACAAATCCTAAAGCGATTGCTGCACTTAACCGTGTTCTGACCGCTGCTACAGTCAAACTTGAGATAATTGCCAAGATTGCTAGCGTTGTTTGCGCCCAACTATCAGACCAATAAATCGGTTCAACATCCAATGCAAACAAAAAAGGCATCGTTGCGACGCTTGCAGTTATCGCCATGGTTGCAATGTAGAAAGGCAAAGAGCCGTGTTGCATCTTTCCAGTTATAACTTGCGCTGTTCTCAAAATTGTTGAGACTGACAAATCTGCAAAACGTGCACCTGCAGGTTTTGCTTCGGCCACAATTTTCTTCTCAGCGAACCATCCAAGAACTAGGCCGCTAGCCACTATCGCAGCGGACACTAAAAACGCTGTTGTTAAACCAGGCCATCTATACAGCTTGTATATTTCAGCTTCTGGATTGAGTTGCATTGCAGCAGATTTCACCCATGTCGAAACCTTCGGCAATATCAAAAAACCTATAACGCTGCACGCCCCTAGCAGGCTGGAAGAAACACTCATTCCAACTGATTGAGGAGCAACTGGTGTCGCATCGCTCGCAGCTTCTTGCGATGGGGTAGAAAAAACACCGAGCATAAATCGAGTCGTATACGCGACTGTTATCACCGAACCAACCACTATTGAGCCACCAGCTATCAGGTCCTGCGTGCCAGACAGCTTGAGCACAGCTTCAATCGCAGCTTCCTTCGCGGCGAAGCCTAACAGCGGCGGCACCCCAGCCATCGAAGCAGCCGAAACTGCTGCAACGCCAAAGGTTATTGGCATCGAACTCGCCAAGCCTGCAAGCTTGCGAATGTCGCGAGTGCCCGTTCGCACGTCTATCTCACCGACGACCATAAAGAGCGCAGCTTTAAAAACGGCATGCGCAGCAAGAATGGCTATCGCCGCAAACGTTGCTTTTGCAGAACCCAACGATAGTAAGGTGAAAAGCAGTCCTAGCTGCGAAACAGTGCCCCATGCCAAGATAAGTTTGGCATCAAATTGTCGTAGAGCTCCGATACCTCCCCATAGCATCGACGCAATACCGAAAAAGAGACCAACAGTTTTCCACGTCCCTGTTTCAGCAAACGTTGGAGAGAACAACGCTGCTAAAACAACTCCCGCTTTAACCATGGTCGCCGAATGCAAATATGCACTGACAGGTGTTGGTGCTGCCATCGCTCCAGGCAACCAAATGTGAAATGGAAACTGTGCCGATTTGGTAGCTGCAGCAATCATAATCAACACTGCTGCTGTGCTAGAGAACTCTGCTGTTCCCATTTCGCTTAATCGGGTAGTGCCTGCGCTGTCGGCAATTAGCAATAAGCCAGCCAATAGACATAGCCCGCCAGCGGCAGTAATCAGCAAGGCTCTTCTGGCAGACAAACGTGCTTCTTTATAGGTGTTTTTATGGCCTACAAGCAAAAAAGATGTGATTGATGTCAGTTCCCAAAATATAAAAAGCGTCCAAACTGAATCGGCCCAGACCAATCCGAGCATCGCCGTGCTAAAAAGAAGTAGGGTTGCAGAAAATGTATTCAATCCTTGCGAGTCATCACTGAAGTATCCAAATGAATACATAAATACACAAATGCCGATGCCTGAGACAAGAACTGTCATCAACGATGCAAGTGAACTGAGCTGAAAGATGAAGTTAAGAGAAAGGCCACTGACCCAAACAAGGCGTTCCTCTGCTGAGGGTGCAGTTGACACAAGTTGTGAACAACCCCAAATAAATGTTACTACCAGCGGTGCTGCTGCTAAAGGAAAAACAAGACGACCTAAACGGTTGCCCGAAGCTGCCAGAAATAAGCAGCTGACAAGAAGAATTGGAAGTAATAATAAAATCATGATATTAAACCAAGAACTTACTCTGTGGAAGTGAACGTACACAAACCCTGGCCCAAAGAATAGTTTTGGAAAGGATTTGTGTACGTTCCTCTCGGTACGGACGGAGGGACTTGAACCCTCACACTCTTGCGAGTACTAGGACCTAAACCTAGCGCGTCTGCCAATTCCGCCACGTCCGCAAAATCATAAATAAAAGCAGTACGGATAACACCATAGCGTAAAAGAAGACGATAACCTATCATTTATGACAACCGCCTCAATTGCAACAGCAGAAACTTCTAGCTCTGGTCCAGGGTTTGACATTTATCAGCAGCTTCTTAAAGAACGAATTATTTTTTTGGGTCAACAAGTCGATGACGGTATTGCTAACTCGATAGCAGCCCAGATGCTCTATCTCGCTGGTCAAGACCAAGAGAAAGACATATGGCTTTATATCAACTCGCCTGGTGGTTCGGTCACCGCAGGTATGGCTATTTATGACACGATGCAGTTCGTGAAGCCTCAGGTCGCTACTGTATGTCTAGGGCTTGGTGCTTCGATGGGGCAGTTCTTGTTGACTGCTGGCGCTGCTGGCAAACGTTATGCTTTGCCGCACGCGCGTATCTTGATGCATCAGCCAAGCGCTGGTGTGCAAGGCCAAGCTTCTGATATTGCTATTCAAGCAGAAAACCTTATTCGCATTAAGCGTGAAATGGCCGAGCTGATTGCAGAGCACTCAGGTCAAGATGTTGAACGCATCATTGCTGACTCTGACCGCGATCGTTGGTTCACAGCAAAAGAAGCGCAAGAATACGGTCTGTTTGATCATGTCATTGCCAAAGCAGGCGATCTTCCAAGCTGAGTTTGCTGTGCTTAACGCGCAAATTCGTTCGATTATATTCAACACCGATGCTTCTAAAAAGCTTGTCAACTTCTGGTCAAGTTTCCTAGGCGTAGCTATTGCGCAAGAATCTGATTCGTTTGTTTGGCTTGAGTCAGGTACTTCTTGTGTCCGCCTTGGCTTTCAAATCGTTTCAGATTCGGAAGTCTCTTCCGATGCGTTGCACTTTGATGTCGAAGTGTCTGATAAGGACATGGCTCTTGAGCAGATTGAATCGTTGGGCGGCAATCTTATTGAAAAACATGCGATTAATTTCGTTGTCGCCGACCCCCAAGGTAATAAATTCTGCATATATTCTCACTAATTTGCGGAGCTTAAAGTGACTTGAAACAAAATTCGTTGACATAGTCGACGATTTTCGAGTAAATTCGTCGGATGTCTCAACGAATTTTGCCTTATGAGCGTTATTTAGATATCACATTTTCCCTAACCCTTTAACGGGCTCTTCTGCCGTTTTTCTGTGGGGTGCCCGCCAAACAGGTAAATCAACGTATCTTCGTGTTACATACCCTGATTCGCTTTACTTTGATTTGCTCAAGTCTGAACACGAAACGCAGTTTCTTTTGCAGCCACACACATTGCGGGAAGAAGTTCTTGCGAGTGATAAAAAAATAGTGATTGTTGACGAAATTCAAAAGGTCCCAGCTCTCATTGACGAGGTGCACTGGCTGCTTGAGAACACTGACAAGTCGTATATTCTTTGTGGTTCTAGCGCAAGAAAACTTAAAAAGGAAGCCAAAAACCTTTTAGGCGGTCGTGCGGTCAGTTATCATATGTATCCTCTAACGACACATGAGCTGCCAGATTTTGATCTTGCCAGAGCTCTCAACTTCGGCTTGTTGCCTGCTCATTATTTGCAAGAGAACCCAGCAACGTTGTTGCGATCATATGTCGGCAACTACCTTCGTGAAGAAATTATCAACGAAACGGCAACAAGAAACGTACCAGCTTTTTCAAGATTTCTGGAAGCGTTAGGATACTCGCATGGCGAACTCATAAACTATGCAAATATTGCTCGTGACTGCGGTGTGAGTAGTAGTTCTGTACGGAGTTATTTTGAAATTCTTGACGACACGCTTCTTGGTTTTCGGCTCGACCCATGGCGTAAAAAAAATAAACGGACGCTGACGAAAACCTCTAAATACTATTTATTTGATGTCGGTGTAGCAAACTATCTTAATCCGGAGAACACGCAAGTTATTCCTGGAAATGAGCAGTATGGAATAGCTTTTGAACATTTCATTCTCGGGGAAGTGCAGAGCTACCTTCATTACAATAATCTTGACTATCAAGTGCGTTTCTGGCGCACTCAGGCAGGTGCTGAGGTAGATATTGTTATTGGAGACATGCAAGTAGCCATTGAATGTAAATCTGGTAAACGTTTTCGAGGCGATTGGCTGAAAGGGCTTAAAGCGTTAGCAGCTGAGCAGTCGGTTCGCCGTAGCATACTAGTCACTAGCGTTGATCAGGCGCCGCGAGTGCATGACGGGATAGAGAGTTTTCATTGGAAGCAGTTCTGCGAACGGCTATGGTCAGGTCAAATCGTTAGCTAGATGGTTGATTCCAAGGTATGTCGATTTTAAATTATTTTGCACGCAAGTAGCGCTATCGTTTTTGTTCTCTCTTGATTTCGGGATGGTCATCCCCGAGAAATCAGGGACCTTGTCTAGCAGAGATTCCCACTTTCGTGGGAATGACGACTCGACTTCCCTTGAAACCAACTATCAAAAAGTCATAAAAAGAATGAGCATAGCGGTCTAGGCCTCCAGCGTTATTACTCTGGATTTGGTTGAGGGAGCGTCGCTAACCATTTCTCGCGGGCCTTGCGATGCTTCTTGGCTCCTGAGCCGATGAGTCCGCCTGTGCGCGCATCTTTGACGGCGTCTTCAAGTTTTTCTAGATAGCCATAGAGGTCGTCTTCAGCTTCGGCGTTGCGAACGTCTTCTATGGCGACAAAAACGTGTCCTAAATCATTGCGAACTTTTTCGTATGCCTTGTCTAAATCTTTTTTTGCTTTTTCGGTTGCGTCACTCATAGTGTTCACTCTAGCAGTATTGTCTTTGTCTGTTGATCTGAGCGAGTATGTGTAAAATGTGGAGTGTTGCTGCGCTGAGTGCAGCGGAAACGTTGTGCAGATGTAGAATGCAGCATTCCTTAGAAGAACGGACAAAGTCGTGAAATATATAGCAGTTCTTGATTTCGAAGCAACCTGTGATGATCGTGCAAATAAAAACACTTCGTTCAACTTTAATCAGCTAGAAATAATCGAGATCCCTTTGGCTCTGGTGTCGCTCGAAGATCGTGCTGTTGTCGCTAGCTTTAACTCGTTTGTTCAGCCAGTAAAGCAGCCTGTGTTAACACCTTTTTGTACAAAACTTACCAGCATCACGCAGGCCCAGATTGATGAGGCTGAAACGATAGATATTGTTTCAGTAAAACTAGACGCTTGGTTGCGGAATCACGGGGTTAACGCAAAGAATATGCTGGTCGCCACTTGTGGCGATTGGGATCTTAAAACAATGTGGCCAAAGCAAGTGCATGCAAGCGGCGGCATGCTTGCAACGCCAGAGTATTTCAAAAGGTGGTGCAACATAAAGAAAGTATTCAGAGAAGCTACAGGTGTAAAGTCGAAAGGTATGTTACATATGCTGGCGCATTACGGAATTGACCATGTCGGTCATCATCACAGAGGTGTCGATGACGTGAAAAACCTTTGTAACCTTGTTTTGACTATGGTAGATGCTGGAGTCGTTTTCGAGCCGACAGGACAGGTCGTTCAGTAGGGAAGTAGTTTCGTTGAGCTTAGCGTGGTTCTGGTTCTTCAGTGCCGATGACGACATCCCAACGATCCAAACAGTCTTTGCAACGATATGGCAGAACCGTGCCGTTATCGAGCTCGCCGTCTTCGGGGAACCAGCCGAGGGGGTAGCAGGTACCCCCGCAGTCAACACAAGTTAGTTGTAGATCTGGCATCGGCATGGCGTAGTTGGTTAGCTTTCTGTGATCGTTACTGATTCGATAATGACATCTTCGACTGGCTTATCGCCTGGGCCTGTCTGTACTTTTTCGATTTTGTCGACCACTTCCATGCCTGCAACAACTTTGCCGAACAAGGCATATTGTGGCGGCAGAGAAACACCATTTGGGCCACTTACTACAAAGAATTGGCTGCCGTTTGTATCTGGGCCTGCGTTAGCCATAACAAGTGAACCAAGTTCATAGGTTCCAGGTTTTGGGAGCTCGTCAGCGAAACGATAGCCAGGGCCACCTCGGCCAGATCCTTCAGGGCAGCCACCTTGGATAACAAAGCCTTGGATAATACGGTGGAACGTTAACCCGTCATAGAAGTGATAGCGTGCGAGACAAACAAAGTTGTTCACTGTTTGTGGCGCTGTCGAAGCGTTTAGAAATATTTTGATTGGGCCGTGGTTGGTGACCATTTCGGCTTCGTATGTTTTGCTTGGGTCGATCGCCATTTCAAATGGTGCATCAAACGTTGTTTGGCGAGGGCTTGAACCATCAACCGCTGGTAACTGTGACATAGGACTCCTTAAAGGGCGAGCTCATCACTGCATCTCGTCAGCGTAGTCACAGGAACTATTGCGAAGCGAAAAGCCAGTTAGAAGCTCTTTTGTTTACAGCTGCCAATCATGCCCGAAAGTGCGTGTAGTCACAACATAAAAAGTCGAGGAATCTTTCAATGCAGGTAAGAAAGCGCTATGTTTTTATGATGTCTCCAGTTTCGCAAGTTCGTTTAAAGTGCGTACGTGAGAGCGTAGGGCTATTTTGCCTTTGATTGTTACCTTAAACCAGGACTTTCTGGTTTTGCCTTTGCCTGTTCTTTTGGTTGTGACATAGTTCGCATCAAGCAACGCTTTCATTTGTTTGGAGAGGTCGGAATCTGTTAACTTCAGCTGGTTTTTGATAAAACTAAATGTAACTTCTTCGGTGGCGTTAACTATTCCTAGCGCCGCTAAGCGTTTAGTCGGTGAGAGTACAGTGTCAAGCTCATCTAGGCTCATCGCTTTATTCCTAAACGTTTTGCGATCATTCTAAGCAATTGTCGCATCGCAAGAAAACAGGCAGAAAGATATACACAGCCTGCCAAAGTCCATAGGAACGTATTTGCAGGTCGTGTGGAGTTTCAAAGTATTGCCCAGGAAATTGAAACGGTAAAGCCAAATAATGCCAGTCCTAGAAAAAGTAACAGTCGGGTTTTGTTTAGTTTTGGAGGAAATTTTATTTTGATGTTCTTTGCTCTTCTGCTGTGGAGTGTAGGCGTAAACAGCATAAGTAGTCCGATCATGCGGATGGGAAATGATGTGTCGTATCCGACAATCAATAATGCTGTCCCACAACCAGTGGCGATTTCATGCCATAAGGGTCCAGGGTGTAGGAAGGGGTGAAGCTCTGCTGCTCTTTCCGACTTTTGTAAAAGATCTAACGTGCGTTTAAGCTCATTTTTATTTGCCATAATGGAAATTATATTGTTTATTTTCCATTATGGCAAATAAAAATTTGTTGCGATCGGAATGCAGAGGGTGTTTAGACTTGAGGGTTGTCCGCTAAGGTCATAGCAATGGAAGACACAACATGGAAGATGAGCGCTAATCATGGAGTAGCGATAATGCTGGCTAAAAACCAGTTAAGTGAGCTTGTTTGCGATGCTGTGAACCTTGAAGGCATCGCTATCACGTTGCCAGAAGTCCAGACACTCTTAGAAGGAATAACTGTTGGTGGTCACAAACTTTCTGATCAGAACATCACCCTTAATCAGGGGCGTGCGTGGGAGAAGCTTTTCGGAGATGTAAAGCATAAAAAGTTCAATCTCTCTAAAGGTTACGTATGTTCTCTTCACGCAGTTGCAGCAAAAGAAGAAGCACTAGAGTGGGGCAGTTTCAGGACAAGCGGTGTCGTGATTTCAGGAACAAACTATCGTCCTCCGCACGCTAAAAACCTTGATGCGCTTTTCGAAGAGATGATTGAAGCTGTGCAAACGCATGATGATATATACGATCAAGCGATTGCTATCTTTCTGCAAACGGCTAGAAATCAGTTTTTCTTCGATGTGAACAAGTGGATGGGGCGTTTCATGATGAACGGTCACTTGCTTCAAAATGGTTTCCCAGTTATAAATGTGCCAGCGAAACGACAGCTTGAATTCAATACGTTTATGCTTGCCTTCTATGAATCTGGCGACCAAAGTCAAATGAACGCTTTCATGCGCTCGTGCTTAGATCCTTGTGTTATAGAGATAATGCATGAGAGCTAGCGTTAACTAAGCTTAGGAACTTGTCCAAAACTATTTGAAAAACTGGTGTTGTATATCCAGCTTGCGTCTTTACCTAGCTGCTTAGTGAAACGGTATTTCAACGATGCTGCGTACAAATTTACTTATCTTAAGCTGAAAGACGTTTCCAAGATTTATTAAAAGCTTGCATCTGATTCTCCTTGTGCAACGTAGTACCTACTACAAATCAAATCTCTAGTCATTTCTGGCGGAGTTTACTTAACGAGGAGAATAGCAATGAAAATAAAAGCGATTGTAGTTGCGCTGGCGGCATGTCTAGCAGCACTACTTGTTCCTTCAGCGGCGTTTGCCACTGAAGACACAACAGATAGCGCGAGAATTCATCTCATTCACGGAATCCCTGAAACCGACGTTGATGTCTTCGCGGGTGGCGAAGCTGTTCTCGAAGATTTCAAATTCGGTGACACGTTCGATCTTTCATCATTTGCTGGTGCGACGCTTGAAGATCTTCAAGTAAAAGCTGCTGGCACTGACACTGTTGCAATCGACGCTGGCGACACGGCACTTCCTGCAAAAGGAAATTTCACAATCGTTGCTCACTTAGATGCTGAAGGCACACCAGCATTGGCAGTATTTGAAAACGACACGTCAAAAATCAAAGCTGGCGAAGGGCGACTAACCGTACGTCACGCAGCAGCTGCTCCTTTAGTCGATGTGAAAGCAAACGGCGCTGTAGCGTTTGAAAAAGTAGCAAATGGTGATTCTGCTTCTGCCGACCTAGCCGCTGGCGTTGTTTCTGCTGAAGTTGTGCCTACAGGTGCAGATACGCCTGTTGTTATCGGGCCGGCTGACCTTGACGTGAAAGAAGGCGAGTCGCTTGTTGTTTATGCTGTTGGTTCTCTAGAAGCTGATTCTCTAACTGTTCTAACAGAAACAGTTAAAGGTCTGCACTCTACACCTAAGGCTGTCCATACAGGAACAAGCCCAGTAGCAAACTCTAGCAACACTATGTTGACTCTTGCTGGCGCGGCTGCTTTTGTCGCATTGCTAGCAGTTCCTGCTGTTCGTTTCGCGTCAGCTAAGAAGTAAGAGAGTCGTAGATGTCTAGATTAGGTGTAGTAGTTCTCAGCTCGGTTGTTCTGTTTCTTGTTGGATGCGGTGGTTCCACAACAGTTTCTTCGTCCGAAGCGGTTATGCCATCTGCGTCATCACAAGCTGGTAGTTCTCTCCCAGATGAGGCTAGCGATGACAGCGCCCAAGAAACAAGAAGCACGGCTGAAATTGTTTCTAGCGATGCAACGCCATCGTCAGAAACGGCGAGTTTAACTGCAACACCTAATCAAGCTTCCGTTGTGCCGCCTGCTAACGCTAAACCACAAAAGTTAGAGTCAGCGATCTATCAAGGTGCAACACAAAACGCAGCAAATCCAAAAAGTTTAACAATTGGTTCGCTTTCAATTAATCAAGCACCTGTTATCCCTGTTGGAATCGAAGCAAATGGCGATATGGAAGTGCCTGATGCACTTTCTGTTGGTTGGTATTCGTTCGGTTCAGCTCCAGGCGATGCTGGGTCAACGGTGCTTGCCGCGCACATTGCTGAAAGTGGCGTGGACGGTGTGTTTCGTTACCTTGATACAGTCAATGTTGGATCTGTTGTATCAGTCGAACTAGAAGATGGGTCAGTTAAACAATATGAGATTACTGAGCGTCAGCAATATAACAAAACGCAGCTGCCATTCGACGATATTTTTAGGCGTAGCGGTGAAGAGCAGCTTGTTCTAATTACTTGCGGCGGCGATTTCAACCCGTCAGTTCGTAGCTATGAAGATAATGTCGTTGCGTATGCGAAGGCGATAAGTTGAGCTCCGCTCTACAAGAAGGTTTACGTGATCCTAGTTTCCCTAGCCACTGCGTTAAAGTCAAAGCACAGCCTCGTGATTTGTTGCATGCGTCTAGTAAGCTAGTCGCTAATAAAAAGGGGTTGCCAGAATTTCCTTTGGCGGAAAGCGATGTATATACTTTGTCTGTGGTCAAAACTCGCGAAGAAAAATTTATTCTAGGCGATGAGGCCGTCTTGAAAGAGGTCTACGAAGAGTACTCCCCGTTGTTAATGGGGTTGAGTAGGCGCCTCGTCGGTCCAGATGCCGAAGACCTTTTGCAGAATGTGTTTTTGAGCGCTTGGAAAAGTCGTGAAAAATATAATCCTGAGAAAGGTTCGTTGCGTGCATGGTTGTGCGGCATAACAAGATTTCGGGCGATAGACCTTCTCCGTAAAAAAGGTAAAGGTGAAGCATATTCTACTGATTTCTCGGAGCCGATAAATGATTTTGCAACCGATGAAACCGCTGAGGTCGAGACAGTAGTAGATTCAATAGTTGTCGATCAGGCGCTTCTGGAGTTGTCGGGACCGAAACGCGAAGTAGTCGAGTTGGGGTTTAAAGGTGGTTTGAGTCACAGCGAGATTGCTTTGAAGCTAACAATGCCGATAGGTACAGTGAAAAGCCACATGCGACGAGGGTTAGAAGTTCTACAAAGAGAGTTAGGAGGCAGTCGTGAACCAGTTATTTGATGAAGAATATAGAGCCTTTGATGACGTGACAAAAATCTTGCGGTCTGCTCCTAGCGATGTAGTGCCGCAAAAACCGCCAGCGAGTATTTGGGATTCAATCCAATCGCAGATCCATAGCGAAAGCGTCACTGAGACTGTTAACGGTCACAATCTGCAGCTCCGTTCGGTGGCTACAGGTGCTGCTGCCGGGTCTGTTAGCGAGCAAGACTATGAAATCACCGATTGTTTTAGCGACTCAGCGGCGCAAACAAATGCTGATTCTCCGTCGAACGTAACGGCTATAGCCAGTGCTAAAAAGTCTCGTTTCGGTGATGCACGCATGTGGATGGCAGCCGCCGCCAGTGTTGTGCTTGTTATCGGTGGTGTCTTCTGGTTTAGTAAGCAAAACCCAGCATTAGAGACCGAACTTTTAGCGCTCGAAGGCTATTCTGGTGAAGGGGCTGCGCAGTTGCGTTCTGATCAGCTAAAGCTTGAAACGGTGGGTCTTGAAGCGCCTGAAGGTTTTGAATATGAGCTCTGGCTGTTGCAGCTAGATGACGCAGGTGAACTTGTAGATCTTGAATCGTTAGGCGTGGTCGCAGGCCAAGATAGTTTTGCGGTGCCAAGCAACGTAGACACAGAAGTGTTTAACATAGTAGATATTTCGCTTGAGCCTAAAGATGGCAACCCACAGCACAGCGGCGACAGCGTTTTGCAAGGCAAGTTAGCATAAACGCTAGCTTACCTAGTCGATAGGGAGACCAATCATCCAGCGTTCATTTTGGCGGAAGGCTGGGGACCTTCCCGCTTAATGAAAACGTGAATGACGCGATTATATCGACTCTGTTAACGTTTTTAAAGAAAAAAACGTTAACAGAGTCATATATCTTACTATGTTCACGGTTTTGAGGCGAGAATCACTAGACGATTGCTGTGAAGGCTTTGTCATAGCGTGGAGCTACAGCGTCCCAGTTGAACTGTTGCATTGAATCGGCGAGGTCTTGCGTTTGCTGCTTATAGCCCTCAAAGTTTGTAAGCACCTGCACCAGCTTTTCATATAGCTGTCCTGGAGTGTAAAGCACCCACTCGTGATAAGACTCATCGACAATTTCTGGATAGCTAAGACCATTGGGCAGAACAGGCAGAGCACCAGCTGCGATAGCTTCAACAACTGAAATGCCAAAGTATTCATGCCGAGGGGCGCTGACAACAATATCGCTCTGTCTAAGCAGCTGGCGATAATGCGAAGCATTGGCATAACCCGCATGAACAATACGATTTTGCAAAACATGGTGTTTCGTTAGCATCTTATCTGCTTGCTCTCGGGGGTCTTCGCCGAGAAGGATAAGTGAAAATGGGACGCGTTCTTCTGCGAGTCTGGCTAGTGTCGCAAAAACATAGTCAGGGTTTTTGTCATACTCCCACCGCTGGTTCCAAACAATTGTTGGCGCTGCCTTTGACTGATCGGGTCGAGGCTCGCACTGCGCAAAGTTGGTTAGCTCAACACCGACAGGTAGTACCTGAGTTTTGCTGCGCACTTCGTCGAGTAAGCCAGTATGGCGATGGTCTGGTGGTTTCTGCAAGAAACGTTGCAGCTCTTCCAAAAGTGACTCTTTGTGATAGCGAGAGTTGAAATATATCTGATCTGCGAGACACATCGATTTCCAGTTGATGTATGCAAATTCATCAGTTCGTTTCATCGTCGAAGAAAGCGGATAACACAGTTGATTCTCATGCATATAAAGCAGATATCGAGGATGACTCAACGCTTGATCTGCGAAACCTTTGAACTCAGCAAGGTTTAAAAAGTCGCTAGCAACGATAACGTCAGGCAGGCCAACAGCAGTAGCCAGTTCAGTAGCCTGCTGCGCTAACGTGACGGCGGACCCTCGCATTCGCCAACGCCAAGACGAGTCGCTATGGCCGATGATATGCACATCGTGATGGCTGTGGTCGGCGTACCCTTGCGCCCACGATTTGTGTGAACCGCCCAGAAACGGTTCAACCAGAAATATCTTCATCTGTTTCTAGTGTATGGTCAGCTTGCTCTCAAAGAACTAGTTCAGAGCGTTTACGCTCTATGTTCTCTTCTGAAACGGCTAAGAGCTAGATAACAATAGTGCGCCTTGTTGGGTTGTGTGAGCAAACACGCTAAATATGGCGTGTAAGATCTGTAGGTATGGCAGATTTCAAAACCCATTTCATTGGGGGAGCGTTCGTCGCTGGAGTTGGTGCAGTTGCGTTGAGGGCCTCAGATGTAGCTCAGGTCGAAGAAGCAGCAGGCTATTTCGCTGTCGGAGTGGTTGGCGGTTTGTTGCCCGATCTTGATTTAGGGTCGTCTGTTCCTGTGCAGATAGCCAGACGTTTATCTGCGATAGTAGCAACACTGCTCGTTGTGCTTGCGTTTGCTGATTCGTTATCGATGCTTGAGCTTGCGCTCATAGGCGTCGGTAGCTATACCTTGGCGCAAGTGTCTTTCGAGATGCTCGATCGGTTCACTGTGCATCGAGGTCTTATCCATTCGCTTCCTGCGACGGCCATCGCTGGGCTGGCAACTGGTGCGCTTGCAACCTATGGCTTTGATGCCACGCCTCTGATGAGCTGGTTTTATGCTTCGTTTATGTCGCTTGGTTTCTTTACCCACCTTGTGCTTGACGAGATATATAGTGTCAACTTGCTTGGTACTCGTTTCAAAAGATCATTCGGCACGGCTATTACGTTAGGCGACCGCAAAAACTTGGCCGGCACGTTCGTTGCCTACTTCCTAGCTTTCGCCTTGTGGGTAGTTCAGCCATCTAGCACAACATTTTGGGCGGCTGTAACTACTGAAAGCACGTACACAACAATTTTGCAGAATCTAACCCCATAATCACTAAGAGTGAATAGGTGTGGGCACAACTGACCTGTTTCTTTCTTGGAGCGGTGTATCCTTGAAGTTTGAGAAGAGAGAATATACTATGGCGGGATTCAGTAAAAGTATAGTAATTAGCGGGTTTTTAGTTCTTGGGATCGGGTGCAGTCGTACAGTAACGGTGGAGGCAGAAACGGGTGAACAGGTTGATGCTGTCGCTGCTGCTGAAAGAATACAAGACGCGGCGCAAAGCGAAATAGTTCTTGTAAGATCTGATAATCGTACGACTCTAAACTTTGAAGGAACGTCGTCGGTTATCGAGAGCCGCGCAGTTTCTCTTCAAGAAGACTACCTGTTTGATGCTGCGAATAATCTTCTTCTCGACTTTGAGGGCAACCCTGTTTGTGAACTTTCAGAAAAAACGTTCACTATCAGTAGCATTGATAGCAGTGATGATGTTCTTATGGTGACAGTAGAACAAGCCCCAGAGATAGATGTAAATCCGGAAAAATTAGACGAAGTTTCGGTTCTGCCAGCTGCGCCAATAGAAACTAATTGCGCAACAGGCGAATCAGCTGTCCTTGACATACCAGATACTATTTCGACCGATAATGGTGTGGCAGAATATGGCAATAAATCTTTTACGGTCAAGCAAGAAACAGATTCCTCAGTTTCAGTTTCAGATGAAACAAATCGTGTGATTATCGAAGGTCAGATTAGTGGGGTTTCTTTTTCTCCAAATGGAGAAACGATGCTCTATAGAAAAGGTAATTCGATCGAAGCTATAGATACTGAAACAAGCTCGATTAAATGGTCAAAAAAACATGGAGTTGGCTGGCACACTGCGTTGGAGAACGTAGCTGTTGTCTCTGCGTTGGAAATTGACATATTGACTGAACCATTGCAAGAAACAACAGATGTGCTTATCGTCGATTTGGAGACTGGTGAGACTATCGATCAATTTGATTTTCAAGGTGCTTTGGTTGGTGTTCGATAGAACAAGGGCTTACGCAAGAATCGAATGCAGTAGTGCCATGCGTAGCGGCACGCCGTTGGCCGCTTGTTCAAAGTAGTATGATTTTGGGTGGGTGTCTAAGGCGGTATCTATTTCGTTTACTCTAGGGAAGGCATGCAAAAGACGAAAGTTGTCTTTTGTCACAGCCATGTGCGGCTCGCCAAAGCAGTAAACATTTTTGACAGCTTCGTAGTCTGCATTGCTGTCAAAACGTTCTTTCTGGATGCGGCTCAGGTAGAGAATATCAAGATCTTGTGTTGCTTCTAACAAATCGCTCGACTGCGTATATCCTGTGTTGTTCTCATCGAAGTAGGAAAGTAGTTCTTTCGGCGTTTCTATCTGCTTCGGAGCGATAAGGCGCAACGTGTTATTGCCATATTTGGCTACTGCTTTCATTAGCGAATGGGCTGCTCGTCCGTAACGTAAGTCACCCGCAAACCCAATCGTCAAATTGTCGAGACGGCCCTGAGTTTCTTTGATCGAAAAGAGATCGAGCAAGGTTTGTGTTGGGTGTTCATTTGCTCCGTCGCCTGCATTGATTATCGGTACAGTAGAAACAGCGTGTGCCCGAGCGGCCGAACCACTTTCAGGGTGACGGATGACAATAGCGTCGCTATAGCCTGCCACCATGCGGATAGTGTCTTCTAACGATTCGCCCTTTGCGACACTTGTTGCGGCAGCATCGGTGAAACCAAGTGTTTGAGCCCCTAAACGTAGAGCAGCTGCTTCGAACGAAAGCCTTGTTCGTGTTGAAGGTTCAAAAAAGAGTGTAGCAACAAGTGTATTTCCAAGCGTCCTGTCGACATTGGCGACGCCTTGCGTTTTGATTTTTTGAGCAATTTCGAGTATGTCGTTCCACTGTGAAATAGTAAAATCATTGATAGCAGTCAGAGAACGATTTCTTAACGTCATGTATACCCCTTGCGTCTGTAGCGTAACACTCAATGATTGTAGCGGTTCTCGCTGCTTTCAAGCACCAAGAAACGTTAGGTAAGGCGGCGAAAAAGAATCTGTTTTAACGCAGGTAGTAATTCTTCTAAGTCGGTGGGCTGCCATCGCTGTCCAGATAGCTTTAGTTCGCGATGCCACAGTTCGCAAAGGTACAGATCAAAGACAGCGTCAGGAAAATCGCTACTATTTTGCAGCAGTTCGCTAGCTTTTGCTTCTGTGTATTCAAGAGCGTCTTGTGTGCTGTAGCTTTCGTCTCGGCGTAGCAGTTCAAAATTGCAATGCAAAATGTCGAATCCGACGGGCCTGCCGAAGGCAGCAAACTCCCAGTCCCAAACGCTGACGACGCCTTTAACGGTTGAAGTGTTCCACGGTGTATAGTCACCATGCCATAGACCTAGTTCGAGTTGGTTATCGCCATATTTTTTTAGTAATGGCCCCATAAAAGGCTGGCTGCCTAGTTTGGTTTTCTTCCACTCTTTAAGAAAAGGCATCTGCCGTACAGCTAGATGGATGGTTTGGCTTGATCGCGCTAGTGAAAGCAACGTGTCAACCGGAACTGCTTGCGCACGTTGTGCTAGTGGCGACGGTTTTAATGCCGAAATAACAGTCACTTGATTATCATGCCAGGTTTGTTCGAGTAAAACTTTTGGCGCGGTGATTGTGTCAGGGAGTTGGGAGGCTACTTTTTTTAAAACGGTTGCTTCATTTTTCACAAGTTCACGAGTTAGTGAAGACCAGCCTATTTTGGCGTAGCCCACTGTTTCACCGTTGCGTTTGAGTAACTGCAAAACAGGTTTGCGGTTACGTCTTGGGGGGCCGATAGTTACAGCGGCGACAAGGTTAGACTCGCCGAGTGCGACACTGAGATCTTCGACAATGTCCCAATTAGGTAATGTTATTGTTTCTCCGAGTCGCAACGGTTTGCGTGCGCGACGAAGTAGACCAGTCCGAGCAACGCCGACAGCGCCAGAAGTTACCAGCCGCTGTTTAATGCTTCGTCCATCGTTGAAACGGGTAAGAGAAGCAGCTGTGATTTGTGGCGTATCAGCGGGAAGCAGAAATTGTGGAGTCTCGATTGCTGGCTGACAGAGATAACTGACAGAGGTCTGCGAGGTCCTATCATCAGCGTTTAGTACAGCGTCAAGCCATGCCCACGTTTCGAAGTTGTGTATAAGTTCAGGTAAGGTAAGTGCAGACATCATTTACTATCGGTCGTAGTATTGATCATGTTATACGAGATTAATTTGTGTGTTCGGCTCTGGGAAAAGATTTAGCGAGTAGGTTCCGCTTTCTTTCCGTCATAGCTGGTGCTAGATTAGCTCCAGGTGATTTAAAGATATTTCTCTAAAAAATCTAGAAAATGGCCGATAGAAATACTATGGAGAGCACTGAAGAAAAAACTATGGATGTTGGTAAACGAGTGCTTTTTGTCTCATCTGCGGGTGGTCATCTTTCTCAATTGTTGCAGTTGCGTGCCTGGTGGGCCATGCACCAACGCAAGTGGGTTACATTCGATTTACCTGATGCGCATTCAAAGTTGAAGGGTGAAGATGTTACATATGCGTATCATCCAACGACACGCAACGTCAAAAATTTAGCTCGCAATACGCCAATGGCGTTTAAGGTTTTGCGGAAATGGAAGCCAGATGTCATCGTCTCTGACGGTGCTGGTGTGGCATTGCCTTACTTTGTTCTTGGGAAAATGATGCGTATCCCCACCGTGTATTTAGAGGTATACGACAGAATCGATTCTAAGACATTGACAGGAAAGCTTTGTAAACCGTTTGCATCGAAATTTTTGGTGCAATGGCCAGAGCAGCAAGCATTGTATACAGGTAGCCAACTTATTGGGCCGCTCTATTAGCAAGTAAGTATTTTTGCTGCGTTAGCAGCGTTACACAGATTTGGCATCCAAGTAATCAGCAATACATAGCAACAAAAATCCACTAGAAAGCAAATAGCATGGAAATCCTCATAACGGTAGCTGTTGGCACTGATCATCATCCCTTTAATCGGCTTATGGGTTGGATTGACGAATGGATCGAAGCGCATAAAGACACACATGAAATTTCGTGGATAGTGCAGCGAGGTTCATCAGAGAAGCCACGCAATTGCGAAAGCCACGAGCTTTTAGCGCACGACGAGCTATGCGAGTCTTTTGCACGTTCAACAGTTGTTATTAGCCATGGAGGCCCTTCTACTATTATGGATGCACGGGCTGCTGGAAAATTGCCGATTGTTGTCCCTCGTGACCCAGCGCTTGGTGAACATGTCGATAAACACCAATATAGGTTCGCGAATCATTTGCGTGAACATATGATGGCAAATGTTGCTACAGAGAAAGAAGATTTTTTCTCGCTGCTCGCTGACGCAATAGCTCACCCTGAACGCTATGTAGTTGCTTCATCGACTGAAACTATTCCAGGGGTTGCACAATTTGCGGCTGTTGTTGACGAGCTGATTGGAGCCCAGACGCAGCTAATCCCAGCAGATAGTGCGTGCATTGACCAACAATCGGACGCAACAGGGGAACACGAGATCTTATGACGAACCGTAAAGAAGAGTCTGTCTCGGTTGTAATCGCAACCCGAGATCGTCCTGAATTGTTGCGTCGAGCGCTTGAAGCGGTGCGCAGTCAAGACTATGCAGGTCGTATCGAGACGGTGTTAGTGTTTGATCGCAGTGAACCTGACCAAACGTTAGTGAGCAACGACACGAACCGGCCAGTAGTTGTAACGACCAATAGTCGAACTCCAGGTTTAGCGGGGGCTCGCAATAGCGGCATCTCTCAAGCCTCAGGCGATTGGATAGCGCTATGCGACGACGACGATGAGTGGTTAGAAGGCAAGCTGGCGAAACAGTTCGAAGCTATAGCTGCCCACGGCAGCGCTAAAGCAGCATGCACAGGCATCTTTATCCGTTATCAAGAAAATGATACAGCACGTATCCCTGACCCTAAGCGCTTAACGTTTGAAGGTTTTATCGAAGACCGCATGACAGAGGTCCACCCGTCAAGTTGGTTGGTTCATAAACAAACCTTGGTTGACGATATTGGTTTAGTTGATGAAGAAATACCAGGTAGCTATGCCGAAGATTACGACCTGTTTTTGCGAACAGCAAAGGTAACCGAAATCGCCGTTGCAGACGAGCCACTGGTTCGAGTGTGGTGGCATGGTGCTTCTTTCTTCTTTGAACGCTGGAAGATGATCGACGATGCGTTGCAATATTTGTTAGACAAACACCCCGAGTTCGCCGAATCTAAAAAAGGTACCGCCCGTATTGCTGGGCAGCAGGCAGTGGCGAAAGCCGCGATGGGTCAGCGTAAAGCAGCGTTGAGGCAAGTAGTGGCGACATTCAAACGTAATCCGCTCGAAAAACGACTGCCGCTGGCGTTAGCCGTAGCTGCTGGTTTACCCGCAGAAAAAGCCTTAGCGTTAGCTCACAAAGTCGGCAAAGGCATTTAGAGACAAAACCTTACGTTTCTAAAAATAACGGCTTTCGCTAGTTTCCTTGCAAGGTCTGTTATAGGCTGCATAGATGACGTCTTTGTCTTATGTAGTCGCTGATGTGTTTACCGAAACAGCTTATGCAGGAAATTCAGTAGCTGTGATTTTAGCTAATGACGAGGCAAAACCTGAAGATCTTTCTGCGAAGGAGATGCAGAAAATAGCGTCAGAGTTTAACCTGTCTAAAACAGTGTTTGTGTTACCGCCGCAAGATGAAGGTAACGATTATGCGTTTCGGTTCTTCACCCCGATCAAAGAAATTCCTTTTGCGGGTCACCCTACTATCGGGGCTATGTTAGTGCTTGCCCGTGATAGCGAACCTGATATTTTCTTAACCGAACAGCAAGTTGGGGTTATCTCTGTTGACGTGGAATCGAATAGAGGTTTAGGCAAAGCCACCCTCCTGTATGACACAGCCCCTCAGGTTTCTAAAGAGCCGATTTCTGCCAGAGTTGCCGCTGGTTTGCTGGGCCTAAACGAGCAGCAGATCTATGGTGATGCATGGGCAGTAACTTGCGGATCTGATATTTTGATGGTCGAACTTCGAGATATGGAAGCGTTAGCTGCGGCTTCATTTGATTACGATTATTGGCGTGTCAAGGAAAGTGATGCGTTGCTTGGCCAGATTTATTGCTACACAGGCGAAGTTGCGCCTGGCGGCGAATTACGTGCGCGAATGTTTGCGCCAGCTACTGGTGTTGGCGAAGACCCAGCAACGGGTTCTGCAGCTGTTGGGCTTGCTGGTTTGTTAGCAACTAGAACAGCACGCGACGGCTCGTATTCTTGGCGTATCCACCAAGGTATCGAAATTGGGCGACCATCACAGCTTCTGATCGAGGCTCATGTTGATGGTGGCGAGGTTCGCCAGTGCAGTGTCGCTGGGTCTGCGGTAATCGTTGCTGAAGGCAAGATTGTCGTACCTTCAAAAGCTGCACATCTTAGCGACGCTAGCGATACTGGCGAAGTGCCGCTTCCTGATCTGTCAGCCTAGCTCTCGGGTATAAATTAGTAACGCTTCTTTGCGTTCGTCGAGTTGGGCTTCGATAACTTTTTGTACGTCTTCAAAAGCGCCGAGTAGCCGTTCGCTCACGCTCCAAGGGCTGCGTACTAAAAGCTCTAGTTCGGCTAGCGCTATGATAGCTTTTGCCGTGTGGGGTTTGTTGCTACCTAAATGAGGAAGCGCTTTTTTTGTGGCTTCTTCTTTGAGACGGTTACGCCACCAACGCCCGATCTTATCAATTGTTGTCTCACTATTTTGATGATCACAAACGTATGTGATAGCGGTGGTTGCTACCTCTGCACTGGAGCCTATATCTGCAAAGAACTCGACTCGTTCTGGATTTTTTTCACTATAGAAACGATTGTCGACACAGAACGTTATGACATCTTCTTCAAAACTATTTGTGATAGCAGCAACTACTTTTTTTGCTTCTCGGCTAAGGGTGGCCGAGCGAGAAACAACGGTTGTCTCATAAAAATTTTCGTCGGTGATGTGGTTCAGAAGCTGCGCCTGTTTGTGCGTTTCTAACAGTTCTTTTACAGTGAGTCCTTGCTGTCTATACAGTGTTGCTAGTTGTCTTTCGAGCGATTTGCGGTGTTTCGCAGCTGAGGCTTGAAGAAAGTTTTCATCGGCGAACGGCTTCGGCGGCTCTTCGTTCGATATCGTTTCCTTCGGTGTTCGAGCAGCCACATCGTCTCAATCGTTAGCTCCAAAGTAGTATCGGCAACTAACAATAGTTGGTTTAGAAGGTCCAAAAGGTTCAGGTAACTTGTTTGGGCCGATGTAACTATCTCAGACACCGAACTTAGTAACGCCACGGTTGCGAGGTAAGCTTCGCTAAGAAAGTATCAAGAAGCGATCTTTGTTATGCTGATGATGTGAAACCTTTGCCAGTGAGCCTTTCATCGTTTAAAACCATCAGAAACGATGATTTTCTTTACATAGACAAAACGAAGTTTATCTATGAGCTGGTGAAACAGCCTCGGGGTGCGTACTTTTTGGCAAGGCCTCGACGTTTTGGAAAGAGCATTTTTGTTTCGACTCTCGAAGAATTATTTAAAGGAAATCGTGATCTTTTCGAAGGCTTATGGATAGATCAAAGCGAGTATGACTGGACTGCGCATAATGTGATTCGCCTCGACTTCAGTAAAGCTCCTGCGCGTAGCGCTGAACAAGTTGAAGAAAACATCAAGGAGTTTCTACGTGAAGCGGCAAGTAGCTATGGGATATCGTTGTCGGAAGGTCCTTACTATCACCAGCTGAAAGAATTGTTAATTCTGCTTTCTCAAGAGCAGCCAGTTGTTGTTTTGATCGATGAATACGACAAACCTATAATCGACAACTTAACTGACCTTGCCCTCGCTAGAGAAATTCGTGATCTTCTTAAAGACTTCTATGGAATTCTGAAAGCGTATGATGAACATATTCGTCTAACCTTTATCACCGGTGTTAGTCGATTCTCAAAAGTTGGCGTTTTCTCTGGTATCAACCATTTAGAAGACATAACGATGTCAAATACGTTTGCTTCGGCATTAGGCATTACGCAGAATGAACTTGAAACAGTTCTGAATTCATATGTCGAACATATGGCTACTGCTGAAGATCTAGAGAAACAAGAAGCACTCGAAAAAATTCGTTACTGGTATAACGGCTTTACATTTTCCTCGAATGGAGAGTCTGTCTACAATCCGTTTTCGACCCTTAGCGCTTTGCGTCAGCAACGCTTCAGTAATTTCTGGTTTGAATCTGGCACCCCATCTTTTTTGGTAAAACTGGTTACGCAAGGTGGCTATGACCTGCAACGATTTGAAGAGTTAACAACAAATGAAACAGCATTAGGCAGCTACGAATTAGATAATCTTGCTCCTATCCCGCTACTTTTTCAAACTGGTTATCTTACGATTGTTTCATATGATAAGAAACATCAAACCTATCAACTGGCGTATCCTAACTATGAGGTAGAACATTCGTTCCTAACACATCTGTTGGATGAATTTGCAGGAAAGTCACAAGGGTTCGGTGTTGACTATTTGCATAATCTCAAATCGGCTCTTCGTGCAGCAGATCTAGACAGGTTTTTTGATTTGCTGCAAAGTGTATTTGCCTCAGTCGACTATGACCTGCATATCAAACAAGAAAAATACTATCAAAGTTTATTTTACCTATTGTTTACGCTGCTTGGTTTACAGACCTTTGTTGAGGTTAAAACTAATAAAGGGCGAATCGATGCTGTCGTCGAAGTGGCCAACTACCTGTATATCTTTGAATTCAAACTCGATCAAAGCGCAGCTATCGCAATGGAACAAATCGTAGAGAAAAACTATTCAACGAGATATGCAGAGCATAAGAAAACTATCATCTGTGTCGGTGTCAACTTCGATAGCGATCAACGCCAAATTGGAGAATGGACGAAACAAGAGCTATAAATTAGGCCAGATCTTGTTCTTTGCGCAATTCCTGAGTGCCTGCCCATGATTTGGGGCCGAAGCACAATGTTCAAAGTTGTGGTGAATCCCAGTTGTTTGAAGGGTTAGCTATCTATTTGATGTATACCTATTTGTCGTAAGAGCAAATCGCCGAACAATGTCCAAAGTTGTGCATCAATTTCGATCTGTTCACCTTTGTTGGCCATTTGTGTGATTCCTCCGATGCCAGCAAGTTCTGTCTTAACAATCATTACCTTTGATGATGACCGGCTCGGCAGTTTTTCTATACCCGCAAAGCGTAGTTGGTCGATGTTGCAGTTTGAAATGCTGAGGTGATATATTCGACAATCTTGTGCTTCGAGTATCTCGGCAGTTAGGCCTTGTAACGTCAGGCCTGCAAATGAACAAGCTATGAAGGAAAGATATGCTGTGCATTTACTGTCTAGAAGCACACAATCTTTAAACTGACAATCAATAAAAGTAACAGCGGAAAGGTCACAATTATTAAAAACAACTTGTCTGAACTGGCAGTTTTTGAATACGGATGCTGTTAGTCGAGACTGTGAAAGCTCGCAATTGTGCCATGAAACATTCAGTATTTCTTCGCTCATTTGGTCGAAACTCCCTGACATAGCAGTTAGTTCGATATTTGCAGAAAACCAGTCAGAAATTTCGCTGTCGGCTGTTAAATGAATTTGTTCAACCAGCTCGTCCGCTGCGAAGCGTTTGTGAGTTTGCATAGAAAGGAGGATATCGTCTATTCAACAAGATCTGAAAGGTTGTCGCCTGCCCATGATTTGGGGCCGAAGCCTGCGGCGTCTGCAATTAGTTGAAACAGGTTTGTTAAGACAGGTAAACGCAAGATCCAGCCCAAAGTTGCATAACCTTAAGCTGCATGATGGTCGTGTCGAAGTCGCAGATGTTGCTTTTCTGGAAGCTGGCAGTGGTTTAGCGAAAATGGGCGTTCCTCTTGATGAGATCCTGGATCAATCGGAAGTTGTGCAAGATCTTATAGTAAAGGTGACAACACAATTTGAAGGCGTGTTCGCGAAATATTTTTGGGATGAATTCGAGTCCGCTGGTTACCCAGAAAACAAGATCGACCAGGTCCTTGAACAGGTAGAGCAACTCTCGAAGCTGGCACATACGGTTGTCACCGCTTCACTTCGACAAGAGTTTCAAAAGCTGGCCGATACCTACAGCGAAAAAGCCCGGAAATAACTAGATTTTGCTCTATCTGGATTTCAGAGTAGTCATCTCCGAGAAATCGGGGATCTTGTCCAGTGGAGATTCCCCCTTTCTTGGGAATGACGACCTGAATAGGCTTGGAATCAATCATCTAGAATCGAGATGAGATGTCTTGCGTCGGAGTGCAGCAAGTAGGTTTATGCTTTGCAAATATAATTACAGTCTTCATACTGTGGGTGTGAAGACCGTAATTTCCTTGCCTGATGATATTTTTGAAAGAGCTACTGCCCATGCGCAAAGTATCGGCATCTCACGAAGTGAACTCTTTGTCACAGCACTGCGACAATATTTTGATTTGCATGATCAAGCAGCGTTGTTGAGTGATATTAATCAAGCATGTGGCAACATTGCTGCAGGTAATGAAATGAGCTCGATAGTCAAGTCGAACCTTCTGAAAGTTCAATGGGATGATTAAACGTGGGCAATTGTGGTGGGTTGACCTTGGAGAGCCACAAGGCTCTGAGCCAGGTTATAGGCGACCAGTTCTTGTTCTTCAAGAAAATACATTCAATAAAAGTAAGCTCGCTACGGTTGACAAAATTTGGTTAGATGAAAAAATTCATACTCTTGACGTTAAAATAATGAAGCAAGTTGATTCCAGTTTAAAACTCATTTTTGCTTTCTAACTGAACGGCAATTCTAAACTGTTTGTGCGTCTAATTAGAATATTGACTGTTCCAAGGTTTTTGTTGCCGCAGAACACCCACACTTAAAACGATAGTGATGATTGCAAGTAAAACATGCACGATCTTGAAAGCTGCTGATTCGCCACCAAAGAGAACAACAGGTGTCCGATAAAGCCACCGAATAATGCCGAAAAGCGCTAGCGCTGGGAGTAGCCAGGTTGTAAACCCAGTAACTTTTTTCGTCAGAATAACTAGAAGTGAGCTGGCAGCAAGTAAAAGAAATGCAAGAGCAATGACAAGTTGCATAGTTTGTGCCTCTGTCTGGTCACCTAAAATATTTTTAAGACGGTTGCTCCAAGCGAAAAAGGTCCACAGGATTAGAGCAAGCCCTAAGGTATGTTTTCTCCGAACGAAATGTCGCACCATAAGATTCTAACGAATCTATCTCCTAACGTTTGATTTTTCTGGTTAACCAGCGTAAAGCCCAGCCGTGCGACATGTAAATGACTAGGTAATTGTGCTACCCTAAAAATAAGGTAACAACATGCTTGGCGGAGAATGGTGTTTAAGAAAAAGTTATGGATTGTAGGAGTTGCGGTCGTTGGCTTGCTTGCGGCAAACCCAGCACAGGCAGTCGAGGAGAAGGCGACCATTGTTAACTCGTGCACAGGCGATTTAAACAAGCTTCATCTGTATCCTGCTATTTTGGGGCGCAAGCCAGATGTTGGCGGAGCAAACAGCTGGTTGATGAGTAAATCAAGCTTGTATGATACAGCGAAAGCGTTTCTGCAATCCTCAGAATTTAAGCTAGAGCGTAACAACTTGACAGATGCGCAGTTCGTCGAGCGGCTATTCGTACAAGGACTTGGACGCGCTAGCGTAGACGATGCCTCTATCGTCGAGTGGACAAACATTATAGAAGAAGAAGGCAGAGCTGGTGCAGCTGTTCGGATTGCTCAGTCAAAAGAAGCAGCCAACGAGCATCGCTATGTGCGTTCAGATTTCTGTAGCTTTGCAAACACGTTTAGCGGTGAAGATTTGGCTGCTGGTGTCACGTATTCTAAAAAAGGTAGCACAGTGGTTGTTCTTGTCGATCCTAAGGCAGCGATGGTCGACACACTTGCGACACCAAATCGAGCTACTTCGTCAGCTGTCATTCAATCTGAAGAAGTAGACGTGGCAATGAATGCGAACTGGTTCGATTCACGTAACAAAACAATTGCTCCTTTGGTGTCGGACACAAAAAGTGTTGGCGGAAAAGACGATGCAACAAAAGGTTTTTTGGGTGAACGAATAGATGGCCGCAAAACAAGTATTTGGCATGGTTTTGTTCTAGAACCTCCTGCTGATACAAGAATGGGTGCATCTGGGATTCATATTGTGCATCAGGGGAAATCTGCTGAAGTGTTTGCCCCCGAAATGTTTGACGATGGCTATACGTTCACAACAAAAAAGCATTCAGCGCTTGGCTATACAGAGCAAGGGTATTGGATTCTTATTTCAAGTTATACAAATAATGCGCGTTCTCTGTCCAAACGAATGCTTGACTATGGAGCAGTTGAAGCGGTGATGCTCGATGGTGGCGGGTCAACGCAAATAGCAATAGATGGACGCTCAGGGATACGACAAATTCTGCAACGTCCAGTAACTTCACATATTACTGTCAGATCAAACGACAAGGTGTTTAACTGAAGGTCTCCGTATTGATGGTTCGCTTTTTTGTGGTAACAAGTACGTTCTTTGTAGATGATTGACACAAATCCTAAGATGGTTTGAGAAGCATGGAAAGAACAGAAATGTAGATGGTATGTATTTTTGCAGCACTGTTGCAAAAATACATGTTAATTTGCAAAACTACTGCAAATTTGCAAGATGTTTGGTACTCTATTTCCATGTATAGTCGAAAAATAGATTTAAACTACTACAAAGGCCATAGTTTCTTTCTGTGGGGGCCACGCAAATCTGGCAAAAGCACTTTACTTAAAAGCTTCTACACAGCGCCAGAAAATCTCCATCTCGACTTATTAACCTCTGATGTTTACAGACGGTACCTCGCAAATCCTTCCTCACTTCGACAAGAACTCACGGCTGCACCACACATTAGAAGGGTAATTTTAGATGAAATTCAGAAGGTTCCCGAGCTATTAGACGAAGTTCACTGGCTTATTGAAAACGCTGGAATGCAGTTTTGTTTATGTGGTTCAAGTGCACGCAAATTAAAACGTGGACAGGCAAACCTCCTAGGAGGTCGCGCGTTAAAAGCGGAAATGTTCGGTTTGGTTTCGCCTGAGTTGGGCGATGCATACGATCTTATTCGCCTCTTAAATACAGGGTATCTCCCTCAACATTTCAGCGATGCAGCAATGACTCATGAGCTTTTGCGCGCCTACGTTGGCGACTATTTAAAAGAAGAAGTTGCAGCCGAAGGTCTCGTGAGAAACTTACCTGCTTTCTCAGACTTTCTCCATGCTGTTTCTTTCAGCGACGGCGGTGTCGTTAACATTTCCAATATCGCAAGGGATTGCGGTGTTGCGAATAACACAGTAAAAGGATATTTACAAATTCTTGTCGACACGCTACTAGCCCGTTGGGTTCCTGCATACACGAAACAACCAAAACGACGAGTGCAGAAGTCACCCAAATTTTATTTTTTTGATGTTGGCGTTGTAAACTTTCTCAGCAAACGGAGAAACCTTGCACCAGGATCAAAAGCTTTCGGACATGCATTTGAAAACCACATTGCACATGAATTAGCTGCCCACGCTAGTTATTCGCACCAATACTATGACATAACGTATTGGCAGCTGTCGAGCGGCATTGAAGTGGATTTTATTCTGGGAGATATGCAGGTAGCTGTGGAAGTAAAATCTGCAAGCAAAGTCGGTGATCGTCATTTAAAATCGTTGCGAGAACTTTCACGAGACTACACGCCGAAGCGGAGAATCTTACTTTGTCTTGACAATGTGAAACGGATGACCGAAGACGGCATCGAGATCTATCCATACCAAGATTTTCTGGAAGAGCTGTGGAGTGACCAAATCATCGTTTGAACCCAAAGAGGCCATAGCGCAAGCAACTAAACTTTAAGCAATGGCAAGATTTGCATCTTAAAGACTTATTTCAACAGGCCGTGGCTCAACATCAAGAACAAGGTCTTTAAAGTTAAAGAAAATCTTTAGTCTTGCCTGACAAGCAATTCGTTAAGCGTTGCAGCACCTTTAGCGGCATCATCAACCGTGACAACGAATGTGTTTGTATCGTGCAGCTGAAGTTTAAGACCTTCACCTTTTCTGATAACAACTGCTGATGACCCACATGCTTTCATCGACCCGCGATATCCCCAGCCGCCATATTCACAAGGCTCTATGTCTATAGCCTCGACGTGTTTGATATTTTCTATCGGGATTTGTTTCCGTGGCCTTGGCAGTTGTGAATAGTAAACAGTGACTCCTTTCGCACTGATAGCAACTCGAATCGATACAGACAAAAGAATAAGCAGCGAATTCAGAAACATGAGTAAGCCAAGCCACCAGGCAACAAAGATCCCTTGAAACACTGCATGCACTGTGAATGCAACCATAAGATAATAAGGCCATTTGGCTTTCGCGGTTGAGGTCCATGTGATGGTTTTCATAAATACTCCTTAACTAGTTGGATTGTTTGTGAAGCGTCTAGTGAAGCGATTTTCGCTTCAACGGCTAATTGTTCTGCTAAAATTTTGACACGGTCCAATGATTGGGAACTGCGAACGGTCACACCTCGTCCTCGGCGGATAGAAACGAGATCTTGCTCTGCCAATATTTTGTATGCCTTCAAAACAGTGTGCATGTTCACATCAAGTGATTCTGCCAGTTGGCGTGCTGGCGGCAATTTGTCACCTGCTGCTAGATCGCCAGTTGATAATGCTTTCTTGGTCTGCATAACGATTTGCTCATAAATGGAGGCGGAAGACGACTGATCCAAAATTATTAGCATTGTTATAGTATAAATAAAACAATTCTGCTATGCAAACACGAAACCTGGGCAAACCGAGAAGAACGATTTGACACTAAATGAGATGAACATAGAAAAACTATGTTGGGCGCTGTTCTCGGGTTGTGATCCTCTATCGTTAACAGAGTGATATTTCAACTAGGACCAGCGGCGTTAGCCGACTATCAAGCGGTTTCACTCGTGGCTGCAATGCAAAAGATCGACCCAAATGTTACCGATGTGCAAGCGACGTTTTTGCATTTTGTTTCGTGTGATTCACTCACCGTCGATGAACAAACAAAGCTTGATGTTTTGTTGGACTATAGCCAAGTTGCTAACTCGGCTGCAAGTAACACTGACACTCCTGCGCAATCGGGCGCTGTTGAAACCGACATTATTGCAGTGCCTCGCCTTGGCACTATTTCACCGTGGTCATCGAAAGCTACCGACATTGTACGCAACTGTGGTTTGAACACAATAGAGAGGATCGAACGAGGGGTTCGCTATACGGTCTTATCGTCAACACCGTTGACGGAGGCGAAGGTGCAGCAGTTAAGCGAACTTGTCTATGACCCGATGATCGAGACGCTTCTTGCTTCAGTCGAAGACGGCGCACAGCTTTTCCATACCGTCGAACCGCAACCATTAGAGATAATCGATCTACTCGGCGTGGGAAGAGATGCGCTCACTAAAGCAAATATACAGTTAGGTCTTTCGTTAAGCGACGAAGAAATAGACTATCTAGCTGGGCAATACAAAAAGCTTGATCGCAACCCTACTGATGCCGAACTGATGATGTTTTCGCAAGCCAACTCGGAGCATTGCCGTCACAAAGTGTTTAATGCCAGCTGGCAGGTTGACAACGAAGCGGTCGAAAAGTCGCTATTTGCGATGATTAAAAACACCTACAAAATGCACAATGACGGCATAAAGTCTGCTTATCACGATAATGGTGCGGTGCTTGCAGGCTTCGAAGGTCAGTTTTTCACACCTGATAGCGATGATGTCTACAACTTCACCAAAAGCGACGTAGATATCGTTATCAAAGTCGAAACACATAACCATCCAACGGCGATAGCACCTGTGCCTGGTGCAGCGACTGGCTCTGGCGGCGAGATCCGCGACGAAGGTGCAACAGGGCGTGGAGCAAAACCTAAAGCTGGCCTGGCTGGATTCTCTGTGTCAAACTTGCTACTTGATGACTATAGCGGTGCCTGGGAATATGACTATGGCAAGCCTCAGCAGTTCGCCTCGGCGCAAGATATTATGCTGCAAGCGCCAATCGGTGCCGCTGCTTTTAACAATGAGTTCGGCCGCCCAAATATTTTAGGCTATTTCCGCAGTTATCAGCAAAGTTTCGGCGAGCAAACCTATGGCTACCACAAGCCAATCATGATCGCTGGTGGTTTGGGTGCTATCCGCCCTGAACTTGTGAGTAAAAATCAGATCGAAGCTGGCGATGCGCTTGTTGTGCTTGGCGGTCCAGCTATGTTAATCGGGCTTGGCGGCGGTTCGGCTTCGTCAGCAACAGCTGGTAGTCAAAAAGCCGAACTCGACTTTGCTTCGGTTCAGCGCCACAACCCAGAGATGGAACGCCGCTGCCAAGAGGTTATCAATGCCTGCTGGTCGCTCAACGAGGCTAACCCTATAGTGTCTATTCATGATGTTGGCGCTGGCGGTCTTTCAAACGCATTACCTGAGCTTGTGGTTGATGCCGACAAGGGTGCCGTCATCGAATTGCGCGCAGTCAACAGCGGCGACCGTTCAATGACACCGATGCAGATCTGGTCAAACGAAGCGCAAGAGCGTTACGTTATGGCTATCAAACAAAGCGATGTGGCTCGTTTCGTCGAAATTTGTGAACGAGAACGTTGCCCATATGCCCTCGTCGGAGAAGCAACTGACGAGGCTCATCTGCGAGTAACAGACAACGAACTCGGTACTGATGTTGTCGATATTGATAGCGATGTTGTCTTTGGTAAACCACCTCGTATGGAACGCAGTTTCGTGACGAAACCTGCACTGTCTGACTCGTTTGATCTAGAAAAAATCGATCTTGATGATGCGATCGTGCGTGTACTTTCGCACCCGACAGTAGCCAACAAATCATTCCTCGTCACTATTGGCGACCGCACCGTCGGCGGCCTTGTCGCGCAAGATCAAATGGTAGGCCCCTACCAGTTGCCGCTTGCTGATGCTGCAATTACGCTTAACTCGTTCGATGGCTATAGCGGTGAGGCTATGGCGATGGGTGAACGTCCACCGCTTGCTTTGTTGAACCCAGCAGCGTCGGCTCGGATGGCTGTCGGCGAAGCGATCACAAACATTTTGAGTGCAGGAGTGGCGAAGCTTAGCGACGTGAAACTTTCTGCTAACTGGATGGCATCACTCGACACACCAGGTGGCGATCAAGCCCTGTATGAAGCAGTGCATGCCGTCGGTGAAGAGTTCTGCCCAGCATTAAATCTGACCATTCCCGTCGGTAAAGATTCGCTGTTTATGAAAGCCCAGTGGCAAGAAGCTTCTACTGGTGAACACAAATCGATAGCATCACCATTGTCGCTTGTAGTTACAGCATTCGCCCCTATCAAAGATGTGCGAACTGCAATTACTCCCTTGCTGCAAACCAACACTGACGATACAGTACTGATGCATGTTCCTGTGATGACAGAGGCGCAACCGCTCGGCGGTTCTATTCTGACTGAAACCTATAACCAGTTAGGAACAGCCTCGCCTGATGTGACACCAGCAGCATTGCAAGCCTTTTTTGATGGTGTCACTTCATTGAAAAACGCAGACCATATCATGGCATATCATGATTGTTCAGATGGTGGTTTGTTAGCAACCGTATGCGAAATGGCGTTCAGCGCAAACGTCGGTCTTACCATTACGGCAAAGGTCGACCAGTTACTTCCGTTCTTGTTTAATGAAGGCCTTGGTGCAGTTGTGCAGGTGCGCCGCAGCAACATCGAAGCGGTGCAAGAAGCGTTGCCTACGGCTCACGTTGTTGCTTCTCTCAATGAGAAGCAAACAATAGAAATTAGCCATAACGATAGTATCGTGTTCAGCGAATCAACCAAGACATTGCAACAACATTGGAGCGGCGTTAGCCACCGCATGGCTCGGTTGCGTGACAACCCGCTATGTGTCGATGAAGAGTTTGCAACGATCGGCGATCAGAGCGCTGCGCTAACAACAAAGGTAACGTTTCCTGTAGAGGACGTCACCCCCAATTTGATTGGGGATTTCACAACGAAACCGCGCATAGCGATTTTGCGTGAGCAGGGTGTGAACGGTCATGTTGAAATGGCAGCAGCGTTCACCACTGTTGGGTTCGAAGCAGTCGATGTGCACATGTCAGATCTGCGCAGTGGCAGGCATAGCCTTGAAGACTTCACAGGCCTCGTCGCTTGTGGCGGGTTTTCTTATGGTGATGTCCTCGGCGCTGGCGGAGGTTGGGCTAAAACTATTTTGCTTGACGAAGCGTTGCGTAGCCAGTTTAAAACCTTTTTTGAACGAGAGAATACGTTTACCTTAGGTGTGTGTAATGGCTGTCAAATGCTCTCTCACCTGAAGGATCTGATTCCTGGAGCGAGCAGTTGGCCTACTTTTACACGCAACCTGTCACAACAGTTTGAGTCTCGTTTGTCCATGGTTGAAATTGTTGACTCGCCGTCTATTTTTTTCAACGAAATGGCTGGCAGTCGTTTGCTTGTGCCTGTGGCACATGGCGAAGGCCGAGCCGATTTTACGGACGATTCTTCTGACGCGAATGACGCTATTGCGTCGGCTCGTTTCGTTGATGGTGATGGCCAGTTAGCGCAGCGTTACCCTGCAAATCCAAATGGGTCGTCACAAGGTTTAACTGCGTTTACTACTGACGATGGCAGAGCAACAATTATGATGCCTCACCCAGAGCGAGTGTTTAGATCAGTGCAATATTCTTGGTGTCCAGATGACGAGCGTGAAACCGACACAAGTCCTTGGCGAAAAATGTTCCAAAACGCCTACGACTGGACAACCAAGCAGTAGATTTCATCCAACATAGTGAACATAGACACTTTTATTTTTAGGTTTGTTCACTATGAAAGACGAAAATAGTATAAACGAGGGGGCTGTCCTAGATAGAACCAAGCCTTTTAAGCAAGAATTCAAAAAGTTATACCCCTGAAACAGCTACAGCAACACATCGGAAGCAATGTCTATGAATAAATTTACCCCTGACTTTGGAGGTACGCTACTGCAAGATTCCCGTGAGCTAGCTAACAAACTGCTCGCCGCTGAGCTGCCAAATCGATGGCTACATGTGCAAGGCGTTGCCAAGCGCGCAATATTATTCGATCCTTTAAAAGCAGATACGACACTTCTTGCAGCTGCTGGGATCGTGCACGATATTGGCTACGCCGAAGCGTTAGCAGAAACTGGCTTGCATCAGCTAGACGGTGCGCTGCATCTTCGCAGCTTAGGGTTTCCTGAAGAACTTGTGAACCTGGTGGCTCACCACACCTGTGCACATATCGCTGCTGAACTTGCTGGCAAAAAAGAATTCATGAAAGAAAAATTTCCCTTGAATCCTTCGTTGCCGCATACTCACTTGTGTTTTTGTGACATGACAACAAGCCCAGTTGGAAACCACGTAACAGTAGAAGAAAGATTAGAAGAAATTCGAGAGCGCCACAATCATAAAGGCCCTGTTGTTGCCTACCACGATATTGCCGACCCCCTGATCTTCCAGATGTGTGAAGAAGCTAAACAAGATCTACTTCTTCCAGGAGTATCTACAGCATCACAAAACAGCTGAGACATCTGAGGAATATGGAAGAAGAAATCATCACTACACAGGTAGTATGGCTATGAAGTATCGTTTTTAGCGTTGTTGTACTGGAGCTTGAAACAGTTATGATCAGTATCCGAAAGGCACATGGATGAAAACGTTTTTGGTCTGCATCACAGCTGGTCTGTGTATCGCAGCGTCGGTGCCTCCTTGGGGCTGGTGGCCGCTCATTTTTGTTGGGGTTGCGTTGCTAGACCGTCTTCTTATTGGCACAACTGCAAAACAACGGTTCCGTCGCACCTGGCTTGTGGCCGCTGCTTGGCTGTTTCCTGCGATGCTTTGGATGTATGATTTAACAGCGCCAGGATACGTCGTCGCAGGGGCTTTGTTCGCAGGCTATTTCGGTATAGCCGCAGCGTTAACGCCGCCAGGTCGAGCGCGCCGTTTTGTTCTGCCTGGTGCGATGGCGCTAGCAGAACTTGCCAGATGGACATGGCCCTTTGGCGGTGTGCCGCTCGCAAACCTTGCCCTCAGCCAAGTCGATACGCCATTGATTTATGCTTCTCGCATCGCTGGTTCGTTGCTCGTTATCGTGCTTGTTATTGTCGTCGGCCAGGCACTTCACTCGTTACTTTGTAAAGATTTTAACGCTCTAGGTTATGCCGCAGCTGTCGTTGTTTTGCTCGTTGTGTGTGGGTATGTCTATCCTCGGTCGCAGGTTGTCGACGATGTTGAGGTTGCGTTGGTTCAGGGCGGCGGTCCGCAGCGAACTCGTGCGTCAGCGTTGCAAAACCCCGTTGTTCTGCAACGCCATCTTGATGCTTCTCAAGAAATTAACGACGATGTGTCGTTGATTATTTGGCCAGAAAATGTGGTGAATCCGAATATCTATCTTTCGCAGCAAGAAGCTGCACAAAAAATCCGTCAGTTAGCAAAGGAGAAAGACGCTACGGTCTTGCCAGGCTGGTTCTATTTGACGTCACCTACAGAAGCAGTCAATTATCAAGCGGCGGTCACGCCCGATGGCGAACAAGTTGATCGATACGACAAAAAAAATATTGTTCCTTTTGGTGAGTACGTGCCTTTGCGTTCATTAGCAGAACGTTTCAGTGATGATTTGCCGGCCCATGATGTTGTCCGAGGTGTTGTCGACCCGATTCTAGATACTCCTGTGGGGCCTGTTGGCGTGTCGATTTCTTGGGAAGGCTATTTCGACACGCGCGCTCGCTCTGCGGTGCAACACGGTGCGCAAATTCTTACCAACCCGACAAACGGGTCGTCGTATTGGTTGACACAGGTGCAAAGCCAGCAAGTGGCAGCTAATAAATTGCACGCCGTCGAGAATGATCGTTGGGTTCTGCAGGTTGCACCCACTGGGTTTTCAGCAATTATCAACCCCGATGGCAATGTGCAACAAAGTGCAGGGATCAGCGAACAGGCTGTTTTGCAGCAGTCAGTTGAGATGCGTCAAGGCCGTACACTTGCTAGTTATGTTGGTTTCTGGCCTGTAGGTCTCTATGGAATCGCAGCTGCGCTGGCTGGTTTGGCATCACAGCGTCGTTCTCGAAAGCATGCATCTAGTGTCAGTCCAGCTGTTGTGCAAGATGAACCACAAAAACCTAGCCATTCTTACATCTCGAAGTCGGTTAGCTGAAATATTAGAAGTATCTTAAAGAATTTAAGAGTTTTTTGTTACTTTAGATTGCATTTTTTCTCCATAGGAACAATACTTGTCGTAGCTTCAACAAAAAGAGAATCTATGTCAAAAAAAATCAGAGCGGTCTCTTCAACTGTTAACACAATGGCCTATCTTGCAATCTTGTTTGCGATGCCAATTGGTTTATGGTTAGCTGTCGGTTGGCCATTGCCTACATTCATGCCTAATCCGCAAGTAATAGGCGAAACATTGTCTGGGAATAGACCACTACCAGATACTTTTGTTCCTAAAACATTGGCCGTTGGGCTGTGGTTTATCTGGATGCAACTTGTCTATATCACGATTGTCGAGATGGTCAGTTTGTTGCAAGGCAAACTTGCATCGCGTACACATACGCTGCCTGGTTTGCAATTGATGACTGGCAGGGCGATCGCAACTATTGCGTTTCTTGCCACAAGCCTCTTTGCTCGGCCTGTTGGGGCGGCGCCGCTTCCGTTGGTGGAGACATCTGCGACACAGGTCGATATAGCTTCTGAAACGAATGGTTCGTCAGATCTTGAAGCCTCTGCTGTAAATAAACCAGTTGCCTTAGATCAGCGTCTTCGTTACAGTGTTGAACCTGGAGACTCCTGGTGGTCTATTGCGGAGCAGCAGCTCGGTAGCGGTCACCGTTGGCAATATCTGCGTGAAGCAAACATCGGTCAAATAATGAGTGATAGCAGTCAGGTTTCACACCAAACTGACATTCTTTTGCCAGGCTGGCAACTTCTAGTTCCTGAAGCAGAATCTGCATCTGTTGAGACAGTTGAAGTTCAACAAGGAGATACGCTGTGGTCTATAGCACAAGCTGAGTTGCCTGCCGAAGCTGATGCAGGCCAGATTCAAGATGTTGTTGACACAATCGCACAAAAGAACGATATAACAAATCCAAATGTTGTTCACCCAGGCATGACTATTGACCTTACTGAAAGTTTGGATAACAAACCAGAAGTAGCAAGGGCTAGCCAACCAGATAACGCAGAAGACAGCCAAATGGCGAGCGGTCAGCAAAAAACACAAAAGGAAGAAATTCTTTTACAGACACCTCCTGAGCCCTCCCAGCAGTATGTTACATCGCTAGACGTAAGTTCTCAATCAAAAAGTTCAGCAGTGGCCAGTTCTACACAGCCACCAACTCTTGTGCTGCATGAAACACCGAAAGTGTCGCATGTGAAATCGGAACGCGCTTTGGTTGAAGCAGCTGGCCCAGCCGTAGACGCGGCTGCTTTTTTTGTTGGCCTTGGCATCGGTGGAAGTATCTTAGCGGCAAAAGTTTTGATGCGTTTACGTGCCCGTAAACAGTACCAACTTGCTCACCGAGAACCAGGAGCTATGCCTAAAGAGTTTGACGGGCCGCTTGCTATTGTTGAACGAGCGTTGTACGAACGGGCTGAAGAAGCCGAACTTTTTTGGATCGGGAAAGCGCTTCGTTCGTTGGCTGCCCGACCTGTTTGGGACGGCGAAAAAATCCCTCAACCTATATTGGCACAGATAGACGCAAAACAGATTGAAGTGGTTTTTGAATCTGCCGATGCTGTAGGAGCTCCAATCCCTTGGGTGTCAACGAACGAAGGGGCTAGCTGGCGTTTACCTCGACAGGTTGACCATGAAGATATTCCATCGAGTGAGGCGTTGTCACCAACGCCAACATTTATCACTGCGGGTAAAAACGTGATGATTAATTTAGAGTCGCTTGGCATCTTAAACGTTGTCGGTTCAGATGAACAGCGGCAAGGTTTCGTTCGTTCTATTGTTCATGAAATAGCGTTTTCTGATTCGGCTGGTTTCGTCGATATATTTACAACAGCGAAAATTGCAGGTGCTGAAACTCATGCGCTTGTGCGAGTTGCAAGCATCGAAGATATTTTGGAAGAAACTGTCACCTGGTTAGACAATGTTGATACAAGGTTTGCTACAGGAGAAATTTCGAATGCGTATGCCTATCGTCTGCATAATAGTGAAGACCCGATAGCGCCTGTACTTGTTGTCCTTGACGAGAAAGACGTAAAGAAAAGTGTTACGCTGCTTCGTTTAGCAGCGAAAAGAAACAAACCTGTTTGTGTCCTCGTTCTGAGCGATACTGCTGTTCTTGGTCTCACTGAGTTTGTTCTGCAGTTTGAAACTAACAATAAAGCTTTCTTTGATCCGTTTGCTCTTGAGATCGAGCCTCAAATTGTGTCAGCTGACGCAGCACGAAAATTGGGTGATATATCGAAAGAAAGTAAGCAGCAGCGTGATCAATCACCGATTGAAGTAGCACTTGAAACGGTGCCAGTAGTTGCTTCGTTAGTAGAAGCTAAAATTTATGAGGAAACTGACGCTGAAACGAATGTTTTTGTTGACGACGACTCTCAAACTATTGACATGCGCTTAACTGGACCATTAACGCAAATTTCTTTGGTCGAAACTGAGCAGACAGCCGAGATAGAAACAGTAGCTGATGATTTTCCTATAGAGCCTGGCGAGTTGCGAATTAGTATTTTAGGCCATGTGGATATTGCAGGTGTCGACGTTGAACTTACGCGTCAACAGCTTTCGTTGTTAACCTTTCTTGCATGCAAAGAGTCAGCAACGAGAGATACTATCGTTGACGCTATATGGGACGGTCAAGTTATTTCAAAAAGTAGATTCCCTAATCTTCTAGCCGAAACTCGATCAAAAATTGGTAGGAAGTATCTTCCTGAAGCCACCAACGGCCTTTACCGGCTCGCACATTCTACAACTGACTTGCAACTGTTTAAAAAAGGTTTAGCAGAAGCAACAGTAAGCTCCGAACCGTTACGCGAGATTACTCGAAGCCTCACACTAATTAGGGGTGTGCCGTTAACTGTTTCGAACAGTAGATTCTGGTCATGGGTTGAGCATAGCCATTTCGCCGCTGGCGTGACTTCGTTGCTTGCTGACGCTGCCTCTAGTGCTGCAGAAAGCTACAGCAAAGCAGGCGATCACCGAAAAGCACAGTGGGTGTGCGAACAAGGCCTGCTTGCTTCCCCGTTAGACGAACATTTGATAGTCAAGATGACTAAAACATATATAGCGTTAGGTAAGCCAACACTTGCTAGACGTCTCGTTGAAAGCTGGGAAGCGCAAGTGAGCAGCCTTAACTGCGGCGAACCATCAGACATCCCTCGCAAACATTTAGCTGGTTAGGATACCTCAGGTAGAAAAAGATTAAATAGAGGTAGCCTTACATACATGAATACATTGAAGCTCTCAACGATTGTGCTCCCTGTCCTTGTGTTCGTCACATCTTGTGGCGATAGCAAGCCGCAAGATACGTCTGCCGATAAGAGAGACTTTATGGCTGCATGCAGTCAAAACATAGATGAAGCCACAGAAATAGATGAAGCTTCGCAATACGATAATGAAAGAATAATTGATATCTGTCAGTGCGTTATTGACGATATGCAAGCACCTGAGAATGCTGAATCTTTGATGCGTGTTAATGCTGCTTTCAAAGAAGATCCGTCAGCAGCATTGCCAAAAGAAGCGCTGCGTGTGCTTGCTTTGTGTACAACAGAAGAATTGAACTTATAGCAGCAAAGCAATCACACCGCTATGCAGGAAAGTTATGTAACTTCGCAGCAAGCTCTTTCGCGTGTTTCTCTTTGATGCCAATAGGTGTGCCTTCGATACTTTCTTGACGCTGGTTTGTCGCCTTGCTAAGACCAGAATCAGAAACCTGAAGAACTACAGAAGTATATGCTGGGATGTCTTTCACGGATTCAGCTACGATAATAAGACCAATGTTGTTGGCTTCAGCATCTCGATGATTGAGGCCAGCTAGTTCAAAGTTGCGCATACCATCTGCAATGACTGTTCTATAGGTGTTGTCACGCGCAGAAACCCAGCTTGGAAGTTCTGTAATCCAGCCCCAGTCTTGGTTGCGGTGTTTATCGGTTGTAATAACCTTCAACTCGATGTCGCCAGGTTTGCTTAGCGCAGCTAAAGAAAGAATGCAATGTCGGGCGCTTGCAAGTGCAGCCTGACGAGGGCCGACAATAGCAAGCGGTCCGCTTAAAATGTTATGTGTTATAGGAACAGAAGCTAGTGTGCGCAACTCTTGAATTTTTGTGCCTAGCTGTGAAGGAATAGCTTCTGGTCTATCGAAACGTGGAGTCCAGGGGATAGGGCCATAAGCAATGCTGAAACGCCCGAAATATGTGTGATTGTGATCTCGGTTCAGAACTCGTTTTTGGCCAGCGCGTATCCTGTAGGCTAGCTCTTCAGGGTCCGGATGGAGCAAACGGTGAAGTCGTGCGTCCTCATCTCGATTAGCCCGTATCTCCTGGATGAATTCCCAAGAAAGCGTGTCAAGCGAAGCGTCAGGGGTTTGCGATTTAGCAAACCAAGTACTTTTTTGTGCTTTGGTTAGAGGAAAATCGGGAACAGTAATAATCGAACGTTCATTAGGTTCGATCTCTTGTGCGTAAGGATCATCAGGGCGAGGCGGCAATACGGTGAACCGAGCCGAACCGACATTAAGGATACTGTTGCCTAAACTTGTTGGCTGTACCACTTTAACATCGTTAACGCGTATGTCGGAATTGCCTGGCAACACAGTTACACGGCCGTCTTCACTCACATTAAGAGAGAAGGCATCTTTAAATTTATATGTTCCATGTGTCAGACGCATAGACGAACCAGCTGAAAGACCTGCGATTTGGCGCATTTCAAGGTAAGAAGGCTCGCCTTCTCCGTCGTCGGAGTCGACAGAGCTATGAAGTTCCGAGAGGTCTGGCTCAGACTGCAAGTCTATCTGTTCAGTTTTTTCATGCCCAGTGGCAAGGAGCTCTTCAGCCATAGACGTACCCAAAAAACCTGCGTCAGTTGTTTCTGGGACGAGATCAGGTTCGGTCGTAGCCTCTGCCGCTAAAGGCTCAGGCTGTGAAACAATCTCTTCTATTTCATCTTCCCAAAAGTCAGGCTTGCCAGAGTTCTTGCCCTCACCAGCTTCAGCGTTAACCTCAGCCTCTTCAAAGAAAGACTCTTTTCCTGTAGTATCATCATGTTCTGCCATAACGTGATTCCATTCGGTGAATGCTCTGCCCATTACATTCTACGCCTTTTATACAAATAATTTCTTAAAAAGGGAGATAGTAATTATTTAAACAAATTTAGTAGTATTCCGAATAAGAATACGGCCTAACTCAATACACCTGTAACATCTCTGCTAGTGGCAAATAACAGTAACTTGGGAACGCTATTCTCCGACAGCGTTACGCTGTATGATGCCTGGGTAAAAATTGTCTTTGTAATCTTCGACAGAAGCATTGATGACCTTCATAGCATGTTCAGTGCCGTAAGTGCCAATAACCTCAATCGAATTGTCTTTATTACCTGAGATTTCCATCTTGTATGTTGCGAAGTAATGGACGATTCTGTTAACAACAATTTCAGGCAGGTTCTTTAGGGTTCTTGCGTAGTCAAAAACTTTATCGCTTGAAAGTAGCGCGACAATTTTATCGTCAGCTTCGCCATCGTCAAGCACCTGTATCCCCCCGACAACACGGGCTGAAACAACAATGTCTGCTCGGTTGATAACTTGTTGGCTTAAGACACAAATATCAAGCGGATCATGATCACCTTGTGCGGCGTTTGGCGTTAAGGCGGCTACTTTTTCGCCACAATAGGTTTGAGGGATAAACCCATACAAGGTCGGAGGTAAAGCGGAGCTTCCTTGCGGACGGTCAACACGAAGATACCCTGTTTCTTTATCTATTTCATATTTGACAGCGTCGAAAGGTGTTATCTCGATGTATGCCTCAACAGTGTCGGGCGCTTCTTTACCGATAGATAGTCCGTGCCATGGATGAGCACGAAATGCGGCGCTTGGTTGATTAGAAGGGGACATTGCTACCAGTTTCTCTAGAATACGTACGTCGGACAAACGACGCTATAGTGTATAGTAAAGTTTCAAAAATCTTTAAAAAGAAGTATCAAGAAAGAACATTTCTTGTAATCATCACCTTTGCGTCAGCTGTTCTATGGCAGAATCTGATCTGTATGTTTCCAACAGAAAGCGCACGTACAGCCCCAAGAGGAAACCTAAGAACTGCAAAACGCAGGCGACCAGCAGCGCAAAAGTTTTTGCTTTCCGTTGGGTCGTTTCTGAGCGTCGCAACGTTACTTCTCGCAGGCGTTTCATATATGGGTTTACGTCGTTACAACGACATTGAATTTGTTGGCATCGAAGGAGTAACAAAGTCTGATAGTCCAGTTTCTAACTGGCTGCTTGTGGGCACAGATAGCAGAGAAGGGATTGATGTCGACCACCCGAACGCACAGGCGTTTCTCGCCTCGGAGGTGAAAGGCAAAAGAACCGACACCATAATGATTGCCCGTGTCGATTCACAGGCTAAAAGTATTGACTTGCTTTCAGTGCCCCGCGACCTTTGGGTGACGGTAGCTGGCACGAATAGCCAGGGAAGAATTAACGCTGTGTACAACAGCGATAACGGTCGAGAACGACTTGTTGCAACCATTGAAACAAATTTAGGGCTAGAAATAAATCACTATGCAGAAATAAACTTTGTGGGCTTCCAAGAGATTGTTGACACACTTGGTGGCGTGCCGATTTGTTTCGATCATCCTGCGCGTGATCAAGACTCTGGTTTGAATGTAGAAGCGGCTGGTTGTCCAACGCTTGAAGGTCCTCAAGCTTTGGCTTTTGCTCGGTCTCGAAGTTTCCAGACGCTAGAGGATGGGACATGGAGAACCGACGGGTCTGGCGATATCGGCAGAACAGAACGTCAACGATATTTTCTGTCTCAAGTTGTTGCTTCTGCAACGACAAGTTTTGATGTTAGCGAAATAGGTAACTTAAATCAGGTGCTTTCAGTCGGCGGGAAAAACCTAGTCATTGACGATTCGGCTGGTTTAAACGACTTGTATACTTTGGCAAAAACTTTTTCAGATGTCGGCGGCGACAATATTGTCGGCCACGGTCTGCCAGTTGTAAATTTCAGATCTGAAGGGGGAGCGAAGGTTCTGCGTCTCGATGGTTCAGCACGTGAAACGCTCGATATTTTTCGTTATGATGGCTCGGTTCCTCGCCAAGTAGTTGTTTCGGTTTATAACGGGGCGAGAGTTCCTGGCCAAGCGAAACAAGCTGCAGATACGTTAGAGCTTCAAGGTTTCACGATTGGTCAAATCTCTAATGCGGATGAAGTATATGTGCAAACAACAATTGTTCATTCGCCTAGAAATGTTGCACAAGCGCAGAAACTTGCACAAAGTTTCACCTCAGCGCAATTGCTGCAAGACTCTCAGGTGGCAGACATTCAACTCTATACTGGCCAAGATTTTGAGTTTAAGAGTAACTAGGAAAGTAGCTTGCAATTACTTTAAACAAACAATGTTGTAAGACTCTCCAGCAGCTTTGCTGCGACTTCTTTTGCTGTGCCATCCTCTGGTGCATACACATAGTCAGGTTTCTCAGGCGCTTCATAGGGAGCATCAAGGCCTGTCATGCCTTGGATCTCGCCCGAGCGGGCTTTTTTATACAACCCTTTCGGGTCGCGAGACTCACAGACCTCTAACGGCGTGTCTATAAATACCTCTACAAAAGCTAGGTCAGCTTCGTTATGTAGCTGTCTCGCGAAATCTCTAGTTTGTTTGTACGGACTGATGAGAGGCACAACCGAAACAAAACCAGCGTCGGCGAACAAACGAGCGACATGAGCAACTCGCCGCACATTTTCGCTGCGATCTTCCGCGCTAAAACCAAGGTCGCCGTTTAAACCTTGCCGCAAGTTATCGCCGTCGAGCAAATACGCAGGTTTGCCAGAAGCAATCAGCTGTTGCTCTAACTCAACCGCAACAGATGATTTTCCAGAACCAGAGAGACCTGTTAACCAACAGGTCAACCCAGCTCCGTTTGTCAACGAAGTTCGTGTTTCACGGTCGACTAACGGCGCATGCCAACGAGTATTACTTGTCCGCAACGATGTATTCAACATTTTCTACAACCTCTACTAGCTAGTCTGCTTAGCGGAATAAATGAACCTCAGTAGTAATCCGCGAAAAAGCTGCGTAAACGCCTAAGGGGACGGTGTTACAGAGGCAGCTGCAATTCTTTTAGTTGCCTATTTCGTGTTAATGATCATGCCAGCGCCAACTGTAACGTTTGTGTTCTCGTCTACAAGAATGAAACTTCCTGTTATGTGGTTACGGCTGTATTTATCGGCGAGCAACGGCTGTGTCGTACGCAACTTGATACGGCCAATTTCGTTAAGCGTAAGTGAAGTAGCTGATTCGTCACGGCTTAACGTATTGATGTCAAGTTTGTAGCGAAGATCTTTCACGATGGTGCGGGCCCACCTAGTTGTGTGCTTAATCGCAAGCTTTGCACCTTCTTGCAGCTGTGAAGCTTCAGACATCCAACACACCATCGCTTCAATATCTTGTGTGGGTGTCGCCTGGTTATTCGCGCGGCAAAGCATGTCGCCACGGCTGATATCTAACTCGTCTTCAAGTGAAACGGTGACAGCCATAGGAGCGCACGCTTCGTCGATTTCTTGACCAGCTTGTTCAATCTTTGCAACCTTTGAAGCAAAACCAGACGGCAATGCGACAACGTCGTCTCCTTTGCGAAGAATACCACCAGCAACGGTACCAGCGTAGCCTCTATAATCAGGTAGTTTTTCGCTTTGTGGTCGGATGACGTATTGCACAGGGAAACGAGCATCGACCATGTTGCGGTCAGACGCTATATGCACATCTTCGAGATGATGCAGCAGCGTCGACCCTTCATACCAACTCATGTTGGCGCTGCGATCAACTACGTTGTCACCTTTCAGGGCAGAAAGCGGGATGAATGTGAGGTCGCCAATGTCAAGCTTGCTTGCGAACGCAGTGTAGTCTTTACGGATTTTGTCGAATACTTCTTGGCTATAATCAACCAAGTCCATTTTATTGACCGCTAAAACAAGGTGCGGAATTTGCAGCAAGCTAGCGATAAAAGAGTGCCGCTTAGACTGTTCTAAAATGCCTTTGCGAGCATCGATCAAAATGATTGCCAAGTTCGCTGTCGACGCACCAGTCACCATATTTCGGGTGTATTGAATGTGACCCGGAGTGTCAGCAATAATAAATTTACGTTTCGGTGTGGCGAAATAGCGATGCGCGACGTCGATAGTGATACCCTGTTCACGCTCGGCACGGAGACCGTCTGTTAACAACGCAAGGTTGACATGTTCGTCGCCTCTAGCTGCGCTTGTTTCTTCGATAGATTCAAGTTGGTCTTCAAAAATAGATTTAGAGTCATAAAGCAGGCGGCCGATTAACGTGCTTTTGCCGTCATCAACAGACCCTGCTGTTGCAAGTCGTAATAGTTCCATCAGAAATAGCCTTCTTTCTTGCGATCTTCCATAGCAGCCTCGGCGGTGCGGTCATCTGCCCGTGTAGCGCCTCGTTCAGTGATTCTTGTTGCGCCCACTTCTTCAATAACTTGTTCGATAGTTTTAGCTGGCGAGTCAACAGCACCCGTGCATGTAGCGTCGCCGATTGTACGGAACCGAACAAGGCGTTCTTCAACCACTTCGCCTTCTTGCGGTTCTAAAAATTCGGTTACGCCCAGCCACATACCATCTCGCTGGAACACTTTACGCTTGTGGGCGAAATAGACATCAGGAACTGCGACTTCGTACTCTTTAATGTAGTTCCACACGTCAAGCTCTGTCCAGTTAGAGATCGGGAACACTCGCATATGTTCACCAGGTTTATGACGACCGTTATAGAGGTTCCACAGCTCGGGACGTTGCCCTTTCGGGTCCCACTGGCCGAACTCATCACGGAAACTATAGATGCGTTCTTTCGCACGAGCTTTTTCTTCATCTCGGCGGGCGCCACCGAAAAGAGCATCAAATTTGTGTTCTTCAATTCCATCAAGTAATGCTGTGATCTGTAGGCGGTTACGCGAAGCGTTCGGCCCTTTTTCTTCGACAACTTTGCCCGAGTCGATTGCGTCTTGCACCGAAGCGACAATAAGTTTCACACCTGTTTCTTGCACTCGACGATCTCGAAACTCTATAACCTCGGGAAAGTTATGGCCAGTGTCGACATGCATGATAGGAAACGGCACAGGAGCAGGAGCAAATGCTTTAACAGCCAGATGCAACAAAAGAATAGAATCTTTGCCGCCAGAAAAAAGCAGGACAGGTTTCTCAAACTCTGCCGCCACTTCACGAAAAATAAATATGGCTTCAGACTCAAGCGCCTGTAGATGTGATACTTGTGTTCTCATTATTTCTCAAATCGTTAGGTGGATTCGGTGTATAGACTAGTTGACTATCGGCACAGTTGCATCCCTACTGTAAGGATGCTCTCTAGGAAATCGCTAGCAATTTCAGATTCATCTGGTTCTCTGTTTCGTTTCAGCGTTTTCTCGCAGGTTTTCGCATGTCTTTGTCGAAGCAGTTAGGTGGAAAAAGTTTCTGAGAGTTTCTATCTGTTTCAAGAGTACGTGGTTTGTTCATCTTGCTAAAACGTTTTTCTAGAGGTTCACAGTTGTGCTGGTTCTCTATTTCTGAGATAGTTTAGGACTGGTTACTAGTGTAAGTTGCTAAATCTTTCGCTAGAACTGTCGATCTGCAGTACTAACTTGGAAAGGCCGTACATGTCACAAAAACGTTCTGTGGTGAATGTCTCTGACTATTTTGGAGCAATGAAGAAGTGGTTTCTTGTTGTTGCTGGGTTGGCAGCCCTCGGCGCTGTAGCAGGGTTTTTGCTCTTCCAGCTTCGAAGCAGCGAGTTTACTGCCGAGTCTAGAGTGCAGATCAAACCTATTGTTAGTCAAAGCGACGCTCCTAATCTTGATATAGACCGTCAAATTAATACCTCGACAGAAAAAGCCGTCGCTTCATCTGGTCGAGTTGCCGAGCTTTCAGTCAAGTTACTGCAAGCAGCGGAGTTGCAAGCCTCAGATGATCTAAGTTCAGCAGAAGTTTCTGAAGCGGCCAGCGCTATTGCTGATGTGGATAGTGCTGTCGTTCGTGATGTATTAGAAAAAGTTGATGTAGAGGTGCGGCCTGATTCTCAGATCCTTGTTTTTACTGCTAATGCAGCGTCAGAAGATAGGGCGATAGAACTTGCTCAATCGGTAGCAGTTGCCTACCTTGATTTTAGAGAAAGCGAAGAGTCATCTGCACGGTTGCAGGCGCGAGAAAATCTTGCTGCTAGAGAGGCTGTTCTTGTTGAAGAGCTCGAAGAAATCTTGCCGAGTGATGAAGAGGTCATAGACGGCACTGTGAAGTCTGAACCTTATGATGTTATTTCAAAGAAACGAGAACTTGAAGAAATCGGTTCCAAATTTGCGAACCTTGAAGCTGGAACTGTAGACCCAGGCGTTATCCTACTCGATGCGCGTGTTCCAAATGCTGGCGGTATCCCTCCACTAGCAGCACCTCTTTTAGGTGCGTTACTTGGTGCTAGTGTCGGGTTTGCAATTGCGCTTCTTCTTGACAGGCAAGACGATCGACTCCGTAACCCTGAAGCCGAGCTTGCAGCCATCGGAGCGCCTTTGCTTGGAACTGCACCAGTTTCGGGCAAGCGAAAATCAGGCATGTCGCTCTTTGCGACCAATACTTCTGGCGGCGATGCATATCGTCGTGTGCAAGGTAGTTTGTCATTTAACTTAGACGAAGACAACAAATCTTTAGTGCTTGTTGCTGGTGTAGAAAAAGGTACCTCGACGCCGTTTGTTGCGTCTAACTTGGCGGCAACAGCGGCACGTTCGGGTCGTCGAACGGTGCTTGTCGGCGCAAACTTGCGAGATAATACGTTGCATGATGGCCCTGGCCTGAGTGACGTGATCGCAGGCAAAGTAAGCTTATCGGCTGCGATTCAGCACCTGGATTACGTTGACACTAATTTGTTCTTACTAGGAGCGGGCACTATCGATGAGAATCCAGCCGACATTCTACAAAGCGAATCGTTTAGTCGTCTTATCTCAGCGGTAGGTGCTGAATATGACCTGGTGATGGTTGAAGCGCCGCCTATCTTGCAGGTTGCTGATGCGGTGGATATCGCAAAAATGTGTGATGGAACGGTGATCGTCGCTGAAAGTGGCGTTGAATCTCGAAGCGAAATCGCACAGTCAGTTAATCAGATACGCAACGTCGGTTCTGATGTTGTTGGTGTTGTCGTCGCAGAGAATTCTCGTTCGTAAAGCGCATGTCAGCGTCTAAACAAAACAGTAACGTTTTTCGCATAGAAGCCGAAACGCCATTACCGACATGGCCTGTTTTGTTGATGATTGCGTTTTATCCGTTGTGGTTTCTGCTTGGTATTGCAGGTTTCATGTGGGTTGTGTTGGCAATTCCTATGGCAGTTTATCTAGTGCGGCGACGCAATCTTGTTGCCCCAGCTGGGTTTGGGCTTTGGATGTTATTTCTGGTCGCTGTTTTGGGTTCTGGTTTAAGTATCGACACGGCGCCGCGAATGTCAGGGTATGTTCTGCGTTTTGGCTATTACATAGGGGCCACTATATTTTTGCTGTACCTGATCAACGGTGGTGAATCTGTTTCGACGAGCCGAATCATTCGAGTTTTCACCTTTTTCTGGATGGCAGTTGTTGTCGGTGGGTACCTAGCTTTTTTTATTGGCGAGTTTTCTTTTAACTCGCCAATGGCATATCTTATGCCAAGCGCTTTGTTAGAAAACGAGTTGATCGCGACACTCGTTCGCCCTGGCTTTGCCGATGTGCAAGACATTGTTGGTTTCCCTGTGCCTCGACCGAAAGCTCCTTTTCCTTATACCAATAGTTGGGGTTCTATGCTTGCGTTGTTGACGCCGTTTGGGTTTATGGCGTTGCACGAAGCACGAACAAGGTTTCCGCCTCGTTTAATCAATTTTTTTCTGGTTGCTTCTATTATCCCAGGTGTTGTTTCTTTGAACCGTGGGCTTTGGTTGAGTCTTGGCATCGGCATGCTCTATGTTTCTTTCCGTTTAGGTGTTGCTGGTCAACGTAAAGCTATTAGTCGTATAATCGCTGTTTTTGTGTTATTCGTAGCGCTTTATTTCGCAACACCTCTTGGCGGTCTTGTCGCTGCGCGTCTCGATAGCGGACACTCAGATGAAGATCGTGGTGGTTTAGCTGTTTCAGCGATTGAAGGTTCCATCGAGCGACCTGTTTTTGGTTGGGGTGCGCCACGACCTAATGTGCGTAATCTCCCTCCAATCGGGACGCACGGGCAGCTGTGGAACCTTCTGTTCGCAACAGGTTTCATCGGCGCTATCGGCTGGGTCGGTGCTTTGTTCACGTTTTTCTTCAAAACGCGTCGACAGCGAACCCTTTCTGGCATGTGGGCACATACTGTGTTGCTTATTTCGTTGGTGCAGCTTCCGTTCTATTTGCAGGTGCCTCATCAGCTATTTGTTGTGATGGCAGCCGTCGCAGTTTCGTTCCGCATGCTAGAACAAGATAAAGATATCGTCGATGTCGATCAAAAAACGTTGGCCCCAGCGAAGACCACAGTTATTACTCAGGTATAGAGCTAGAATATACTAGTGGGTAACAAAAAATCGAGTAGTTCTTTGGGTTATGGCCTCGTTATAGCATCATCTTTTTTCTATGCTAGCTATGGAATTTGGACGACCTTAATGGGCGATTTCTTTGGCGGTTATACAGCAGCGGCGCTACGCAGCGTTGTCGTATTGATGATTGTAGTACCTTTCGCGGTTCTGACTGGTGAGTTGCCTTCGTTTGAGTTCGGTAAGAACTGGAGAGTGCTTACTGGAATGACTATGGTGTCCTCGTTGATTTGGGGTTTGTTCTATTATTCTGTTCTTAACGCAGGAATCGGGGTTAGTTTCAGTCTAAATTATGTGGCCATAATTATCGGCATGATATTTTTTGGTTGGCTATTTGCAAAAGAGAGAATTACGCAAGAGAAACTCTTGTCTGCCTGCATCGGAGTCGCAGGGCTTGCGCTTGTGTACATAACAACAGCTAGTGAAGGTTCAAACAGTTTGGCTCTTGTTTTTGCTGTTGTTAGTGGCCTTTCGGTAGCTGCAAATACTGTACTGGCGAAACGGTTGCCTTATTCGACAACCCAAGCAGTTGTTGCAATGTGGGTTACCGGAATGCTTGCTAACACCCCAATGATATTTATTTTGCGTGAACCTCTGCCACAAATTGGCTTACATGTCGAATGGGTGTATCTAGCTATTTTCGCGTTTGCCTCTGTTCTTTCGTCGTGGCTTATGCTTCGGGGGATGAGCTATGTTGACGCTGGCATAGCTGGTGTGATTGGAACGCTTGAAATTGTTTTTGGCATTATCTTCGGGGTTATGTTTTTTGATGAGACTTTGCCTACTTTTGCGTATCTAGGTGTCGTTGTTATCCTTGTTGCAGCGGCGTTTCCATATATCAACGGTAAATATTTCGCAGCAAGCTAGTTGTGCTCAAGCCTTAGCTGTAACGTATCAAGGACACCTTGAATAGCTAGATGGATGGTTCCAAAGGTACGTCGAACTTTAAAATATTTTTACTCACAAGGTAGCGCTATCGGTTTTGCTCTCTTGAATCTGGGGTGGTCATCGCCGAGAAATCGGGGATCTTGCTCAGGAGAGATTCCCACTTTCGTGGGAATGACGACCTAAGCAACTATAAGTATGTGTTTGGTTTAGCGGTCAATCCCAACTTTAAATAATGCTGAGGCTAACGAAAGAGAAGATTACTTCTTGAAATTGAAGTGATAAAACTAGCAAAGGCGATCGAGAAGATAGAATTCAGGTTGGCAAGAGAGAAGAGGTCTGATTTGAAGGTCGCCGAAGATTTTATTTGTGAACATGATATGCCTCAACCGTGGGCTACGTGCACTGACTGTATGTTGCTGCCACATGCGTTGATGCCAAAACCTCCAGCTCCGAAGCCAGTAGCAAAATCTGAACCGAAAAAACGGGTGAAGACGGGTACGTCTGGTCAGCGTAGAAAACGGTCTTCTTCGAAATCGTCTGCTCCGAGAGTGTCAACGAAGCTGCCGAAAACCGATGTTGATCCGCTGCCAGTCTTGTTTGGGGATAAAGATTTAGCCTATGAAATCCCAGAGAATAACCTGCGATATCACACCCGAGGGGCAGATAGTACGTGGTTGCCAATTTCATCCATGCCGAAAGAGCTGCGACCTGACGGCGTTGTGTACCTGCAAACTGATAGTGTGCTTATCGCTCGCTGCCGCGTCAAAGGTATCGGGTTTCGTGATCATCGTTGGACACATGAAGCTCCAGGTGTTACAACTGATATTGGTCCTGGAGCAACGCTAGAGTTGCATAAAGACGCATGGGATTTTCTGTCTGTGGACCTAGGGCCTGACGGCGAAGTCGACGTTCAAGGGTATCGATATATCACAACTTCAACCGATGGCGTTCCGCAGCCGTGGTCGGGGCAATTGCTTTAAATCATATGTCATTGCTGTCCTTCACGAAGATGCAGACGGTTCCAGATTTCAAAGGTTAGTGAAACAGCTGATCTAGGGTGACAATGTTATGGTGACCTACATGATCGGTTAGTTCTTTGCTCGCTCCGCTGGATGTGATGAGTGCTTTGTGCGTTATTTTTTGAGGGAACTTTTTCTGTAAAATATTTTCTTTCTTCTCTAGCTCTTTATACGTTGACAGCCCAGTTTTCTCTTTGCGATGTTTCATTTCGCATATAGTGAGAACGTTATCGGCACGGTCAAACAATAAATCGATTTGTACTCCAGCTGTATCATTGTCAGATCTTTTAAAATAAGGGCCATAGGTGTAATTCACCGCTGAGAAGCCCAGTGCTTTAGCAATTTGTGCAGTGTGATTGCGGCAAACGTATTCAAAAGAACGTCCTAACCATGTTCGATATGATTGTGACGCAGCAATTTTTTCGAATACGTTTTTGGAAGACTCTGCTAAAGCAAGGTTTGGCTCTATAAAAGCAATATAAAATCGTAGATAATGATCTGTTATCTCATAACGAATCAAAGTAGAAGTACGTTTTTTGTTAACTGGAGTAGAAGAAGAAATGAAGCCAGCTGCTTCAAGGTCGCTAAGATGCTGCGTTAGCCCGCCGCCGTCGCTTAATCCAGCGCCTGCCTGTAGTTTTTTTCTGGTGACCCCGTAAGGGTGGTTGGCTAGAAAGCGAATTATTTTTTCATGGTCAGGGTTTTTCCCGAAATGGCTGACGAAGATGCGCTGAAATTCATTTTTCAGAAATCCATGTTCGCTGAAAGCTAGCTCGCTTATGGCTTGTTGAGGAGCAACGTATGGTTTCATGAGGGCAAGATATTGAGGAACTCCTCCAACAAGCATTTGTGCTTCAAGCGCTTTAACAGGTTGACAGCCGAGAAGTTGTTGTGTCTCTCTAAGGTTAAGCTCTTTCAAATGAATAATCGTTCGAGCTCGCCCATACAGTGCGCTAGATTGCACTACCTTGTCTTTCATGAAAGAGGCTATAGAGCCACAAAGAATAAGTTTGACGCCAGGTATTTGGCTCCAATATTGATCCCAAATCAATTTTAGATCTGCGACGATTTCCTTTCGATAATTGGCCAGCCATTGAAACTCATCTAGAACTAGTATGCGAGGCTTTTCTCTGAGGCTCGGAGTGAGAAGGTGAAAAGCCTCAGCCCAAGTTTTTGGCCTTTTTTTAGGTGTGGTAACTATTTCTGCTATCTGGAAGCAGAATCGTTGTATCTGCTCAGATTTGGGACGGTTTTCTACACCCTCTATAAATAACCCAGATGTAGTTGTCGAAGAAACAGCTTGCCGAATTAGCTCGGTTTTCCCTATACGTCGACGTCCATAAATAACGGCTATATCTGCTTCTTGGTTGGTTATTGATTGCTTTAAGATGCGAAGTTCAGTTTCTCTACCTACGAACATGGTGGTGATCCTCTAGCTGTGTTGTGTAGCGTTACCAAAGGATATACTATATTTCTATAAATTTCCGCTTAAATCGATTTTCAAATTCGACTTAAGCGGAATTTCTATGGATGTGTTTAGATTGATCGATACTGATCGATGAGTTGGTTGGTCGACGAGTCATAGCTCAACGTGGTGTTGCTTTGTAGGTCTGGTTGGATTTTTGTTGCGAGTTCTTTGCCCAGTTCAACACCGTATTGATCGAACGAGTTAATGCCCCAGATCGCACCCATAGTGAACACCTTATGCTCATAGCAGGCTACAAGTTTGCCAAGTGTCGCAGGATCGAGTTTGTTTGCAAGTAGCGTGCTTGTTGGCTGATTGCCTTCAAAACCCCGTTGTGGGTTGTCGTGGTCACGCCCAAAAGCGAGCGCTTGTGTTTGCGCAAAAAAGTTAGACATCAACAAATCATGATGGTCGCCTAGTGGTGACGTAGCCTCTTTGAAGCCGATAAAATCACACGGGATAAGTCGGGTGCCTTGATGAATCAGCTGATAGAACGCGTGTTGTCCGTTCGTGCCAGGTTCACCCCAAATAATCGGCCCTGTGTCATGGGTCACTGCGGTACCGTAGCGGTCGACAGACTTGCCGTTGCTTTCCATGTCAAGCTGCTGCAAATACGCTGGGAATCGGCGCAATTGTTGGCTATAGGGGAGAACCGCATGTGACTGTGCATCTAAAAAGTTGGTATACCAAACGCCGAGCAGCGCCATGATTACAGGAATATTATGCTCTAGAGGTGCTGTTTGAAAATGGGTGTCCATTGCATGCATGCCAGCTAGAAATTCCCTGAAATGGGTCGGTCCGACGGCGATCATCACCGAAAGCCCAACAGCTGACGGCAGCGAGTAACGGCCGCCTACCCAATCCCAGAACTCAAACATATTGTCGGTGTTGATGCCAAAGGCGGCGACTTTTTCGGCGTTGGTAGATACAGCAACAAAGTGCTTTTCGACTGCTTCATCGCCGAGGCTAGTCGTTAGCCAAACGCGAGCTGAATGAGCATTCGTCAAGGTTTCTATCGTGCCAAACGATTTAGAGACAATGACAAACAGCGTTGTTTCGGGGTCGCAATGATGTAGCGTTTCGCTCAGATCAGTTGGGTCTATGTTGGAAACAAAATGCACGGCAAGGTCTCGCTTGCTGTATGGCAGCAGTGCTTCATAGGCCATTGCTGGCCCTAAGTCAGAGCCGCCGATGCCGAGGTTGACAATTGATTTGATCGGTTTTCCTGTGTGGCCTGTGTGTGTTTCGTTTCGGATAGCGTCAGAAAATGTGCTCATTTGTGTGAGCACATTTTCGACCTTAGCGCTCACGTCGGTGTCGCCGAGCATAAACTGGTCAGTTGATGGTCGACGTAGTGCCGTGTGAAGCACCGCACGATTTTCGGTTGTGTTTATCTTTGAACCGGCAAACATAGCGTCGCGCTGGTTCTCAACGTCTTGTGATCGCGCGAGTTTCGTAAGCAATGCCATTGTTTCTTGCGTGATTCGATGTTTTGAATAGTCAAAGAAGATGTCTTCGGTGTCTATCGTAAAATCTTGTGCTCGTTTGTCGTCCTGCTCAAAAAGACTAGCGATCGTTAGGTCCTTGGTGGCTTGCGCATGTGTAGAAAGCGCGAGCCATTCGTCTGTTGCATCAACTTGAAAGGTCACAAATGAAAGCCTAGACGGCAAATGTATGGTTAGACGGTTATTCGTAAAACTCTTCTTCTTCAAAATGGTCAGCTAGTTCTTCAGAAGAGTACTGATCAAAAAGAGAAGGTGGCACATAATAAAAATGGTCTTCGGCAGTTGATTTTAAAAGATCTTTACAACTGTTGCTGGCAATAATTTCGTCAAAGCAGATTCGTAAGTGTCGAGTTTGAGGGTCACCAATTGTGCTGTGTTTCGTTCTAATGCGAACCTTTTCTAACCACGATAAATGTTTCACCTTTGCCATAGAAAGAGTATCGGCTCTCAGGTTGCGCTCTTGAGAAAATAACTGCACGATACATCTATGACACAAACAGATCGAATAGAAATCCGTGGGTTGCAACTGTTGGCGTACTGCGGAGTTCTGCCGCATGAGCAGGAACACACGCAGCCGCTTGAAGTTGATATTGATATGTATGTTGATTTGAAACCAGCAGGCAACTCAGATGCGTTGGACGATACTGTTAACTATGGTGAAGTTATCGCTGCCGTCTTGCAGCTAGCAGCAAACCATAGGTTTGCTTTGTTAGAAAAAATGGCAGCTGAAATTATGGGTCTTTTGGGTGAACAGTCACTTCTGGAAGCTGCAACTGTCTCAATCCGTAAAATGCGCCCACCTGTTGAAGCGCACGTTGCAACCACGGGGGTACGTATCCATCGTTGCTTTAAAGTTTCTAGTTAATTTCCTTGCACGTCGTTTCTTGCGGCTAATCTCTACGTAATGAGTCAATAAGGAAGAACCGTTGTAGTTGGCGGTCAAAAGGAGTTAGTCATGATCGGTTTATTAGGCAGTCTTCTAGGAAGTCAAGGTGGCCGTCTCCTAGGTGGTGCTTTGGGTGGTAGAACTGGTGCAATGGTTGGCAGCTTCGCTGGCGCAATGCTCGGTGGTCGAAAAATTGGACGACTTGTCAAAGGTTCTAAAGGCAAATTTTCTGGAGGTAAGGATGATGGAAGCCAGCAGCAGCTGGCAGGCGAAGACCTAACTGATCAAGACGCAGAAATCCTTATTCGTTCGATGGTTAATGCTGCAAAGTCTGATGGGTCTGTGGATCAAAGCGAAATCGATGCGATCATGGGCGAGCTCGGCGAAATTTCTGAAGCAGAGCAACAATTTCTAAAGTCTGAGCTAGCTGCACCGCTTTTGTCGCCAGCTGATCTTGGGCGTCAAGTTGACAAGAGTTTGCGCACCGAAGCCTACGTTGTCTCTCTTATGGCAATCACCTTAGACACCGACGAAGAAGCTGACTATTTGCGGTCGTTAGCAGCGGCGATAGGTCTCGATGAAATTGAGTGCAATGAGATTCATGATCAGCTTGAAGTCGAACGAGTATAAAACAAGCCGGGAGTTTCGGGCAAGTCCCACACTAGACTAAGGGGTATGGTTTTCCCCGAAAAAAGAATGAGAAGGCTGCGTCGTACGCAGAAAATGCGTGAACTGGTTGCAGAGACACAGTTGCGAAAAGCCGACTTGATTGCACCGTTATTTGTACGAGAAGGTGCGAGTGCTCCGCAAGAAATAACATCACTGCCAGGTGTAATGCAGCACACGCAAGCATCATTGCATAAAGAAGTTGAACGACTTATCGATTTGGGGATCCCTGGCGTGATTCTTTTTGGGTTGCCGCTGAAAAAAGACGTCATAGGTTCACAGGCTTGGCATCCAAAAGGCGTGGTGCAAACAGCGTTAAAAGGCCTTGTCGCATCATTTGGTGATGATATTATTTTGATGGCCGACACGTGTGTGGACGAGTTTACCAGCCATGGTCATTGCGGTGCTATGGCTGCCGACGGCACAGTCGACAACGATGCGACCTTAAAATTGTATGCAAAGATGGCGGTTGCTCAAGCCCGTGCAGGTGCGTCGGTGATAGCGCCTTCTGGCATGATGGACGGTCAAGTTGCCGCTATTCGTGCCGCGCTCGATAATGACGGCCATCATGATGTGGCGATTCTTGCCTACTCTGCGAAATATGCAAGTTCTATGTATGGCCCGTTTCGTGACGCAGTCGATGTGACAATTGCCGATGGCGGCCACCGCAAGGGCTACCAGCAAGATTGGCGCAATGCCAGGGAATCGTTAACTGAGGTGCATCTTGACCTGGCTGAAGGTGCCGACATGGTAATGGTTAAACCTGCATTGGCATATCTAGACATTATTGCGAATGTGCGCCGTGAAGTTGATGTGCCTGTCGCCGCCTATCATGTGAGCGGCGAGTATGCCATGTTGAAAGCCGCAGCTGCGAACGGCTGGATTGATGGCGAAGCTGCTGCGCTAGAGGTCACAACTTCGATCAAACGAGCTGGTGCAGATATCATTTTAACCTATCTTGCCGCTGAACTAGCAGAAATTCTCCCTGCGTAATAGTTCCTTGGAGGATTCAGAACCTGCTACACCAGCTAGATAGAGATTCTGCTTGTATTGTTCGTCCTTGTCGACCTTGTTACACGAACCCACGGCTTACGTTAGGTGCGTCAGAGTAGTGGCTAGCAAAAAGTAGGGGTTGTCTACTTTCGATTGTGAAAAGTGGCGATATATTTTTTTCTTGGTATGGGATATATTTTTTTCTTGGTATGGGATATATTTTTTTCTTGGTATGGGATATATTTTTTTCTTGGTATAGATTTTATTCTGAAGTATGATATGAAGTAGTCTTTCTGCTTAGGAAATCAGTTATGAACGAATACAGGCCAAGAATAGTTGATAGAGAACTTACCGAAAGGCTCGCGACAACAGGAGCTGTTGTTATTGAAGGGCCTAAGTCCTGTGGAAAGACACAGACAGCTCGCCAACAAGCTCAAAGCGAAGTATTGCTAGATCTTGATTCCAACGCTGTTCAGGCGGCAAAAACAATACCTCAGACTCTTCTCCAAGGGGAGACCCCTCGATTGCTCGATGAGTGGCAAATCGCACCAAACCTCTGGAATGAAGTTAGACGTGAAGTCGACAATCGCTCTAAACTCGGCCAGTTTATTCTTACTGGTTCGGCTTCGCCTGCTGACGATGTGAATCGCCATACTGGTGCAGGGCGGTTTGGTTTTCTGCAGATGCGGCCTATGTCACTTTGGGAATCAGGTGTTTCAACGGGTGAAGTTAGTCTGTCGAGGCTTCTTGAAGGAGAAGCACAAGTGGCTGGGGCTAGCAAGGTGGAAATAGTCGATGTAGTAGATTGGTTAGTTCGTGGCGGCTGGCCTATCCAGATTGATCAGCCTGTAGAGGTAGCTCACAGGGCAGCCAAAGATTATTTGAAGCAGGTAACTACCGTAGATATTGAAAGTGTGGCGAAGATCAAAAAACCACAGAAGCTTAGACGTTTGATCGCAGCTCTAGCACGTAATACTGCGCAAGATCGTTCGATAGCAAAACTTGCTGCAGAAGTAGCTGGTGGTGGCGGAGTTGCAGATCGAGGAACAGTCGAGCGTTATCTCGAAGCACTTGAACGGCTGATGATTATAGAAGAACAGCCAGCTTGGGGCAATCATCTTCGCTCAAAGAGCAAGGTAATCGGAAGACCTCGCCGGCATATATGTTGCCCTTCACTTGCTGCCGCTGCGCTTAACGCAACACCTCAAAAACTTTTAAAAGATCTGAATACTTTAGGTTTTCTTTTTGAATCGCTTGTAGTTCGTGATTTACGTGTTTATGGTCAGATGAGCGATGCGACAATTTCTCATTTTCGTAATAACAACGGTGATGAAGTTGATGCAATTGTTGAAACAGACGATGGTCGGTGGGGAGCATTTGAAGTGAAACTTGGCACAGATGATGCTGTACTTGATGCTGCTGCATCGAAACTGCTTCGGTTCGTTAGCAATGTCGATACTAAACAAATTAAAGAACCAAACGTTGCTGCCATTATTACTGGATCTGGATATTCATATCGCCGCGATGATGGCGTGTATGTGCTATCGATCTCGACCCTCGGAGTGTAATCAAAGGTCGCTCGGGGCACGTACTTCGGTAGGCTCACAAGGTGAGTTCTTTTCAAACTAATGCCGATGTTTTTGCTCGTTCATGTGAAGTGTTGCCTGGCGGTGTTAACTCGCCTGTGCGGTCGTTTCGCTCTGTCGGTGGGACGCCGTATGTCGTCAGCGAAGCGAAAGGTGCCTATATCACCGATGTTGAAGGCGCCACCTATATCGACTATGTGCAAAGCTATGGTGCGTCTATTCTGGGGCACGCTACTGATGAGGTTGTCGCTGCGATCAAGAAAGCGGCAGAAAAAGGCACCACCTATGGTGCGCCGACAACAGGCGAGCTAGCGCTGGCAGAAAAAATTGTTGAATGTGTCCCTGGCTTAGAGATGATTCGGATGACCTCATCTGGCACCGAAGCAGCTATGTCTGCAATTCGTCTTGCGAGGGGAGTGACTGGTCGGTCGAAGATCGTGAAATTTGCTGGTTGTTATCACGGCCATAGTGATGCGTTGCTTGCTGCTGGCGGCTCTGGTGTGGCTAACCAAGGCTTGGTAGGCTCAGCTGGCGTTACGCCAGCAGCGGTTGCCGACACCGTTGTGATGCCGTATAACGTTGTGCCCACGCTTGACGATGATACCGCACTGGTTGCGGTCGAACCTATAGCGGCAAACATGGGCCTTGTGCCTCCAGTGCCTGGCTTTCTTGAAGGGCTGCGAGCCGAGTGCGATCGTGTTGGGGCGGTGCTGCTATTCGACGAGGTAATCACGGGGTTCAGGCTTGGCTATGGTGGCGCGACCGAGGCTAGCGGCGTCACACCAGATGTGTGGGCATTCGGCAAAGTGATAGGCGGCGGTTTACCTGTCGGCGCGTTCGGTGCCTCGAAAGAAATCATGGCACATATTTCGCCGCTCGGGCCTGTCTATCAAGGCGGCACTTTGTCGGGCAATCCGTTAGCGACGGCTGCTGGGTTAACCGCGCTGAATCTACTTGATGGTCGCTATGGTGAACTAGAAAGCAAAGCGACTCGACTGGCTAAAGGGTTCCGCCACGTCTTCGCCGAGAAAAAAATCGCTGCGCAGGTGCCACAGTATGGTCCGCTGCTGAACATATTTTTCACTGATGCTGCTGTCACTAATTACGACGAAGCACAAGCAGCATGCGCTGGCGATAGCTACAAAAAGTTTTTCCACGCAATGTTGGCAGAAGGCATCGCCTTAGCGCCTGGCCCATATGAAGTGATGTTTCCATCACTCGCCCACAGCGACGAAGACCTCAACCGCACACTAGCCGCCGCCGAAAAAGCAGCTGAAACGTTAGCGTAGCCTACGGTATGCTCGATCAATCTTTACGGCTGTACACAGAACGAATCATCAAACCTATAGTTGTAAAAACAGGGCTTATCAAAGTAAAACCTAACTATGTTTCGCTGCTAGGTTTCTTCTTCGGGTTGGGCGCTGCGGGTTTCATAGCTGTGCAGCAGACTGTTTTGGCGCTGCTGTTTTGGCTAGTAAACAGGGTTTTGGATGGCTTCGATGGTGTCATAGCAAGAAACCGCCTGGACAAAGTGGCTAACGATGCTGGAGGGTACGTAGACATCACCTTAGATTTTATTGTCTACGCAGCGATACCGCTGGCGTTAGGCCTCGCGAACGACGACAAGCAAACGTGGCTGGCGGTCAGCTTTTTGTTAGCCAGCTTTTATGTGAACACGATCACATGGACATATCTCTCGGCGCTAGTTGAGAAACATAAAACTAATGACAAGCGTCAGAAAACGTCGCTGGCAATGCCGACTGGTCTGATAGAAGGCGGCGAAACTATAGTATTTTTCTGCCTTCTGATCGTCTTTGCCGATCAGGTAAACGTTTTGCTTTATGCAATGGGAATAGTAGTGTTTGCTTCTGCGTTACTTAGATTCATACAAGCATATGTTCAGTTGCTGAACCAGCCAGCCACATCGACCGAAGAGTCAAATGAAATCTAAAAAAACGCAAACCTATTTAAAATATAGCGTGCTAGCGATTTGGGGCATGCTGCTTGTCGGTTACTTTATCTACAGCAAGCAAACTGGGCTGAGCCCATTAGAAGCTGCTGAAGAAATCCGTGCGACCTTGGAAAACAACTGGTGGGGTCCAATCGTTTACATAGCTATCTATACGCTGCGTTTGTTCATATTTTTCCCTGCATCAATTTTGACTATTCTCGGTGGCCTTGTTTTTGGTATTTATTGGGGGAGTCTATGGACAGTAATCGGGGCGAATCTTTCTGTTGCAGTCGCCTATCGTGCAGGCGGGTTTTTCTTAGGCGAGTCATCAAGCAAAGTGTTAGAGTCTCCCAAAATACCGAAATCTGTTAAAAACATGTTACGTAAAGCACAGTCTGACCCTTTAACAGCGACAGTGCTGATGCGGCTGCTATACCTTCCGTATGACTTAGTTTCCTACGCAGCGGGTGTGTTAAAGCTCAGATTCTGGCCGTTTATGATAGGCACTATTGCAGGAACAATCGTTGGTACGGTTTCTTTTGTTGGGATAGGCGCATCGTTAGATTCGCTAGATCTTTCAAAAGCGACGCTAGATTATCGCACGCTAGCTATTTCGATACTTGTGAGCGTCGCCGCCATTGTCGTGAGCCGAAAAATGCAAGCAAGGCAAAAAAATATAGCACCGGAGTGAACTGCGATGGCAAAGTCAAAAAAGAAACATTGTATCGTTATCGGCGCTGGGCCTGCTGGGATGACGTTAGCCGTCGGGTTAACCAACTTCGGCCACAAGGTGACGCTGATAGAAAAAGACGCAATCGGCGGAGACTGCACAAACACGGGGTGCATACCCTCAAAAGCGTTGTTACATGCAGCTAGCCTGGTAGGTGAAGCGTTCTCTCCGACCGAGGCCTTGGAGTATGCAAGAAACAAAGCGAAAGCTTTGTCAGAAGAAGAACACAAAGAATTTAGCGAAATAAAAAATCTTACAATAGAGCAAGCAACCGCTTATATCAAAGATAAGTCAACGGTGGAGCTCACCTATGGCGACGGTGCTAAGACGGCGCTCACAGGAGATCTTCTTATCATTGCGGCAGGAGCTAGCCCTAACAAAATAGACATTGCTGGTGTAGCCTCTGACGATCTTTTGACGAATGAAACTCTTTTTTCTCTAACAAGTCCGCCTGAAAAGCTGGCGATTGTAGGTGCGGGTCCAATTGGCGTGGAAATGGCAACAGCTTTTCAAAAGTTAGGCACACAAGTTGTGTTATTCGAATATCAAAACGCAGTCTTGCCTGGGCAGCCGCCAAAAATTAGTGCACTGGTTGAACGTTCTCTAACATCGTTGGGAGTTCAAGTGTTCACTAACTATGGCGTTGAATCGTACGATAAAGCAAAGCAGTCACTGAAGGCAGGCAATAACAGTGACAAAAACGACGTTGTCGTTGACCACGTCGAAAAAATTCTGGTTGCAACAGGCAGGCAGCCACGGACAAAAAAGCTAGGTATCGACAATCTTGCTCTCGAAACTACCAAGTCTGGCCATATTGTCGTAGATGCGAACGGGCGCACGTCGGTAGATTCTGTATGGGCTGTGGGAGATATTTCTTGGCTGCAAGGCGCTCCGCTGCCTGGGACAACGAGCGCAGCTGGTGCGTTAGCACGCCGCATCGTATCGAAAATTTCGCTCCCGTATGTTCCGCAGTCAAAACTTGCTCCTGTGCCAGTAGCCGTTTTCGGTTCACTAGAGGTGGCATCTGTGGGCGCGTTTGCAGCCGAGCCAGCCGAACACATACTGCGCATAGAGGTCGATATGGCCACCACCGATAGGTATTACACTGATGATGTGAAAGACGGCTTTCTTCTAGTCGACGTTGAGAAGTTGACAGGCAACATCGTTGCGGCAGCTCTTGCAGGCCCAAGGTCGGCTGAGGTGATAAACCTTTTCAGTCTTGCTATGGCTGCCGATATTTCGATGTACAAAATTTTTAAATACGTCTCGACCTATCCAAGTTATGCTCAGGCGGTGAATAAAGCGGCTGATATTTTCATGTCACAAAATTTCAACGCCGTTGGTTCTAGCGCCCAAGCTGTCGCAAAAGCGAAGTTGAAGAAGCTGTTTCGCTTCTTCCGCTAACTGGAACGACCTTCCACAGGCTGACTAGCTGAGTAGACAAGGTTAAGATGATATCTTGTGCTTTTTAAGGTCCCTGTTCTCAGCAAAATGTTTTTGGCAACTAAATCTTGTAAGTCGCGAGTGCTTGTGGCGCGAGACGCTTTTGTGATAGTCATATAATTATTGACGCTCAAGCCGCCTTTGAAACCATCGATTCCCTCTCGAAACATACGAACCAATACTTTTTCTTGCCGTGAACTCAAACGGCCTCTTGCAGCGTCAAACAATTTAGTTTTGCCTATCAGAAATTCAATCCATCGCATTGAATATATTTGAGCTTCAAGTATTGTCTGCGCAAAGTACGTGATCCATCTGGTTATATCCAATTGTTTGTTGCTGATTTCTAGAAGTCGGTAGTATTCTTTGCGGTCTTTCCCAATACTTTGAGATAGCGCGATTAAGGTTGGTTGTTGCAAGTTCTCAGCGAGTGCTTTCTCGGCGACTGCTCGGCCAATCCGACCGTTGCCGTCTTCAAACGGATGAATGCAAACAAAATAAAGATGAGCTATAGCTGCCCTGGTTAACGCAGGGAGCGGCTTTCCTCCAGCAGGCGATGTATCAGTAAACCACGCTAAGAAGGCATCCATCTCATATGCCACGTTCTGAGAAGGTGGTGCTTCAAAATGAACTTTGGGGTCGCCGACCATACCTGAAACCACTTGCATGGGTTCGCTATGTGTTCTATAGCTGCCGATATCAGTAAGATCTGTTCGTCTTTCCATCAGCATCTGATGCCACAGAAACAGTTTTTCATGTGATAAAGGTTGCCCATAATTTTTGTAGAGGTCGCCCATCATTTGTGCTATCGCGTTTTCGGCAGCCCCAGCATGACGATCATCGTTTGATAAACCAAAAACGTTTTTGATAGATGATTGAACACTTGCCCGGTTGAGAATTTCGCCTTCTATCGCAGAGGTTTTGAGTGCCTCTCCTGTGATAATCTCGACGCGGAGAAGATCTTTCTTCTCCTGATCTAAATGTTTGACACTTCCGTTGGCTTCCCCAGAATGAAACAAAAATTTCGATTCTAGCTCTACGAATTTCTCTTCATCCCAACAAAAATTAGGCCAGTCTGTTTGCTGCCAATTCCAACGCATATAACCTCGATCTCATTTATACCTCACAATAATGACACTTTATGAGGTATAAATCAACTATTTATACCTCACGTCTTGAAGCTGGTCCAGTCTGGGTGTCAGACCAACTCTTTTGCTCATTGCTAGACTGATGCAATGACAATTACTGTTTCTGTACACGAACTCAAAACACTCATGTCTGAGGCTTTAAAACGCAAAGAGTATCATCAATACGATATTGCATTTCTTGTCGACATGTATTTAGAAGGCGAACTGCGTGGACATAGCAGTCACGGTCTTGCAGCGTTCCCAGGCTTTCTCAAACTAGATTACAGAGATCTTCCGCAGCCAGAAGTCCTTCTAGAATCTGATGCTTTTTATGCGTTAGACGCCAAAGGCCACGGCCAAGCGATGATTCGACATGTCGCCGACGAAGTCTGCCAACGCGCGAAATCACAAGTGATAGGTGCAGCGTCAATAAGAAATATGGATATCTGGCTGCGGCCAGGATATGTCGCCAGCTATATCGCTAAAAAAGGTTTCATAGGTATCGTCGTAAACGATGGAGCGGGCGAGGCTGTCGCACCTCCTGGTGGCTATGACCCGACAGTTGGAACCAATCCTTTAGCATATGCAATTCCAACTGAAGATGGACCTCTAGAGGTTGATATGGCAACGTCGAAGCGAGCGTGGGGGCAGGTACGCTTAGCGAAGAAACTTGGGACTGACCTTCCTGTCGAGACGTTTTATACAAGCGACGGTGAGGTAGCTGTTGATCCTGCAGAGGCCTATTCTGTTAAATCTTTTGGTGATTACAAAGGCTTTGCCTTAGGTTTCCTGATAGAAACGCTGTGTCGATCACTAACAGGCATGGGCATGTTGCTCGAAAGTAGTGGCGTCGGTGGCGACTATGAAAAAAAGTTTCCAGAAATTGGGGCGTTTCTTCTGGCAGTTGATCCGCAAGACCTTGTTGGCTTAGATCGCTTTAAAGAAGAAAATAGTCGAGCAATTAAGAAGATCGAAGCGTCCGCTGCACTTCCTGGAAATTCTGTGCGGTTGCCTGGAGCTGGCGGCGGAAAAAAAATGGTTGGTTGTTTAGCGAAAGACGAAGTGGAAGTTCCTGAGCAAGTGTGGCAAGACTTGCAGGCGCTTACAGTTGAATAAAAACTAAAAAGGACCCAAGCGGGTCCTTGCTAGTGGTCGGGACCGGCGTCGATCCGGTGACCTAACGCTTTTCAGGCGTCCGCTC
>JAHDDW010000001.1:46496-415537 GCA_020629155.1 Acidimicrobiales bacterium | reverse complement strand
GATTTGAACTCGCGACCTCCGCCTTGACAGGGCGGCGTGCACTCCAGACTGCACCACAGGACCATGAACTTAATAAGTACCCCCAACGGGATTTGAACCCGTGCCGCTGCCGTGAAAGGGCAGTGTCCTAGGCCGCTAGACGATGGGGGCTTAGGAAGTTAACAGCTGATCACTCTAGCAGCGTGTGACGCTACTGCAACTCGATATTTCAAATTAAAGTGAACTGCTTCAACCATAGTACAGCATTTTAGTAACTTCGAAACTGAATTATCGAAGACTAAAAAATTAGGGCATCTCTGTTTATTGTAGATGCCCTCGGTATTTCCGCTCTGCTTAGGGCGTTTCCACGCAGATTTTAGCGGTTCTCTTGTAAAGCGATTTGATGCAAAACGAATATATAGGATAGTCCTTTACTTGAATTTTTGTGATCGCGCTGTAACAAACAGCTCTAGCAGGCAGCTCAAATCGTCATAGAGCATATACATTGGATTCTCATAGTCAGCTGCGGTATCTTCGCTCACATCTAGTTCAGTGCCTAACAAAAGTCGCACATCATTGATGCAACACATCCAAGCATGCACTTCATCTTCTGCAAGCGTGTCTGAAAAAACCGAATTATGGAAAATCTTCTGATTAGCAGACTTTGTGTCCAAGATTTGGCTATGGCCAAGCAGTTTGTAGCTTTCTTCTTGTGCTTGGTCATGTGGATATGCAGTTGGGAAAAGCCTTTTTGCTTGCGGGCTATCAGGATGAATTGACTGCGAAAATTGTTCAACAATAGCCTGCAAAACCTGGCGCACCTCAGGTTCAAGGGTTACAAGGTAGGAGCCGTCATCTTGGCGTTCTACATCAAGACCCATCACCGCTCCATCGTCGCCCAAAGAGCATAGCCATGCAGAATTTGCACATACTTTTCGGCCTCAATTTTTTCTCCACTAAATACTTTTGCTCGCCCTTTTTCATGCACATCAAGCATTAACTTGTGCGCTTTGGCATCGCTAAACGCAAAAACTTCACGGAAAACAAAGGTGACGTAGCTCATAAGGTTAATGGGGTCGTTCCAAACAAGCACAGACCAAGGGGTATCTTCTTCAAGGCTTTCTTCTTGAAAAGTCTCAGGTTCGAGGAGTTCTTGCGTCACAACGGTCTTCTTGTAGGCTAACTAACTGCCTAAGAAAGTATAGTCGTGCTATAGCAGATGCTGCACACAACAGAAAGAATCTTACTATTCTCGGAACCAACTGTTTAGTCTTATGCGGCTTGTTGGTTTGTTTGTTGTTGATTCTGAGTTCCTATAAGTAATCCTTCGACAGAGAGGTCTTCGTCGAGTTTATCCCAGTGAAGTCCTGCGCCTCCACCACTGATGACATAGTTGTTGCGCTGTTCTTCTGTGGCGTTTGCTAGTCGCGGGAAGTAAGCGAGAGGTACTGCCAGCTGCCTACCGTCTGTTAACTTGACCCAGAGATTATCTTCGTCGAATAAAATTGTGAGAGCTTTAGGTTTAAGCGAAGTGTTCATTCCAGTACCTCTTAATTTCTTCTTGGTGATTTTCTACTACTTCTTTAAGCTGTTTCAGTTCTTTTGATGATAACCCATATGAGTGGTCCAGTTCAACAATCGGCTTGACCCAGAACTTGGCTAAAGCTTCTGCTTTCTGGATATGAATATGTACAGGTTCTCGCGGATCTCCTTCGTTTGAGTAGAAGAAAAACCTATAGCCTTTCCATCGTAGAACAACTGGCATACCTTAGGCAGGTCTTCTGAAGATTAACTGGGTCGTTCCAAACAGGGGACAGATCAAGAGTTATCTTTTGCAAGGCTTTCTTCTTGAAAAGTCTCAGGTTCGAGGAGGTTGAGTCGAAGGCTTTAGCCGTCCTGATTTTCTAGAAGCTCACTGAGCTAGGGTTTGAGTTAGCGCAATCAAAGAAAGGTAACATGATGCAACATATAGTTCTGGGGCATGACTACAAATACGCTTCACAAAAGCGTATAGCAGCACGCAAGGCACATATTGCATTAGGTGATCAGCTGGTATCGGAAGGAAAGCTTGTGTACGGCGGGGCGATTCTCGGTGAAGATGGAGAGATGCTTGGTTCGATGCTGATAACGAATTTTGACAGTCGAGAAGAACTAGATGCGTGGCTAGAAATTGAACCATATGTGGTGCAAGGCGTCTGGGAAACAGTCGAAGTGTCCGCATTTCGCACTGGTCCGTCTTTTAGCTAAGATCAGCGAAGTTTTTCGGGTTCTCGTTCTAACGTCACTATGTAAACCCCTATGAATACAAGCAAAGCAGCGACAAGGATAAAGGGTGTTAACCTCTCGTCAAAGAGTAAGATTCCCCATGTTATACCAACAACAGGAGCGACATAGAAGCTTAAAGAGTTTCGCAGCGACCCCACCCCAGCAAGAATGAAAAACACGATATAAAAAACAACCATTACTATTGCATGAGCTACTAGCGCTAGGCTACTTCGCAGGTCACTGTCGAGAAAAGGTACATAAAATTGTTGGAAGCTAAGTAAGAGTAGCCCGCTTCCCACTGCGACGAAGGACCAAAGTCCTATCGCAAGCCGATACGGCGAAGCGCTGGTTGGTTTCAGCCTGCTAGCAAAAAACCTGTTGAGGCTATAGTCAATTGGCACAAGAAACGCTAGTAAGATCATGCCAACATTTGCTGAAGCATTTTTTGATAGGAGCAACGGGACGAACAGGAAGAGGGCTCCGACCAGCCCGAGCGAGATGCCTAGCGTCTTCATGAGCGCGAGACGTTGATTACCAAAAAAGACAGTAAGCACGTACACAAAAGTGGGTGTTAGAACTACTAGAAGACTGAAAATGCTAGCGTCAAGCTTTTCGGCGATGATAAATGACAGAGATTGGGGGATTAAAATATTTGTGATAGCGCAGAATCCGTAGTATCGATATTCTTTTGTCTCAAAGAGCGATCTTTCTGATCGCGACAGAGCGATTGCGGAAAGCAAGAAAACCACAATGACAGCTTCCCAAAAAATATATGCAAATTTTGGGATCTCGTTCGATTCAGCTATTTTGATAAGTGGAAAAACGCTACCGCCACACAACCCTGCGACCATAATAAGAAACAGATTTTTGTTCACACAGTAAGGCTATCCCTATTTAGGCTGTCTCTATTTATCGCTTCTCTGCTGAAACGCTTTACTAGAAAACCGCTAAAAGCTGCGTGCTAACGCGCCGAGCGCAGCTGATATCAGTGGGCATCTACAATTTTTTAGAGATGCCCTAAAACTATCTAAACATAGGTCTGCTTTGGGAAAAGTTCGCCATCAGCAGGAAGAACTATCTCTTTCGAAGGTCTCATATCGTGTATGGGCTGGCGTCTTGCAGGTTTTCGTCGCGTCACATGACTTGTCTTTGAGTGTCGAGGAGCGGTTAGAAGCGTAGGAGCTAATGCGACAAGCCAGATAACAGGTTCGGCGACGGCATTATGCACGCTAAGTGTCACAAGGAATGCGAAAAAAACTGCGAGCGCGACGCGTCCCTGGTCACAAAACCGTAGTTTCCACATAGCGAAAATGCTACGCGCGAAAAAAAGTAGCAACGCCACAATACCGAGTACTCCAAGCATTGCTGGATAGGTAAGGTAAATATTGTGGAAAAGCCTACCTTCATAAGGAGAACCAAATAGCCAGTGCTGTTCTAGTTGCCTCATCCCTGTTTCTAAAAGATACGTGCGTTCATAGTCGCCTGTCACGCCTGCTTGTCCAGTCGCGCGGCTATAGAAAAAGGCGCCTGCTTCGGTGAATGTGACAGCCAAAAAAGAAACGACTGCTAACCCTGCGACGATAACGAGTACGCGCTTTCGCTCACTAAAAGAGCGAGCAAGAAACAATGCAAAAAAGATAGCTAGCAAAACCAAAAGTAAACCAGAGCGCGACCCTGAAACGACCAGCCCCGTTATCAAACCGATTGCGGCCACTAGTTTGAATCCAGCGAGAAGAGGGATGCTTCGCAACAAAACGAGGCAAACCGCGCAATGGAGCGATAACAGGTTTGAATGTTTCGAAAAACCGTATGCCCGACCTGAGTTACCTATTTCTTCTGCAAGAAACGGCAACGTTTTAAGGGTTGGCAATGCTATCATCGCCAACCCTGCTGCAACAGAAAGAAGGGTGCCTAACAGGTAAAACGCGAGTATTTTTTCGTACTGGTGGTTTTGTAATCGACAAACGCCAAGCAGCGTCGCAAGCAACAGACAAGAAATTGCACCTTGCACAAAAATAAAACTGTTGCCTAGCGGCACATCTTGCTGCGTTATATGAAGCAGGTAAGCGCAGATGGTAAGCCCGCTGAAAAGCCATGCTTGCCCACTTGGCTTAGCTTTAACAACATAGTGGAAATTAGCAAACAAGGCTGTTGCAGCGAAAAGATCAAAAATTGACAGCGGCACTGGCAAACGTAAACCTGTGAGTGCGATAAAGAAAAAAGCATACGGAATGATTCTTTCGCTAAAAAGTAGCGTCCCGGAACTAGATTTTGGAAATAAAGCAAGTGAAGCGAAAGTCATAGTAGTGTTTCCAATGAGGGCGGAGGAAACAACTTTGACATATGATATCTTGTTCGGCTGGTTTATTTAAAAATAGTATGTGTATCTTCATCTCTTGTAGGGTCATGCGCAGCGGCGATTGCGTTTTGCGCAGACAAGCAGGTGCGCTATGAAGCGTGTTCTGTTTCTAGGAGCTGGGACGATGGGGTGGCGCACGATGGCCAAAGCGTTGCAGCAATTTTCTGATGAAGGCTATAATTTTGAAGCCACCCATGTTGAGCATACGAACGTGAAGCTGTTGACGAGTTTTAAACCTAATGGTCTGGTGCGTCGTGTGTCACATCGTGCCGATTGGCGTTTCAAACGTCATCCTAAAAAATTAGCAGCGTTATTGAAGAAGCAGAAATATGATCATGTGCATTGTTTCGGTCATCTTGTGGCAGCGCCCGATGTTTTCGCTAAGCATGGTGTCACCTATTCTGTGACGACAGACGGCACGTGGTATCAAAATACTCGCGAGTTGCATAAGCCAAAAAATCGGGTCGATAAAGCACGGTGTCGTCGGCGTATGCAAAGCGAGTTAGACATTTTTGCTGAGGCGCAACATATTAGTTGCACAAGTGATTGGGCCCGTCACAGCGTGGTGGAAGAGCTCGGTTTTGATGTGAATAAGGTTTCCGTCGAGCCTTTCCCAATTGTTGACCGCAACATTTGCACAGATCGCAGCGAAGCGGCTTGGATAACGTTCATCGGCAACGATTTTGCTCGCAAAGGTGGAGAACTGCTACTTGAAGCGTATAAGCGTGGTTTGAACGACCATAGCGAACTGCATATTATCTCAAGCGCTGAACCGCCTAAGAATCTTTCTGAGATAGGTGGGGTTACATGGCATGGTCCTGTCTCAAACGATGAGATCCGCAAAGAAATATTGCCAAAAACTAGAGTATTGGCATTGCCAACGTGGGTTGATCAGTCGCCTCTTGTGTTGACCGAAGCGGCTGCTTCAGGTGTGCCTATCGTTGCGTCGGCTGTCGGGGGAATAAGCGAGCTTGTTCTACATGAAGAGACAGGGTTTCTTATCAAACCAGGTGATGTCTTTGATTTAAAGAAAAAGTTGGAACTTGTACTTACAGATGGTGAACTAGCTGCCTCGTTAGGTATCGCTGCACGTGAGCATTATGAGGCGAACTTGCGAGCGAATCATTCAATTGATCGCCTGTTCGACATTGTGCAAGATTGTGCGAGTCGTCTGGTGATTATGCTTGATGATAAGCCAGAGATGGCAATGTTGTGAAGCTTGTTTCAGTAATTATTCCAACAAAAAATAGAGTTGAAAAGCTCACAACAACACTAGATACTATTTTGGATCAAACCTACAGTAATCTTGAAGTGGTTGTTTGTAATGACGGCTCGACTGATGAAACTCAGTCGTTTTTAGAAAATCATAGCGATGAGCGGGTGCGTCATGTTCATCATGTTTCATCGCGCGGTGTAGCAAATGCTCGCAACAGTGCTATCGAAGCAGCCAAAGGGCACTATGTCGCGGTGTGTGATGATGACGACTTGTGGCTTTCGACAAAGGTTGCGTTGCAAGTCGAGGCGTTAGAAAACAGCGATGCGCTATGGTGCTATGCGCCGACGCAGCGAGTGGATGAATCAATGACCGTTTTGTTCACAAACTACGGGCCGGCAGAACCAATTGATGACACTATCTATGGCGGCAACCCTATTCCTGGTGGTTGTTCATCAGTGTTGGCCTATAAAGAATTGTTTGTGTCTCAGGGCATGTTTGATGATCAGTTTTCTATGTTTGCCGATTGGGATTTGTGGACCCGGTTCGCGCAAAAAGGCGAACCTGTTTCTTCTGGTGAAATTGGTGTGCGGTATGTCGTGCACGATGCGCAGATGACATGCGACCAGTCTGGTTCGGTCGCAGAGTTGGCTGCCTATCGTGCAAAATATGGCGTGGCATTCGACGGGAAAGGCGCACTAGCGCCTGTTGATAGATTTATTGCTATGCAGATCCGACGTTCAGGCAATGTTGTTGGTGCGCTTAACCACATGCGTGCAAGCTGTTCGATGCGCCAACCACGAAACCTTAAACTAGCTGCAAGACTAGTCGCCCCGAACCTCGTTAAAAAACTCCGAGGCAAGTAAGCCTAGTCAGTCAGTGGTAACAAACTGGTGTTGAGAAGGAAGGTCGTGTTCTCCCGAAGTATCTTCAGGGAAAAGTTGAGAAATCGAGGCGTCGACTTCGGATGAAATACGTACAGGTAGCCTGTTCAATTTGTCGAAGTTTGTTTTTCGGTGCCGTCGGGATTGAATCGTTGAGCGTTTCGCTCCTTGATATATTTTTGTTGTTGTGGCGTTAAGGTCTTATCTGCTAAGAGAAGCTCATTGATAAGTACTTGTTCATTATGTAACGCTGCTTCTTTTAAGTCGTCTGGAAGGTCAGTAACTTCTGCAACATAATGCTTTTTGATATAGGCGCTTTGCTCTGCTGTGTTGAGTGAGGACCATGTTTTGCTGGTATGAAGAGAGTCAGTCATTACTGTAAGGGTAGCAAAGATTTCTCCAAGTAGTACAAACACTTGTTTGTTTTTAGTGTTACATGCGGCTGGGAGATATTTTTGGTTGGCGAAAGAATATGCTGGCGGCCAAGAACTAAAATAGTTGGCAAAAAATGGCGGGGTTTAGCACTTTGAGGATGCTTCCGCACAACAGCAGCCTTGCAGATCCGACGTTCAGGCAATGTTGTTGGTGCGCTTAACCACATGCGTGCAAGCTGTTCGATGCGCCAACCACGAAACCTTAAACTAGCTGCAAGACTAGTCGCCCCGAACCTCGTTAAAAAACTCCGAGGCAAGTAAGCCTAGTCAGTGGATGGAAGGTCCTCAAAAAGCGCTGATGTTTTTGGTCGTAGCCCTGCTCTAAACAATACGTCTGCTGGCACACCCACATGGATTAAATCAGCATACGTTAGCCCTTGGCTGTCTAGATAAGGTTTTGCATACGCAATAAAATCTTTCTCCAAAGACTTCAAACTTTGATCTTTAACGCCCGCTCTTTCTAAGACTTCTTCAGAGACACCCATCTCGGCAAAAGCCTGATACCCATATCTGGTATCAATTGATTTTAAGTAGGTTTGTGCATTCATTACAAAATTATCTTCAGCAAATACAAAAATTTCTTCAGGTATACTGGCGCCGCTATCTCGATGATCCAGTAGCTTTAGGTAGACATCAACTTGTTGTCTGGGATTCACGATGAATAGGCTTCTGCTGGTACGGCTTTTTGAAGAGAAGATTCAGGTACCCCCATGCTTATAAAATCAGTTGGTTTAAATTGTTTTGCATAAGGTCCTCCATACTGTTCAAATTTTGGTTGCGTCTCTTTCAGCTGGACATAGCTCGCAGACGTGCCTAGTTTTCTAGATAACAATTCGAGACCCTCTTGATCGCGATTAAAATTTGCTGACGCTTCAAATTTTTTTATGCCTGCAGGCATCTGGTCTATTTCTTGCCTTCGTCTAGCTAGATCATGTTCTCGCCTAATCAAGTCAGTAACTTTTGTTACATCTTCTGACGGGTGATCTTTTTGGAAGGCAGCTAAAGCCTCAAGGTAATCGCCAGTTACTTGTCGCCCTTTCTGGTATCCAGTACTTTTAGTACTTCTCTCTTGTTGTCTCTCCGTAACAGCAGGAGTCTGATTTGCTACAGCGGCAGGTTCTTCTTCGAACTGACTTTTAGGTTTGGCTGTAGGATCAGGCCACTTGCGATTTTTTAGTCCATAAGTGGTTAAATTCACACGGTGTTTCCCGTCTGCTTCAACTAGTATCGCAGTGTTGCACAACTCTGTGTGACAACGGTTTGCTTCTTCAGAACTGACATTCAAAGTTTCTTGTAGCCACTCAGGGGTTATATCTTGTTGCTTGTCGGAACTTCTTTTTTTAACTACAACAGCAGTTGCAGCAGGTAATAGTCTGTTGTGGTTAGTGCCAGAAGGATTAGATTTCTTCACAAGCGAGTCTAGAGAATCTGACTCTATGGCAAGGAAATCTTCGCGTGTAAAGTTAGCACTGTATTTGTATCCTTTAGGCCCATCTACAAGAAAATTTTCCTGCATATAATCTAGTAATGCTTTAGCTCCTTCATGGTCTAGTGGAAGATTGTCCCTAAGCCACGTGTTGGTGATAGCATCAAGGTTCTTTAAAGCTATCAGACTAAGCGCTTCTGCAAACAAAGGTGGTGCATTGAGACCTAGCTCAGCCTGTAACAATGGATTTGTGCGTCGTTGTGGTCTAGTAGTTGTCGCTGCAACATCAGCCACTGTTTGTGATGGAACAGTTGTTCTTTCTGGTAGATGCTTGGCAATCCTCTGTCTCAGGTCTTCAAGTGTGTAGAAGATATTTCTGCCTCCGCCTAAATTGTTTTTTAAGTGTTTTTGGTAGGAAGAAACCAGTCCATTCTTCTGCATGGCTACTTCCAATACCTGCGTTGTTCGGCTCCAGTCACCGCCAGGTTTCTGGCCGAGTTGAAAGTGACGGTTGAGCTCTCCAGCGGTTGCTTTCTCAAGACCAGCAACAGCAAAGTGAGCAATTGCTTGGGCAAGCAGTGGATCTTTAGCAGCTTCTCCAAAAGTGTCTTCTACCCACTGTTCAAAACCAGGCCCAATGGTTTTTTCTAGATTGTACGGATTGGCCAGTTCAGCGTGAGCTTGTCGTTGCGGCCGCTTCGCATCTTTTTGCTGTATAACTATTTCTAGATAATGCGCCAGGATACCCTCTAGTTCGTTGATGAAAGCTGCATCCCACTGATCATGTCTAGGCACGTAGAGAAGAAATGACGTGGCGGCGTTCCTGTTTGTAAGAAAGTTCTTTTTGATAGTTGCTTTCGCTTCTTCAATTTGTTTTTTAACCGCAGCAGCTACTCCTTGTGGAGTTTTATCTAGAAAGAGGACCTGCTTAAATTGTCGAGCATTTTGGCCTGCGTAATGCGAAATTGAGACTTTTGCGCCTGATGAAAGCACTTCTAGGCTTAAAGTTGCGTCGTAAGAAGGGTCAAATTTTATCTTGAACGGTTCTTCTGGTCGAGGTTGCTTTGTTTGATCTGGTTTAGGGGAGTGAGAGTGCTGAACTTGTTCAGCATCATTTATGTAGCGCTGGAATTCGACGGTATCTAATAAGGTGGCTTGGACTTCAGTGAGAGACTCTACCTGCAGCCAGTCATCAGGTGCTCCTTCAGGCTTCTTGTTAAGTAGTTCGCTCTCAAATTCTTGTTTCCAATCGGGGTCATTAAGTAGCTCGTCTGCAACGGCAACTAGGGCTGGCCATTTACCTTCGTATCTTCTTAGACGTTTCAGGGTTTCTTTGGCACAGTCAGCCGCTGTTTGTGAAGGAACAGTTGTTCTTTCACCGTTGGGACGTTTCGTTTGGACTAGGGCACGTTGGCCTTGTGGCGTCACAAAGAGAACCTGTGGCTGGTTTGCGAAACGCGGATCGTTTGTTTGTACACCTTTAGGAGGAAAGGTAAAGTTGCTGAGAATATCACCTATGGTCCAATCCGCAAGTGCCCTTTCTACGTCGTCTACTTGCTGAAGCATTGCGCTGAAAGCCTTGAAGTTAAACGAGACGAATTCATTAGGATCTAGAAATATTGGAGCTGCGAAATTAGGCACTTTTCCGTACCCTCTAGCTCGTTTGAATTCCGAATCGAAAGTAACTCCAAGAACACAGTTAAGTTCTTGAGCTTCAAATAGTCGATACGCGTCTTCCCGGTCTTGAGTAAAGGCGGTATATGCATCTATCGTTACGCGATCTGGTTCAGCCGTTGCGGCGATTTTCCATCCACATGACTCTAAATAATCAAAAAAGGAGTCAACATGTTGTTGTAAGGGGAGGTATTTCTCGATGGTTTGTGTTCCTCTAGCGACCATATCTCGTAGTTCTTGGGTGATGGCCACACCGAAGTCTTGTTCACCTAGTTTGTCAGTGACAAGAGGATAAAGCACGCTAGGAATTTGAGAGTCGATTGTATCTTCTGCGAAATGTTGAAGCAATTGATAGAGAACATTTGCATCAAAATAAGTTCCGACTGCATAATTTTGTGTTGACATCTTAATATTCTCCTAAAGCTGAAGCTTTCGAGTTTCACCTCTCGCCATTATAGACATGCTTGTTTGCTATTGTATAAGATGCATGAATCTTGCAGTGCTCTATGGAATCAATGACCAGCTTTACTAGCCGATGATGATGAGCCTTGGACCTCGGTTTTCCCGGACGGTTGGCTTGTAGTAAAATATCGAAAAGGTCTGGCTGGATCAGTTGTAGGTGGTTGGATCGAGAGAGTAAAAAGTATTTCCTTACCTTGTAGATGACTTTTAAAAGGCGAAAGAAAACCCTGTCTTTCAAGCGTGTCTAGCGTCAAGTTAATCCGGTCACTAGCTGACCAATCAGTAAGGTCAAGCCCGAATCGTTGAGCGATATCTTTTTTGGTGACTGGTTTATCGTGTACTGTAAGAAAGTAAAAAGTCTGTCCAAGTAAAGGATCGTGAGCCTGTTCTCCAAAAATTTTACGAATGCCTTTTAGGAATGTATCTGATAAGTTATAAGGTTCTGCTAGCAATGAACCATACGTCAGAGTGTCGATGAAGTCGCCAGTCGTTAAAAACTGGAGGGTTTTATCTATATCGCCTTGGTTCTGAGCGAGAAGCGAAGCAAAGGCATAGAAGTTTGTAGCCATAAGTTGATCAGGGTTTAAAGGTAATGGTGAAATGAAGTTGGTTTCTGTTTTGTCTCGTGTTTTCTGTAAGTTTTTATCTAACGTGACGAGAATCGGAGTTTGTAAGCTTTGTGCTTCTAGTATTCGGATAGCATCTTCTCGATCATTTATCTGAATTTTCTCAATCTCCCTTTTTGAAAAAACTTGTTCGGCGGTCAATTCCCAGCCACTTTCTTCTAAAAATAAAAAGAAATGTTCGATATTGTTTCGTAAAGGTCTAAATTTATCACCAAGACGTATGTTGTAACGAACCATAGTTTCAACAGCGCCAGCAACGACAAACTGGAAAGGTTGCCCTTCCCTGTTAGATGTAGAAAATTCGTAAAAGTTCTCGAAACCTTCTGGGATTCTTTCGTCACTAACTCCGACGCGTGCATGCAGAATGCACATCTTATAGAGAATGTTTATATCGACGTAAACTCTTACTGGCTCGATGGGTGAGTTTAGAGATGCCATTTCTGTAGTCTAGTTGTTTAGGCACCTGAAGTGTCTTCAGTTTTTAGTGTTACATGCGGCTGGGAGATATTTTTGGTTGGCGAAAGAATATGCTGGCGAGGCTGTAGCGGATGAAGCCGCTGCCGTAGCCTGTGTGCATTGCCGCAATTGCGCTGGCGGCTGTTAGTCTCTGACGCAAGCCAAGTAACGGAATTTTGCTGGTGAGCGCCCAAATCAAACTTAGGTAAGGTAATGGGGCTAAAGCAAACCACGGCGAGACAAAAGCGCTAAAAGTCAAAGCTGTGACTAGGCCGAGAACTAAAATAGTTGGCAACAAATGGCGGGGTTTAGCACTTTGAGGATGCTTCCGCACAACAGCAGCCTTGCCCTGTCCATAGCGGTGATATTGATGGAACAGTTTGCCGACACTTTCGCGGCTGTTCCAGGTGATTACCGCTTCTGGGTCAAGGAGGATTTTTTTGCCGCTTTGTCTGATGCGATAGTCTAACTCATAGTCCTGATTGGTGAGAAAGGTTTCATCCCAGCCGCTCAGTTGCTCTAAAACAAATTTAGGGTACGCACCGAATGGGATATGGTCGACGTATTGGCTCTCCATCGCATAGTGGTAGGCCGAGCCGCCGACAGCAACTCGCGACGACAAAACCTTGGCTATAATCTGGCCAGTTTTCGTTTTGCCATGTGCTTGTTTAATCCCGCCGACACCGCCCAGGTTTGGTTTGTCAGCGAAATTCTTAGCGATGGTTTCAATATATTTAGGGTTGACACGTGCATGAGCGTCGATGCGGATAATCAGTTGGCCTCGCGCAGCAGCTAAACCTATGTTCAAAGCATAAGGGACTCGTTTCTGGCGGTTAAGAAAAATTCGTGTTTTAAGTTTTGGATTCGATTTGGCGATGATGCGAGTAGCATCTTTAGACCCGCCGTCGATGATGATTACCTCGTCTGCTTGCACGCTTTGTTCAGCAATATCTTCTAGTAATGTGCCAAGATGATTTGCTTCATCAAGCGTAGGGATAATCACCGAGATTGCATGTGTAGTTTCAGTAGCCACGTTTCTTTTCCACCTGCCCGCAGCCGATAGAATAGGGCAAAACCGCAACGTGGTGGTGGATTGTGCCTTCTTGATTTACTTAGGTTTTTTATCTAAGCCAGGAGGCACTTTACTGTTTCTGCCCTTGGCTGTATCTTGAGGACCAGTAACTATTTCAGGAGTTGCATTAGTTACATCGGAGGCAGGTCTACTGGTCGTGGTCGACGGTGTCACGTTGTTATTTGTTGCTGGCGTTTTACTTATCCTGGTTGTCGCAGTAGTAGCAGCGGTTATTGTTTGATTCGTAGTTTCTCGCGTCGATGAAGGTCTTGAAGTCGTTGAGTCTTCCCTTTCCAGATGAGGTAAGACGGCTTTGGTTGTAGTAGAAGACGGTACGGTTGCTCGATAATCAATCTCTTGGCCATCGTTTGTAGTGGGGTTAGAGGTGAGAGAAATAAGCAGCAACACGGTAAAGGCTGCGATAGCAAGACCAGCTGTCCACGTTATCGCATTAAAAGCAATTTTTCTTTTACCTGTATCGTCTACAAAAACTTGGTGGTCATTGCTCATGAAAATACTTTTTCTCTTTCTTGTGTTGGGTTATCTAAGCCTTGAATGTTTTGAGTTGCTAAACCTTCACGCTTAGGTTTGTTCCACTTTTCTCGTTTGCCTGAAATGGCCGAACTCAAGGCCACTAACGCTATTAAGAAGTTGAAGATTCGATAGAAAATGGCTTGAAAAAAAGTGAGATATAGGTACTTGGGTTTTTCGCCGTCGAGGATTGCGGCTAGCAGCGTTGCGAATAGTTGTATCGCTATGATCAAAATATATGCTTTGACAACTTGCGGCAGCTGTCCTCTGAGAAGATACGTCAACGTTAAAACATCTGCAAGGGGAGCGATTAAAGCGATTATGAGGTTGAGGATAAACAAGTAGCTAACTACCGAAAGTCTGTACACATTATTAACAGTTTCAGAGCTTTTGCGTTTATTCTTCCAGATAGTTTGTGTAACACCATAAGACCAACGCACTCGTTGTTTCCATAGTGAACGCACGGTAGCTGGAACTTCGGTGAACGCAAAAGCTTTGGTAGCATAGCCGATTTTCCAGCCTTGAGAACCAACACGAACTGTCAGGTCAGTATCTTCGGCAAGTGTTGAGCTGTCTAAACCGCCAACGTTTTGTAAGATCGAACGGCGATACGCTCCAGCGGCACCTGGTATGCAAGAAACAATATTAAGCTCTGTCTGCATTCGTCTATCTAGGCTGCAGCCCACAAGGTATTCTAAGTGCTGAACTCTAGTCAAGATGTTCACGTCGCCATTGCCTACTTTAGGATTACCTGACACGGCTCCGACTCGTGGGTCATGAAAAGGCTCGACAAGACGCGGGATGGTATTTGCATCAAAGACAGTATCGCCATCGATAAGAACACAAATGTCATAATTAGCTTCAGCAATACCGACATTTAGCGCTGTGGCTTTGCCGCCATTCTCCTTCGTTATAACTCGTACACCAGAGACAGTGAGTGCCCTAGAACGAGTGTCATCTGTGGAACCATCATCGACAACAAGAATTTCTAGAGGGCCTTGATACGCAGTGTTTTTAATTGAAAGTAGTGCGTCTACTATACCGACTTCTTCATTGTAGGCGGGGACGATAACAGTCACTGACGGATAAAAGTTCTTAGGAGCAGATTTTCTACGCTCTTTCCACCAGTAGCTTAAAGCAAAGAACATGCTGAACACGAATCGAACAGCTAACACAGCAGAGGTGAAAAGCAGGACAGGATAAAAAAACGTTTCAAACATTCGGTAAGGAAACGTGACCCAAAGAACAGTTTGTGCTAGAAAACGTTCTTTGTCAGAAACAGGCACAGGTTCAGCGAGTCCAGCATAGTCAGAAACGGTTTGAAATTGATATCCCGCATCTTGGAGACGGGGTATGAGAAGCGTAAGCGCCTCAACCGTTCGTTCCCTGGAATTGCCTCCTCCATCATGAAGCGTGAGAATAGCGCTTTGGTTGTCTTCCGGAATGGAAGCGGCAGCGATATCTTCGCTGCTATATGCAGGATTATAGTCTGGTGGGCTGAGGTCGCTAAAAACCATAACGTAGTTGGAATCTTGCATAAAAGAAGCTGCTCGGTGTTCTCTCTCAGAAAGATTTCTTGCTGTGGAACTATACGGCGGGCGTGCAATATATGGCGAGGTCCCTGTGATTGCGAAAATGTATTTCTGGGTTAGCTCGTACTGTCTCAAATTGTGATCGTTAGATAGATCACCCATACGGTCATGAGAGTAACTATGGAGTCCCACTTCATGGCCGCTGGAAACCATATCTTGCAGGATCTGTTTGTTGGCAGGGAGGTTCTCGCCGATAACAAAGAATGTCGCTTTGATACCGAAACTATTTAGAACATCAAGTACCTGAGGTGTGTAAACAGGATCGATTCCATCGTCAAAGGTTAAAGCGATAGTCGGTTGTTCAAAACTTGCAGAGAGGCCAGGAGTGGGAACAGAGCCAGGAAGGTCTTCTTCTATCCCAAGTTCAGTGTAAGGGCCAGCTTCTGAAGACCCAAGGAAGAGAGAAGGCCGTAAGTTAAAGACAGCTGATAACGAAAACAGCACCAGAATTGATAGGGCTATGAAGATCGCCAGAGCCTTAAAGGCGATTTTTTGTAGTATCCGCAGAAATTTCATAAGAGAGCCGCCGTAAGAAAGTGTATCAAGCCCTCAGGTCTCACTCTAGTAGGGTAGCGGATCATATGGTTAAGCCAATATGCCCAGATAATATATCATTTTCTTTGCATTTTTTCTACGACAATCTGTGTAGCTATATCCAAAGTCGTACTTATTCGTTTACGTGTGATTCGATAGCTGGTTGCCATGCGACTGCATTAGAAGCGAAACTTTGATGGATAGGCGTAATGTTTGATGGTTTGTCTAGGCTTGTTGTTGATCACGCCTATATCGCCGCACAATTCCCGTTCTAGTTAATGGCACCTTTGAGATGTTCGATGAGCCAACTGTTGATTTCGTTAAAAAGAATAGTGCGCTCATGTGGGCGTGTGAGATTGTGCCCTGCATCAGGCACGATCACTAATTTTTTAGGTTCGTTGATGCGTTCAAATGCTTGTTCGGTTTGATGAACAGGAACTTCGACATCGCCTGTTCCGTGAATAAAGAGTACGTTAGAGTCTTTAATTCGTTCTAAATCGTCGACGGCAGTTCTTGTTTCGAGCACTTCTTGAAGGAACGCAAGCCCAACTTCGACGCCTTCAGAAAGGATGAAACCGTTTGCTTTAGCTTCTTGCATGTTCTCATCGGTGACAAACGGAGCGAAAGAGCCATCAAGAAAGTCTATGACTGGCCAGAGTAGAACGTTAGTGTCGGCTTTGATTGTGCTTTTGAGGACGATGGTTGCTCCGTAACTTTCGCCGATAAGCGCTAGTTTTTTGAACTTCAGCAATGAAGAAGCGAACTGCCAGACAGTTTCCAACTCGGCCACTTGGCTAGTAATTGTCATGTGGCGGTAAGATCCACTGCTTTCGCCTGCGCCAGAAAAATCAAACCGCAAGCTTGCTACTCCAGCTGCCGCCAGTTGGTCAGCCATATCGCTATAGAGATTGTCTTTGTTGCCGCCAGGCCCGCCATGAACAAGCACGGCTAAAGAATCACAATCTCCATCTGGTGAGGTAAGAACAGCCGCTAGGTCGACGGTAGTATGACGAATGAATATTTTTTGTTTCAACGGTTTCATAATGTTAGGCATCTCCTAAGGTTGCTTTGGCTGCGTATATTATTCAAGTAGGTGTTCATGGTTGCCGTCTATGGCGTACGCTTGCGCATCGGTTAAGCCAATAACGTCAAAGCTATCTTGCTGAAGGTTTGCTATGGCTCGTTCCATAATCGGGCCGTACTCCTCATCGTCGAGGTGTGGAACAATAACTTTGGTGGTGAGATTAAGCCCGTTATAGAGTACAGCTGGTGCTTGTTTCGGGTCGTCAGCTTCTTCAAAATGTTTGAGCGTGGGGCCTGCTACGACAGCTCCTGCGCTGCCGCCGCCGTAGACTGTGCCTTGATGAGTGAGAGAAACTAGAAGCGTGTCAGCTTTTGTAGCTTGGAGGAGCCAGCGGAGATACCACGTGTTGCCTCCACCTAACCAGACAGCATCGGTGTTAGAAAGTTTTGCACGTAGTGATGAAAAGTCATTCAAATAGTTTCTCAGATCAACCAGATCGACGGCAAACCCACATTTTTCTATAGCACTGCGATGTTCATACACCCACGATTTATTTTCGTCGGCATAGGTGTCGCTTGCATTCTCAATCAAAACCATTTTGATAGCGGAAGCTGATTTTCCGACAAGGTCACAGAAAGGCTGAGGTCTGGTGTTTGTCAATCGCAAGCGAAGAAAGAAAGAGTTTCATAATCCAATTCTATGGGGCTTGATTTAAAACGTCGGGCTATATGCAGCGTTGCACCTTGAAGTTAGAATTGTGAATGTTTGTCTGCATATATGTAGTAGCTTTATCGGATTTCTACATGGTGGATTTTTTTGTCATCACAGATCACGTATTCAAGCCCGCTGCTTTCTATGGTTTCGCCGCTTTTGCGTGTCGCTGAGAATGAGAAACCGAATTGACAAATCCCTGGTTTGTGTTCTTCTGCAGAGTTGATTTGCCAGTGCAGTTGTGAAAAGCTTGCGTGAAATGCGCGCTGCATCGCCATAATGTTGATTGCCCCAAAGTAGAGGCCTGTTGTTGGCGAGCTATACGTTGCTTGGGTCGCAAAAAGTTTTTCGATCGCATCCATGTCGCTGTTGTTGGATAGCTGGAAGTAGTGTGTGGCCAGTATCATCGGGGCAGACATCGTCTTTCTTTCGGTTAGTTCGTTGCTCGGAGAGTTTCGGAAGTGAGAACATTGCGGCATGTGCAGTATGACCCAAGTTGGGTAAGGCCAATAGTGTCGATGGTTATTGTCAACGGTTTTTCCAAATTGACAGTACCTTCGCCTAGTGTGAAATGCGGTTGAAAATTTTGTGGATGGGTATCGTAATAGTTGTTGACCCAAAATGGTGTCACTTGCGCGACAGGTGGATTTGGATAGAACATGTCAACGGTCGCAGTTCGACCAGCGATATGTGGTTCAAAGGCTGTTAACACTTTCTTATGTAGTGCAACAAGTGGTGCTGTCTTCACAACGTCGGCGCTCCAAGGTTTCTTGCCGTCAGGTATCAGCACCTCTTGGGCAGCATCAATTGTTACTTCTAATGGAGCTGTTTCACTAGCAATTGAAGTGAGAAGTTCGGCAGCGACCGTTTGCTCTGCTTCGGCAAGTGTGCCCATCGCAAGTGTAAGATGAGGCAAGCAATCATCGGTCGTGAGTTTTGTCTCAGTGGCGGTGGAATAATCAATAAGTGCGATAATTTTTTCCATGTCTGCGGTGGAAGGAAGAAGCACAACACTTATGGCAAGCAGATTTTTTGACATGGGCTAATTCTAAAGGTTTTTATAGGTTAGCTGAGCGCATGGATTGGAGAAAAATGGGTAGCCGAGATGCTCTTATTTCATTGTTTCTTGTTGTGTATGTTTCTTTTTGCTTCTATGTGTACTAGTTTGATTCCTGGTTCATTTGTGTGAGACGAGACCAATGACGCTTTCGACTCTTCTTTGGATGTGAAATCATCTGTTTTGTGTGGGAAGGTTGCAGTGAAGAAAGCGTCTGTGATATCAGAAAAGAGTGCGTTAGCAAGTGGCGAGCGTGGTTCTGTCGCTATAGTTTCGGCGTTTTTGATGGTGTTTATGGCTGCGCTTTTTCTGGCAGTAATGACGCACGCCCAATATGTTAAGGCGTATACCACAACACGTGAGGCCGCAACGAACATGGCACGTGCTGGAGCGCAAGAGATTGATCAAGAAGTGTTCTTTCTTGAACAAAAACGTGTGATTGATCAAGAGAAGGCTCGTGTGGCAGTATTTCGCTTCGCTGAGCGATACCCAGAATTAGAGGTTGTTTCTATTGAAATGCAAGATGAACTGGTTCGGGTCACGGTGTCTGAACGGGTGGAGGCGATTACAGGGCGACCGAAGACTATTGTGTCAACAGGTAGCGCAACGCCGTTAGAAGTCGACTAGCGTGGAAAATTTAGGAGTAAGAGAAAGCAGAGAATGTTGAAAAAAGTGAGAAAAAAAGTGAATGTGTTTGGCTTGTTTTTCGTAGCAGGCCTAGCGGTCGGTTGTAGTGGTTCTAACAATGCGCAATCTGATTCGACTGAACCAGTAGGTTCGACCGTTGAGGCAACAGTTGGCGAGAAGGAAGCGCCGACGACAACAGATCGAAAACAAGTCGATGTTAAAACAGGCGGAGAACCAATGGAACGATATGAAGCCTATCTTGAGGCATATGACGTGGCTGTCGGCCCACCGTATGCTGACCCAAACTATGCGCCTTTACTAGAGCTAGTAACAGGCCAAGAACGAGAGGCTGTCGACAGGGTTCTTAAATCACTTGTTGAAGATGAAGTTGTGATCGTCTACCCAGAGTCCTCAGTTGCTAGTCATGAGTTTTCTGGGATCGGCGGCATGGGTTTCCTAGAAGAAACCGAACTCTATGAATTCATCGACTGTCGTATTAGCGATGAGTTTGAAGAGGCCCTGAATGGAGAGCCAATTACTGATGGCGGAGTTTTCACATATGCCAGACGCGTTGAAATGCAAAAGGTCGATGGTGAGTGGAAAGTTAAATCAATTGCGAGACAAGACAAATACGAAGGGCAGCAAAAATGCGAAAAATATTATGTGGCGGGCTAGTTGTAGCTAGTGTATTAAGTATTTGGATAACAGCAGCACACGCTCAAGGCGATGAGAGCAGTAGGCGTTTGGAACAAGAAGTTACCGTAATTCCCACGACTAAAACACTCATAACAAAAGCTGGCGTCAGGTATGCACCTATAGTTGGTGAAGGTAGCAGCGAGCCGTGCGACACTTTTAGTGGTGATGAGTATGTTTGGAAAGTCGTAATTGAAGATGATGCTGAGTCGGTTGTGAATATTCAAGGTGGGATATCTCACAGAGAGCTGAACGAAGTCTTTAGCTCATCGGTCGAGGTGGCAGGAGATTTTCAGCCGCAAAGGTTGATTATCGAAGATATTGAGAAACCAGCAAGGTCCTATTCCGAAACGGGGCGGTGGCTAGCGTGCGTGCCGCCTGATAAAGATGTTTTGGGCACCTATCTTGGGCCTATTTACGCCGAAGGTGGTTTCGTTGACACAAATCTGCTAACCCTTGAAGCTATTGATTCAGTATCGCCTGGTGCCCCATCGTTTGTTGTCGAGCCTGGTGTCGATTTGGTGTATGCGCAACAGCCAATTTTGTATCACATCGATGAGCAATATTGGAAGCCCTATACAGCTTCGGCTTCTGCTGGTCGTGTAACGGTCAGCGCAACGATGACGCCTGTGCGTTCAATTTGGGATTCTGGTGAAGATGGTGAGTCTTCTATTACGTGTGCTGGTCCGGGTGAGAAGTATCAAAAAGGGCGTTCGTTAGACAGCTTCGAATGCTCCCATACCTATAGTTGGGCAACGATTGATGATGAACCATATCAGATGACTTCCACTGTTGTTTTTGAAGTATCGGCGACATCTAACGTCGGGCCGCTCGGCGAATTTCCTGATATCGCACTGACAAGCAGCGAAGAAATCCCCGTTAAAGAAATTCAAGTAGTTGTTGTGCCTAATGAGTAGTCGTAACTGTTGAAAGGCTATAGTTGATGGAACATGTGAAGAAGGCATATTTTTTGTGCGCCATACCTAGAAGCGGAAGCACGATGCTTTGTGATATGTTGAGCAGGACACAAATTGCTGGGCAACCCGCTTCATATTTTCGGCGGCAAGATATTTCAAAGTGGGCTGAAAAGTTCGGTTTAAATGCCTCCAGCGGCGTTGTCGATGAAGAGTATCTAGAAGCTGTACACGAGGCAGGTTCAAGCGCTAATGGTATATTTGGCGCACGCATCATGTGGGATAGCATGGCAGAAGTTGCAGACTATTTGCTAGATCACTTTCCCAGTCCAAACGGAGAGGTTGCCTATGTCTATCTATCTCGCAAAGATGTGATCAGCCAAGCTATTTCTTTAGCAAAAGCGCTGCAAACTGGTTTGTGGCACGTGCGTGCAGACGGCTCGATTCAACGTAGTGGCCCAGAACAAAAAGCTACGTTTGATGCAGCTTTGATAGATTCATGCCTGCTAGAGATACAAGAAGATGCTTCAGCATGGCAAAAGTGGTTTCATAAAGAAAATATTGAGCCGCTAGAAATTGTGTATGAAGAACTTGTTGAAGATCCTAAAAATATTGTAGGAAAAGTTCTTACTTGCCTGGGACAGGATCCAAACCTAGCAGCGTCGGTTGAACCTGGAACTTCCAAAATGGCTACAAACGATAATGAAGAATGGCGCTTGCGATATTTGCAGTATCGTAAGCGCTAGTTGGCTGATTCCTAGCCTATTCAGGTCGTCATTGCCACGCAGATTGTAGCGGTTCTCTGGTAAAGCGATTTGATACAAAACGAATAATATAGGGATAGCCTGAATTGGTAGAATAGTATTTGTAATAATTTTATAGAGTAAGGTAGGAAATAAATGGCTAGATTTGGTGCAGTTCTAACAGCGATGGTTACCCCGTTTGATTCCGAAGGCGCGTTAGATATAGCCGCGGCCGAGAAGTTAGCAAACTATCTTATTGATAATGGCAACGACGGGGTAGTGCTTGCAGGCACCACAGGCGAGTCGCCGACAATTTCAGTTGCTGAACAAGTCGAGTTAGTTTCAGCTGTGCGACAGGCTATCCCAGATAGTGTTGTAATAGCAGGCGCAGGGAGCAACGATACGGCTTCGGCAATCACCAATATCGAGAAATTGCAGTCACACGCTGATGGGTTGCTGCTGGTAACGCCATATTATAATCGTCCTTCGCAAGCTGGTTTGCAGGCTCATTTCGAGGCGTTAAGTGCTGTAGCTGAAAAGCCAATCATGCTGTATGACATTCCTGGTCGCACAGGCCGCAAAATAGCAACTGAGACGTTACTGGCCTTAGCTCAGCTAGAGAATGTTGTGGCGTTGAAAGATGCGGCTGGCGATTTGGCTGAAACAGCTTCTTTTGTTGACCAGGTGGATGAAAGCTTTGAAGTGTATTCAGGCGATGACGCATTGAACTTGCCGTTTCTTTCTATCGGCGCAGTTGGTTGTGTCAGCGTTGCTGCTCACTGGGCAGGCACCGAAATAAGCAACATGATTGCTGCGTTCACAGCAGGCGATGTGCAAAAAGCAAGGCAGCTTAACGCACAGTTGCTTTCTTCATATGAGTTCGAATCTGGTGATGACACTCCAAACCCGATTCCTGCAAAGGTAATGATGAATCTGCTTGGCCTTAGCGTGGGCGAATGTCGTCTACCAATGGGGCCTCCACCACAAGGTTTAGGAGAAAAAGTCAAAAGCGTTTTAGCTGACCTGGGCAGGATGTAAACCGCAGCAAATCTAATGCTGCAAAGGTGATGATATGTCTGCTAGGTGTTAGTGTGAAGCATAGTCATTGACTATGAGGCTTCTAACCTCAAGGTTTGGAAGTAATAGCTGAGAGTGTCTTAGCTTTTGAAGAAGAGAATGTAGGTTAGCTATGGCGTCTCCTGTGCGAGTGTCTTTCCTTGGCGGGTTGGGTGAAATAGGGCGCAACTGCGCCGCTGTTGAGGTAGAAGAAAAGATAATGCTTATCGACTGCGGGTTGATGTTCCCCGATGCCGATATGGCTGGGGTTGACGTGGTGCTTCCAGATTTCACGTATCTGCGTGACAACGCAGACCGTGTTGAAGGTGTTGTATTGACCCATGGTCACGAAGACCATATCGGGGCGTTGGCCTATCTTCTCAAAGACGTGCCGTTGAAAATAATCGGGTCGGCCCTCACGATAGGTATGGCTAAAAGCCGTATCGAAGAAAAAGGCGTTGAAGACCAAGCCACGTTTATAGAGGTGAAAGATAACCAGCGGATCAACGTCGGCCCGTTTGATCTAGAGTTTTTCCCGGTCACCCATTCAGTGCCGCACGGTTTTGCGACAGCGTTTCATACTCCGCAAGGCGTTGTGCTTCACAGCGGCGATTTGAAACTTGACATGTCGCCTGTCGATGGTCGTTTAACCGATTTGGCTGGGCTTGGTCATCTTTCGCAAAGCGATGGAATTCGTCTGTTTCTTTGCGATTCAACAAACGCAGAGGCAGCTGGGTTTTCTGCTTCTGAAAGTTCTATCGGCAAGTCGCTTAACAGCTTGTTTCTTTCGCGTGCAGGTCGCCGTATTGTCGTGGCATGTTTTGCATCGCATGTGCATCGTGTGCAGCAGGTCGCAAATGCCGCAATCGCGAGCGGTCGTAAGATAGCGACGCTTGGTCGTTCGATGAAAAAAAACGTTGCATTGGCTCGGGAAATGGGGCTTTTGCATATTGCTGAGTCGCACCTTGTGGGGATAGAAGATATCGACAAAATCCCCGACGGTGAGCTGTGCGTAATCTCTACTGGGTCACAAGGCGAGCCGTTAGCTGCATTGGCGCGTATGGCTAATGGCGATAGTCACTGGCTTAATGTGGCCGAGGGTGACTGTGTTATTTTGTCGTCGCATCCGATCCCTGGGAACGAATCTAGCGTGTCTCGTGTTATCGACCGTCTAATTCATAAAGGTGCCGAGGTGATACATTCTGGGCACAACAACGTGCATGTGACTGGGCATGCGAAGTCTGAAGAGCTGCGAGTTATCCATTCGATTGTGCAGCCTGAATGGTTCATTCCTGTGCATGGTGAGTTCCGTCACATGTCAGCACACGCTCGCATCGCCACGCAGATAGGTTTGCCTGCCGACAAACTGCTTTTGTGCACCGACGGCGATTCGGTGATTTTGGATGACAAAGGCCTAGAACGAACCGAGCCGATTCCTGCTGACTATATTTATATGGCTGGCAGCGTTGCGGCGTTAGACGAAAATGTTTTGACTGAACGAAATATTTTGGGCAAGGACGGGTTTGTTTCGTCAATAGTGTCGCTGACTGTTAACGGCGGCAAGATATCGCTGCTCGGCGACCCTGAAATTGTGAGTCGTGGCTGGGTCAAAGGCGAAGAAGGCCGTCAAATCCATAAAGAAGCGACTGAGGTCGTGCGTAGCGCTGTTGAAGAAGCGCTTAAAGACGGCAAAGATAAAGAAGCTGATATTGTGCGTGCCTCCAAACGTTCGCTTGGTCGGTTTATTAACCATCGCACACGTTTACGCCCGATGGTTGTTTCTGTGGTACTTGGTCTGGAGTAAAAGGTTGTCTGCTTAATTCGAAGATGCTTTGCAAACATCAACTACAATTTGGGTATCTACGCTCTGAACAGACAGAATTATTAAAGGTATTCTAGAATTAGTAGAGATTCCTTTTAATAAATAGGCTAGTGTTAATGATGTTGTGACTACGTCTAAAGGAAGCTCGACTCGCTCTCGAAGCGGTTCAAGTACAAGAAGAAAACCTGCAAAAAAGAAACAATCTGCCGCCAGTCGAGCAGAGCAAGAACGCCGTGAAGTTTTTGGCCTTGTTTTCCTCTCGCTTGGACTCATCCTCGGGCTGTTTTTCTATACCGGGACAACTGGTGGGCTTGGCGCGTTTATTACCGACTATTCAGGCCGTTGTATCGGGCTTCTGCGTTTTGTGTTGCCGCTGCTTTCTCTACTGTATGGCTGGCATACGCTGCGCACAAAAAAGAAGCCGAAGAAAAAAACTCCGTTACCAACAACCGAGTTGATTGCTCGTGGGTCGCTGTTTGTGGGCGTTGTTTCTCTTGTCGACATGATTGGCGGAAGGCCTGGTTGGGATTCTGAACCAGAGGCTTTATCAAAAGCTGCTGGGTGGCTTGGCGTTAATATTGGTGGCACTCTTTCTAGCAATCTAGGTGACTGGGGGCAGGTTGTTATAACGATCACGCTGTTTGCAGTTGCTGCTGTTTTTCTTACATCTGTTTCGCTTGGTCCAGCAGTTGATTCTCTTGCTGAGCGTGTCGAGCCTATGCGTGGGCACATGAATGATCGTCTTTCACAGCTTGGCTGGTTTGCATCAGCTGGGGAAGCAGGGTCGCCTCGCCGCCGTGTAAAGTTCAAACCTGTTTTTGATGAAGATGCTGGCGATGGTGAACACGATGAAGACTATATTGATTTGCGGTCTCCAGATGCGTTGGAAGAGATCGATTCTCGTCGAGAGTCTGAGGTGCAGGAGCTAGAAGAGCCTGAACAAACAATGCTGCCGTGGGGCAAAAAAACCGAACCAGTTATTGAGGTTCCAGAGACAGTTGTTGCCCAGTCAATGCCTGTCGAGTCGCTGCAACCTGCCGATGGCACGTGGTATTTGCCGAGCATCGATGTGCTTGATCGAACTGAATCGCAAGAGGTTGACCGTGCGTCTGTCGAGGCTACAGGTCGCCAACTTGAACATGCTTTAGCTGAACATGGTGTAGAAACCCGCCTTATCGGTGTTGTTGTTGGTCCGACAGTAAGCCGTTTTGAGCTTGAGCTCGGCCCTGGTGTTAAGGTGCAGAAAGTAACGTCGCTGCATAAAGATATTGCCTATGCGATGGCCACGCCGGATGTTCGTATTCTTGCGCCTATCCCTGGCAAGCAGGCTATTGGCGTTGAGGTGCCTAACGTCCGTCGTCAGATTATTACTGTCGGCGATCTTTTAGTTTCAGAAGAAGCGGTTGCTGCGACCCATGCTCTTGAAGTTGTTCTTGGCCGTGATATTACTGGCCGTACGGTTGTCGCTAACTTGGCGGAGATGCCGCACTTGCTTGTCGCTGGTCAAACTGGGTCTGGTAAATCAAGCTGCATAAACTCTATGCTGACGTCGATTTTGATGCGCTCTACCCCCGATCAGGTCCGCCTTATCTTGATTGACCCAAAACGTGTTGAGCTTACACAATATGAACAGCTGCCGCATCTGTTGACTGAGGTTGTGACTGATCCGAAAAAGGCGGCGAATGCGCTTTCTTGGGCCGTAACAGAGATGGAGCGTCGCTATGATTTGCTCAGCGATTTCGGTGCCCGCGACTTAAATGGCTATAACACTGCTGTCGAAGAGGGTCGAGTCGACGCAAAGGTTGATGCCTATGGCGACGAAACAGAGGCTTCAAAGCTCAGCTATATTCTGATTGTCCTCGACGAGCTAGCCGATTTGATGATGGTCGCCGCCCGTGATGTTGAAGAGTCGATTTGTCGCATTGCGCAGAAAGCTCGTGCGGTTGGTATTCATCTGGTGATTGCGACACAGCGACCGTCTACGAACGTCATTACAGGGTTGATTAAAGCGAATGTGCCTGCTCGTTTGGCGTTTGCTGTTTCTTCTTTGACTGACAGTCGTGTGATTCTTGATCAACCTGGCGCCGAACGTCTTGTAGGTCGCGGCGATGGTTTGTTAAATAACGGCCGCACTAGTTCGCCTACTCGTTTCCAGGGTGCCTGGGTGACAGAAGAAGAAGTTTCTTCGATTGTGGCGCATTGGGCCGACCAAGCGCCCGATCAGGTCTATGATTCTCGCGTGCTCGGCGAAGAGGCTGCTGGCGGCGCTGTTGATGGTATTCCTGGTGGAACCACTGGCGACGATAGCGACGACGAGCTGATGATGGCCGCTATCGAGTTGATTGTGCGTTCGCAACTGGGGTCAACTTCGATGTTGCAACGTAAATTGCGTGTAGGGTTTGCCCGTGCTGGCCGTTTGATGGATTTGCTTGAAGAGCGTGGCATTGTTGGTCCATCTGTTGGGTCAAAAGCTCGTGAAGTGATGATGACAGCCGAAGATTTGGACGCTGGTCGCTGGCCTGCTGCTGCAGCAGTGGCCGCGCCAATTGCGTCGCCTGCGTTGCCGTCGAAACGAGCGCAACAGCCTCGCAGAACGGTAGAGGCGAAAAAGTCAAACGCTACACAGCCTGTTATTGAAAAACGTGACCGTCGTCGAACGATAGCTGAAATTCCTAACCCAGAACCTGTGCAGGTTCGCCCTATGTCAGAACCGCTGCAATCGGAGGTGGCAGACGCAGATGATGAATTTGCAGCTGATGGTATTGAACAATCTTTAGAACATGAGATAGAACAAGTAGCGTCAGAGCCTGACAATGATCTTGAAGATGATTTTGATTTAGAGCCAGATCCAGAGCTTGGTTTGGATCGACGGGCACATAAACCTCGTCTGCGAGTTATCCAAGGCGACGTTTCAGATGAAGAAGAAAGCCTCGGGGACGAGGATAACCTTTTTGACGATATTTTTGATGATGGCAGTGATGAAGATGAGGATGACCCTACCTTCTCCCCACCTCCTGGTTACGGAAAATAAGGTTGACCACGAAATAAAGTACTCCCAGGTAAGATCGAGTTGATGACAAATAAAACGTTACAGCTGGACGATGCCCTGTATGAGTACATGTTAAAAACGTCGCTTCGTGAGCCCGAAGTACTACAGCAGCTGCGTGAAGAGACCGCACAACATGGCGGTGCTCGTATGCAGATAGCGCCTGAGCAAGGCCAGTTTATGGCGATGCTAGTTCGGCTGCTTGGCGCTAAAAAAATCCTTGAGTTCGGTACCTTCACAGGTTATAGCTCTACGGTTATGGCGCTGGCGATGGCTGAGGGAGGACAGCTCATCACTTGCGATGTAAACGAGAAAGACACTGCGATTGCTAGGCGCTATTGGGAAACCGCTGGCGTCGCTGAGAAGATTAGTTTGCGTCTAGGCCCAGCGTTAGAAACAGCCAGCCAGCTTGTCGACGGGGGAGAAGCAGGCACATTCGATCTGGTATTTATCGACGCAGACAAACGCAACTATCGAAACTATTATGAAAAGGCCTTAGTGCTGCTGCGTGCGGGTGGTTTAGTCATCTTGGATAACGTCTTGTGGAGCGGTCAGGTTGCACAAACTGGCGATGTGGATGCAAGAACAGCAGCGTTGCAAAAGTTGAACACATTTTTGCATACTGACTCTAGGGTTGAGCTATCAATGTTGCCAGTAGCAGACGGCCTCACCTTAGCCCTCAAAAAATAAACAGATGTATAGTGAACATTGTGCATAGGAAGCTGTCCGTAATCAATGTTCGAGTCAAGACTTCTGAACAAGTTGTGTGTGACAGATATTTTGTCGAAGTTGCCTCTATCATGAGAAAGCATCTTTATAGATTGCTTGTGAGGAGTTCATGTAATGACGTCTGCCGTTTTGCCTAAAACATATATGGGTATATCTGTTATTCGGTTGGCGCACATTGTGACGTTAAGCCGTATTGTCCTTGCGCCAGCGATGATCGCGATGATCTTACATAGAAACCCTTGGTGGCCAACATTTGCCCTGGGTTGGGTGCTAGGTTTGTCCGACAAACTTGATGGTATGCTAGCTCGACAAGCAGAGCCTACAAAACTCGGCGCATTTTTAGACACGTTGGCAGACAAAGTGATTGTTCTTGCTGTCGGATTCACCCTAGTCCATGTTGGCGCTTTTTCTATCATTCCAATGATAATCATTGCCGTGCGCGAATTTGGTTTGATGGCCTATCGCAGTTATTGGGCGAAACGTGGCTTGGCTGTTCCAGCAAGAAAATCAGGGAAATATAAAGCTTTTTTCCAAAATATTGCTTTAGGTATCGCTGTTTGTCCTCCATTGGCGCAATATCCACGCCTTGACGATATCGCGATTTGGCTTGTTGCGGCTTTCACTGTGTTTACTGGCATTCAATATGTTGTCGATGGTAGGACAGCATTAAGCACCACAGGCGAGCGAGTGTAAGGTAGCGACGGTTTTCTGCTGAGTCAATACAATAGAAAACCGCTAAAATTTGTGTCGTAACGCCTCAAACGGAGCAGTAATGCTGAGGAGATGTATAATAAAAAGACATCTCCACTAGACTCCCAAGTATGAGCGAAGAGATTAACGGCCACCGTTGGGGATTTAAAGATACAGCATTTGAGATAGTTGACCCCAAAACTAAATCAGTCAAGATGACTGGCGACCGCTATAACCTAGCTGGCTATGAAATTCCGCAAATGGTCCCCTTCATCGAAGATACCTTTCAGGTTCGCCTCGATGTCTCTAAACCAAAACCAGATGCGACGCGTAAACCTCTCGCAAAACCTAAAACAAACGCAGCTTTCCTAAAAGCGATAACGCCAGCATTAAGAGATGATCAGCTTTCAACTGAAGAATCACAGCGCCTTATTCACAGCCACGGCCAGACCACAGCTGATGAAGTCTACAAAGTGCTCTATGGTGAGATCGAAAAAGTCTGTGATTTGGTTGTCTTCCTAGAGACTGAGCAACAAGCTGCGGCCGTCATTAAAGCAGCCGATGAGCACAATATTTGTGTTGTTCCTTACGGCGGCGGCACCTCAGTTAGTTGTGCGTTGAAACTGCCAGCAGGCGAGCAGCGCATGATTGTGGTGATGAACACCCGTGGTATGAACCGCATTGAATGGCTTGACACAGAGAATATGAAAGCAAGTGTGCAAGCAGGTATCAGCGGCAAAGAACTTGAAGAAGAACTCGGCAAACGAGGCTACACCTGTGGGCACGAGCCAGACAGCATCGAGTTGTCAACCCTTGGCGGCTGGATCGCTACCAACGCAAGCGGCATGAAAAAGAACCGCTATGGCAATATCGAAGATGTTGTTAAAGGTGTCACCATGATCACCCCGAAAGGTGAAGTCCGTCAGCTTGACGCACACGCCAGAGTATCTGTCGGTGTGCAACCGAAAGATATTACCTTTGGTAGCGAAGGTAACCTTGGTTTGATCACTAGCGCTGTCATTAAAGTGCATAAAAAACCTGAAGTAACCAAATATAACTCGCTTGTTTTTGCTGACTGGTCAACAGGTGTTTCCTTTATGCGTGAACTCGGCAATACAGGTATTTTGCCAGCGAGTATCCGCCTTGTTGACAATATTCAGTTTCGCTCAGGCAATGCGTTAAAACCTGCGCCAACATTCAAGTCTAAAGCTATGTCGAAGGCACAAAAAACGGTGCTTTTGAATATCAAAAAGTTTGAACCCTATGAGCTGGTTGCGGCCACTATTGTGATGGAAGGCTCAGCTAAAGAAGTGGCGTGGCAAGACAAACACATTAAGTCAGTCGCTAAAAAGTTCGGTGCTGTTGTCGGTGGCCCAAGCAACGGCAAACGCGGCTATATGCTCACCTACGCCATTGCCTATATCAGAGATTTTCTTGCGTCATATGACATTATCGGTGAAACCTACGAGACAACGGTGCCGTGGGACAAAGTTGAAGACGTGTGTGATGCGGTATTGGCTCGGGCAAAAGAACTACATGAAGAATATGATTTGCCTGGCGTGCCCTATGTGTCGCCTCGTCTAACTCAGATTTATCACACGGGTGCCTGCATCTATTTCACGCACGGGTTCTGCACGCAAGGTGTTGAAGACCCTGCAACCGTGTTTAGTGAAATTGAACATAGCTTGCGTGAAACTATATTGGAGACAGGCGGATCACTTTCGCATCACCACGGCATTGGTAAGCTCCGAAAAGATTTCATGAGCCAAGTCCTCTCCAAAGACGCCATCACAATGCTCCAAGGTATTAAAAAGTCGATAGATCCTAACAACACGTTTGGCATCGCTAACAACGTGATGGAGAGTTAGATCCTCTCTTGCGATTGTTTAAAACAATAAACAATCGTAAGAGGGGGTTGCGTGGTTGTTTTTGTGCTAGTGTTGCATAATGGAGTACGAACGTGATGCAACCTGGCCAGCGGTCCGATACGAACCTTATCCCTGGAAATTCTCTGACCCTGATTATATTTCTAAACGACAGAAGGCTAAGCACGTAGGTTCGTATCAAGCAGCAGTACCGCCGTTGATCGCATCACTAGATATGCCGAGCCCTTCGTCTGTTATCCTGCAACTAGTTCACGATGCGAGTGTTGAAATGGCTGCATTCGACCAGCAATATAGTACACAAATTCTGCCCTACGCTTCGTTATTTCTTCGTTCTGAGGCAGCTGCTTCAAGCCAAATAGAAAATCTTACCTCTTCTGCTAAAGCGGTAAGTATTGCAGAAGTCTCTTCAGCTGCAGCGAATGCTAATAGCATAGTCATAGCCAGTAATGTTCAAGCTATGAAAACAGCGATAGGCGTCGCAGATCGCCTAGACGTTGACAATATCGTGGCTATACATCGTGCGCTTATGCAAAAAAGTCGACCGCAAATCGCAGGCAAAATTCGCATACAACAAGTTTGGATAGGTGGCTCGTCAGTCGGGCCGCATAACGCTGACTTTGTGCCACCACATCATGATCGCATAGCTGCTTGCTTCGATGACCTTGCCGCCTATATAGGTCGTAACGATATTCCTCCTTTGATGCAAGCCGCAATCAGCCACGCACAGTTTGAAACTATCCATCCGTTTGTCGACGGGAATGGTAGGACAGGTAGAGCGTTGTTGCACGCAGTGCTAGCCGCGAAAGGCTTGACAGAACATGCTTCGATACCGCTCTCAGCCGGCTTGCTAGGTAGGACTGATGAATACTCTTTTGCTTTGACCGTCTATCGTGAAGGTGATCCGTTCCCTATTATCAAACTTTTCTGTGAAGCTGTCCTGGAGTCTGTAACCCAGGCCCGTAGGTTCGCTGCAGAAATAACCGAGGTGCGCGGAATATGGTTTGAGACAGCTAAGGTCAGAAAAGGTTCAGCGGCAAATGTATTGTTGGAGGCACTGATTCAACATCCAGCAGTAAACGCAGAACTTGTACAGAAAATTACTGGCGTAAATGCTTCTAATGCACTGCTTGCAATAAAAAAGTTAGTCGATTACGGAGTTTTGGAACCTGCATCTGCAAATGCTCGAAATCGTATTTGGGTTGCACCAGCGATTCTTGCAGCACTGGAAGATTTTGCACAACGCTCTCAGAGAAGAAGGTACTAGCGTTTTTAGTCAGGGAGCCTCTAACTAGACGGGCAACAAAAGTAGACACGAAGCGTTAGCGCCAGCTAGATGGTTGGTTCGAAGCCTGTTCGGGTCGTCATCCCCACAAAAGTGGGAATCTCTGCTAGGCAAGATCCCCGATTTCTCGGGGATGACCATCCCAGAGGTCAAAATGGAGCAAAACGATAGTGTAATTTTTTGGACCAGCTTGCGAAAATAGATCATAGTAGATTGCCGTAGTTGAGAATGCTACAATTTAGATTGTGCAGTATTCAGAAGCAAAATCGAGAATAACTTTTAACCCCAAACAGTGTGGTGGTCGACCTTGTATACGAGGTATGCGTATCAGAGTGTCTGACGTTCTCGATCTTCTAGCAGCAGGTCTCTCAATGGAAGAAATTGTGGATGAGATGCCTGATCTGGAACATGGAGATATTCAAGCGTCAATCGTGTTTGCTTCCCAAAAACTCAATCACCCTGTGATTGCAGCATGATTTTGTGGCTGGATGCGCAACTGTCTCCTTCATTAGCACCTTGGCTAACAAAGAATTTTGATGTCAAAGCCTTCTCTGTGAAAGAAATGGGCTATAGAGACGCAGCCGATGAGACCATATTTGAAGCAGCCCGCAAAAGCGCAGATGTAGTTGTTACTAAAGACAGAGATTTCGTTCATTTAGTAGATCGAGTAGGACCTCCTCCGAAAGTCCTATGGTTAACTATGGGTAATACAAGTAATAAGCATCTCAAGTCGATACTGGAAACCCAGTTGAAACTTGCGCTTGAGTTCCTCACAAATAATCGTCTAGTCGAAATCACAGGAGAATAGCAAGCTTTCTGACAATAGCTGTTTACAAGTGGTTGACAGTAATACAACGGGCTTGCTGTTACGTTTCCCGAACGAAGTAGCGTTATGCCAAGACGCATCGGTGATGCAAACAATGGGGCTCTCCAACGCTGCGATCGACACCTGGTCGAAAGCGTTTCGAATGTTTGGATAGGAGAGATCATCGCGATGCAGCGTAGTAGCACCAAGCAGCCACGTCATTCCCAGCTCCGACTGGGAATCTGGCCAAAGAGAGATCCCCAATCAAGTTGGGGATGACGGGATTGAGTTGGGGATGACGGGATTGAGTTGGGGGCGACGGGATCAAGTTAAGAATGAGGGGATCGGGTGTGAAGGAATCTAGCTAAGAGCGAGATTTTTGATCTGGTTCAAATCGTTGGCAACTCGATAGCTATACTGATCTAGTGAGCTTTCAAAGTCTGGCTGCAAAAGTAGCCGAAGATCCAGCAATTATTGAACTTGTTGGCCGTAAAACTACAGCGCTTTCTGTCGTTGAGCCAGCAAGAGCGATTGCACTCGCTGGGGTGGCTCTCGCATCGCAGCGAGTGCCGTTGCTTGTTGTCACGCCGACAACGGCAGAAGCTGATCGTCTTGTAAATGATCTCAGTGTGTTTTTAGGCGAAGGCGAAGCGTTATCGTATCCTGCGTGGGAGACATTGCCGTTTGAACGTGTAAGTCCATCAGTTGAAACAATGGGTCGCCGGTTGGCAACCATCTGGGCACTGCAAGATGAACAACACTGCCCAAAGGTTGTCGTTGCTCCAGTGCGGGCACTTATTCAACGGCTAAGTCCAACGGCAGGTTTTTGCGAGCCGATTATCGTCGGTGTTGAAGATAGCGTCGATCCACAAGCGTTAGCTGCACAACTCGTAGCGTTCGGTTACCGCCGCGAAAGCCAAGTGGAACACCGTGGCGAATTTTCGGTGCGTGGTTCTATTGTCGATGTTTTTCCTTCTACTGAGGATCGCCCGATACGCATCGATCTTTGGGGTGACGAAGTCGAGCGGCTTTGCGAGTTCTCTGTCTCTTCGCAACGTTCAACGGTAGATCTTTCTGAAACCTCAATTTTCCCGTGTCGTGAACTGCTCGCTACTGATGCTATTGCAGAAAAAGCTGCATCGTTGAAACAAACGCACCCGTGGGGTGTAGAGCAGTGGCAACGTTTTGTCGACGGTCAGAGTTTCGACGGGATGGAGTCATGGTTGCCATGGCTCAGCGAAGAAGTGACCGTTTTGCCTGATCTGTTGAGTTCTGATGCGATGGTGGCGTTGGTCGATCCGTCTCGGCTCCGTAAAAGAGCCGCTGATTTGATCGCTGAAGAAACTGACTTGGCTGCTAGCCTCGCCAAAACGTGGGGAGCTGGCGACGACGGTGAAACCTTTCCACAACTTCATGTTCCATTTGATCGGCTGTTAGCAAAAACGTCGGCACCGTTTGTGTCTGTCACGTCGGTGCCGCAAAGCCCAGACGTGGCGGTCATGTCTGCTTCTGGGTGGGAGTCACCTGGCGAACAAATGGCTGCTCGCCTCGGGCAACTGCTTGTCAGCGACGCAACACTAGTCGCAACCGCGCAAGGCGCTGGTACGGCACAGCGAAGCGCAAAGCTTCTTCGCCAGTGGGGTCTTGACCTGGTTGATCAAACAACTGAACTTGAACCAACGTTTGATGTTGGCGGCACGTTGTGTCTCGCTTCGTTAGAGCGAGGTTTTATTCTCAGCGACGTTGGTGTGGCTGTGCTGACCGAAGCTGATTTGAGTGGCAGGCGGCGTTCGCATCGCAAGGCTCGCCGTCCGTCGAAGCGCCAAAGTGAAGGGTTTTTCGACGGTCTCCAACCTGGCCATTATGTGGTGCATCATCAACACGGTGTTGGTCGTTTCGCTGGTATGGTCACTCGCGCGATCGGCGGTTTCGAGCGTGACTATTTGCTGCTTGACTATCGTGGCGACGACAAGCTTTACCTGCCGTCAGATCAGATCGAGCTGATCCGTCGCTTCACTGGCGGCGATTCGCCTCGGTTAAATCGTTTAGGTGGCGCTGACTTCGCGAAAGCGAAAGCAAAGGTTCGTTCGGCTGTTGCAGAAGTTGCGCAAGAACTTGTGGTGCTCTATCAAAAACGCATCTCGCTTGAAGGTCATAGCTATGAGCCTGACACTGCCTGGCAGCAAGAAGTAGAAAGTGCGTTTCCATATGAGTTGACGCCAGATCAGGCCGAAGCGGTCAACGCTATTAAAGACGATATGGAAGCGCCGTCGCCGATGGATCGTCTTGTTGTGGGTGACGTTGGTTTCGGTAAAACCGAGGTTGCGTTGCGTGCTGCGTTCAAAGCAATCCAAGGCGGTAAGCAAGTGGCGATGTTGGTGCCGACGACGTTGCTCGCGCATCAGCATTATCAAACGTTTGTCGATCGTTTCGCGCCGTATCCAACAACAGTCGAAGTGTTAAGCCGTTTCTTAACCGCTGCACAAGCCCGCAAAGTGGTTGAACGACTCAACGCTGGCGAGGTTGATATGTTGATCGGCACGCACCGCATTTTGTCGAAAGATATCGAGTTCAAAGACCTTGGTTTACTCATCGTCGATGAAGAGCAGCGGTTTGGCGTAACCCATAAAGAGAAAATCAAAAACTTTAAAGCTAACGTTGACGTGCTCACACTTTCAGCAACGCCGATTCCTCGCACGTTAGAGATGAGCCTTACAGGCATTCGTGACATGTCAGTGTTAAACACGCCACCAGCTGATCGGCAACCTATTTTGACCTATGTTGGCGATTATGACGAGCGTGCTGTTGCTGAAGCGATCCGCCGTGAATTGCTCCGTGAGGGGCAAGTTTTTTATGTCCATAACAGGGTGCAAAGCATCGAAAAAGTAGCGCAAGACTTGCGAAATCTGGTGCCTGAAGCTCGGGTTGCGATAGCGCACGGTCAGATGGATGAAGGCACGCTAGAAAAAGTTGTGCTTGACTTCTGGGAGGGCGAGTTTGATGTTCTAGTGTGTACTACCATCATTGAATCTGGTATCGATATGCCAACAGTGAATACCATGGTGCTTGACCGAGCCGAGTTGTTAGGTCTTGGTCAGTTGCATCAGCTGCGTGGTCGTGTTGGTCGTTCAGGTCAACGAGCCTATGCCTATTTGTTCACCAGGCCTGATGCGTCGCTGTCGCAAGAAGCGTTTGAGCGTTTGAAAACAATTGGTGAAGCAACCGAGCTTGGTTCTGGGTTCAAAATAGCGATGCGAGATTTAGAGATTCGTGGCGCTGGTAATTTGCTTGGTGCTGGTCAGTCTGGCCATATTTCTTCGGTTGGCTATGACTTGTATTGTCAGATGGTGACCGAAGCGGTTGCCGAGCTGAAAGGCGAGACACAACCTGAGGCGGTTGAAGAAATCAAAATTGATTTGCCTGTTGATGCGCATATCCCGACAAGCTATATCGAGTCTGAGCAGCAGCGTATCGAAGCGTATCGTGCGTTGACAGATGTGCGTGATCAAGAAAGTTTGGTCGAAGTCACAAAAACATGGCAAGATCGTTATGGTCCGTTGCCGGAACCAGTGGCACAACTGCTAAGTTTGGCGCAACTCAAAGCGTATTGTGCTGTGTTAGGGGTGAAAGAGCTAAATGTGATTGACGGTCCTGGTTTCGGTGGCCCGAAATACATCGCTCGGTTCGGCCCTATAAAGTTGAAAGCTAGTCAAGAAGTGCGCTTTAAACGCTTGTTTCCGAAAGGGTCGTGGAAACCAACAGCCTACGGCGACGACGGCGGCCAGCTCCACGTCGGGTTGATGCGCAAATCTGATCTTGTGAAAGATCTTTTAACGTTTTTCGACACAATGTTCGCCGACAATTTGACGTCATAAGCTAGATGGTTTATTCCAAGCCCTCTTTCTTAGCGAAACCCCGTCACTCCCAGCTACAGTCACGTCTTTCCTAATTATGGCCACGTCATTCCCAGCTATGGCCACGTCATTCCCAGCTACGACTGGGAATCTAGCCAGGGAGATCCCCAATCAAGTTGGGGATGACGGGATCGAGTTGGGGATGACGGGATCGAGTTGGGGATGACGGGAGATCGAGTTAGGGATGAGGATCAAGTTGTGAAGAAATCGACAAAAGTTGTTTTTATTCCATCTACAGCGTAGCCCAAAACCAGTCTTTGCTGAGATAGAGCGCCGTGCTAACCCAGGCGGTAGCGAGATAGACAGGGGAGAGGTGCAAAAAATCGGTGTAGCCGATACTGAAATGCACATACAGTGCTGCTCCTAACCCAACCGTTGCTGCTGCGCCGAGGAGCCACCATGTGCTTCGTTCTCCGCTTCGCCATCCCCAAGCTGAGGTTGTGAGAAGACCACCGCCGAGTGAAGTGAGCGCTCCACCGAACCCAGCTCGGTCATGTGCGATGAAACGCACCAGTCTGCCGTCGAGAGCAGCGGCAAGGTTTGCCTGGGTATCGTCAAGAAACAGCCGATCTGATGGGATCAAGACGTCACGTAAACCAACAAACATGATAACTAAGCCAGCGACGAAGATGCCGATGCTGCAAGCAATCATAAGAAGTTGACCATAGAGCGCTCGATGGCGAACCTGTTGGCCAACGTTGACGGGGACTCTCCACGTTTCTTTTGCTTTGCGGCCGAACACGCCCATAAGGTAGAGCGGGAAGAACCCGACGGCTACAGCAAAATGAAGTGGATCAAAAAAACGGTACCCAAGAAACAGAAAGAACGTTGGGAAACCGATCGCGCCAGCAAAAGCAAAACCAGCTCGCGCCCAACGCCAGCCTCGTCGCATCGCCAAAGCAAACCCTATGTCGTTGAAGCCAATAGCCATCATGCATCCAGCCATCGTTACCCGGTCATGTTGAATAAAGGGGATTAAGCGGCTGTTCATCGCGCGAAGTTCGGCTGTTGAGGCACCAAGAAAGTCCTGGTCATAGCCTAAAAGAACAGGCCCATAGGTGATGGCGATAGCGCCGACCCCGCCGCAAAACATTGCTATGCCAAGCCACATAGCCCACACCCAGGCTGCCCATGTCCATGGACGCAGCCAGTTAGTTGGCTCAACAGTATGTTTTGCTGGGCGTGCTCATTGAGAGAGAGTCTCATTGACACGCTGAGCTATCGCTGGCCCTTCAGCAATAACTGCTTTATTAGCAACAATAAGTGGCGCTCCCTTGTCGAGTTCGGCGAGTAAACCCTCGACAGTTACAGCATCAGAAACTATAGCTCCAGCTGGAACATCAGATTTCTCGCAGGCGAAACCGAAACCCATTGAACGAAAAACTGTCGTTGAACGTTGACTGGTTTGACTGACAATAACGCCGATAGGCGAAGCAAACGTGTTGCCATCGATCGCTATCTGTGTTTCAGGCAGATCATAGGTGTAGTCAAAACTTTTAATCAGGGTCGCTCCGCCAGGAAGAGCAGCGATTTTTCGGATGAAGCGCATGGCAGCTCGGCGAGCTGCGTGATGGCTTCCAAACGCGCCAGCTGCCGATCGTCGCAAGGGGATATAGGTCCAATCGGGCACACGATGAGTGTAACAGGGTTGTGCAGGTCAGCCTTGTTCTAAGAAACCTATGACAGCTTGACTAGTCAGGTTCCTCAACTGTTTTACAAATTTCAGCAAACTTTTCTTTGATACCAAGTTTCTTTGACCATTTTTTTATATATGAAATATCAAGTTCGTCGTATCTTGCGGCCAGAATTGACATAACATCGTTAGTTTGCGTTTCAGATACCGAGGACTTGCTCCACTCTAGTTTTGATAAAATTACGTCTTCAACAGTTGCAACGAAAGTTTTGACTCCTGCTATCTCAGCTGGGTGTTTTCGGCTGAATTCTTCTTGGCTGAAAGCTCTCTCTTTAAGAACAATTAAGTCGGCTTTCCAACCTGATTGAACATCTAAGATGTTACACATGTCTTTGCCAAGAGCAGCTGTGACTGGGTCATCGATATATAGCTTGTTTGCTCTAATAATTTTCTCTAATTTTTTCGCTGATTGTTCGTCTAAATCTACGACGACATCGAGATTTCTGGTCATCCTTGGCCCAGAGTGGTACGTACTGGCAACAGAACCAGCGACCATATAGTCAATTTTTGCTTCGTGAAGCAGCGCATCGGTTTTTTAAAAAATTTGCTAAACATCTGCAAGGAGCTTCTGGGTTAATTCTGGTCCATAAAGCAGTGTTAGCCATTGTTCGTGGATTTCTTTTTGGGTCATGTGAGGGTTTCTGGCTTTGATTCCGTCGCATGTTATTTGTTTCGCTTCGTCAGACATTTGAAATAGCAGCTCGACTCGTTCGCTGCCTGTCATAGAGCGAAAAATTTCTTGCCGCTTTTTTTCTATAGCGTCGGATGTGTCAGTTGCCATAGGTGTAGATTACTTTGATTCTGCTTGATGCCAAGTATTGTGGCTGTTATGGTGAGTGGCTTAGACGATGAGACCACTCTTGAAGAATTTGTACTTGCATGTCCCACGCCTAACCCAAAGAGAAAATCCATTTTCTCACTTACTCATCCACGAAACAGCCAGTACAACCAACGGTAGTGGCCTTTCCTCTTCTTCAACCTTTCTCAACCGCCTGCTATAGTAGCTGGTATGGAGCTTTCACAGCGAGTTGCGGCGACAAAAACCTTTTTCTCAGCAGAAAAAATGGTTTCAGAAAATATCGCAGCTGTGTATCTTTTCGGAAGCTACGCTAGCGGGCAGATGAAGCAGGCAAGTGATATTGATCTTGCGGTTTTATACGAGACATCTCCACCTTCGACGTTGCAAGGATCTGGTCAGCGATTGGCTGGCGAAATTGAAGACCTGCTTGGTATAGATGTTGATCTGATTGTTTTAAACAAAGCTGATTGTGAGTTGGTGCATGAAGTTTTACTTGGCGGCTATCTTCTTGTTGAAAGAAATTCGTTGGCTCGTATCACCTTTGAGGTTCGTAAAAGAAGCGAATATTTCGATATGATTAGACATCTGCAACGCTACCGACAGATACCGTATGTGAAGGACGAAACATCAGCTGAGTTGGAGGCTTCATGACCGCTGAAGAGTTAGCCCTTAAGAAGCTTGCTTTCCTTGAAACATGCATCGCTGATCTGAAAGAAGCCGATTTTGGTCGTATTGAATCAGACATCAAAGAAGAACGGTTTGTAACGCATACGCTGCAACTTGCGATTCAAGCAGCGCTTGATGCCTCATCACATGTTATTTCACAAAGAAAACTTGGAGAACCAAAAACTAATCGGGAAATGTTTAGCATTCTTGAACAACGTGATCTTCTCTCCACAGATGTTGCCCAAGTTATGAAATCAGTTGTCGGTTTCAGAAATGTTATTGTTCATAGTTACGAAAAAGTTGATGTTGGCATTGTGAAAGATATTGCAACAAACCACAGCGTCGATTTGCTTGCATTTTCTCGGGAACTTAGAGCGACACTTACAGACTCGTGACAACTACTATGCGTATAGGTTGTGTCTATTTATTGCTTTTCCGCTGAATCGCTTTATCAAAAAACCGCTAAAAGATGCGTGCTAGCGCTCGAAATTATAGGGGCATCTACAAGTAGTAGGGATGCCCTTATGTTGTTTTAGACAGTGCGACGATAACAACGGCGCCTGCAAAGGTGATGCAACCAGCGGCTATTTTGAGGTAGAGCCGATCTTTCTCCTTAAGTAAAAAGATTGCTCCGAGGGTAACAACAATAGCTTGGAGTTGGTTGATCGATGAAACAACTGAGAAGTCTGCACGCTTAAACGCTTCAATAAAAAGAACAGCTGAAGCAGCAACTAATGGACCTAGAATCCAGAACCAACGAAAGCCGTCGTCAGCCACGATTAGTTTTGTTTCTTCTCTAGCCTTACTTGATACGAAGAATATAAGCAACGCTGGAGCGGTGAAAACAACAACAAAATACGCTCCCGTATTAAAATCATTTCGCAAAGCACTAGCATCGTTAAACACTGCTGTTGCAAAAAGAATCGATGTTGCCAGCGAAACGGCGACTCCTTTAACCTGCGTTGAGTCGAAGCTATATTTTTGTTGGGGGTCGATTGCGATAGAGACCGCGGCAAGCAGGATCATCAACGTGCCCGCCCAAAAAGCTAGATTGGTTGTTTCGTCGAAGAAAACAGCAGCGAGTAGCACACTCCAAACGGTGCGCAAAGATAAAATAGCGTTGAAGACACTTGCCTGTGTTAACTGCAAAGATTTTGTTGTGGCAATATTTGCCAAGGCCCAAAGCACTGTTGCTGCTAGAAAGTTGCGATAAGGAATGCGGCTAAGCGCAAGCTCTTCTGTTATTGGGTTAGAACTTTGCCACAAACTATAGGCCATATATGGTATCAGAACAGGCAGAGTGCAGAGCTGTTGGAGAACAGCAGTGCCTTGCGAGCCAAAATTTTTGTTATAAAGCGTGATTCTTTGTATCAAAATACTTGCAGAGCCAGCGAGTATTGAAAAAAATCAGAAGTAAAAGCCACACGTGGATAACGATATCTGTATCTATTGTTTTCCGTTAGACGCTTGCGTAAGCGCCGCTATAAAACGGTGGGAAAACACAGATAGGTAATTATTGCAGATCAGTTATGCTGGCAGTGGTTGCACGCTAGTAGAGGAGACAGACAACATGACAAAGATTGATCGATGGAATAGGGCGCTAGTAACGGGGGCTTCTTCAGGGATTGGCCTTGAATTTGCTAAACAACTGGCTGAAGCTGGAACTGACCTTGTGATTGTTGCACGTAGCGAAGATAAACTTAATGAACTCGCCGAAGATCTTGATTGCGATGTCGAAGTCATTGCAGCTGATCTATCGGTTAAATTTGAGGTTGATCGAGTTGCTGAGCGTCTTGAGGCAAGTGAACGGCCAATCGATTTACTTATTAATAACGCTGGGTTTGGTTCATTTGAAAATGTGGTTGACCTAGATGTAGACACCGAAACGTCAATGATCGAGCTTAACATTATTGCGCTACAGCGCCTAAGCAACGTAGCTGCGTCAGTATTTGCTGAAAGAGGCTATGGCTCTATTCTCAATGTGTCCTCGGTTGCATCTTTTGCTCCTTTCCCCTCAGGCGCAACCTATGCTGCCACTAAAGCGTTCGTAACAAGCTTTAGTGATGCGCTCCATGATGAAGTTAAAAACTCTGGTGTTTCAGTAAGTTGCCTTTGCCCTGGATTAACCCGTACCAACTTTCAAGAAGTTGCTGACTATAACCCAGATGTCCCCAATTTTGTATGGCAAACAGCTGAAGAAGTGGCGAAAGCTGGTTTGGAAGGCTTAGCAAAAGGTAAGTCTATTGTGGTGCCTGGCGCGCAAAACAAAGCAGTGCGTGGATTCACAAAGGTTAGCCCAACCAAAATGATTAAGGTAGCCCGCAAGCTGTTCGAATAAATTCCTACTATTACATTTAGATGAATGCCCCGATGCCCTGTTTATCTCATGTTACGTTGACTGCGCTATTCGTAAATTGAATAGCGTCCGCCAACGTTAGGAAAATAATGAGAAGAGCAAAGGTAGTTTTTCGTTTAGCGCTTACCTTGTTTCTAATCGCAGTTTCGTTTGCTGTTCAGGCACCTGTGGCTTCTGCCGCGCCTGGTGATTGCATCGGTACTGTTTTTAGGGACCACAACGCTAACGGTGTGTATGATTTACGTGCAGATGGCACGACAGTCAGTGATGCAGGTGATCCGATCACAGATGAACCTGGTGAGGCTGGGATAACTGTTACCGCCTATGACGATACAGGAGCTGTTGTTGGTACTGCTACTACAGCTGTTGATGGCACGTTCGACCTTTCTACATCTGTTGCTGCTGGCACGCCGATTCGCATCGAATTTACGTGGCCAGGCATGGACTGGCTATTCAGTGGCCCTAACGGTCCAGACAATATGTCTTCTGTGCAGTTCGCTGCAGCTGGTGCTTGTGACTTAACCTTTGGCGTGATGAACCCTGGCGACTATTGTCAGTCTGATGTTTTTCTCTCTACTTCTTGTTATGACCTAGGTACTTCTGTAGGTTCAACTTCCCCTGCGTTAGCAGCAGCTCGCTATGATTGGGGCGCAACAGAGGGTCCATTTCCTGACGGCTCAGGTATCGCTCATACACACGTTGACCCTGCGGGTGATCCTGCACCTCCTGTGAAGTTGGCAGAAAATCAGGAAATAGGTACTACTTGGGGGCAAGCGTGGAACAGCTCGACAGAAAATCTTCTTTTGGGTGCATATATGAAGGCATCAGTTGACTTTGGCCCTGGTGGTCCTGGCGCCATCTATAGTGTGCCAACTGATCCTGCGACAGGTGCTGCGACTGGCGCACCTGTGGTCTTCGCTGATTTAGCTGCGCTGGGGTATGACGTATGTGATGATCCTCACGGAGCTGACTTGGGAGACCCTGTACCGGCGTTGTATGACCCAGCGATCGCTGCTGTTGGTAAGTGTGCTATTGGTGACATGGACATTTCTTGGGACAATTCAATTCTCTATGTTATGAACTTGACATCTCGCGAAATTGTGCAATTAGATGCAACATCTGGTGCTGATCTTGGTTCATGGACGTTTCCTTTAGATCAAGACACGTTGCCTTCTGGCGCAGGTTTTTGTGCTGACCCTGCCGTCGATATTCGACCATTCGCTTTGGAAGAGCACGACGGCAAAGTATATGCTGGCGCTGTCTGCTCTGGCGAGTCGACAGGTGTAGCAGCAGACACATGGGCGTATGTTTATGAGATAGACCCAGCAACTGGAGCATTCACTTTGGCGTTCCAATATAGCATTGATGCTGAACAAGATATGAACCAGCCGTATTATGAACCAAACGCTTGGGTAAATGATATTGCTACGATTGAAGCGAATGGTTTCACTGGTGGATCACTTACTGATTCATTCGCACGTTACTCACAGCCTATGTTGACTGATATTGAGTTCTTTAATAATGATTTAGTGCTTGGCTATCGTGATCGTTTCGGTGATCAAGGTGGTGTGAAGGTTCCTCATGATTGGCCTGCTGTTGGCTCGCTTCTTAGTTTCGTAGGAACTGGTTCTGATATCACTTGTGCTGCATCTGATGGTGCTGGTGGCTTCATTCTTGAAGCTAACGATGAATGTGGCGATCGTGTATCGGTTGATCCTAATGCAAACGAAGCAACAGAGTTTTATCCTGATGGTGGTAGTGTCGGTCACGGTGAGGTTTCTCTCGGCGGTTTGGAACTTATCCCTGGTCGTTATTTAGCATTCACTATTACGAACCCTTCTGAATATTTAGAGTCTCCTAGAGTAGATGGTGTTAGTGAACGAGTCTTGAACTCTGCTGGGTTCGCTTATGCAGATAACTTTGATGGCGATGCTGAGCGTGGCTATATTTTCTATGCCCGATCTGCTTCTGACGATCCTGCTGCTTCATCTCGTAACGCTCTAGGTAAAGGTAACGGTTTGGGCGATGTTGAGGCGCTTTGTTTGGCTGCTCCTGTTGAGATTGGTAATTATGTTTGGTTCGATGCTGACGGTGATGGGGTGCAGGATCCGTCTGAGGTTCCTGTTGTTGGTGCCACCGTTAATTTGTATGCCGCTGATGGTGTGACGCTGGTTGCTACTGCGGTGACTGGTCCTAATGGTGAATACTATTTCGATGTTGATCCTGATACTGATTATGTTATTAAGATGGATAATGCTGCTGATTATGGTGCTGGTGGTCCGCTTGATGGTTGGGCGTTAACACAAGATAGTGGTGATGGTGATGATGACGCTGATTCTGATGGTGTTGATATGGATGGTTTCCCAGCGATTATGTACACTACTGGTGGTCCTGGTCAAAATGACCACACGCTAGATTTTGGTTTCACGCAGGAATACGACTTAGCGTTGAAAAAACAGTTGGCTGATGGCACGAATGTTGGTGAAGTTGCTCCTGGTGACGCTGTGACGTTTACGTTGACTGTTTATAACCAAGCTTCTACTGACGCTGCCAATATTGAAGTGGTTGATTATATTCCTGCTGGCTTAACGTTGGCTGATGCTGCTTGGACTGATAACAGTGATGGTACCGCTTCGCTTACAACGCCGATTGCTACGCTGTCTGGTAACAGTAACACGACGGTTGATATAACGTTTATTGTTGACGCTGATGCTACAGGCAGGCTCGACAATATAGCTGAAATATCAGCGTTTACTGATCTGGATGGTAATGAAGTTGATGATGTTGACTCTATGCCTGATGCGACCAATGATGATGTTGGTCCGACAACAGGTGGAGCAGCTGATGATGATAATGTTGACGGTGACAGCAAAGCTGGAGAAGACGAAGATGACCATGATGTGGCTTCGTTAACTGTTGCTGGAACGGTTGATCCTGACGCACCTATCTTTGATTTGGCGTTGCGTAAGCAGTTAAGCGATGGCACGAATCTTGGTACGTTCGCTGTTGGTGACGACGTCACATTCGTTCTAACTGTGTTTAATCAGGGTGAAGTTGCTGCGCAAGATATTGAGATTGTTGATTATCTTCCAGCTGGTTTGACATTGAACGATGCTGATTGGACTGAGAACAGTGACGGCACTGCTTCTATTGTCTATACCGGTCTGCTTGCCCCAGGAGAAAACATTTCTGTTGAGATTACATTCACAATTGGAGCTGACGCTACAGGTGTGATTGATAACTTTGCTGAGATAGCTGCTGCCTATACCGAAGATGGTGTCTTAGGGATTGATATCGATTCTATTGCTGATGCTGTTGGTGGAGACACGCTTAGCGATGACGCTATTGATGCGAATGGTTTGGGTGGCGAAGATGAGGATGATCATGATATCGCTTCGATCCAAATCGGGTCCACGCTAGCGAAAACAGGTACGAGCTTAACGACAGTCTTGTTGTTGGTTGGTTTTGCTGCGTTGTTAATCGCTGGTTTGATCTTCGGTGTGAAAGCGATGCAGAAAGAACAACTCGCTGACTAAAAATACAATAAGTGATTAAACAAGAGGTGGAGGCTGATGTAGCAGTAGTTGCATCAGCCTCGGCCGTTTTAGAGGAAGATTGTAGTACCATTCTTACTGTGGAGTCTAACGATATTTTTGAAGTTAAAGAATCGGATATCAGTGGGTTAGGACTTTTGCCGCTAGACGTATTCAAAGCGGTGAAACAATAGTGGAATGGAATCCTATTGTTCTTTCTAAAGAGCAGGCTGAAGCGCTACCTGAGACAGAAAAGCATTTTCTAGATACTGAGGGCGACAAAGTTTTGTGGATGCAAGAACCTGAAAGATTTATGAATCATTCCTGTGTTCCCAATACAAAGATTGTTGGTAGAAGCGACGTTGCTTTGAGGATGATCCCATCTGGTGAAGAAATAACCTCAGACTATATTGATACGCCATATGAAAATTTTCGATGTAACTGCGGTTCTGGTAGGTGCCGTTACCGAGAGTAGAAAAGAAAGTAATTATCAACTTTGTAGACAAGTCTGGTCATTATTTGTGATGGTTTACGCTCAGAAATAAGAGAAGCACTAAATCTTTCAAGAGTATACGTAGTTGTTCAACTAGTCGCTGGCTTGTTGCTCGACGCTTTCATAAACAAATGCGCGTCTTCCTAAGGCAATGGTGGTGCCTGAAACAATTTCTACTGGTTCGTCAACGTTTAGTTGGTCCCATGTCTGGTTTGGTTCGTCCCAAATAAAGGTGCCGTTTGTAGAGCCCTTATCGACTATTTTGACGCTCCAGTCGTCGAGTGATATCCACGCATGGTCGCGCGAAATTGTTTCGTTATCTTCGTAAAGTCGTAGCACTTCAACTGAAGGGTCATCGGGTTTGTCTGGGTTGCGTCCAATCGCATATGATCTGCTTAAGCCAAAGGTTGCGCCGTCGTCGAAGATGATAAACCCTAATGTCGGTCGAGGCCCTAGCACAGGGTCATGCGTGAGGTGGGCCATTGAGACGCCACAAATCATACAGAACGAAGCTTTCGGGTTGTTAAAATGGCTGCGAGGGCACAAGATGCCTGTCACTTCGACACGGCCAATGTCGAGCTCGTTGCTGCCTTGGTCAGCAATCGGCAACGGTCTAAGGTCTAATGGGTTGACCGTAGGCATCAGTACAGATTTGTACTGCGTTTCGTCTTCGCTTTGTTGAATCTGTGGAGCAACAGTATCAATCGAGCTTTGCATTTCTTCTTCGACTACTTTCGCATGATGTTTTTTCGCGATAGCGGTATCGACAAGATCAGGAAATTGCTGTACGTCAGCAAAGTTAGTGAGTGTTAAAGCTCCACCTGGAGCGACGCCATGTCGAAGGTCATACGGTATGACAGGTTCGCTGTTTGGTGCTTGCACCGAAACTATTGTTAGCTGTTGCGAAGGGTAGTCAATCGTCGTCTGTGTGACAGATTCGTCTGGTCCTATCACGGCGATTTTGCCGTCGACAACTATCTGAATCGGCCCAGTCACATAGGCTTCTAAGCCATTAAAGGTATGTGCGACATAGCCAAGCGAAATAATACTATCGAGGTGCGGTTCTATAATGTCGGCCAGCTGTTGGGGCTCAGGATTGTTGCCTAACGTTGTGAAAAGTTCTGCTATTGCTTCGTGATCGTTTTTCTGGCGTTTCGCTATGACTAGAGCGATCCCTGGCCAGCGGGCCACAATGCCAGCCCCGCGATGAATCTGCCCTTCACAGAAATTTATATTACTCATTCTACTCCTGCTTCTTCTTGGCGTTTCGCTTCGGCGGCGATCGCTTCAGACATTTGCGCTGCAGTTTCGAACCGTTCGCTAGGGTCAGGGTCTAAAGCGCGTTCGATAATGCGTCGCTCTCCATTACGAAGTGCGTCTGACATGATTGGCTTGGTATTAAGGATATGTCGAACTGAAGAGAGCAGCGTTTCATCTGGCAGGTCAGGAAAAATCGAGTGGCCTGTCAACACTTTATGTAGCGTTGTGCCTAGCGCCCAGATGTCGCTTGATCGAGAGGTCGGCTGGCCTTGGATACGTTCAGGGGATTGAAACTCGATCGGTGTTGTATCTTGCGCGCCTGCAAGAATTTGGCCAGGGCTCAAAATGTTTAAGAAACTAATATCGGTTACTTTCGCGGGCTCTGAAACCATAATATTGCCAGGAGTGATAGCGCAATGAGTTAAACCGACTTCATGCAGCTCATGGGCACCTTGCGCAGCGGCTGAAACAGCAGAGAGCACGTCGACACGAGAAAGCGGCAGCGCTGGTTTCTCTAACGAGCCACCGTCAAAAAACTCGCTAGCGACATAGATATAGTCGCCTTCTTGGCCAACGTCATAAATTTGGGCTACATGGGGACCTTGGACGCTGTTAGCGGTCGCTAAATGGAGGCAGAGTTTTGAAAAACCTTCATCGTTTACAAGTCGTTTGCGTATTTTGATAGTTAGATATTGTGCAGCAACCCCAAGCCGAGAGGGAGTTTCTGCTTTATAGGTCCTCCCGAGGCTTTCTTCTCCCAATTGTAGAAGCAATTGATAATCTGCTATCTTTTCCATACGTTTCTTTCGAGGTTTGTCGCAAACTCTTGTTTCTATAGGCAGCGAATATTTCGATACTGCTTATAGATAGAATGATACTCTAAAAATAGGTTTTTCTGCCAAACCGATCAGACAATGTACCGTAAAGTCTTGAATGAGCGGTCGCTATAGCGCATATATAGAAGAATCGAAACAGTTTTAGAGTTGTCAGAGCTATCCTGTATTCTGCGATGCATAGTTAAAGCGAGGTGTTCAGTGAGTATATTTGGTTTCGTTCGCGAGTCGAAAAAAAATAGGGTAGTCCCTAAAGAAGATCTAAAGGTAGAAGACGATGTTTCGTTGTCCCCGTTTGATCAGGAACCTGACACCCCTGAAGATTTAGAAAAAATGCTTGCTCGCACTTTTGAAAAGGCGTTAGCGGAAGACCCATTTGCCGATGAAAACGCTGGTGCTAGGTATATCTTGCACACATTTAAAGCTGGTGAGTCTCCGAAATCGCTTGTGGCTATCTATAGTGCAGAGATGAATGATGTTGTGGCGATCAACGGAGCCAGTGAAACGTGGTTTGTTGGTCAAATCCTTTGCCTCCCAACAAGCGAGATCATACTTGAAGTGGAGTGATCAGCAGCGTTTGCTGCAAAAACACGCTCCGATCGTCAAATTAGATGGGCGAGAACTTTTTTCGCCTGTCGCTGTGGAACCTTTCATCAAAGGGTGTGCGTTGTATGCAGATGGGCAAGAAGTCGCCGAGCCTTCACAAGTAACCGAAGACACACTTGTGGCATATTCTTCTGATTCATACTTGCAATTTGTTTCAGACTACGATCGTGGCTCTGTTAAAGCTGAAGCGAAACGCCTCGCCCGTAAGTTTTTCGGCTCCCGTCTTGGACGTGTCGGGCTTTTCGGGCGTGTGCTTGATGCTTTGTATCTTGTTAGCATTTTTCTTCGGCCTACAACACCTCGTCTTACAACGGTTTCTGCTGCGTTGAAAGTGGAGTCCGCTTCATTCGATGATCAGCCCGTGGTCTATGGTCGTGCTACCCATATCGCTCACTGGCTTGTGTTGCATTACAGCTATTTCTATGTGATGAATGACTGGCGCAGCTCCTATAAAGGATTAAATGACCATGAGGGTGATTGGGAGCAGGCATGGATTTTTTGCGACCCGCAAAGTCATCAGCCAGTGTGGGTTGCTGCGTCAAGTCATGAACATGGCGGTTCTAATTTGCGTCGCCATTGGGACGATGGCGAATTGATGAAACAGGGGGAGCGGCCGCTACTATTTGCAAGCGCTGGTTCGCATGCGATGTATTTTCGCCCTGGTGACTATGTAACTCGGATCGATGTTGCGCCGCTTCGTTGGCTTTTGCGTTTGCAGCGTTGGACAAGAACGTGGTTGAGGATAAAGGACCAAGAAAAAGAACGTGGGTTAGGCCCTGCGCTTGGTGTGCCGTTTGTAGATTCTGCGACAGGCGATGGTAGAGAAATAAGCGAATGGTCGCTGCGACATTTGGATGAAAACCGTCCATGTTTCGGTGATTTTGCGGGTCTTTGGGGTCTGGATCCTGGCGACCGTGCAGCAGGCGAACGTGGCCCTTCGGGGCCAAAGTTCGATAGGGACGGCAGCGCTAGATTTTCATGGGTTGATCCTGTCGGGTTTTGTGGACTGCATGGTGACGTTCCACCGTCGTTGACTAAAGATACAACTCGTCTTGAGCGGATTGAGCCTTCTATCGCACAGATTGAAGCCGAAATCAGCGAAAGCAGCGACTTGTTAGCGCTCACAAAGAAAGCAGTCACCGAAGCCGAGGTTTCGGCCGAGTCGTCACGTCTGAGTCGGCTGTTGCGTCAACGCGCGCAGTTGCATGATTTGCGGCGTCAGTTGCTTCGTGGTCAAAAATCAACTTCATACGATATTCGTGGACACTTGCATCAGCCAGTCGTGCCGCTGGCTCCGCCGCAAGAGTCTGGGTTTCTGTTGTCGTTTTGGGCTGCGTTAAGTGTGCCGTTACTTCTGCTGGTTGTGGGTTCTATTTTCTTGTTTGACAGTTTAGAAGTGACTGTTTCTTTATTGGCGCTTGCCGCTATTTTTTCAGTGTGTGAGCAGCTTGTGCGCCGCCATTTTCAGGCTGTGTTACGCCTCACTGGAGTGTACGTCTTTTTAGCGGCTCTTTGGTTTCTTGTAGCCGCTGCATTCAAGGGTGTTATTTCATTACGTTCTCAAAGGCTCGCATCGTTTAACTTTGGAGAGCTTTCCCTTAATGTGATAGCGGTCAGTATTGTTGTGGCCGCTGTTTTGCTATTCGTCGCTAATCTCAGCGAGCTTGAAGCCGTGCAGCGTCGAGCCGAGGTTGCAAATGAAGTAGACAAAAGTAGTGTCGAACTCTGAGACGGCAAACCTTATAGGGCTTATAGGGAAGTAAATCTGTGTACGTAACTTCCAGTGAGCTCTTCAGCGAAGCGTTTTGATTGAAAAGTACTATAACTGCACTTCTCTCAGCTTTTTATTCTCAAACTTTGCAACAACTTGTTTTCTGCGTCCTCGCCAACGAAATCGACAGATTCTTGCACCAGTTTGCTTGTTTCTGCGTCAACAGTAGGAGCTGTCACAGCTCTAAAGTGGACACGATAGAGTTTGTCATTTTTTTCGAAAAGATATGCTTCGCCATATATTGGGGTGTCTCCACCGCCTGAGCCATCGAAACCGTCATGGTACACCTTGATACCGTCGATGATGACATGCTGAAACTCATCAGTGTCGGCAGAACCGAACAGGTTTACAACCTTTTCAGTTTCTACATCGTAATAGCCATTAGCCCAACCGTCGATACCGACTGCATCTTTAGGGAACTCAGCAACATTTAGAACAGAGAATGCGTTGCCTCTACTGTTTTCTTTGCCTTCAACAGTCCTAGCATTCAAATCTGCATTGTACCCAACAAGGCTATCTACTTCTATAAGTTCCATATCTTCATTAAGACTGTCACTTGTAACTTTTGCTGGTTCTAATTTGCCTGCGAAAGCAGGTGGCACCTCAAACTTGAGACCTAGCTCATCAGAACAAAACACCCCATTGGATGCTGTTTCGTCTTGTCCTTCGCCGCAAAAATCGCCAGTGATTGGTTCGTTCTCAATCACCTTCGCAGAGTTTGTGTTGTCACCATCACTGCTTTTTTCAGTATCTTGGCCGCAAGCAGTCAAGAAAACAGCGCCTGCGAACAGGAAAGGTAAAATCTTTTTTGATTTTGGAGTAGTTAGTATGCCCATCAACCAAGTCTAACCAAAAAGTGTTTCACACACTGACGATAACGTAGCTTTTGTTCACTCGAAGCAACTTGGCTGAGATGTAAGCTAGACGGTTGATTCCAAGGGTGTAGCGCTATCGTTTTTGCTCTGTCTTGATTCTGAGATGGTCAAATAAAGATGCCCGTTATTGTAAGTCACCCTGCTAAGGCTTGCTCCAGGGCTCCCATTTCTTCAACTATGTCGCTCACTTCGTGGTCAAGATCGCTGAGCTCGCTAGGAGTCTGGGCAGTTACGCTAAGCACAGCCGCTTGTGCCACAGCCTCATCAAGGTGGGCGTTGATCAATGTTAAACGGTCATAGGCATCATGTGTTATCTCGTCGATTCGTTTCGCTGAATCTATTTGTGCTTGTAACGATGATTGTGTGCGTTTCGCGATCTCACTGTTCGCAGCGCCTTCAAACTGCTCTAGTTCACGCATGGCTGTTGCGACATCAATTCGCTTGCGAGCCTGGCTCAACGCATGTCCGTGTGACGAAAGAGTCCAGGCTTTTTCTAGCGCTAAGTCAAGGCGAGCGCTCATTTGGGTAAGCCGTTGTTGTAATGGGCCTTTCTTTGCGTTGGCAATTGTCTGATCAAATTGTTCTTTGGTGCTTGATGCATCACGATAAAATGATTGCCAAGGGTTAGACAACGCAGCAAGTGCCGACTTGGAAGGGCCACCTGGTTGAGATTTTGCTCTCGGCAGTGCTACACCAACTCGCGTCGCCCACCCAGCGGCTCCACTTGCAGCAATAGCAAGAAATGGCCAGCTGAGAGCGATAGCTAGTGATGCGCCAAGGGCAGTGGCAACAATAGCAAGTGGCGAAAGCATTGCCCGTGCCACTTGTGGAGTTAGAAATCGATCTTTAAAGGTCATCTTGCTACTTTTCTTGATTATGCGCTTAGAAGTTAGAGATAACTTCGGCGAAGACTTTCTCTATCGACTGTGGATCTTGTGAGTTATAGACAGCCGATGTTGTAGCGTCGGCGATCTGTTCAAGCACAGCAAGGTCTGCGCCGTCACCGTATGCGATTGGAAACACGCGCACTGGTTTTGTTATCTTGCCTTCTGAGCCAGCGCTAAGTGTCGCAAGCAGCGCATCAAGTTGTTGTTGGTCATCGCTGGAGACACCGTCATCGTTCACGCCGTCAGAAAGAAGCACAACAGCGTTAATTCTTGTCGGGTCATAGGACTCCACAGCGCTGCTATATGTCTGCGATGTGGCTGTATAGAGCGGTGTTCCATCTTGAGGAAACAAACCACGCACTGTGTTTTTTATTCTTTCTTTGTTCTGGCCGACAGGTGCTGGCTCAACCAAAGTTGTAATGAGATCCTCGGTGCCTTGGCTGTTTGTCGTGAAGGTAGCCAGTCCAACAAGGTCATCATCTTTAAATTGATCAAGCGAAGATATCGTTGCCTGTTTCGCAAGGTCTAATCTTGTATTCGAACCATCGGCTGGTTCGCCCATCGAACCTGACACGTCAACTAAAATTGTTACGTTCGCGCCTTTGCGCTGCTCTGCCCATCGTTCGAGAAGTGAAACCATTACTGAAGGGTCAGGAATCTCAAGTAGCGTTTGCGGCTGGTCGGGATCTAACCCATTTGCTTTTGTAATCGGTTCGCTAATAGCGACGTTTGGGTTGCCTGGTCGGAAACCGAACGCAAGAACTTTCTCTTGGTTCTCAGCAGTTTGTACAAAGTCGCTAAAGAGCTGTGCAGCTTTCTTTTCATCTTCGTCAACCCATTCTGCATCTAAGATATAGAAAGGATTATCAGAAAAAACGGTGCCTTCTTCTGGATAGATAGCCACAAGAGGGATACGTGGCGGTCGTGCTTCTTCTCCAGGGTCTAACACGCCGTCTGGATTGCCGGCGTTATAGTCGATCACTGATTTTTCTTCCACCGCTGCTGCTGAAACATAGCTAAGTGCGGCACCTCGTTGATCGGCTTTGTACCAGTTGTTTAAAAAGGTCAGTGTCGTGTCGCCGTAGTGAACAACAGATTGTTCGATGCCTTCGCCAAATGCTTTCACATCTTCCTTGGCGAGGTCTTCTTTTGTTAGGCCAGATGATTTGTTAGTCGCAGCATAGGTTTGTGCCAATAGCGCAGAAAGTCCTGAAGTTGAGAAGTTAGGGTTTGTTTTGCCGAGTTTAAATTCTCCCCATTCAGGATGCCCATAGCGCGCCCACCCTTGGTCATCGTTGGTTAGCTCTAAAATGTCGGCCCAGCCGATAGATTCATTAGGCCAGCCGATTGCTTTCGCCATAGGCTCTGGCATCGCGATGACAAGGGGAGTGAGCATAAACGGTTTGCCATCGCCCACAATTTCTGGTTTGCCTTGGGCGGAAAGTCTGGCGTTGAGAATAGGCCCCCATGTGCTGGCTGCAGGCGACCATACAACTGGTTTAGGTCCTTCAGTTGTTTCGTCCCACCCTTCGGCTAGCAGTTTCATCGCGCCGCCTGAAGCTTTTTTCTGTGGTCGAGCGAAAACACATTTGTCATCAACAGCTGCATCTCCTTCATTGAACGATCGAGCAAGCTCTGTGAGAAGCTCGATTTTCTCTGAAGAAACAGACATGTCGACAATAATGCAATCTTTAGGGTCGCCTAGATCTGCAATAGAGTCTGGACTGCCAACTGTTGTTGTTTGCGATTGTGATTGTTCATCAGGTGTCGTGCATGCTGTGACTAGAAGGAGGCAAGTAACTGTGAGTGAACTAATGAAGCTACGTTTTGTTTTTTTCATGAGGTGCGTTCCTAGAAGAGGGAGTACAAAGATTCTACCTCTTCGGTGCACATTTGCGATTGAGGGCTTTGGCCGCTGTTGCGGTTAGGAAGTCTGTTGCCATAACGTTAGGAGGGCTTGCATAACGCCAGCGCTAGGTAAGGTTGAATCTTCGACGCCACGTGGTTCATCCCATCCTGTTTCTTGAAGCGCTTCTGCTACTAAAGACTCTACTTCTGAGCGGTCAGCGTTTGCTAGCGAAACAAGTTGCAGCGTGATAACAAGGTCTGTTTCGACGATTTTTATCTTGTCTCGTTGTCGTGAAGCAGCAATTTGGTCAGCCGCTTGCGCTGTTGTCGTAGCTGCATAATCATATGAGGCTGGCCCTGTGAGAAGCATTTGATCTAATGGGGTCCCTGCTAAAGGAGTGAAACTTGGGACAGAAGCGGCAAAGTTGCTAAACCATGATCGAAATTGCCGCTCTTTAAAATCGTTAGCTGCATAGGTTTGATCTGCGAAATAGGCATTCGTTAAAGCGATCGTGCTATACAGTCCTGCCGTTGATGTATCTGCTGGTGGGTGGCCTGGTTTAAGAGCACCCCAGGTAGCTTGTCCTTCAAGCGTGGTCCAGTTCTTGCCTGCGGTGTCACCGAGGCATCGCCAGGTGATTGGAGTGCACGTTTTTTCTAAAGCGGCTGCACGTTCTTCCCAAATGGCGAGGACAAACTGGCTTGTTGCTACTGGTTCGCCTTGAGTAGAGATTCGTTGAGGTTTGCCGAGTCGTTGCCGTTCTGACAATGTTATAGCTGCCCACGGTTGGGCTGTTAACCACAGCGTTGGTTGAATATTTTCTGATTCGATAAACTGTTGTGCCGTATCGCCAGGATTTTCAACAGAAATTGTTACACCTAGATCTTTGATCTTGGGGTTGTCTTGAATTTTCTGGCAGGCTAGTGCTGTTTCGGTTGAGCATACTAAGGCAACAGGCTTTTTTGTTTGGCTCTCGTCAGAATCAGGATTTCTAACATCGTTTGACTGGGCTGTTTCATCACCCGCGCGGCTTTGACGTATCCAAAGGGCTCCCGTAATAAGAAGCGCTGCAGCAAAAACTGCGAGCACTGTCTTGGCGACTCGGCTATTGTCAGTATTTCCATAAGGAGCTTGAGCATTCATGTACTCTCATCCTACAGCGTCAAAAGAGGATGTTCAGGTAACTGCCTAAGGTTAAAGGAGCGGGACTTGACGAAGTGTCAAGTCCCGCTCTAACCTTGGACAATTGAGGGAAGATTGTCCAAGAGTCATACAATTTCATCCGTTTTAGCGAATAAAAATTGTGTGAATAATGTCTCTATAAAGGCGGGTGGTTCGTCTTGGGTAGGACGACCCACTGATTGGGGTTGGAACTCCAACCAAATTGTTGACTGCTCTAGCAAAGCTATGTTTCGAGGTCATGCTAGTATTATGGACAAGTTGTCTGTGAGAAGCCTGAGAGATCGCTCTCAGGTTGATCACAGGTTTGGAAAAGATGGAAACTATATGACCGCCACAACGTATACAAACATCGCTAGTCGAATTTTAGTCGTCGACGATGAACCTGCTATTAACGATATAGCGTCGACCGCGCTTCGATATCAAGGTCACTCGGTGACGCAAACAGGCGATGGTACGTCGTGCTTGTCGCTAGCGCAGTCGTCTGCTTTCGATTTAATCGTATTGGATGTGATGTTGCCAAACCTTGATGGCTACGAGGTGTGTCGCCGCCTTCGAGAGTCAGGTAATTTCTGTCCAGTGTTATTCTTGACAGCAAGTGACGCGCCAGAAGATCGCATAAAAGGTTTTGTGACAGGCGGCGATGACTATCTTACAAAACCTTTCAGCGTCGACGAGTTGACGCTGCGTGTGGCCGCCATTTTGCGTCGCTCTCGGACAAGAGACACAGATGATCAGTTTCACATTGGTGACCTCAGTTTGGAAACAAAAGCACAAGAGGTTAGACGCGGCGGCAAACTTGTGAAGTTGTCGCCGACCGAGTTTAAACTGCTGCACTACCTTATGGTGAACGCTGGAACGGTAGTGTCAAAAACACAAATTCTTGTCAATGTTTGGGATTACGATTACGCTGGCAGCGATAATGTTGTAGAAACATATATTGGTTATTTGCGACGTAAAATTGATGATGGGCAAGTGCCTTTGATTCATACTCGTCGTGGTGCAGGCTATCTCTTGAGGGCGGGGTAAGTATGAAACGGTTTCCTTTACGTTGGCTTATGCTGTGGCCTATTTTGATAACGTTTTCGTTAGGGCTTGCTGCTCTCGGTATCTATATCGAAAAAACAACTCACGAAGATTTGCTCGCTGGGGTCGACGATGAACTGGCGCGTATCGAGCGAGCTTTTCTTGCCCCACCTCCGTTTGGGGAGCCAGGCCAAGTGTCTGCTGCACCGTTCGCTTCGACCGAAGCTAACGTGACGCCGCCGCCGATAGAAAGCGAGCCGAACGAGCAAACACAGACGTCTCAAGTAAGTGGTTTTGGCCCGCTTGGGCTCGATACACAACGATCGCAGCCAGAAGCCTCTAGCACAACCGCAGGTTTCGGCCCGTTGTCTTTGGACTCGCAAGGGGTTGCACTTTCTGAACAAACAGATACAGATGAAGATGTGGGGCAAGGCTTCGGTCCGCTTGGGCTCGAAAGTACTAGCCAGCCAGTTGCGCCGTTAGGGCTCGCTGCCCCTAGCGGCCAATTTGTGGCTGATGCTCCTATACATTTTATCGTAGGGTCTGATGGTCAAGTAAAACGCGAATTTTTTGGCAGCCAGCCTTTTGACGCTACTATGCTTAGCGAGTTGATAAGCGAAAAAGGTTTAAAAACTGTTGATAAGCCTGCACGATACAGAGTAAAAGTTAGCGGTGCTTTAGGTAGCGATACTATGATTTCAGCGTTGCCACTCGACCAAGTAGATGCGTCGGTAAGTTCGCTGCGAAGCAGACTGTTATTTGGAGGGCTAGTTATTTTTGCTCTTGAATGCTTTGTTGTTTGGCTGATTGCAACAATGGTCACAAAGCCTGTTGCGAATATGACTGAAGCTGCGAATAAAATCGCTGGCGGTGCACTCGATACGCCGATTAAAACTTCAAGCGGTTCTCGGGAAACCATAGAACTTGCAGGCGATTTAGAAGACATGTTGGCGCAGCTTCGAACAACGCTCGATGAAAGCGAACAGTCAGCGAACGAGGCGACACGTGCAAGAGATGACATGCAGCGTTTCTTGGCCGATGCATCGCATGAGTTGCGGACACCGTTAACAGCGTTAAAAGGGTATAGCGATTTGTATGTAAAAAATATTTTGCGTAAACCGGTTGAGCTTGACAGGGCGATGCGTCGTATCGGCAGCGAAAGCGAACGGTTGTGCCAGTTGGTAACAAACATGTTGGATTTAGCTCGTCATGGGAAAGCTGATGATATTTCATTCGATCGCGTCGACATGGTGCAAATCGTACTGGGCGTGGCCGATGATTTACGCGCCGCATACCCTGACCAGTGTCTAGATGTTGCTATTTCTGCACGCTCTGCTCACGTTCTTGGCGATGCGAGTCGTCTCCACCAAGCAATACTAAATTTGGGTGCGAATGCGTGTCAACATAGCGCTACTGGCACTGACATTTGTCTTGGGCTTACTACTTCTGAAACGGATGTTATTGTTTCTGTGATTGATCACGGTCCAGGGATTGACGCTGAGTACGGCGACAAAATTTTCCTTCCGTTCTACCGAATCACAACTTCTAGGATTCGCCGAGGTGCAGGTCGCGGAGGGGCAGGTCTTGGTCTGTCTTTAACGAAACAAGTTGCTGAACAGCATGACGCCGATATTACGCTGGTCCCAACGTTAGGTGGAGGAGCCACATTCAAATTGACGGTGCCTTTGTACACACAAAAGCATGACCATGACGATATTTTCTTGACAAGTGAAGATCTCGTTCCGTCAAAAGTCCACGCTGATGTATGATTGGCGTTTGGCTTGTTGTTTCAACGTGTCTATGATCTTCAAGTAGCGTTCAGGATAGCTTTTGTTGCGAGAAATTTTTGTAGAGTCTCTACGTTCCGAAACAGGTGGCCTGTGAACCCCACGGCTTCGGCGCCAGCTATGTTGCTTGCTTTGTCATCGATAAAAACTATTTTATTTGGTTCAAGGTTGAGCTTTTCGCAGACGTGTTGGTATGCCCGTGGGCTGGGTTTGGCGTATCCTATTTCGTTTGTCGTAAAAATAGCGTCGAAATATTGAGACAAATTGAAGGCTTCAATTTCGTCTCGAATAGTGTCGGTGCCGTTTGTTAAAATTGCCGTTTTGTAGCCAGCGTTGCGAAGCTTCCTAATAAGAGTAACCATCTGGGTGTCAATAGTGCCAGAATCTTGGAACCAGTCATGTGCGGCTTGAGGGTTGCCCACTTTGTCGCCAACTTTCTCTATCCATTGTTGCTTTGTGATTTGTCCTGTCGTGACAGCAGTAAGCAGCCCGGAAGAGAAAGCAATCAAAGGGAGGATGCCTGCTTGAAGGCCATAGTTTTTTTCGACTTGCTGTGGAATCGCCACGCTGAAATGTCGTAGCACTCCATCAAGGTCGAATAAAATTAATGACGGCTTCTGCATATCTTTAGTGTAGAGATTTTTCAGAAAATATAGATCATGAGTAGTAGCAACACCAGATATTCAACGTGGGTTTGGTTTCCAGAGGTAGCGACGCTTTAGGCGGCTACCCCTTTTGTAATGAGGGTCATTTGGCGGTACTGAAACTTCATCATCGAATAAAGCACCGATCGCTTCAATAGTTTTGATGCTCGGAAGATTATCTGGGTCTGCTGTTATGATCACTGTTTCAGATAGCTCTCGAACCCAAGGGGCTAAGGCTAAGCATGCTTTCTTCGCAAAGCGATGGCCTCGGTATTCTGCTTTAACCTCAAACCCAATATGTCCTGCTGCTTTTCTGATATGTTCTGAATCGCCTATCCTGAAATTGGTATGCCCAACGTCGTTGCTGTTGGAATCAATAATTCGATAGTGATATGCAGGCATAAAACCTTTTGCTGGGTCACCATCGATCAACGAATCAAATACAACGGTGATGTCTTCGTAAAAGAATTCCTGTGGTGAAGGTCGAAGCATGCTTTAAGGGTATCTCCGACTGTTATATTCATCTAAGGAAAGAAAAGGGATTCCTGATGAATCGAGATTGTCTAAGTTCTTTAGAAACAAAAAAGAGTTTTGAATCTTTGCAGCCTTACTCTTGCCTTAGCGTGAAACTTGCAAGCAATTTCGTTCTATATATTGTCGAATGATAGGATCGGCCGCTAGAGTTGCTAGCTGTGTCAGAGTTTCTCAGAGAATACTTGCTTGTACTGCTCTTCGCCTTGCTTGGTGTAGCTGCGGTAGGTGGCCTCATAGGCCTTGCTTCGCTGTTGCGGCCAAACAGGCCTAGTCAGGGAAAAGTTAAGAATTATGAAAGTGGTGTGAACCCGACAGGAACAGGCTGGTCGCAAAGTCAGATTCGTTACTATATTTTTGCTCTGCTTTTTGTGATGTTTGACGTTGAAGCTGTCTTTATCTTTCCTTGGGCGGTCCGTCTTGAAGAGCTCGGCTATTTCGGCCTTGGCGAAATGGTTATCTTTATTTTCATATTAACCCTGGGCCTTGTCTATGCCTGGAGAAAAGGTGTCTTGCGTTGGGTTTAGTAGAGTCATCGAAGCTGCCTAAAGGGTTAACTACTCTTTTAAATATGAGTCGTAAATATTCTCTCTGGGTTTACCAGTGGGGTTTGGCGTGCTGCGCTATTGAGATGGCTGCAACGCTCGCGTCGCCTCGCTATGACGTTATGCGTCTCGGTGTTATCCCGCTGCCAGCAAGTCCTCGTCAGGCCGATCTTGTGATCATTTCGGGCACGGTAACCGACAAAATGGCACCAGCTGTTCGACGTCTGTATGAGCAGATGCCTGAGCCTAAATATGTTATTTCGATGGGGTCGTGTGCTAACTGCGGCGGTCCATATTGGGATAGCTATTCGGTGACGAAAGGCGTCGACCAAATTATTCCTGTCGATGTCTATGTTCCTGGATGTCCTCCACGGCCAGAAGCACTTTTAGAGGGCATCGTTCTTCTTCAAGAGCTTATCCAGAACGAAGACATGGCCGAAAAATGGAAAGGGGATCCCCTTGCCATCAGCTGATACCGAACCTTCTGAGGTTGAACCACAAAGCACTCCTGTTGACGAAGCCCGCGAAGCACTTGTCGAATCACTTCGCGTCGAATTAGGGCCAGACCTTCTGCAGACTCACGTCGCCCCTGGTGTCGATGTTTGGGCTCGTGTCGCAAACGATGCATGGTCAACAGCATGTAATTTTTTGAAGAATGCACAAAATTATGGTTTCTTCGATTTCCTTTCAGCGGTCGACTGGCTGCCTTCGCCGTATGGCCGCAGCCATGAAGCAGAAGTTGACGTGCATCTAGGTTCGGCTGAATCACCGAGCGAAAGCTGGGATTCGACAATCGTAACAGGCTATGGCGGCGGCGAAACAAGATTTCAAGCCCTTGCTCGCGTCTATAGTTTGTCAAGCCATATGGGTATCAATCTCAAAGCCGATATTGACGAGTCAATGCAGATAGAAACCATTGTTGATCATTATCCTGGTGCTGCGTGGCATGAACGTGAATGCTACGAAATGTTTGGTATCGAGTTCGTCGGCCATGAGAAACTACGCAATATTTATTTGCCTACTGGTTTTGAAGGTAACCCTTTGCGAAAAGATTATCCGCTGCTTGCTCGTCTCATTAAACCGTGGCCAGGCATTGTTGATGTTGAACCGATGCCAGAAGTTGCCGCGCCTTCGTTAAAGAATCCTGATGCTGAAGGGACGCAACCATGAGCCTTAGTGATCAAAAACTGGGTGATCAACGCCAGCTTGCCTATGTTGCTGCCCAGGCTGCCGACGCTCGCGTCAACGTCGAGCTTGAAGCTGAAGGTATGACGCTCAATATCGGGCCGCAGCACCCAGCGACGCACGGAACGTTGCGTATTATCGTTCGTCTCGACGGTGAACAAGTTATCGACGCTGATCCTGTGCTTGGCTATATGCACCGTGGTTATGAAAAATTGACAGAGGTGCGCACCTATCCGCAGGTGACAACGCTGATTAACCGTATTGACTGGGTTGGCAGTTTCGCAAATGAGGTGCCGTTTATTTTAGCGGCAGAGCAGCTTATGGAAATCGAAGCGCCTGCGCGTGCGCAGTGGATTCGCACCATATTGTTCGAGATGGGCCGCATCGCCAATATTGTTTTGTTCCTCGGTGATATGGGCGTACAGCTCGGTGCGGTAACGCCAATGTTTTATGCGTTGCGTGACCGTGAGCTGATTCTTAACCAGATTGAAGCTGCCACTGGCGGCCGTTTCCACCCAAACTTTGACCGTATCGGGGGAGTGAAGGACGATTTGCCTGCGGGTTGGATCGCTGAAACCAAAGTCGCGTTAGACAAGATTCGTGATTTCTGCGATGAAGTTGAGACGTTGATTGTCGGTAACGAAATTTTTGAAGAACGTACTCGTGGTATCGGTGTTATTCCTGCCGATGTGGGCCTTTCCTATGGTATGACGGGCGCAAACATTCGCGCCTCTGGTGTCGACTGGGATTTGCGTCGTGATAACCCTGCTGGCTTGCCATATGACAAGGTCGACTGGAAAGTGTGGACGCACCCTGACGGCGATTCGTTCGCTAGGTATTGGGTCCGCCTGCAAGAAGTTCGCGAATCGTGTTCGATTGTCGAGCAGCTGCTTGATAGCATGCCAGCTGGCCCGATCATGGCGAAAGTGCCTCGCATTATCAAAGTGCCTGAAGGTGAAGCATACGTTGCGACTGAAAATCCTTTAGGTCACATGGGTTACTACGTCGTGAGTAAGGGCGGTTTGGAGCCGTTTCGAGTGAAGATCCGCTCGGCAAGTTTCTCTAATATGTCAATCACGCCGTGGCTGTTAAAAGGCACCTACGTTCCTGATGTGATCACTATTTTGGCGTCGCTTTATTTTATTCTGGGAGATTTAGATCGATGAGTCTTCTTGCTATAGAACTTGCCTATTGGCAAATAACGGTTATTAAGCTTGTTTTTTCGATTGTTGCTGTGTTGATTCCAGCTGGCGCGACGGTGTATCTGTATTTGTTTAAAATGGTTTCGTTTATGCAAAGCCGACTCGGGCCTATGGAAGCAGGACCATTCGGTTCGTTGCAGCTGCTGGCCGAGCTCGGAAAGTCGGCACAGAAGGAAGATATTTTCCCTGAAAAAGCTGATCGCTACGTCTATGCGTTTGCGCCTTATGTTGTCATTGTTAGCTCGTTTCTGCTTGTGTTGGTTGTGCCGTTTGGACCTAATGCAATGTTTGCCAACTATGACACAGGCATTTTCTTTGCGCTAGGTGTTTCGTCGCTCTCTGTTATCGGCATTTTGATGGCTGGATGGGCGAGCGCAAGCAAATATTCGATGCTTGGTGGCTTGCGTGCCGCTGGTCAGCTGATTGCCTATGAGCTGCCGATGATCTTGGCTGTTGTTGGTGTTGTTATTCAAGCTGGCACAATGAATATGCAGGGAATTGTCACCGCCCAGATTGAAGGCGAAATTTTCGGGATGGGAGCGCTAGGTAACCCGTTTATTCTCACCCAGTTTATGGGCTTTCTGATTTTCATGGTTGCGGTGCAGGCTGAATTAACACAGACTCCTTTTGATATGCCTATCGCCGAGTCTGAGCTGGTCACAGGCTATATGACTGAATACTCAGGGTTCAGATTCTTGATGTTCTTCATCGGTGAATTTGCGACGGCTAACATTTTCGCCTTTATTGCTTCAACCTTGTTCTTAGGCGGCTGGTCCGTACCGCCATTTGTGACTGACATGATCGGTATTGAGGCCGATTCTGCCTGGTTCGATTTACTAGGCCCTGGTGTTATGGCGGTTAAAATGTTGGCGATTACGTTTGTGATTTATTGGGTCAGGTTCACCTACCCTCGTTTCCGTGAAGATCAGTTGCAGCGTCTAGCGTGGAAGCTTCTTATCCCACTGGCATTAGTGAATATCGTTGCAACAGCTGTTCTGAAAGTGGTGTTTGTCTAATGGCTATTCCCGGTTTAGTTAAAGGGTTAACGGTCACCTTTAAAGAGATGGCGAAGACTGTTATCAAAGGTGCTGAAACCGTGCAGTATCCGCACGAAAAAGAAACACCTGCGCCGAGGGCTCGTGGCGTGATTGCTCTGCATGAAGATAACTGCACGTCATGCATGTTGTGCGCTCGTGAATGCCCTGATTGGTGCATCTATATTGAAGGACATAAAGAGTTAGCACCGCCTCGTCGCGAGGGTGGAAAACCTCGTAGCGTCAACAAGTTAGACCGTTTCGATATCGACTACAGCTTGTGTATGTATTGCGGCATCTGCGTTGAAGTGTGCCCTTTCGAAGCACTGTTTTGGACGCCTGAATATGAATATAGCGAACCAAAAATTGCTGATTTGTTGCATGACAAAAAGCGTTTGGGGCAGTGGATGGAAACCGTGCCAGAGTTTGAATCCTATGAAGCTGGATCACAAGCCAAGGTAAAGAAGGTGCCAAAGTGATTCTTTCAGTTGACGTACCTAGCTACCTGCGTGGTAACGCCCCGAGCGGAGCGGAAATACTGAGGCGATGTACAGTCGTCAGACATCGCCGAAAGAAGGTGCCAAAGTGATTCTAGGGAACTTACTTTCTTTGGCTGCTGAAAACACGCCGTTGAGTGAAACAGGCGAGTGGATAGCAAACGGTTTTTTCTATGTGGTCGCTGCCGTGGCGGTTGCCGCTGCACTCAAAATGGTGACAACCAAAAATGTTGTTCACGCAGCGTTGTATCTTCTGGTTGTACTTTCGTCGGTTGCCGCAACCTATATTGTGTTAGGGGCCGAGTTTGCTGCTGCAACCCAAGTTATGGTCTATCTTGGTGCCGTTATGGTGTTGATGCTCTTTGGTGTTATGTTGACACGTGCTCAAATCGGCAAAGAAGACAACCTTGACTATGACCACAAATGGCTCGGTGCGCTTGTCGCCACGGCGATGGCTGCTGTTATGGGGTATTCACTGTGGGAGTATTTCGGCTCGAAAACTATGCCAGACGATATGGCTCCGCAGCGCACTAGCGAAGTTTCAGGCGAAATTTTTAGCACCTTTATTGTTCCTTTTGAAGCGCTTTCTGTGCTGCTACTTGCAGCACTAATAGGCGCAGTCGTCGTTGCGAGGAAAGATTGATGGGTATGTTTTTTAATTATACATACCCACGGTATTTCCGCTCCGCTCAGGGCGTTGGCACGCAGCTCTTAGCAGGGTTCTGTTCAAACGTTTCAGCAGGTTATTTCCGCTGCGCTCGGCGCGTTAGCACGCAGCTTTTGGCGGGTCTCTGTTTGGGTGGTTTGGTGGATTGTTTCCGCTGCGCTCGGCGCGTTGGCACGCAGCTTTTGGTGGGTCTCTGTTTGGGTGGTTTGGTGGATTGTTTCCGCTGCGCTTGGGGTGCTGGCACGCAGCTGATGGCTCGGGCGTTGGGTGCAGACTATGCACGGAGGTTCTTATGTTCTTAAACCAATTCTTATTCTTTGCTGCGATCCTTTTTTCTATCGGCGTGTACGGTGTCTTGACACGCAAAAACGGTGTGCTTGTGCTGTTATCGATCGAGCTTATTTTGAATGCTGTCAATATTAATCTGATCGCCTTTGGTGCCTATCATCAAGATTTGTCTGGCCAGGTGTTTGCGCTGTTTATTATTGCTGTCGCCGCTGCCGAGGTCGGTGTTGGTTTGGCAATTGTTTTGTTGATCTATAGAAACCGTCGCAGTATCGATGTGTCTGAAGCAGATTTGCTTAAAGGGTAGGTTGAGACGTGATTTTTAGTGCTGAAAATGTAGACGCTGAGTCTGTAGCTTGGATTTTTGAAAACGTTTGGTTAGTACCAGCGTTACCAGCGTTGTCGTTTTTCTTGATTCTTTTCTTTGGTAAAAAACTTCCTAAAAGAGGTGCAGAAATCGGCATCTTCTCTGTTGGTCTTGCCTTTGGTTTAGCTGTTTTCGCAACGTTTACCTGGATCACTCAAATCAACGACTCACAAAGTGAAAAAACCGATGAATCATATGCAGCCCTTTCAATCGAAGGTGAGCCATCACAAAAAGTTATTTTAACCGCTGATGATGGCGCTGTCCGCGGCAAGCCAATAATCACTGAAGTTGAATGGTTCTCAATCGGTGGCTCGTCAGACAGTCACAGCGAAGAAGAAGCTCCTAGCGAAACCTCAAAAGAGAACAAAACAGCAATTGATTCACCAGCCATTGTTGCCATAGCAGCTGAAGACAGCAGCGATAGTGAAGCTGACAAAAGCGATGACTATGCGACAGCACACAGCGAAAGCGATGCGCCTGCAATCAGCATCGGCACGTGGGTTGATGGCCAGTCGGTCATGATGTTGTTTGTCGTCACGCTTGTTTCGTTACTTGTCCATGTTTATTCGACTGATTATGTGCACGGCGATCGTCGTTTCACTCACTATTTTGCGTTCCTTTCGCTCTTTACCTCGGCGATGTTGTTCATGGTGCTTTCGTCGAGCACGCTGCAACTTATTGTCGGTTGGGAGCTTGTCGGTGTTTGCTCGTTTGCGCTTATTGGCCATTGGTGGGAAGATAAACCTAACTCTGACGCTGCGTTGAAAGCGTTCCTCACGAACCGTGTCGGCGATATTGGTCTGCTTATCGGTATGACCGTGCTCTATTTCGCCGCCGACAAATCATTCAGCATCGAAAAAATTAACCAGATGGCGGTGCTTTCGGGGCAAGAAGGCGGTATCGATAAAGGCTTGCTGACCATAGCTGCGTTATGTTTAATGGCTGCGGTTATGAGTAAATCGGGCCAGTTTATTCTCCATACGTGGCTGCCTGACGCGATGGCAGGACCGACGCCTGTTTCTGCGCTTATTCACGCTGCGACGATGGTTGTGGCCGGTGTCTATATGATCGGTCGTCTCTACCCAGTGTTTTGGGAAGGGCTCACTATCGCAGGTTCAAACATCAATGCGATGGCACTTATCGGCGCAATCACAACTGTTGGTGGCGGTCTGCTTGCCTTCGTGCAGCGTGACATCAAAAAAGTGTTGGCGTATTCAACCGTGTCGCAGCTTGGCTATATGGTGCTAGCACTTGGCGTTGGTGCCTACACCGCCGGCATGTTCCATCTGTTCACCCACGCATTCTTTAAAGCGTGTTTGTTCCTCGGCGCTGGTTCAGTCAGCCACGCATGCCATCACAGTTTCGATATGAAAGCTGACATGGGCGGCTTGCGTAAATATATGCCCAAGACGTTTGCAACCTTTATGATCGGGTCGCTAGCGCTCGCTGGTATTCCGCCACTCGCAGGGTTCTGGAGCAAAGACGAAATTCTCGCTGGTGCTGGTGTTTGGCCAGGCACTGGAGGTAACGGAACCTATTACATACCGTTTATCTTCGGTATGCTTACTGCTGCGATGACTGCTGCCTACATGACTCGGGTGATTTGGCTAACCTTCTTTGGCACCTATCGTGGTCATGAAAAGCCGCATGAATCAGGTTCACGTATTACGATCCCACTTATTGTGCTTGCTGGTTTAGCAAGTGTTGTCGGTTTCTTAAACATGCCGTCGCCATTTGTCGAAACGTTAGGTCTGCCAAAAAGCTGGGCACATAAATTTGAAGATTGGGTTGAACCTGCTGGGATTGCCACATTTGTTGGTAAAGCCAATGGGTTCACACACGCAAAACCTAGCCTTTCTCTTGCGATCGTGGCTACGTTATGCGCAGTTGGCGCTGGTGGGGCAGTGCTGGCATATTACAAAAAACTATATGCGAAAGACCCACAAGCAACTGAATATAGCGACGGGTTCCTTGCGAAGGTGCCGCCGTTGCGTGCAGGCTATGCGTTTTTGACAAACAAATATTATCTAGATCATCTCTATAGCGGCGTTATCGCTGCTGGCACAAAAGGTCCTGTGGCTAAAGCTGCCTATTGGTTTAATCAAAATGTTTTAGACCAGGTGATTAATGTTGCTGGTAAGCTCTCGGTGTTTGTCGGTCGCTTCATCTATCGTTTCATCGATCAAGGTACGATCGATGGGCTGGTGAATGCCTCAGGCCGAGGCGCAAGCGAGTCAGGCGAGTCATTACGTCAGGTCCAGAGCGGCCAAGTTCGTCACTATGCCGTCATGATGTTCGCTGCTGCGGCGTTGCTGGCAGCTGTGTTTATGGTCGATTTTTAGGGAAGTTGTGTGTATGAGTAAGGAACAAAGATGACAGAATTTCTAGACACATGGGGAATAACCGCAATGGTTTTTGTTCCTCTTCTTGGTGTTGCGCTGATGATGGCGATGCCAAAGACAATGGAGCCAGCTATCAAAGGTGTTGCGTTGGCGACGTCGCTGGCGAGTGCTTTCTTTGGCGTGCTGTTGCTGACAAACTTCAACTATGACGACTCTGCTTCAATGCAATTTGTGCAAGATGTTTCTTGGATCGAGATAATCAATACACGCTATAACGTAGGGATCGACGGCATCTCATTGCCGCTAATTGCTCTAACGCTGTTAGTGACACCGTTGGTGATTATCTATAGCTGGAACCATATCCCGAAACCTGGTAACGCAAAAGCGTTCCTGATTCTCATGCTGATTCTCCACACAGGCATGTTAGGCACGTTTGTTGCGAAAGATCTGATTCTGTTCTTTGTTTTCTTCGAAGTGGTTCTGCTGCCAATGTATTTCATGATCGGCGTGTGGGGCGGCCCGCAGCGTCTCTATGCCTCGATCAAGTTTTTCCTCTACACCCTGTTTGGATCTGCGTTGATGCTAGTGAGTTTCCTTGCGCTGTATTGGCTGACAGGGTCAGAAAGCTTCGATATCGTCAAATTAGGCGAGCTTGTTTCAACAAGCGATATCACGCATGGGACACAGGTGCTGCTGTTTGGTGGCATGTTCATGGGGTTTGGTATCAAAGTGCCGATGTTTCCTTTCCACACGTGGTTGCCTGATGCGCACACGCAAGCGCCAACGCAAGGCTCGGTTATTCTGGCTGCGGTATTGCTCAAACTTGGAACCTACGGGTTCATTCGCATCGCATTGCCAACACTGCCTGAAGCTGCCGTCACGTGGGCTCCTTGGATCGGCCTTCTTGCAGTCATCGGGATTATCTACGGTGCGCTTGGCTGTTTAGCACAGACTGATATGAAACGCCTTATTGCGTTCTCATCAGTTGCCCACATGGGCTATGTCATGCTAGGCATCTCAACATTGACTGACTTTGGTATTAACGCCGCTATCTTCGGCATGGTTGCTCATGGTTTGATCACTGGCATGTTGTTCTTCATCGCTGGGTCGGTGAAAGAGCGCTATCATACGCTAGAAATTAAACGTCTCGGTGGTTTGCTCTTGCAAGCTCCTCGCATGGGTTGGATCTTAGGGTTCGCAACAATGGCATCGCTTGGTTTGCCAGGTCTTGCTGGTTTCTGGGGCGAGTTCCCAGCGATCTTATCTGCTTATAACCCTGCGCCTGGATTGTCGACTGGGTTGTTCCGAGGCTACATGGTCGTCGCAGCACTAGGTACGGTACTCGCTGCTGGCTATTTGCTTTGGCTGTTGCAACGCACAGCATTTGGTAAACCATCTGAAGAGTTCGCCGACGACCCTGAAATTGTTGACGCTGTGTTGAGCGAATGGATAGCCTGGGTGCCGTTTCTGATCCTCATTGTTGTGCTTGGTTTCTTCCCTGGTTTGATCTTCGATATTACTGATGCGCCGTCGACTGCTATTGGCGACATGTTTAAGGTGCTAGACAAATGATTGATGCTTCGCTAGCGCTGGTCGCAGAGTCAGAGTTTGTGCGCCCTGCGATTGATTGGCATGCAGCAGCGCCAGAACTTATCCTGCTTGCTTGGGGTGCGCTTGTCACCGTTATCGATCTTATCTGGCTAGAGCGTTCTCGGCGGTTTATGCCGTCGCTTGCTGGGTTGGGTTTTCTCGCAGCGTTAGTGCCTGTTGTCACGTTATGGGCGAGCGATGATTCTGTCCGTACAATGTTTGATGGTGCCTATGTCGTCGACAAATATTCGCTTGTGCTTAAAGCACTGTTTTTAGTCACTGGCTACATTATTGTTTTGATCAGCACAAACTATATGGCTGATGGCGACTATTACGACAGTGAATATTATCAGTTGATTGCCGCATCTGTCCTTGGCATGTTAGTAATGACCTCTGCACGTGATCTGATATCGATATTCGTAGCGATCGAGCTTGTCTCTATCCCAGCATATTTGATGGCTGCTTGGCGTAAGCGTGATCTTAAATCGAATGAAGCTGGCCTCAAATATATGCTTATGGGTGTCTTCGCTTCAGGCATTTTGCTCTATGGCATGTCGCTGCTCTATGGCGTAACAGGCGAAACGAAACTAACAGGTATTGCTGAGCAGTTAAATAGCGACGGTCGTCCGCTTCTGAGTTTGGCAGTAATTTTCACTGTCATTGGCTTTGGTTTCAAAGTGAGTGCGGTTCCGTTCCATACATGGGCGCCAGACACCTATGAAGGTGCGCCGACACCGCTTACAGCGTTTCTTGCGGTCGCGTCGAAAGCAGCTGGTTTTGTTGCGTTGCTCAGCGTGGTGCTTGTTGCCTTGCCTAAGCAAAGCGACGTTGTCGAACCGCTGCTGTGGATTTTAGCTGCAGTGACGATGACTGTTGGCAACTTGTTAGCAATGCGTCAAACCAATATCGTGCGAATGCTTGCCTATTCTGGTGTCGCTCAAGCTGGCTATATGTTGGCTCCGCTGGCGGTCTATAGCATTGGAGAACTTAACTCGGTAGCTATCGGCGGGTCGGTCGCTTCGTCGATTGTTAGTTATCTTTTGATCTATGCGGCGACGAATCTTGGTGCGTTTGCTGTTGTGATCGCTGTTGCCCGCAAAACTCGTTCTGGTGAAATTGTCTCCTATGGCGGTTTGTTTAAATATGCTCCTGGTTTGACTGTGCTGATGACGATCTTCTTAATCTCTTTTGCTGGTGTGCCACCTGTTGGCGCATGGCTAGGAAAGCTCCAGTTATTTTTAACGGTGCTTGAAAGTCAAACGGTTGCTGGTGTTGTGTTAGCTGTCATTATGGCAATCAACTCAGTGTTGGCAGCGTATTACTATTTCTTTATCGCGAAACAAATGTGGTTTATGCCTGTCGCTAATCAAGACAGCGCTCCAGTGGTTATTCCTGCGCCACTAAAACTTGCATTGCTGCTCACGGTCGCGTTGACGCTAGCTGGCGGCCTCGGTGCCTTCACAGGCATAGCGAACCTGTGAATAGAAGGTTTTCCTTTCCCGTTTATTTATGACAGCCCAGCGACTTCTGTTATGGGATCTCTCGGGGTGGGGTGCAGAACGCTTGCTACGCTTGTGTGAAGACGCGCAGGTGAATAGCAAAAAGTGCCTATCTCTAGTAGAATTGGGTCTGTAACTAGGTTTTATCTTGGCGGAGGCAACCTTGAATGGACATCATGACATTGGTATAGGAGGCCTTCAAGATGTTCAATTCGTGACCCATGAAGGATTAAGTCACTTTTACGTCGCCTTTCAGCCAACTACAGGTCAGAAAGTATCTGTGGAGGTTTTTAGAGGTGTCTGGGACGCTGGGCTTGAAGAAAGCTTTCGTGTTGAAGGGCCTGAGCGTGAACGTTTAGCGGGCTATGTTGGCGTTGCTCCTATTCTTATTTCTGGCTTTACGCAGCATGCTGAGCCTTTCTGGATCCGCCCTTTCTATGAGATGGGTTCTGTCCAGGCAGTGCTAAACTCGCAAGGGCCTATAAATTTTGATATAGCAGTTGGAATAATAAATCGCATCGGTGAAGTAGTGCATCGCAGTCACCTCGTTGATGTGATCCACGGCGATATTAAGCCGTCATATGTTTTGCTTAGAGGCGACGGATCTCCTCAGATCGCAGGTTTTGGGTTAACAAAAACTATGGCGAAGTCTGGCTATTCATCCCAAAGTAAAATAGCTTTTTTGAGCTCTCCGTATGCTAGCCCTGAGTCTGTTGCTGGAGCTGAACTCACACGAGCTTCTGATGTGTATGGGCTTGCGTTAACGCTCTGGTCAATGGTCACTGGTAGCGTCCCGTATGCATATTTAGGCACGCAATCTAATCTGGAAATTGTCAGAGCGTATGTGTTGAACGAACCTGTAGGTAAGTTCCCTGATCCGTTGCCGCCACAGGTGACTGAAGTTCTACAACGTGCGTTGCATAAAGACCCTACGCAACGTCAGCAGAGCGTGCGAAACTTTCTCGATGAACTGTTGCAGGCGGTTTCTGCTTCACGCCCTCAAGCCTCTGTTGCTGGAGGCTATACGCCTGTCATGGCGCAGTCTTCTTTCCAAAGTAAATCATTGGTTAAGTCGTTGCGGATTGCTGTATCTGTCATGTCATTAGTTGTTCTGGGTCTAACTGGCTACCTCGTAGCTCCGATTATAAAGGGCGCTTTATTTGGCAGCAGCGATTCATCGACCAAAACAGAAGCGAGTCCTCTCGATAATGAAGAACTAACAGATCAAACTATTGAAGGCTATTCGGCCGCATTATCTCCTGATGTAAGTCAAAATAACTCATTTGATGCATTGACAACGAAAAAAGAATCTGATACCACGGTAGCTACTTCAAAATCGACAGTACCTAACACAACCAAAAAAGAAGAAACAACATCGACAACTAAAAAAACGGAAACAACAGCCAAAAAAACTACTCCGCCGACCACAGCAAGAAGAACTACAACATCGACAACTATTAAGATCGATCTGAAAGAGCCTACAAAAACAACACCGACAACAGCAAAACCTACCACGACTGCGCCGCTCTATACCTTGCAGCCAGGTTGCGCTGCAATCCATATTCCATACTTGATTGGTATGAATGAAGCTGAAGCGAAAGTGGCGTTAGAGTCAGTTGGTCTTAAAGCAGGGACGAACGACTGGGAGTTCTCTTCTAGCAGAACTGTTACTGCAACAAAACCTGTCGCTGGGCATTGTATGCCTTCAGGTAGTCATGTCGTTCTGAATCCGTAAGAAGCTGTTGCGTCGCTGTTTTTATGTTTGTGCTTACTGGTTCAACAGAAAAGCAATTTCAGAGATAGATTCTATATATGGGACAACCTGTAGCTGTTATAGAGAAACAAACTAGTCGCGAAGGGTACGTGCGCTTTGAAACGAACCGTAGTTTCACCGGTATGGGCCATGAACGCTACCTTTCTCAAGAAGACATTGTGCACGAGCGGCCAGCAGATGTGATAGCGCGTGTTTTGTTTGAAACAGGCCAAGTTGATCAAGTGCATGTGTACGCCCAGGCAGTGACTGTGCGCCTAGCCGAAGATCAAACTTCGCGTGGTTTAAAAGATATTCTTGCGAACGTATATATTCACTACAAGCCTGGTGTTGCAGTCCCAACAGCGGAAGACTTCGCCTGAAAGGCTAGTTCCATTCATGAGCCCATGTGGTAAGTTCTTGTAACGCTTCTGCTAGGGCATGGCCTTTAGGGGTTAAGAGATAGTCTTTTTGTTTAGGGCCAGTTCTGATAAGAATTTCAGCTTCGCGGAGCTCAGTTAATCTTTCGCAAAGAAGTCGATCTGATAGATTCGGAATGGCTTCTTTGATTTCGCAGAATTTAGATTTGTCTTTTGAAAGAGCAAAAAGGATCGCCCCTGTCCACTTTTTGCCAACACGTTCGACAGCTTCATGGAAGTAGGGACAGTATCCTTCTTGCTCAGGTTTCATACTAAATTTCTAGTGCATCAATAGCCGCTTCAGCGTTTGCGACGGCTTCGGTGTCTGCTGAAACGTTATTGGCTGCGATTGTTTCTATAGACTTTATGCCTACAAATCCGAGAGACATTTTCAACCATGGAGTAAGGAAGTCAACGTCTGATTCTATTGGAACTCCACCTGAGGCATAGACTATATATGTTTTTGTGTCCTCTAGAAGGGTTTCATATCCCTCTGGGGTTACGTTAAAACTGACGCCTGAACGTACGAGATGATCCATCCACCCTTTTAGCTCAGCAGGCGGACCAAAGTTGTAGATAGGAGCACCGATAACAATAGTATCTGCTTGTTTTATCTCGTCGATAAACTCTGCACCAGGTGCGATCAAGGCTTTCTGGTCTGCTGTCTGTTCTTCTTTTGGCGTATGTAACGCTCCCAGAACGTCTGAACTAAGTTGTGGGACGCCTTGAGAAAGGTCACGGGTTATGACGGTCGCATCAGGGCCGAATCGTTCGACAAGTCTTTTGGTTAGCTTGCGTGTAATTGACCGTTCGCCTTGAGCGCTTGAATCTATATGAAGAATTGTTGGCATATCAGTACTTTCAGAGAAATGATTGCTCACGGATATGAGCAACGACACTCTACCTCGATTACTTACCAAAAGTAAGTAATCGAGGTAGAAAATAAATCTCATCCAGATGTGGTTTGACAAGCTGGCAAATTAGTTTTTCTTGCGGGCTGCTTTTAGTGCTTTGATCCGTCGAGCACGTTCGATAGGATCAAGCTCGATTTTGCGGAGGCGCACATTCTCTGGTGTTACCTCAACACATTCATCATCAGCGATAAATTCTAGTGATTGTTCTAGCGAAAGTACTTTCGGCGGCGTGAGTTTAACAGTTGCGTCAGAAGCGGCAGCGCGATGGTTCGTTAGCTGCTTTTCTTTGCAAACATTCACTTCCATATCGTCAGCTCGGCTGTTCTCGCCAACAAGCATGCCTGAATAGACTTCAGTTGTTGGCGCTACAAGCATAGACGCTCGTTCTTGCAAGCCAATAAGTGCATAGGCGGTCACAGGGCCTTGGCGATCTGCGACAAGCGAACCGCTGTTGCGTGTGCGAAGTTCGCCGAACCAAGGCTCAAAATCTTCAAACGTGTGGTTGACAACGCCAGTGCCGCGAGTTTCAGTAAGGAACTCTGTTCTAAAGCCAATAAGTCCACGTGCAGGAACCAGATAGTCGAGACGTACCCAGCCCGTGCCATGGTTTGTCATGTTCTCCATGCGGCCTTTACGGGCGGCAAGAAGTTGTGTGACAGCACCAAGGTGCTCTTCAGGCACATCGATGATGACACGTTCAACAGGCTCATGAAGTTGCCCATCGATCTCTTTCGTGACTACTTGAGGCTTGCCAATAGTAAGCTCAAAACCTTCACGGCGCATTTGCTCAACAAGAATAGCAAGTTGCAGTTCGCCACGGGCTTGCACTTCCCAAGCATCTGGTCGCTCTGTTGGCAAGATGCGTAAGCTCATATTGCCAACAAGTTCAGCATCTAGGCGACCTTTGACCATGCGGGCGGTAAGTTTTTTGCCTTCTTTGCCTGCGAGGGGAGAGGTATTGGTTCCAATCGTCATCGAAAGCGCTGGCTCGTCGACGGCAATAATTGGCATAGGTTTTGGATCTTCAGGATCAACGAGGGTTTCACCGATCATAATGTCTTCGATGCCTGCAACAGCGACAAGATCGCCAGGAGAGGCCGACTCAGCAGCGACTCGTTCAAGGTTTTCGGTCAAAAACATTTCTGTTATCTTGACTCGTTCGATCGAACCATCAATGCGGCTTAACGCCACTGATTGCCCTTTCTTAAGCGTGCCATTAATAACACGACAAAGTGCCAGGCGACCGACGTATGGAGAAGCATCTAAGTTGGTGACCCACGCCTGCAACGGATGGCCTTCTTCATAGGTTGGTGCAGGGATAAAGCTTGTAAGTAGCTCAAAAAGTGGTTCAAGATTCTCGCCTATGACATCGTCTTTGTCGCTTGCCCAGCCGTCTCTCGCTGCACAATACATGATAGGGAACTCGATTTGGTCATCATCAGCGCCGATGTCGATGAATAGTTCGTAGACTTCATCGACAACTTCGCTGATGCGGGCGTCTGGGCGGTCTACCTTATTGATAACTAAAATAACAGGAAGGTTTTTAGCGAGTGCTTTACGCAGAACAAAGCGTGTTTGAGGCAGTGGACCTTCAGCAGCGTCGACGAGCAACACGATACCGTCAACCATTGTTAAGGCTCGCTCAACTTCGCCGCCAAAGTCGGCGTGCCCTGGAGTGTCAACGATATTTAGTGTTGTTCCGTTCCAGTTAACTGAGGTATTCTTAGCCAAAATGGTAATACCTTTTTCTTTTTCAAGGTCACCTGAATCCATTACACGTTCGTCGACAGATTCATTCTCTCGGAAAGCGCCAGTTTGTTTCAACATGGCATCTACTAAAGTAGTTTTGCCGTGGTCGACGTGTGCGACGATCGCAACGTTGCGAATATCATTTCTTAAAGCCATTAATCAGATACCTATCTAAATACAGTAAACGATAAGGGTACCTTTAAAAAAGGGTAGATCCCCCTTGGTATTAGCTGGTTTGTGGGTTGTCTAGTAGGCTTGCATCGCTTGTAGATACCGCAGTAGTTTCCACTGCATCTGAAGATGTAGGAGTATCACCCGACAGCAAAGAGCCGTCAATGGTTGTTTGCGAACCTTCGACTGTCGCGACTGGTAGATCTTCAACTTTGTTGAGGATCATAAGCACCGAAGCTGAATCGTTAGCGATTCTTCTCACTTCGTCGATTGATGTATTGCCTGGGGCCCCTCCGCTGAAGGATGTTTTTTCTGACAGCGCATAAATCTTGAACTGAAAATCAACTTCTTCACCATTGGCTAACGATTCGATACAAGGGTCGCCATAACCAAGATTGCCCCAATCATTTAGTGTCTCAATAGCGTTTCCAGATGAATGGCGACCGTTAGTCAGCTCGCCTGGTTCTGGAGGAATTCCAGCAGTCAACCACATCAATTGTGGCTCTTCAATATCTTTGAAGTTATAGAGAGAAACGGCCAGCTCTTGTGTTCCCTCAGGGACGTTATCCCAAACAAGCGTCGGAAGCAGTTTTGAATTGTCGCCGTTGTCGCAGCGGACCGAAAGTGGGGCCGCACCCCCTGGAGTGAAATCAGGCGATGAAAGAGAGAACCCGCCATCACCTTTTTCTTGATCAACAGGTGGTGTCGGCCTTGTCGTAGTTGTTTGTCGTTCTTGAAGCTCTTCATCGGTGGGCGGGTCTCGCAGTTCACGACCATCGCTTGCACATGCACCTGCGAAAAAAATAAGAACAACAAAACTTAGTAACAATCTTTTAGCCACATCCAGTAGTCTAGCCGCTTTCTATAAAACTGCAGATGAGAGAATTCATACGGCATGGCTTTCGTGCTAACTTTGACTTTTCATCTACCCAAAAAACTAACGTAGCAATGTTCGATCTACTTTCAATTTTTTCTCATCATCTCTAAACCAGCTTCACAGAGGTCGATTGCGATTCGAAATTTTTCTTTAGGCGAATATTGGGGCGGTGAAGCTGTAACTTGAATGGCCACACAACCAGTCTAGCGTTATAAGTTGTGCCGATGATGATTGAGCCTAAAGGTGAGCTTTCGCTGTTGGTTGGTAAAGTAAACGCATGGGTTATAGCTTTCGAGATGACTATTCTGACGGGGTCCATCCTGAGATTCTTGAACATATTCTTGCTCACAATGGTGGGCAGCAACGCACCTATGGCGAAGATGAATACTGCGATCGTGCCTCGCAAAAAATTAGGCTTTTCTTTGGTCTCCCAGAAGCTTCAGTCTATTTCGTGCCGAGCGGAACGTTGGCAAACGTCGTATGTCTCGATGCAATGTTGGCTTCGCATGAAGCGATTGTTGCCACGGAAAAGGCTCACATGTATATCCGTGAGGCTGGGGCTGTTGGGAGGTTAGGTTATCAAATTCTTGCGCATGAACCTATTGATGGAAAATTAACGGTGGAGCATGTCAAAACTTCGCTCGAAAAGTATAAGCCAGTGAAAAACTTGTTGCCAAAGGTCGTTCATCTTTCCCAAGCTACAGAGGTCGGAACGTTGTATAACCACGATGAACTTTTGGCTATCACAAAATGCGCAAAAGACAATGCAATGCTTGCACATATTGACGGTGCACGGCTGGCTATGTCGTTGGGGTCGCCAGAAAGCACTATGACACCAGAAGAATTTGGACAGTTGGGTATTGATGCGTTTTCGATAGGTGGCACGAAAGTCGGCGGTCTCTATGGCGAAGCTGTCGTAGTGAATAATCTTACACAGCAGCCGTTTTTCAAAACCTACATGAAGCAACAAGGTGCTGTTCTTGGCAAAGGGAGATTTCTTGGATTGCAATTTGATCGGTTCTTTGCTGATGATAGTCTTTGGTTGAATATCGCCAAGAAGATAACGATGGAAGCAGCACGGTTGCGCAGTGAGCTTTCACGTCTTGGAGCAGTTTTTGAGTATAGTTCTGGAAGCAACCAGATTTTTCCCGTACTTCCTACCGATGTTGTCACTGAGCTTGAAAAAAGGTTTGATTTTAACAAAATTGACGAGTTTCTCACGTTCGTAGGCAAGTTGTAAACGTAGTACTTTCTTCTATAAATCACCAACTAACGTATGATTAGCGATGTTTGGACATTCGGTATCTAGTTTAGGGCGTATCGCTTGATGCTTGTTGGTGAACACCTTGAATGAACAAGCTTGAGAAGGTCGGACTGTCAAGCCCTCAGCTGTACTATGAAGTATGTATGTCCAAGAGGCGATTGTATAGAGGGCCGAAGGTCGTCAAATTTTCGGTTAGACGGTTGCCTTTGCGGCCGTTCGGTGGTCTGCTCGGACCCGCCAAAGCAGATGCGAGGCAAAGCCTTCTAGCCTTAAGTTTTGCTGCATCGACAAGTCTAATAACTGGGTTAGCCATTGCTGGTTTAACTGATGTCTTCCAACAAAACCCTGGTTTATTACTGCTCATCCCTGCTGCTATTGGGTTGCGCGGCAATGTGTTTGGCCCGTTTGGCAGTCGGCTTTCAACTGCGATACGGGCAGGAACGTTTTCTTGGTCGAAAAAGCCTGACTCTGTGCTAGGTCAAAACATTATTGTGGCTTTCGCGATTTCATTTATTGCGTCTATCGGCATGGCAGTCTTGGCGGCTTTGGTCGCAAACATATCGCAGTCAGGGCGAGTCATCGGGTTGGACGATTTTATTGTTGTATCTGTTTGCGCTGCGATGTTAGCTTCTCTTGCGGTCTTAGCGATCACGTTAGGGCTTGCAGTCGTCTCGGCGCGGCTAGGCTGGGACTTAGACAATGTGACAGCACCAATTGTGTCAGCATCGGGTGATTTTGTCACGCTGCCAGCGCTGCTTGTCGGCATTTTGTTGATAGATCAAGGGTGGGTTACTGTTGCTTTAGCTGGTGTGTTTTCGCTGGGCGCAATTGCTTGCCTTGTTTTTATTTTGCGGTCAAAGTTGAAGATCGCAAGCCGTATTTGTAAAGAATCAATCCCTGTTATCCTGGCGGCGGCGACGCTTAGTCTTGTCGCCGGTGTTGTGTTAGAACGTTCGCTTGATCGTTTAAATACCTTCCCAGTGATGCTTGTTATTTTGCCTGGCTACGCTGCTTGTGCTGGTGCGCTGGGCGGCATATTGTCGAACCGTTTAGCCACAAAAGTGCATCTTGGTTTGATCTCGCCAACGCCGTTACCCCAGGGCGATGCTGTACAAGATATTAAACGCACGTTTAAGTTAGCATTGCCTATTTTCTTTCTTCTTGCGGTGTTAGGCAATCTGATAGGGTCGGCAGCAAACAAGGCGACCCCTGGAATCGCGCAAGTGGTTCTCGTTGCTGTCTCAGGCGGGTTAGTAGCGACAGCGTTTGTTGCTTTCGTAGCCTATTACGGCACGCTGTTCGTCGTAAAATTTCGTTTAGATCCCGATAATCATGGGATCCCTATCGTGAGTGCTAGTTTAGATATTGTCGCTGCGTCAACCTTGATAGGGGCACTATCGATATGGCATATTGTATGAGTGGCTTGAGACGATACGTTTTTGTCAAAGAGATAAGGAAATAATGGAAGCACGAAATCTGCGTGAAATGTTAAGCGAAGCAAAGGACATGAGTGAGCTCATGGTCGACTTGGCCTATGCCGCTTTATTTTTCGACGATATTCACATGGCAGATGAAGTGAACGAGTTGGAAGCACAAATCAACGAGTTGGTCCACCAAATGCGGACAGTATGTATTCTGGCGGTTCGTAACCCTCGCGAAGCCGAAGCTATGTCGGCGGTGTTGCAAGTTATCAGTGCGGTTGAAGAAATCGGCAACGATGCAGTTGTGATCGCAAAAATCGTGACGAAGCGCCTTGGTATTCCTCGCCAGCTTGTGCTTGACCTTATGGCCGCCGAAGAAGTTTCGCATCGTGTCGAGATTGCGGAAGGTTCAGCGTTTTCGAACCAGCCGTTAGAAACCTTTGAACTACCTGTTGTTGCAGGTCTGCGTGTGATTGCGTTGCGTCGTGATCGCCAATGGATTGTTGACCCTGGCGGCGATGAAATCTTACATCACGGCGATGTGATGTTTTTGCGTGGCTCGCCTGAAGGTATTGACCATCTGCGTGAACTTGCTGGCGCACACCCTTGGTCGCCTCCAGAACTCGAAACGCAAACAGGTTCCTTAACCGATTTAGATCGTGCAGTTGACACTATTGTCGAGATGAAAAATATTTCTGAGGTAGCGGTCGGTTTAGCGTATTCTTCGCTTGTCTTTAAAGATCGTAGTTTGGCTGCTGAAGTACGTGATCTTGAAGATCGCCTCGATGAAATGAAAAACCGTTTAGAGCTGTGGGTGTTGCGAGCATCGAGTAACGATGAAGTTGACCCATCGTCGCTGCGGGGGCTGTTGCATTTAGCTGGAGCGGCTGAAGATTTGGGTAATCAGGCGCAGCAGATGGTGTGGCTCGTTGAAAAATCTGGTGACCTGCACGAGGTTCTTTATATGGCATTGGGCGATACCGATGATGTGGTGCTGCGTATGCCTGTAGGCGATGAAGCCGAAGTGCTTGGTATGGCAATGGGCGATGTAGACTTGGCGACTGACGCAGGTTTTAGCGTGTTGGCGATTGAACGCAACGCGCGTTATATCTATCGTCCACGTAAAAACGTTGAACTCAAACAAGGCGACAAAGTGCTCGTAAGCGGTCCAGAAGAGGGCAGAGAGCCACTGGCCGAACTATTTGGTTGGCGTTTCGTCGAAGTCGACGACGACGAATTTGAACTGCAAGCATTGTCACTCAGCGAAACTTCATAAAAGCATCCTTGGATACTAGTGTGAAGTGCAATTTCTGTCGAAGTTTTAGGAGCGTTTAGGTCCGCAGAGCTTTACTTGGAATAGATCATCTATTGTTGTTTCTCCACAAAGACGACCTGACGGTTCAGGTTCTAGCTGCATCTGGGTCGTTTCGATAGGGAAAAGTTGGAGATAAGATTCAAGCGCATCGACTATATCTTGCGACCAGACATCAGCAGTTTCGAGTTCTCGTTCTGCTAAACAATTGCCAGTTCCATTCCATGCGGCAATCTGAGGGGTTGGTAAGGTGCCAGCCTTTGTATCTGTCGCCCCGATACCTTTAGAAATCGTGACTTGAGCGGTTCGGTTGTTAGCATCGAATGTGCCTGTGGCGACTACTGGTAGCGATGTTGTCACAGTGGCGACAAGAAGATTTCGGTCTGATTTACCACGTACGTATTCGACGATATCCCACGGTAAGAAACACTGCTTGTCCCATTCAGCGTAGACGTTAGCGAAGTACACAAACTCATCCTTGCCACGTCCTTCTCCACCGAAATAGCCCTCAGCGAAAGTTGACATGCCGGGAAGGTCCTCAGCAAATTCTGGGAATCCTGATTCTGCTGTTGGGAAACTTTGAGTAAAACCAGTAGAGGTCTTGTCGGCGAGATCTTCATAGCCGGGCCAACTCGTCTTGATTCTCATTTGAATAAAGAGCTCCTGAGAGGATCCTAGCGCTGCAAGATCTGGTCCATCAGTTCCATAAGGCAATTCGAGTCGACGTAGCACACAGCCTGGGCGGACCCGCTCACGGTATGCGCCGCAAAACGCAAACGCTGCAGAAATCTCAGCTGGGGTCAAACTTGGATTTTCTGCACGGATAACAGCAATGAGCGATGCGACGATTGGTTGAGAAAAGGACGTGCCAAAGGTGAACTTATACTGGTTGTCTCCTGAGGCAACTTGAATATACTCGCCAGGAGCTAACACATCGACGAAGCTGCCCTCAGTAGAGAAATCAGACACGTTGCCGCTGGGGTCCACAGAACCGACAGTAATAACATCACGTAGAATTGCAGGAATGTCGCCAACATTATCACGACGGTTAGCAACATCTTCAAAAAAGCCAGTTTCGCCTGAGTTACCAGTTGATGAAACGACAGGAACGCCAGCTTTAATAGCATAATCTACTGCTGCTTGTACTGTGGCTCGTCCCCAACAAATCTTTTTCTCTGAAAATCCAGGCACGTCAATTTCTGAAAGACAAGGCACTGTAAGTGAGATGGAGATAACATCAGCTCCATTGTCAACCGACCATATAATTGCTTCTGCAAGCCGACCAGGCGTCCAGCAACAAGGTTCTCCGTCATAAATATCAACTGGTAGTATTGCCGTCTGCGGAGCAAAACCTCGTACTGGGTTAGCGCCAACAATAACTGAAGCAACTTCAGTGCCATGATCTGACGGTTGCGATATTCCATCACCACCTGTGTCAAAGTTTTTGCCCGGCAAAATAGTTGCTTCGGCTAGCCCAGGGTGGTTAGGGTTCACACCTCCATCGATAACAGCTACTGTAACTCCGTCACCTTTGTTCGGCCAGAAATCTAAACCAAGCTGACCTGCAGGAGCTTGTGTCCGTATACCTTGAGACTCTTCCTGTGTCTGGTTGAAGGTTGCTGATGAACTAACTAGTCCAGACCCAGCGAACTCGACTGAGATAATATTTGATGCTCGACTGTTTTTCTCGATCAGCGCCAAGCCTTCTTCTACAGTTTCAACCGTTTCAGATTTCACTTTTATGTTTCGTTGAGCAGTTGCCTTAGGAATGGAACTTTCAACCCGAGGGGCCTCGGGAGGTCCTTCAGCTTCAAAAACAGAAACAACCGTCAAAGGTGCTTCTTTGAGCGGCTCACGCTGGAACAGGATTGGTTTGAACGATGATGTCTTAACGCTCGCAGCTGGCCCAGCCCCTTGTTCTGTAGTTGAAGAAGCCAGAACTTCAGTGCTAGACAATGAATCAGCGATGCGCGAGTCAAATTCGATGCTGCATTGATCATTGCAAACTCCGTCGCCTAGAGATCGTACCGCGCCGTTAAAGGCAAATTCATAGCCAGTAGCATCTGCTACAGGGGTCCATGTAAATGCGGCTCCTCCATCGCTGGTCGGCTCTACCGTAACTTCTGGAGGGTCAATGTCCGCCTGAGGTGTCTCACCTGGTAGTGAGGTTGGCGATTCATCGGCTTTGTCATCTTCTAACCAACTGCACGAAACAGCCAGGATCATCATCGACAAACAGCTGTATCAATTTAGGAAAATCTATCGTCATCCGCACATGGCAAGTCTACCATATGAAACGTACAGGCTTCATGAAGCCGTGACTGGAAGATCTCTTAGTTGTTGCTCTTACTTCAAACAAAAACTATAAGGCCATCCTAGATGGTTGATTCCAGGGTCGTCATCTTCGTGGGAATGACGACCGGAATAGGCTAGGAATCAGCCATCTAGAATAGTTTTGCCTTAGAACTGTGGCAAGTCTTTTGCTGCTATCTCTCTTGCACGCCGCGCAGAAGCTTCTGTTTCGGCGCGGATTTTTTCTTGTGCCGCTAGTGCCTCTTGCTCAATCGAGTGCGTAGACGACTGCTGGCTTGTGTCTTTCTTCGGGCGAGGTTTACTCGGTGGGAAGTCGCCGCCTTTGATAAGCTCGGCGATACCGCCTATAGATCCTAGCGTAGCGCCCATTTCAGCTGGAACAAAGATCTTTGTTGCCTGGCCGTCAGCAATACCTTGCAACGCTTCAAGATATTTAATGGCGATCACACGATCATCAGTACCTGCATCTTGGATGGCTCGATAAACACTATGAATAGCGTCTGCTTCACCTTTACCAACAACTTCTTGTCTGTATTGTTCTGCTTCGGCTTTTGTTCGTACCGCTTCAGCTTCACCTTCAGCCGTTAAAATGTTGCGCTGCTTGACACCTTCAGCAGTTAAAATTGCAGATTGTTTTTCACCTTCGGCCCGTGTTACCGCTGCTTCTCTAGAACCTTCAGCTTCGGTCACAACAGCACGTCGTGTTCGTTCGGCTTTCATTTGTTCGTGCATGGCGTGCATAACATCGGCTGGTGGGTCGATTCGTTGGATCTCGACACGGACAACACGTACACCCCATTTGTCGGTAGCGTCATCTAGAATTTGCCGCAGTGAAGAGTTGACACGTTCACGTGATGTGAAGGCATCATCAAGGGTCATCTCACCGATAACGTTACGTAAGTTTGTTTGCGCGAGCTTTGTTACCGCAAGAATAAAGTTAGCTACCTGGTAAAGCAAATTTTTCGGATCGGTTGGCTCATAATAAATAACAGCGTCGACCGAAACAGCAACGTTGTCTTCTGTGATCACCTCTTGTGGCGGCACGTCAATAACTTGTTCACGCATATCGACTGTGCGCATTTTTTGCAAGAACGGGTAGATCAACCGCAAACCTGGGTCGACTGTTTCTTTGTATTTCCCTAAGTGTTCGACTACGCCTTGTTCATGCTGTCGAACAATTTTGATGCCTGTTGCTGCATAAATGAGGAAGAAAACCACAAGTATGACAATGAACGATACCAGAACTGGTGCTACTGATTCCATTTATTTACCCTCTTTCTAGTTGAGTTTGTTAGAGATTTTCTTGTGGCTATATAGTTACTGCTCTTCTGCTGAAACGCTTGGACAGCAAACCACTAAAAGCTGCGTGCAACGCGCCGAGCGCAGCGGAAATACTGAGGGAATGTGTAATCAATAGACATTCTCTTGCTTGAGTTCGACGACAACGCGTGTGCCTTGGACGTGAGAAACAACGACTTCGCTGTCAGTTGTGATAGTCACTGGGGGGTCTGTTTGTGCTCGCCATTCTTCGCCGCCAATTTTCACAACACCTGTCTGCCCAGGTTGCGCTGGTATTTCTTCTAAAACAATGCCTTCAGCACCTATAAGTCTTTTAGCGCCAACGCCGTTAATGGTTGGAACTTTAATATCTAGACGTTTTGCAAGTGGTCGTAGCGAAAGAAAAGCTATAAACGAGACGACAAGAAAGACAATCCATCCGATTATAAAATGTCCACCGAACAGGCTCACCATCGCTGCTGCTAATGCCCCAACAGCAAAGGGGAGCATAAAAAACGAACCAGCGATGAGAATCTCAGCGGCTCCTAAAAGTGCTGCGATCGCTAACCAAATAATGGCCCAAATTGCAGGATCATCCATTGAAAATTCCTTTCTGAACCTTTGTATCGACGTACTTACCAGCTAAATGTAGCTTTTGAGTCTAAATTTATACCCAAATCCTATCGCATTCTGGCCTAAAAGAGATGTCGAATGTTCTACATGCATAAGGTGGTCGCCGCTAGCGGTGACCGAATGCATAATAAAAAGTCATCTCTGCTAGGCTATGCGAGTGACGAAATTTGGGCTAGAACAATTTGAGAAATATTTTGTAGGGAAAACATCAACAGATAAAACTGAAGAACGTAATGTCTTGCATTGTAAGATCGGCGCTGAAAGCGCTACCTATACATGGGAAAATGGGATGTTTTCTCGCATCGAAAGCGATGCAGAAGTAGACCTTGAGCTAGCTATAAGTGAAGACCAAGCGAGTGCTTTTCAGCAAGACGGTTCGTATTTCTCAAAAGCTTATATGAAAGGCGATTTTAAACCCAAAGGTTCCATGCGTGTTTTGTTAGCGTGGCTTTCAGTCCTAGACCTTTAGATTTGCTTCTGCTCTATGACTGTTGCGCAATGCGTAAATCGTTGAACGAAATACATGTTATTGAGTGCTTTGCTAGGGCAGCGTGATCTGTAAGGGCTTCATAGTGTTTCGTAAACGGTTGCCACTGCGTCAAGTACGCCGCCACCTCTTCAGATGCGCAGACAGGACGAAATCGTATTTCTGTAACGCCTGGTTGTAGAGATGAGATAAGTGCATCGAAAGGAATAGCTGGGTTATAGTCGATAGTGAACTCGGGGCTCAACACTGACTCTTGAGCGCTGAGCTCATGGACTGGGAAACCTATAGTTTCAATATTTTCGCCTAAAGAAATTGGCAACTGATACTGTGCTGCCATCTCAAGGTAGATATCAAAGAATTCAGGTTTGTAAAGCAGAACATCGTTATGGCTGCTCAGATGTGTTGGTTGTATGCCCCAGAGTTTCGCCCGCTCAATCTGTGCTTTACATTCACGTCTAGTTTCATCCAGATCGGCATGATCCCAAAAGTCTTGGCGAGTTCTTGGAAAGCCGCCGTCTCCATCAGCAAGAGAAGGAGCGTGAGAAAGTGGTCGCCAGCGATAGAGGTCGTACTCTGAAAGAAACGTAAGGTCTATGCCCGCTGTTTTTGGAATATGGCCAGCTGCAGCATGTCGAGCCCATGGGCAGGGAACTCGTATAGCAGTCGAGGTTGCGATGCCAGTGCTCATAGAATTGGCTACTGCTTGATTTACACAGTACGATTCGCCGTAGTTTTTGCTGGTAATAATAACGGCTTTCGTTTCAGCAGCGAGACCAAGTTTTGTGAGAAGAGCAGTCATAGCTATAAGGCTAATCCCTTCTTGGGTAACTTTGGCCGAGTTCTAAGGTAATGGTTGATCTGGCCCATCGCATGACCCCCAAAGCCCTACGCTTGCCCCTTTGGCTTGTTTTAGAGCTGATGCAAACACTTGCTGTTTTGTTGTGTTTGGTGGGTAGCTGCTTGCTGTTGCGTATCCGTTCACAACCAGATCTTCATTAACAAATAGCCCATTTTCTTTGTAGATATAGAGCAGGAGCCGGTCATATCTGTCGCGAGGCTCGATGTCTTTTTCAACGGTAACAACAGTTCCTTCAGGTAAAAGTCCATGTAAATAGGCTGAAGCTTCTCTGCCATAACATTGAATAGGCATTTGCGGATGCACTGATTCAGGAGCGTCTATACCGATAAGACGGACGGTAGTTTCTTGTCCGTTCAGAACAAGTATAACGGTGTCTCCGTCTATGACAGAGACAACTTCAGCCGTAAGAAGATTGGTTGTGTCTGGCTGCGTATCAGATGATAAGAGAAGTTTAGTTGCCCAGAAGCCGCCAAATAGAAACAGAAATATGATTGGCCAAGCTAGGATCTTCATCGTTCTAGTAGCCTAGCTGCAAGCAGCATTTACGCCGCCGCTTTCATGCTGCTATTGTCGGTGAAAGGGTTATAAATCGTTGCTTGGTCAATGGCATGGCGGGCTCGCCTGAGCCCTTCTTTGCCTACGGCGATAGTCTCAGGATCTAAGCGCCACGTGGTATCAAATTCGATGAGTTTTAGCTGCGTGTTCTCCATACACATACTATGCCATAGAGGTGTGACAGTCTTGAAAGCCCTCTATTCAAGGGGATTTTATGAGTTGTGTGCAGGAACCCATAAACAAATCATGTCTTCAACGGTAATATCAGTTTTCTCAAGCGAAATTTCGACCTGTTCGATAGCGTTGGCTTTTTCTGTCCAAAGCTCGTCTATCTCAATCACTGCTTCTTGCAGCTCAGCTTCTAAATCTTCGAGCTGTTCAATTTTTTCTGCTGCCCTGTTTTCGGCTGATTCGAGGCGCGCTTTTGTGCTTGAATTACGTTTCGAACCAGAAGACATTTTGCGTGCAGCGCTTGCCAAACCGCGAGTATTTTTCCTGCCACCTAAAAGTCCGCCAAGGATAGAAGCACCCACGTCGAAGATTTGATGGCGCTTATTGCCAGATTCCTGCGCCTCAAGCTCAGCTACTTTATCTTCCGCCTTTGCTAGTGCGGCAGATACAGTAGCTTGTTTTGCTTCTAACTTTTTGCGGATTTTTTCGGTGGCAGCATCGGCATGCTCGTCAGCTGCTGCTTCACAACGAGCTGCGAAATCTTCAGCCGACTCTTCAGGCCGTGACCATAACTTGAGCTCTTTGTTAACTGAAAGCGTCAATGTTTGTTCTGTATACAATTTATTTTTGAGAGCAGTTACTGTTTTCTTAAGTAACGATGCGCTTATGTCAACATCAGGCAAGGCGAAACGAGCACCTTCAGGCGGTGCGTCAGTAAAATCTCTATCATCAAAGTCTATTTCGATGGCGTTATCAAGATCAAACCCATCGGCAGTGAGAGGAATAATTGTTTCCCACTCTTGGCTATGGCGAAGCTCTGCCTTTGTTTCGTCGAAGAGTAACGACACTCTCGCCGCTGCCATAAGTTGTAACGTCTTTTGCGAAGCGTCAGCGCCAATAGTAGCGCCCCACGGAGCTGCGGGGTGGAGAAACTTTTGTTGCGCCGAATCAGGCAACGTTGGAGCAACAGCTGACGAGCTGTCATCGACCTGGGTAACAGCAGGAGCCGCCCCAGTAGTAGTAGGTGAGGCTTCAGTAGCTGGAGCAGAAACAAGAGCCGCCTTTTTGTCTTTCATGAGTGAAGAAATTTGTGTGCGGTTTAGTGGCCCAGCTAGGTAACTCATGGCCCAACGGGTGGTGAAAAGAGACGTACCAGAAGACTTTATAGAGCGTAAAACAAACTGACGCTTTCCAAGGTCACTAATGGTGTTATTTAGCTGTTCAATATCTGTCGACCCATCAGCAGCTCGTAACCCGTCAACTAATCTAGCTTTGTCTTGCTCTGTTTGTAGGCGGCCAATCAGCCAGGTGCCTGCATTGCTGAGCGCTTTATAGTCAAGATCGACAGGGTTCTGTGTCGAAAGGACAAGGCCTACACCAAACGCACGTGCCTGTTTGAGGAGCGTAAGAATAGGTTTCTTTGTAGGTGGTTGACTCGTTGGGGGAGCGTAGCCCATTACCTCGTCAATGTAAACAAGGGCTTTCAACTCGCTAGTACCAGATTGGCTGCGCATCCAACTGATCATTTTTGATAGAAGTAGCGTGACAGCAAATTGTCGTTCTTCGTCGTTGAGATGGCTAAGGGAAACAACCGCTGCACGAGCATTGCCTTGAGAATCCCAAAGCATTTTGTCTATATCGAGCGGATGGCCATGCGCCCATGCTTGGAAACTTGGCGAAGCAAGCAAACCGTTAAGTTTCATAACAAGGGCTTGCCTGTCTTTCGGCGGAAAGAATGTGTCTAAGTCAAGCACACCGAGTTTACGCATTGGCGGCTCAAGAATCTGTGCGAGTAGCGTTGCCATGTCAAGATCGGTGCCTTGGCCCCAAGCTTTGGCAAGAATATTGGCAAGCAAAATATGTTCACGGCCTGATAGTGGATCGCTTTCGACGCCAACAATGGTGAGTAGGCCAGTGACGGTGCTGTCGATTTCTTCTTGTAGAGCGCTTTTGTCTGTGACCGTAGGCGCTGTTAGCCTGCCAAGGATGTCTAGTGGAACGCCAGTGTCGCTACCAGGAGTAAAAATTATTGGGTTAGCAGCACTTTGAAGAGCAGCGACATCGTCGCCTGAAATATCCCACGACGCAAGACTATCTTTCCACATCTGTGCAGTTTTTTCAGCTGCTTCTGCCGTTGTTTGGCCTTTTGTTTTCGCGCTTGCCTCATCCATCCATGGTTCAAAACTCGGTGCATCAAGAGAAGGAAACGTGAGGCAAAGGTTTCCCAAATCGCCTTTCGGGTCGATCGCGAGCACAGGGATGTTAGAAGCTAGTGCTTCTTCTAAGAGCACAACACCTAGTCCTGTTTTCCCTGATCCTGTCATACCAACGATGACGCCATGGGTTGTAAGGTCAGATGCTTTAAGGTCAATCCGCTCGCCGTTTCGTTCTCCTGCTGCATCTAGAGACTCGCCGATGAACAATTTGCCGTTTTCGCGTTCCATGAAAATCCTTATGTTAACTTGTTTGACACCTTTGTAAAGGTTTGTTGCTTCGCGTCACTACTAGGCTAAGCCAAGATAGGTTACATTCTACTTAGGATTTGCCGATAAGAAAGCAAACCTTATATTTAGAAATTTCAGATTGGGGAAATAGTTATGTCATTTTTAGACAAAATTAAAGGAATGCTTAGCAGCGACAAGGTTAAAGATGTTGCCGATAAGGCAGGCGATGTCGCTGATAAAGTTGGTGACAGCATTGAAAAAGGTGCGAACAAACTTGACGATGCTACTGGTGGAAAACTAGGCGATGCAGCTGGCAAAGTTGGCGACACTATTGAAAAAGGTGCGAACAAGCTCGATGACGCTACTGGTGGAAAACTAGGCGATGCAGCTGACGCTGTGAAAGACAAAGCAAAAGATCTTGCTGACAATGTTAAAGGCGATGAAGCTGAAGAAACAAAATAGTATCTCCTACGTTATCTCCAGCTTGACTGGAGATCGATAGTACTTGCTATGTGGACTGGTTAGAGAAATCGCCAGTCCACATTTGCGTTTTGTAATGTATCTCTATTCGTTTTATGTTATGACAACAGGTGTGCCGAGAGGGACCTCATCTGCCATAGCAGTAATAACGTCGTTAGGAAGTCGGACACAGCCATGGCTTACGTTTTTGCCAATCGAACTAGGGTCATTCGTGCCATGAATGCCGATAACTCCGTTACCGCCATTAAAATTTTGCAGTGTCTCGCTAAAGCCTGAAAGCCCAAAGGCAAACGGGCCGTACGCACTGGTGGCGCCTTCTGGGTCTTGAAGAAGTTCAATAGTGTAGAACGTGCCGACAGGTGTTGGAGTGTCACCAACACCGATCGCAACAGTATGTGTTTGTTCAACCTCACCATTTTTCAACAGTTTTAGTTGATGGTTTGCACGGTTGATCTCTATTCGATACTCATTGTCGAAGATCTGAACATCTTCTTGTTGAATCCAGCCTTGTGAACCATTTGGGCGTATTGGCAACGCAACTTTAATCCAACCGCTATTTAGTGCAGCTACATCTGTCGCAAGGAAAACTCGCGGGCCCTCATTCTCTGTTATGCTTGTCAAGGTCGTAACAACAGATGAATCTGTCGACGGTTCGCTATAGACCGTTATTTCTTCAATGGTCTGTTTCACATAGACAACAGCATTTCTTTTATCATCAACAGTGAAAGCAGCTTCTTTGGTTGTCGCATCAGTAGAAGCGGGTGTTTGCTGGTTCGCTTCTGTTTCTAAAGGAGCTGATTGCGGCGCTTGTTCTTCAGTTTCTATAGTCGAAACAGGTGTGAGAGAACCCTCGGTTAGCTCTCCGCTAGATTCTTTTTGCGAGGAACAAGCCGAAGCGGCCAAGGTTATAACCAAGGCCGCTGTCAACAAATATGTACGAATATTTTTCATGCTTGTAGCTTAGCCTGTATAGGTTGGCTTCTTGACGATTGGTTTAGCAACAGGGGCTTCTTCTGGCGCTTCGCAAGAAACATCAGATGCCTTCAAGCTTGTATAACCACTTGGCCCAGCAACAACGTAAACTTTTGTGTTCTCTTCCAGAACAATTACGTCTGATTCTGTGACTTTATCAGCTGCAGATTCTACATCTTTGAGGTAATATGCTTTCTCTCCTGAAACAACTTTGACTAGCGTATCGCTGTGGACGCTGTGTTGATTCGTGACGGTCAAGGTGCAAAGAGAGCCAGCTTCAGCTTCGAAGGTGACATCAAGAGCGACCCCTTCAAAAAGTCCATTCTTATGAGCGTCGCTTTCTTCTTTTTCGATCTTGTTGATTTCTTCATCCGTCAGAACAGTTGTTGCTATGTCCTCCATAGACTCAACGGTTGTTTCAGTCTTATCTTCAAGATCTTCATATGAGGTAGCAAATGCTGGGCTAACGGCGGCCAAAGTCATGGCAGAGGCAGCTAAGATTGCGCCCCCTGCAAGCTTTAAACGTCCAACTTCAGAAATCATAATGTGTATCCAATCTGCTCTAACGTGACCTATCTACTGACGGATAGAAGTATCAACATGTTTGTTGTTTTAATAGTAGCAACTTGCAGCGGTTGATATGTGTCAGAGTTCATGTTGAAACAAATAGAAAGCGAAAAATCCGCGGTATTAGAGGAATTTGGTGGGCTGTAGCAAACCTACCCACAAAGAGAAACCCAACGGCTGCCGATCAATATGGGCCCCACATCTGATTAGTTTCAACATGGGACACTGCGTCATCCCTGTTCAGAGAGTTGTGAAATGTATGCGGTGTATAATCGGTTAAACTGGTATACGTTAGTGTTCTAGGAAATGAGAGAAGCGGGGAGACACCATGAATGATATAGCAGAGGTGGAAATACTAAAGGTAAGCCCTACTGATGAGGCTGTTGCGTTAATAGACGAACGTTTAGCTGTACTTTCTGAACGTGCACTTGTTTCTGCATCAGAAGTAACAGATATTTTGCTTGATGTTAGAGGCTTGTTAAGTCACAATTCGTAATTGCAGTTCGTATTTCTGTCTGGCTTAAGCTCATAATTTCCATATTTTTTTGGTAGCAGCAGCTAACAATTTGCCAACAACCCAGCCTGCAGCAACGTCTGTGCCATGATGCATCCGATTATGGACGCGGCTTATTGCAACAGTTTTTGCTGCAACGAACCACACGAACTTAGCCTTCGGGGCAGCTGCTGTAAGCAGTGTAGAAGCAAGAGCTGCCGAGCTAGCATGACCACTTGGCAAGCTAGACGTTTTAGGTCTACGGGCGTGTAAGGTAACTTTTTCGCTTAGCTCTGGACGTTCTCGGTTTGTTAGTTTTTTTATGCCGCCGTTGACCAACGCGGATTCAAAACCTAAGGCAAGAGCCATACGCAGCCAGTGTTTGCGAAGTGCGGGGTTTTTCAGTGCCAGAAGCGCACCCAGTATATGCCAGGCTTTAGAATAGTCTGCTGCCTCGCTTGCAACATAAAAAAGTCGATCAACTTTCTTATTCCCCCGATATCGATCGAAAAAATCATCGGCTTTAGTGTCAAATAATGTGGCGGTTTGCTTGATCTGGTTTAGCATTAGTTCTCAAAAAATGGGTTAGAAGGAGGTGTATTCGGATTAGGATTTGGCGCTGCTGGCAGCGTCGTAACTGGTTGCGGTTGACGAGCAGCCTCTTGCTCTGCCAGTTCTTTCAATTTAGCAGCGCTCGGGTTGCCGTTACAATCAAAACCATTTGGTCTATATTCTGCTAAGACTTTCTTGGAATCCTTTTCTCCATCAATTGTTCTTTCGATAGAACCCATTTGACACAGCCCTTTGGTCCATTTCTTAGTCGGTAAGGCTTCAACTTCGACGGTTTTCGTTGAATAGAAGGTGACTGTTATAGTGTCGGCGGTATATTCTGTCCAAACGAGAACACCATGGTCTGTTGGATTGCCCGAGATAACTTCTGGCCCACCCCAAGAAATTGTGGATTCTAAAGTGTGCGGATAACGATTTTCAAATTTCTGAGAGTGTGGCTTGAAAGCGATAAGGTCGAGACCACCGAAGAACGAAGCATTAAAAAAGGTTGTAGCAAACTGGCTAACACCGCCACCTACTTCATCATTGGTGCTCGACCCGCCATTAATAGCACCAGCTGGGAGGTACCCCTTTGCTCTTGTGCGACGGCCTACTTCTTCATTCAAAGAGATTTGTGATTGAGGAGCGATTACCTTTGCGTGCATAGCGTCAGCAAAATTTTGAATATTCACAACTCGGTTGCCGTAGGTGACGTAGGCTGTTGTGCACGTGCTGATTTCTTCGATAATTCCATACGAGTTTAGTTTTTCGTATTCTGGGTCTTTGGTAAGAAAAGCAACATCGATTTCGCCTCGGCGAATAACCTCGTCGGAGGTTTCGACGTTGCCTCTTGTCTCACCTTTTTTGCATTGCTCGGCCATGGTCTCATATTCAGGAAATACTACTTCTTCAGGTGCACTGGGTTCTGAAAGAAGAATTTCTTTAATCTTGTCAGCTGTAGTATCATCGCAGCAGGTGATTGTGTCTGCAACAGGCAGGAGGATTGGTTTATTGTTGACAACGGTGAACTTTGGTGTGAGTGGTTTTTTTGCCTCCCCATCGTCAGCTTCTTCCTCTTCTTCCTCTTCCGTAACACCGAGCTCACCAAACAGAGAGTTAAGTTCATCGGTCGCTACTTCTTGATCTATTATCCATGTTTGTTTTTCGTCGACTTCGGCGACAGCAATCCATTTTTTTAAGGTCTTTGGTGATACCTGAATTTTTTGATCAAGTGCGGTAAGAGCGATAGGTTCGTCAGTCACCTTGTCTGCTTCGCTCGCAAGTTTTTTAGCTGTTTCAAGCGTGACTTTAGGCTCTGCGACGGTTGTCGGCAAAGTGATTGTCGCTGGTGCCCCTTGACTTATCGCAGATTCAACGTCTCCTAATAGAGAAGTGGTGACGATCTCTTTGCCGCTTTCGCCTGGCGTAGCATCAAGTTTGTTATTTATAAGTGCGATGCCAGGTTCTTTAGGTCCATCGATTTGACTGCCCAAAAGCTCATCAGTAAGCTCAATAAGCTTTTTTTCATCAATATTGTATTCAGGCGTGACGACACTTTTCGCTGAAAAAACCGTTCCTAGCCATTTGACTGGACGAACAGGCAAAAACCCTTTCGACCCATCTTCAAATGCTGCTGCTGTTAAAGCTTCGGTGTCAACTGTTGCGCCAAGTTGTTTAGGGGAAACCTCGACTGATGCATCATCGGCCTTGAGCGTTATGATTTTTTTGTCTAGCTGCGCTGCAAATTTCTCTGTTTCCTTTTTGATGTCAGCTTCTTGCATGCCGCTGACGTTGACACTGCCAATATGGGTGCCGCGAGGGGCCCGGTCACTATGTCGCGCAGAGTCGAACGCCCATGCCGAGGTTAGAACAACATAGAACCCAAGAATCACCGCTGCAGTTGTTATAAGGTAACGCCGTCGAGGTGAAGAATTCTGGAATTTTGATCGTAACTCTTGTACTTTTTCTGACTTTGCCTTGGGTTTCTCTTCTAACGCTTCCTTTGAGTCGTCAATAGAAGTAGTAGCGTCTTCTTCCTGGTTGTCTTCGTTGACGATAGTGGTAGAATTTTCTCGCTTCGAGGACGGAGCAACATGTAGGTCTGTGAGTTTGCTAGTGCTCTCTTCACCTGCATCAGTAGTTTTTGCTTGAGCGTCTTCAGTAGCTTCTGACTTTTCAGCTGCCGAATCTTTCACGGGAGCAGGAGCTATCGAAATAGATTTTTTGGTAGTTTTGTCTTCTGCAATTGTCTGATTTTTCTTTGAATCAGTGTCGTCTTCAGCATTGTTTGTTTCTGCTATCTCAGTGTTTTCTTCAGAGTCATCTTTCTTCGAGTCGCTTTGAGACGCCGTATCGGTATTAGCGGTAGCAGCTTGCTTCTTGTCGCCATCATCATTTGTATCGTCGCTAGATGAGGCTGGTGGTTTTTGCTCTGCTGACGAGTTGGCGCCTACTGTCTTTTCTTCAGATTTTTCTTCACTGTCTTGTTCTTGAGAGGCAGGAGCTTCGATCTTATCAAGTGCAGCCAGAACCGAAGCAGCTTGAGAACTGACCTTTGTGACATCAGCTGGTTCCTGTTCGGCAGGCTTGTCTAGTTGCGCATCGTTAGAAGAACTGGGTTCTTCAGTTTTTTCATTTGTCGAAGCTGGTTTCTTGTTACTTGTGGGCTTTTTAGTGTTGGCCTTTTTCGAGGTTTTTTCAGAAGCCTTTTCTAGATGCTTAGAATCTTTAGATTCGGTAGGTTTTTGAGTTTTCGATACGGTCTTCGTAGGATCAGAACTAGTCGTAGGCTTGCCAGAAGGGGGAGGTGTCGTAGGTTTTTTTGTGCTCTTAGGAGAAGATTTTCTCTCTTCTGGGGTGACTTCGATCTTGTCTTCAGATTTTTCTGGGACAACAATAAATGGTGAGTTGCCTGTCGTTTCTTTTGCTTTCTTAGGCGAGTCTGCGGTGGTTGTCTTAGGACTTTCCGAACTTTTTTTCCTAGAAACTGGTTTCGAATTTCCTTTAGGGGTTCTACGTTTCGGGACGGGTAGCTTTTTGGGGCCATCAAATGCTTTTGCGGGCTTAGCAGGGTTCGAGTCATTAGGTTTTTCTTTATTTGCCGTGTCTTCTGGTGGCTCTGGCACTGTTTTTTCTGGCTTGTTTTGCGTGACTTCTTTCTGCGTCTGCTCAGCTTTGTTATTCGTATGATCAGCTGAAGAGCTCGCTGATATAGCATCAGCTTTCTGAACGGAAGACTTCTTTGATTTAGCCTGGTTTCCCGACTTCTTATTTGTTCTTTTCTTCTTTTTTTTGCTCACCGCAGACTAGTTTGCCAGTTGCATGCCAGTATTGTCTGTTCATCGACGTGTTTTCACTCGATTGTGACATTTGGGAGACCAAACATTCTAGAAAAGTTTTTGTTGTGGACGTTCAATGCCTCGCAAAACGTCATAATCAACTTCAACACACAGAATGTCTCTATCAGCAGCGAGTGTTTTTGCTTGAGGCTTAATGATTTGTCCAACAAAGATGCCTCGAACTGGCGCTAAATCAGTTTTGCGGTTCAAAAAGTCTAGATAGCGAGTCAGCTGTTCAACACCATCAATCTCGCCACGGCGTTTCACCTCGACAGCGACAGTCATGCCACTGGCATCTTTGCAAAGTAAATCGACTGGGCCGATCTCTGTAGGATATTCGCGGCGAACAAGCGTCATGTCAGGTTCAAGATGTGTTGGGTCAAGAGCGAGCAGCTCTTGCAGATGCGCTTCGACACCATCTTTTTGCAAGCCAGGATCTTCACCAAAATCGTAGGAATCATCAGAAACTACCTTGTGTAACGTGATAGTTAAGGTTTCATCCTTAGGGTTGGTAACAACCCACTGGGTTTCTGATTCATTAAAAATATTTGGTGCGTTCATCCAGTTCATCGGTTTGAAAGCACCACCGTCTGAGTGGATCGCAACACAGCCATCGGCTTTAACCATCAAAAGACGTATTGCGCGTGGTAGATAGGCGGTTAACCTGCCGTCATATTCAACTGTGCAATCTGCTACAACTATTCTCATGCGTTCTTTCTCCCAGTGTTTGCTAGATCCTCTATGTCAAATTTTGAATAAGTAACCAGCATGCAGAATTACTTGGCATCCTTTGAGCTTTTCAGTCGTTTAGTAATAAGAGCTCTGCGTTCTCGCAATTCCTTATATGTTAGGGAATTGCGGTCAGCAGGGTCCACGCCGAAACCTGCTTTAATGCCGTCAAGGTCTAGCTCCCATTGCTTCTGATCCATCTGCAAGTCTTTGGCTATAGAAGCACCATGGGTGACAGCGAAATGTGTCGCAACATCGGTAACAACTTTAAACATGTCAAGATCTGGCGCTAGCGAGGCAATTGATCCGTCGATGAAAAGAAGGTTTTTCATATAGAGCATCAACGGTTTAGGCACACGGGCCCCATAGCCGAGCAGTGCTTTCACCATGGTTTGCATTTCTTTGACAAGCTCTTCAGGTTCTAGCTGGGTCGGGTCTATCGGCGGCTTATCAAGGCCGAGGTCTTTAACCACGGCTGCAACATCGGTGTCGGCTGGCAACGCCCCAAGGTCTCGTAAAGCTTCAACTTGGCCGCTAGGGTCGTTAGACGTTGCGGTCATCATCATCTTAAGAAACGCCATACGTTCTTTTTTCGTGAGACGGCCAGTTATCCCAAAATCGACTAAACCAGTTTTGCCGTCAGGCAGCACAAATAAGTTGCCGCCGTGTAAATCGCCATGGAACACACCATGCAGGAACGCGCCTTCAAGAAAGCCGAGCATTTGTGTGTTGATGATTTTGTGGGTATCTAAGCCAGATTCTTTTATACCAGCAACGTCATTAAAGCTATAACCTTCAAGTTTTTCCATCATTAAAACTTTTTGGGTCACCAATGTTGGGTGCGGCCTTGGAACCACAAAATCTTTTTGCTTTAGCGCAACAAAAACGGCTGCAACGTCGAGCATATTCTGTGCTTCGAGACGAAAGTCAAGCTCTTCGATGATCGTTTCGGCAAACAGCTCGACGAGTGCTGGCGGGTTCGCCAGAGCCGATACTTTAATGCGGCCTATCAGAAACGGGGCGAGCCAGCTAAGCACTTTAAGGTCTTTACGAACTTGCTTGTCTATTCCTGGGCGCTGCACCTTAACAACAACATCGGTGCCGTCAAGCAGCGTGGCGTTGTGGACTTGCGCAATTGAGGCAGCGGCGATAGGGGTATCGTCGAATGAGCTAAATAATTGGTTCAGCGGTTGCTTGCATTGTTCTTCAATGATCGCGCGGATTTGCTCGCTCGGCACAGCAGGAACCTGATCGCGGCATTTTTTGCACTCGTCAACAAGTGCTGGAGGAAAGACGCCTTCGCCAGCGCTGATAATTTGCGCTAGTTTTATAAAGGTGGGGCCGAGACGTTCGGCATTCTTCCGTAAACTCTTATAGAGAGCAGCTTTTGGGTCTTTTCCTTTTCGTTTGGTTGCGGCCCATAAAGCAATTGGAGCGCCAAAACGAAGTGCAACGCCAACAGCACGCCGTGCTGGTGGGAACAGAGGTTTCTTGAGCTGTGATTGCAATGTTAGTGCTTGATTTTTGCGTAAAATAGCGGCGCTTCTCTGCCAAGCTAGTTCATCAGTCGACAACACCCAAGGTGGATTGTGACTAAAAGAACCTAAAGAAAGATCAGCAGGTTTTTGAGTTTGAGACACCGCCTCAATCTATCATCGATAAACAAAGAGAATACTCTAAAAACAGTTTTTGCTAATGAGTGAAAACTACCTTAGGTAGGTTCGGTTGCTATAGATATATTGATTTTTTGCGTTAGTTCGCCACCTGGAGTTTCGAGCACTTGTCTTACCTCAGACTCGGCGGTGCTGCGAGGAAAAACTTTTGTTAGATCAAGTTGCATCTCGCCTGTGGCATCTGAATCCCACTCTTTGATGGTTAGCTCCTGACCTTGTTCTTGGATTACAGAACCTTCTTCAACAGCTTGCGTCGCAACTGTTTTGATAGTAATAGTATTGCCGTCAATCGCAGTGATCTCATAGGTAGTCGTCTGTTCGATCTCTATACCTGCAACTTCTATATCCTGAGTTACTCGCCATTTAGCGCCTTCACCGACTGCCTCAACAGGGAGGGGAGCCGTTAGGCCAGCATCATTGATTTGTTCCATCATCTGCGCTACCTGTGGTTCTACATTGTCGATCCCTGTAAGCTTCGGCTCACCTACGATCTGACCTGTGGGATCTAGCGTTACTGTCGTGCTGACACCGACTATCTGTGTCTTAAGAGTCGGGATAATTTGTGCAGCAAGTTCATTTGTCTCATCGACTGGGACAATATCAATTACTTCTGATAAAGCAGTAAAATTGTTTCCGTCCTTTGTAATCGTGATAGCCATCTCAGTGGCATAAGCGAGAGCGATAGGGTCAGAGGGCAACCCAACAATTCCAGATTGGCTAATAGTCTGTTTCTGAGTTATTGTCGCCTTTTGCTCGCCTTCATCAAGTTGTATGCGCAGTTCTATGCGTGGAGACTCGCCTTGATCTAGCAGTTCGACCTCGGCTCGGGAAGGTCCTTGCTGCTGCGTTGCGTTTCTTATACTTGTATCAGCCGATTCTTCATTAACGATATCAGTTGTTTGTATCTGGCTATCTTCTATAGATGTTGACGAACTATCGCTGGTTGTCGTTCCGCAGCTTGCCGTGAAAAGAAAAAAGCAAGAAAGAAGACCAATACTTTGTTTAGGAAGAAGTTTCAACATAGAGCTACCCTTTAAAAGATTCAGAAATCTAGGGTACCTAAACAGCTAAGTCCTGTAGCCTCAAATGGTTTTATTGGCATGCGGTTGCAACGTAGTTAGATTGCTAGCTCAGAAAGTATTTGTAGTGATTTGTCAGCCCATGTGGGGTGGCAGATGAGAAGATCTGGCAAGTAAGGGCTTTCTTCTTTGTTGTAAATAAGTGGTGAGCCGTCAAGGCGTGAGCAATGTAAACCAGCGGCGAGCGCAACGGCTGCGGGGGCGCACGAATCCCACTCGTATTGGCCGCCAGCGTGTGCATAAATATCTGCTTCACCTTTCACTACTGCCATTGCTTTAGCGCCAGCAGAACCCATTTCTATATACTCAGCTCCTAAGGCATCGGCGAGTGCGACGGCTGGCGCTGGTCGCCTGGTGCGACTCACGATAACCCGTGGTATTTCTGGTGCGTCTGTGAGGGGAGCAGGTTGCGCTGTAGAAAGGGTTTTCCCAAGCGCTGGAAGAGCGACAGCACCAACAACAGGCTGATTGTTTGTCACCAGGGCGATGTGTACAGCCCAGTCGCTACGCGGCGGCTCAGAATATTCACGAGTGCCGTCGAGCGGGTCAACAATCCACGTGCGCTGCGACGCAAGTCTTGCTAGATCGTTTGCGCCTTCTTCAGACAAAATTGCATCGTCTGGACGATGTTGTGTAAGAAGTTCCATGATCAGATCATGCGCTGCGCTGTCGCCTTTGTCTTTAAACGTTTTCGTGTCCAGATTTTGTGTTTCTAGTTCTGCACGTACGCTAACGAGTAGCTCGCCTGTTTGAGTGGCTATGTCGGCTGCTAATAGATGGTCTTCTTGAGTTATCGTCACATAGAAGAGACTAGCTCTATACCTGCGATTTCTCTAGGATCTATCTGTTTTATTTGCTCGCTGGTTTGCGAGAACCTTTTGTAGGTTTTGGTACTTTAATAGCTTTGCCGTATGGCTCTTTAAGGTTTTTATAGCACTCTTCGTGGTACTGTTCGACTCGTTTCCAGACGCTTTTTTCGTAGATATTGCAAATAACTTGCATATCTCGATGGCGTGCACGGAATTTTATTGGTTCTCCGCAAGCTGGGCATTCAGATGCCGCACCTGCTTCAATCAGACGTAGAACAGCGCGGCTTTCCCAGTTAGTTTTCTTTGGCTTCGGAGCAGATTTTTCAGCGTTAACGGCTGGTTTTTTGCCGCTTTTGGCAGGCTTTTTAGCCTTTGCGGAAGTTTTGCGTTCCTTAGTTCCAGGTTTTTGAGACTTTTTAGATTTACTTTTTGAAGCTTTTGCAGGAGAAGCAGTTTTTGTGGCCATTGCAACCCTTCGGCAAAAAAGGTGTTGACTTTAGCCTTTGTTCCAGTGCTAATTACTGGCGTTCACAAGCGCTGGTGAAGAAAGGGGGGGGAGTTGTATGCCGAGGCCTGTTCCATTGCCCGACACCAGAAAGAAGTTTTGTCGTTTCAACCTGAGGCGAAGCAAGTAGATCGACTAATACGCTGATGACAGAATTTTTCGCTCTACCCTTCAGCACGATATCTAACCTGCGATGAGAATCTACGGAAGAGTACTCTGAACTAACAAGTGAGTCTCTTAACGTAGCTAGTTGGCCAGATAAGAGTGGATCCTTTTGTTGAGACTGCACAATACGATTACTAAGTTCTGCTTTCAGATCGTCAAGCCCTAAAGCATTGGAGAAAGGTCCTAGATCTATTGTTATTTGTGTGTTAGAAGTCTTAGGCTGACTAGGATCGAGCAGCCTACTGTTATGGCCACGAGTCGTTGCGCATTGGTTAACAATATAGTCTTGAGCATCAGCCATAGACTTTTTAACTGTTAGTAACGATTTATCTGTAGGGCTGATAGTTCCTAGCTCGCTAAGTGTTTCGAGTAATTTTACAACACGTGGGACAATCCGTCCATCATCGATGCACACTATAGGTCGCAAAGGCATCTGATTATTTTGCACCATTGAAAGTGAAGTAAATAGCAATGACAAATTGTGTAAATTTTTGGTTACGTCTGAGAAATCTATAATAATTCCATCTTTGTGTAAAGTCGCTTCCAAAGAATCACCAAAAGGAGAGAGCACATTCTGGTTGCTTGGATTGAAGACAGAGGTGGTATCCTCTTGAGGTTGAAGGCCGCCAAAGTGCGCAATACAGACGTCGTTGCCTGCTTTCTGCGTGTTACCTGCGCTGACTGCGAAATCGTGAGCTAAAGCTGCGACAAATGGAGTGTATTCTTCCATTGCAGTCAGTAAATGAGCGGCATTAGCAAAAAGTGTCCTTTCTACGTCTCCTTGTGCGATCAGTTTTTTGACTTCTTGTTCAGTAAAGACTGTTTCTAGCTGATCAAAAATATCTTCTTCTACCATCGAGGCGATAGAAGGTCTCGGAGGCGGGTCACGTAATTCGTCTAGGGCATGCATCTCCTGAGCTATCCGTTGACCAGCTTCTTGAATTGGCTCACCCTCATCTTGGGTATAAACTTTTAGCTGAGATTGTAGATTCTCTGGCAATACTTCGTTGAACAGCGCTCCCACTTGTTCAGTCCATGCACTGTTATGCGTGCCAAACAGCGGAACTGGCATTTCAGGAATATGCCCATTGGCCATAAGATCAAAAACTTCTGCCAACTCTTCAACCGTGCCGATACCTCCTTTTGCGCCAGTCACAAGAGATGGGGCAAACATCAAACCAAGTTTACGGAAAAAGAAATATTCAAACATTTCCCAGTTGTCTTCTTGCAAGTACTTAGAGCGGGGCTCGTGCGGTAAGTTAAGAAGAAAAGCTAGGGCATTTTTGAGATCGTCTAAATCTGAGTAAGCGGCTTCCATCATGCCAGGACCGCCACCCGTAATGCAAGCCCATCCGAGTTCTTCAAACTTAGCTGCAACCGCAGCTGTTAGCTCGTAATCATTGGTATCTTCTTTGGTTCTTGCGGATCCGTAGATAGCAAAAATATGTTTTTCAAGCTCGGCGAAATCGTTTAGTTTCTCAGCAACAACTTTGAGTGAACTCAACAAGGTGGCTAAGAATTTGGCGTCGCCAAGGTATCCATCTTGGCATACACTGCTAAGTTGACCGAGAGCATTTCTGCCAGTTGGATTGTTGAAACGAGGAGCAACAAGGTCGAAGACTTCTTGTTCTGAGAGTTCAGTAGTAACCAGATTTTTTTTCATCGTGGGTATATTCTACAACGTTCAACTAGTAATTTGGGCAGGAAAAATTAGCTGAATCGATAGCCGTGGCCTCGTACTGTTTCAAGCGGTAGGTCGTCGCCGAGTTTTTTGCGAAGCTGTCGCACATGCACGTCAACGGTGCGAGCATCGCCAACCCACTCTTCGCCCCAGGCAAGGTCAAGCAGTTGTTGGCGGCTAAGTGCAATGCCTTGATGTTCAAGGAAAACCTCTAGCAAAAGCACTTCTTGCGAAGCGAGCGATATTGCTTCGTCACCTTTCTTGCATTCTCGACGTTCAAGATCAATCGCAAGTTCGCCAAATATCGCTTTCGTTTTGCTTTCTGGCAGGTTATTGCCTCGGCGCAGAATAGCTTTGATCCGTGCGATAAGTTCTCGCGGCGAAAACGGTTTCGTTACATAGTCGTCTGCGCCAAGTTCCAGCCCGACGATGCGGTCAATCTCATCTTGGCGGGCGGTAAGAAAAAGTAGTGGGACTTGACTAAACTGGCGGAGTTCTTTGCAAACCTGAAAACCATCTTTATTTGGCAAGCCGACATCAAGCACAATAAAATCTGGCTGACGTGCACGAATAGTATCTATCGCATCAGCGCCGTCGCAAACTTGTGAAACATCCCAACCTTCACGTCTGCAATAAAGCGCAATCAAATCGCCTATGTCTAACTCGTCTTCAACAATCACTACCGAAGTCATAGCTGTCAGACTAGCAATGCTTACGGCGAATCGGTTGCTGCGGTTAGCTAGCGTCTTGCGTCAACGTTTCTGTTTGAAAATCTATAATGTTTCGTTCTTCTGCTGAAAATGTTATACCTACAAGATGAACGCAACTGGTCGGTGACAAATATTTCTGATGATAGTTTTTCGCTTTGATCTGCTGCAAAGCTAAAGAAGAAGCTGGTTTCGTTGCCGCCACTTTGAATTCAAAAATATAGACATTTGTTCGGCCATCTGCTGTTTCAAGTTGTGCGCTTAAATCAATTCTACCCTTATTCGTGCTGTCTTCTTGTGAGACAAGTACAGGCAGCGACATAAACAAAGCAAACATTATATTTGCGTAGTACCCCTCGTAATGAGCAATAGTGTTATTTCTGTAGCTATCGTGTGCCAGCGACGCAAAGGTTGCCGTCAGATGCGTGTGTAGAGCCGAAAGGTCGCCGTTTCGTAGAACCGCAAGCAGCGTTGATGCGTCATGCTGATAATTGTTAGAAAGATAGTGTTGTAAAACAAGTTGATTAAAGCTTGTACGGACTTCCTGATTTGGGAAATCAAGCGTATAAAGCGCACGGGTGAACTCACGGTTCACCTTGGCAATTGTTAGATACCCAGTTTGGAACAAAAGCGCTTCAAGGTCTAAACGATCGACATCAAAACTATTCAACTGCGACGATGATTTTGAAGTCCTTAGCAGCTCAGGAATGTGGTAATAGCGGCGTTGCAACAGTGTTATAAGAAAAGATGGTGTGCCAGAGTCGTACCAATAAGGCTCATATTCCTTGTTTTTGGTGAAAAAGAGAAGAATATCATAGGGGTTATAAACCGATTCATCTCGCCAGAAATACCCGTTATACCAGCGTTTGAGCTGTGATTTATCAACGTCTGTCAGATGCGGTGCAAAATAACTTTCGACTTCTTTTTGCGTATAGCCGCAGAGCGTCCCATACGGACTGTCGAGCGTCACATTATTAAGATTATTGAGCTGACTGAAAATAGATGTTTTAGAAAATTGTGACACGCCAGTAAGAAGAACAAATCGTAGCATGGCGCTTTGTTGCTTGATAACAGAATAGAAGCCTGCAAGTTTTGCGCGTATAGCCTCAACGTTGCTGCTAGCGATATTATCTAACAGCGGCTTATCGTATTCATCTACAAGAATCACAACTTTTTGGTCATAACGCTTGTTGACTTGTGCGATAAGGTTCTGAAAGTCAATTTCGACCAGCCCGCTGTTTGGCAACGTAACGCCTAAGCGTTCGGCGTTTATTTGCAGCGCATTTCTTGCAACAAGCTCTAGTGACGCTGCGTCAGTCACCCCACCTGCGAATGCAAGGTGAATAACTGGGTAGCTAATTTCCCAATTCCACCTTTCTGTTATGGAGAGGCCTTCAAATAAAGGTTTGTTTGCTTCAAAGAGTTCTTGCAGCGTCGAGACAAGTAGCGACTTGCCAAACCTTCTTGGACGAGAAAGAAACGCAAACTTTGTTCCTTCTAAACCAACAAGCTCCTGTATCAAATCGGTTTTGTCAACATAAAGATAGTTTTCTTCTCGAATTGTTCTGAAATTGTCGATACCGATAGGAAGACGCTTCATGACGTGCATACTACTGCTTATACTGACAAGGTGGCTGCGCAACAAAAAATTCCGACGTCGATTTATCTTTTGCTAGGCCTGCGGTTTCTCGCTGGGGCTGTGACCGTTGGGTTGACAACGATGGTCGGTAAACAGGTTTTTGATATCACAGGCAATGCGTTTGACTTGGGTTTGCTTGGCTTGGCTGAGTTTATCCCGACGGCGTTGATGGCGCCAATAGCTGGTCCGTTGTCAGACAGGTTTGATCGACGTTATCTAATTTCTGGTGGTTTAGCGGTGAACGCAGTGGCCGCAGCTGGCTTGTCGCTCTATGCCGCAACGTCGCCAACGTCGATAGCGCCAATAATTGCACTTGTTATGCTGCTTGGCCTCGGACAAGGGTTTTTATTCGGGTCGCTGCGGTCAATGCCTGTTGACTTGTCGCCGAAAGAAATTTTGCCCCGGGTGATGGCGTTATCAGGCACGTCTCGACTTGCTGGCAACATCGTTGGCCCAGTCATTGCTGGTTTCCTGTACGTGATCGCCGTGCCAGTGCCGTTTCTTTTTTCTACCATAGGGCTCGTTTGTGGCAGCGCTGTGACGTGGCTGCTCCCCAAAACAACCGTCGATAAAACCGACCATATCGCCGGGTTAAAAGCTACGTTTCGCAGCGCAGGCGAAGGGCTGCGATTCATCAGAAAATCGCCGTTGGTGCTCGGCGCTATGTCGCTCGACCTTTTTGCTGTGTTGCTTGGCGGTGCCGTAGCGTTGCTGCCAGCGATCGCCGAAGATCGTCTTGGCGTAGGCGCTGTCGGGCTTGGCTGGCTGCGAGCCGCCCTTGGCATAGGCGCAGCATCGATGACGTTATTGCTGGTATGGAAGCCGCTGCGTCGCAACATTGGCTACCTATTTTTTGGTGCTGTCGCTGTTTTTGGTCTAACAACCGTTGGGATCGGGCTAACCAAATCATATGCCGTCGTTTTTGTGTTGCTGTTTGTTTTGGCAGCAGCTGACGGGGTAAGTGTTGTTGTTCGTTCGACGTTGATGCCGCTTGCGACACCAGAGAACATGCGGGGGAGAGTAGCATCAGTTGAAAGTATCTTTATCGGCGGCTCAAACGAGCTGGGTGCGTTTCAATCAGGCGTCGCCGCTTCGCTGCTAGGCCTTGCAGGTGCTGTTATTTTCGGCGGTGTCGGCACGGTTGCTGTTGTGGGTGCCTGGTGGTTTCTCTTCCCAGCCTTGCGCAACATCGACCGTTTCGATGATGTCTGAGGCCTAAACAGTTACACGGCTCTACGCAAGCGACTCAGCAGAAAAGCAATAAAGGGCATCTCGAATAATTGTAGATGCCCTCTATATTTCCGCTTCGCTTCGAGTGCTAGCACGCAGCTTTTAGCGGTTTGGGATAAAGCGATTCTTAATTAAAATCTTTGTTCCACCTCACACTAGAATCCAGATATGACCTGGTAGAAATAAAGTGGCAGATTTTAGAAAGCGGGAGTTCAGCTCTATGACAGTGCAACCAAGTGAGTTTGAGCTGACAGACCAACAGGTAATAGAAGATCTTATTTATCAAATACATGAGGGAGAGCAAAGCCTCAGCGAACCTGTAACAACAGAAAATCTTGTGGTGGAGGCAGCAGACGTTCTAAAACTTATAGAGGCAAGCCAGCAGCATAATCCTGTTGATATAGAGCTGCATTGTGTGATCAAAGGCGACCTTTGCATAGAAACACAAATCCAAAGTGGTCTTCATATCGGTGGCCGTGTTGACGGCAGCGTCTATGTATGCAATGGAGGTTCTATCGAAAAAAGTCTCCATATCGCTAAAGCAGGTTCTATTGAAGGGAACCTTTACATTTGGAGCGAAGGCTACATCGGGCAGAACTTGCTAATCGAAGGCCATATCGAAGGCACCCTTAATATTCGCAAAGATGGCGCTATCAAGGGGCACCTTATGGTACGAACCGAAGGGTCGCTGGGAGGAAACCTTACCATTAAAGGAGAAGTCGCAGGTTTGGTAGACTTGGACGGGTCGTTTGAAGGTACGTGCCGATTTCTTTCCGAAGCTTCTATCATCACTATCGGATCGCTGCGCGGCGCTCGTTTTGCTCATCATGTCGATTTTAATGATTACGTCAGTCTGAAAGAGTGCGATTTTCGAGGCTTCCCCAGTTTTGACAAATGCACATTCTCAGGCCAAAACTTGTTTGATTCTGCTTCAGGTAGACAAAAAATTAGAACCGATTTTACGAAGCCTTTCCAAATTGGCGATGAAATAGGTTTGTATCGCCAGCTACGGCGTGTCTATGAAAACAGTAGCAACAGGCCAGGAGCATCAGATTTTTATTTCCGAGAAATGGAAGCAAGAAAAAATCATGTGAAACAAACAGCATTCAGAAGAACTCCTTTTTTAGCGATAGCACTCCCTGTTAACCTGCTCAAATCGTTTGAATTTGCAACGCTTTGGCTATATCGAACAGTATCCAGCTATGGCCTGAACCCTTATCGCGCCGCTGCCTGGTTTATAGCAACTGTTTTTGTGTCTGCCTGTGTGTTTGCTGTCGCGGGTGTTTCGCTGTCAGAAACAGCAAGTAACGCAGATGGCAGTTTGCGTGATATCCATAACCGAATTGGTTCGATTGGCAGCTGGAGAGATGCTTCTGATGTTTTAACGTTTTCTTTCAAATCGATGGTCTCGTTTTTCAGCCCGCCAAAAGCGATTTTGACAAGTGGCGAACAATGGCTACAACATTTTCTGCGATTTATAGGGCCTATTTTGCTATCACAAATTGTGCTGTCGACAAGAGAAAAAGTAGCTAGATAGTACAAGCAGAATAAGCCTTAAGCGTCACTATTTAGCTTCCGATGTTCTCAGACATGGAAGTGATTTTGCTTAGATATGGCGGCTACGCTATTGCGCTGCCTATTCTGCTTGCGATCATCATGTCAGTACGGTCACAGACAAAGAAATTAGATAGAGCTAGCAAATCGGGAGTAACTTGGGCTGAACGTAATCAGCAGATTTTTACGATCACAAATGTATATCAAAAAACAAATACGTTTTTGGTACTCCTATTTTTTCCTTTAATTCTATTTACTAACAATAGCGGAGCAAGATTTTTCTCAATTGCGCTCCTAGCAATATTGGTAGCAAGTTATTTAGTTAGTTTAAAAGATCAATTTTCTTACTTCGGTGTTCAACTGGAAATTTCAGCCTTTAAAAATAATTTTTACCTTTTGCAGAGTTCGCTACAGATATTTTTGTTTGTGATTGTTTTCTCCTTAGTTCCTATGAGCCTTGACATTCGCCAAATAGTCTTGTTCATTGCTGCTTATTCAGTGGCGCTAATCCTATATTTGTTTGGATGGGAAATTGCTCGACTGTTTGGCGTCATCAAGCCAGCTCCTGAATCTATAAAAAAACTTGCAAACCAACGAGGATACAGAAAAGAAGAAGTCTATGAAGTCGTATCGAAAAGACTAGCCCCTCTTAGTAGCTCCAATGGAAACATCGGATTAACATCAGGGTTGCTAGCTAATATGACTGAGCCAGAACTCTTAGATGTTATCACTCATGAAGTTAGCCACAAAAACCGCAACAGACAAAACGTTCATTGGTACTTACTTGTCTTTCACGTGATGCTTCTATCCCATCTACTTCTTAGCCAGTTACTAGGACCGTTTACTTCCCTAATTTTAGTATTCTTCTTAGGAATCTTGACAACAAAATATAAGCTAAAAGCCGTTAGAAGAAGTATATACAATGCTGATGCGTACGCTATTACGCACTCTGACCCTAATGAATATTTTGAAACGATGAAGAAATTACATCGTTTAAGCGCAACTCCAGTTGAGACAAATAAGAAAGCAAGCCATCCAGGGCTTTACGACCGTATGATTGCCTGTGAACTCAAACCAAACTTCGAGCGTCCAAACCTAAAGGGACGTGTGGGAGGTTTAAGAAGGCTGTATCTCATTCCAGTGTTTTCTTTAGCATGCGTCTTCCTAGGCTCTTTTCTCGCGTATCAAACCTTAGGTGAGAAGAGCTCGATCCTCTATGACACTGTTGCGCGCATAGATAGGGGAATAGGTCCTGGGCGTCTCGCAGGTTTGCATATATCTGAAAACAACGTTGATCAAGCTGGTCATCTTCTTGAAGCTGCAGAAGATCTAGGATATGATAGCAATCTTCAAAAAGCTGTAGCTGCGTACACACTTTCAGAAAAAAATCTGTGTGCAGAAGGGTCCACACTGTATGACGAGGCTTACAAGCATTGGGAAGCCTTAGAAACGGGAGAAGACGAGCAAGGCAATCAGAAAGAAATCAAAAAAATTCAACCTTTTCTGGTGAGGTACAGCGACTCTTGCCTATGAAATCTGCTGGGTTAGTTGGAGCAGGTTTAGTTAGAATCGATATTCGAGCTATCGACAAGAGAAAAAGTAGCTAGATAGCTTGTGTTGGCAGCCTGCTAGATACACTACGTTGCTGTGACATATCTCGATAAAATTCTGCTATCGCACAGAGAACAAGCAAAAACTGATTCACGCAAGCTCGATCATTTGCTCGAAAAAGTGGGCAGTGTCGACCCTGCCCGTGGGTTTGCTGCTGCGCTAGGTCAAGCCTCGCAGAAAGATGCTTCGCTTGCGGTGATTAGCGAAATCAAAAAAGCGTCACCGTCGAAAGGTTTGTTCGAGCGAAGCGGCCAAATCGAAACCGTAGAGAACTGGGCGCAATGTTATGCCGACGGGGGAGCGACGTGTCTTTCTGTGCTAACAGACAGCGACTTTTTCCAAGGTAGCGTGGACGACCTGCAAACTGCTCGCCGTGCTGTTTCGCTGCCTGTATTGCGTAAAGATTTCACGGTTAGCGTTAACGATGTGGTTGATGCAAGGTTGATGGAAGCAGACGCAGTTCTGCTGATTGTTGCAGCGTTAGATCAAAGCCAGCTGCGAGATTTCTATGATTTGGCCAAAGAAATAGATCTTGACGTTTTGGTTGAAACACACGACGAAGCAGAAGTCGAACGAGCGTTAGCGGTTGGTGCCACTATGATTGGGGTGAATCAGCGAGATTTAGAAACGTTCGAGGTTGACACACAACGTGCGCTGCGAGTGGGCAGAACAATCCCAGATGATGTTCTACGTGTCGCCGAATCGGGGATAGAAGGCCCAGCAGCTGCGAGCGAACTGAAAAAAGGCGGCTATGACGCAGTGTTAGTCGGTGAATCGCTGGTGACAAGCGGCGACCCAGCAAAATCGGTGAACGAGCTACGCTCTGTCTAGCTTGTGAAAGTACAATAGGGCAAGGTATTGGAACTATACGTCTCCAATATAAAGGCGGTTTATGTTATTTCTAATGGAATGGTTCGGGCCATTGGTTGCTGTTACAGGTTTGTTGGCAGCTCTAACTAGTTTGTACTTCCCTTTCAAACGTATCTATCAACGTGTTGACTTGCCTTCATGTTGGTTCGAGAAACATGAAGCGTATGCGGCTAGTATGATTCGTTTATGGATCGTGACTTTTGTTAGTTTGATGCTTATAGTTGTGTTTCCATCCTTGATTCTAGGAGAGTTTGTCCCTCTCCCTGCATGGGCCGTATCTATTCCTATCGGAGGCGTCGCTGTCTGGCTCCACCTATACTGTGCAGAAAAATTGCGTACAATAGTTGAGCGTCCATCTCTAGAAACGCTGACGAGTTCAGAAAAATATAAGAGTTACGTTCCGTTTCTGCTCATAATTGGCGGGGCCGGGGTTAACCTCTATTTATTTCCGACCTCGCTGGATACACCAAAAATGGTTACCTATGCGGGGTTTGTTATTGTCGCTATGTTCTATAGCAGCTATCAACTAACATTCCTAAAATTTTTGGGCCTGATTCGAATAGCCCCAGATCCGATACGTCAGCTTGCAGCAAAATTAGAGCTAGATCACGAGAAGGTATTCGAGATTCGTACAGGCCAAAGCAATGCTTTTCTATCGAGGAAAAACGAAATCTATGTTACGACGGCTTTGATTGAATCGCTTAGCAATGAAGAAATCAGTGCAGTTATAGCTCATGAAAAGGGACATGTCGATCATGTATCCCAAATGAACCGTCAAAGTATGATTGTAAGCATAACCAATCTTCTTGCCTTAGGATGCCTAAAATGTATACCGTTGAACCCTGTTTGGGGTTTGCTTGGCATTGCAGTGGCAATCTTTATTCCGCAGATCGTCTATAAGAACCGCCATAGGTATGAATATGAAGCCGATGCTTACGCCGCCCAAGCATGCGGAGCTGAAGCTATGGCAAGCGCATTAAAGAAAATCAACCGAACGAATGGATCGTCGTTTATCCGTAAAAGTGCCACCCACCCTTGCACCTATGATCGAATGGAAGCACTTGAAATGGTGTCAGAGTTTACTCGTCCATTACCACAGAAATTTCCTTGGTTCTCGCTCGTTGCCCCTGTGCTAGTCTTATTTCTCTTTCTAAGTATTTCTCTTTTCACCATGATCGTAAAGCCAGAGCAGACCAGTCTCACAGCAAGCATTGAAACATCGTTGGGTCAGCGATCTGAGCGGGGTGTAGCGTTTGTTGCAGCTGACTTTATTGAAGTTACTAACGTAGCAGAAGCTAGTCGTCTTCTTGGGCTTGCTGACCAACGAGAACTTGACCCAACACTTGTTCGTATTGGTCTTTCATTTGAATTGGCAAAGCGAGATATATGCGACATGCTGCCTACTGATTATTTTGGCTTTCTGAATAGCAGTAATGAGTCGTCTGAGATGCAGGAAATAAATGCTGATGCAGTGCGAGCATATGAACGCAAGTGTGGAGGCCAGACTAGCTACCACGAAACGATTAGCGCAATCTTGGATAAGTAGCTAGCAATGAACCAGCGATAGCTGGTGAATGGTCTAGTCAGAAAACATGCGATGCATCGCAATCCTACTGAACTCTACTACTTATATAAAGCGGGAAGTGAATGAAATCACAGACACAGTTTGCTAAGAAAAGCCAACAATAGCAGTCAGTAGTCAGTCTATTCTAGCCCGAGTCTCTTGATTCCTGTTTGCCAAGGTACTATGGCTATGCCATTATCCATCTTCGGGTGCTCTTCTCTACATAGACAGAAAGCTTCGAACTCGCCAGGATAATCTTTCATGAAAGAATGCAAGTGTTTTGTTTTGGTGGCTGTTACTTTCCTGGCTGATTTGATTTCTACGAGCGCTGTTTTCTGGCCAGGGCGTTCAATTACAAGGTCGATTTCGGCACCGCCTTGCGTCATTAGATATGAAAGCTCATAATCTTTCTTCAGGTATTTATTCAGTCTGTGAATTTCTAAAATAATGAGATGTTCAAAGAGTAACCCAAACTCTCGTCCATCGATCACTTGGGTGGTGAGCTGTTTATCTAACGCCCTCTTAACTCCAATGTCAAAGAGATATATCTTTGGAGATTTAAGTTGTTGTTTTCGAAGAGATCTATGAAAAGCAGGCAAGGTGAAGGTAAGTAGCGTGTCTTCAAGAATCTCGAAATAGGTTCGTACGGTCGCCCAGTCGACTCCCACATCAGCTGCAATGTTGTTAAAGTTAACTATTTTGCCACTACTTTGGGCCGCTATTCGGAAGAATTTGCGGAATGGGGTTACTTTGCGAACCAGCTGTTCTTGGAATATCTCTTCCTTGAGATACGAATTAACATAGGTATTTAAATAATCAATTTTTTCTTGTTTATCAGTAAGATGATACAGGCCTGGCAAAGTGCCCCAATGTATTGCAGCGTCCAAACTAAAGTCTGTAGCAAGTTCTTGATGCGTAAGTGGAAACAGGTTGTTCATTAGTGCTCTACCTGCAAGAAGGTTAGCGCCACCTCGTCTTATTTTCCGGGCGCTTGACCCAGCCAATGCAAATTTAATGCCCCTGTTTTCAATCTCATAGTGAACAATGTCTAAAAGTTTCGGAACTTTTTGGATTTCGTCGATTACTACCCACTCAGGCGTAGTGTCAAGAGCGTCTAGTCGCTTCGTTAGCGTGTCCGGGTCGAATAAAAAGGCTTCTTCTTCACTGTTTTTTAGTAAATCGATCCACATAGTTGTAGGACTGTCAAACTCATGTTTGAGAAATGTGCTTTTCCCCGTGCCGCGAGCACCAAAAAGAAAAAAACTAGTATTCTTGCTTGTGGACAACTTTCTTTGGTACATACTCAGAAATTCTAATTGATTTTCTGAGTATGGTCAACAAAATAAGCTTTTTGCTCTCTGTGTTTGCATCAAACAAAAGACGACAGCATAAAAACTTGTCAAGAAAGCAGTTCGTGTGAGTCCTCTTAGTAAGAACGTCCGACGATAGCGATTAGATCTGACTCTTTTTCGTTGTCTGGGACGCTGCCGTCTTGTCGCGTAAGCGCCCGAACCGTGATCGAAGAAGCTTTCAGTTCTTCTTCGCCGCCATCTTGGAGCACATCCCAAGGTAGCCTAGCCCACCCAGTTTGGCTAGCCTCAATAGCTTCAGCTAGTGTCGAAATAGTTTGTGTACGGTCTTTCATACGTTTTGCTGCCTGGTCAAAAAGGGTGCTCTGAATCTGATCTAGGAGGTCTGGCACTTGTTTCGCAACATCAGAAACAGCGACACTCTGTTTGGTAGCATTGTCTCGTCTGGCAAGCGTAACTTCGCCGTTTTCAAGATCGCGAGGGCCCACTTCAATGCGGATAGGAACACCTTTGACTTCCCAGTCAGTGGCGCGACGACCAAACGATTTGTCAACATTGTCGTCAATTTCAACTCGTATGCCCATGTCGCCCAGCTCGGCCGCTAAGGTTTGTGCTGCTTGCGTCACAGCATCATCTTCACGGATCACAAGAATCACAACCTGGTGTGGCGCTATCGACGGCGGCAAACGCAAGCCTTTCTCGTCGCCGTGTGCCATGATCAAGCCGCCGACCATGCGTGTAGAAACACCCCAAGAGGCAGTCCAGCAGGTTTCAAGCTTACCTTCTTTGCTCTGATAGGTTATGTCAAACGCTTCAGCAAAGTTTTGCCCAAGTTCGTGACTTGTTCCCATTTGTAGGGCTTTGCCGTCATACATCATTGCTTCACACGCCATCGTGTTGATAGCGCCAGCAAAGCGTTCCGAAGGTGGTTTGATGCCAACAGTTATCGGCACAGCAAGCATTTGCTCCATGTGCGGCACGTACACCTCATGCAGAATGCGTGCAGCGTAGTCAGCTGCGTCTTGTTGGGTGGCGTGTGCCGTGTGGCCTTCTTGCCACAAAAATTCGGTTGTTCGTAAGAACGTGCGTGGACGCAGCTCCCAGCGGACAACGTTGGCCCACTGATTAAGCAGCAGTGGTAAGTCGCGGTGGCTTTGCACCCACTTGGCCATATATTCGCCAAAGATAGTCTCCGACGTTGGACGAACCACAACAGGTTCATCTAATTCACTGCCCCCTGCATGGGTAACAACCGCTAGCTCAGGGCTGAATCCTTCAACGTGTTCAGCTTCTTTTTGTAAATATGACTCGGGGATAAACAGGGGCATATAGACATTGCGTGCACCTGTTGCTTTAATGCGAGCGTCAACGTCAGCCTGAATTGCTTCCCAAATGCCATACCCATAGGGTTTAATAACCATCGTGCCGCGAACAGGGCCACCTTCTGCCAACGCTGCCTTGTTGAGCACGTCTTGGTACCATTGTGGAAAGTTTTCATCTGGTGAAGTAAGAATATTCTGCTTAGCCATAAGCCTTTAGCCTAGCAGGAGGATGCTGTAGCTGTGGACAATAAAAAGGCTTCTATTGCCAGCCAATCGTGTAGAAAATATTACAGTTTTTGTTGACAGTGGGTGTGTGGAGTGCGTACACTTATTTTTGTGGCTGGTTCTATGAATCTAAATGTTCGTGTTGGGGGAGCTCTTCGAGACCATGTGCAAAGTCGGCTTTCAGATGATGGGTCTGTGTATGAAAATGTTAGTGAATATGTTCGGGATCTGATTCGCAAAGATCGAGAGGATCTCCAGCGGAAAGCTTTTGAGAAGGTTAAAGCTGAGTTGCAGCTAGCGTTTAGCGCTTCTGATGGCGACTATATAGAACTTACTGCTGAGGATATACTCAATCAAAAATCTGGTTTATGACTAATTTCAGGGTTTCACGCTCTGCTTCGTTTCGGATTAGTGAAATATATGACTACACAGAACGGACTTGGGGGAGCGAACAGGCAGAAAAATATATTCGTGAGATGTTCGACTTTTTCCAAGAGATAGCGGCTAAAGAAATTGTTTGGAAAAAGATTCCTGCCCACTATGGCGTAGACGGTTTCTACAATAGGTATGAACACCATTTTGTGTATTGGAAAATTTTATCGTCTGGAGAAGTCGGCATAGCGGCGCTTCTTCATGATCGTATGGACCAAGTCAACAGGTTACAGGAAGACTTCACTGAATAGCCACTTGCGTAACCCATTATTTAAGAAACTTGCTTGTTGTGTTATCGCGTAGTTTTTTGCCGTTGGTTTGACATGTCGGGCAATAAAAAACTGTGTAGCGAACATATGCAACGGTGGCTATCTCGTCAGCTTCGCAGGAGAGGCATGGCTCGCCGCTGCGGTTATGTGCAAGAGACGGCCTGTCGATGCTTTTCCCAATATCGTCTAAAGTTTTTTCATGTTTTAAAGATTCAGCTAGAACTGTTTGCAGAGCCTTATGAAGATCATGAACTTGTTTTGCATCCAGCTTGGCGGCGTTTGCAAAAGGTGAAAGTTTTGCGCGATGGCAAATCTCGTTTGCCAGAAGACGGCCGATGCCTGCAAAAACTTTTTGGTCACGTAACACGCCGTGAATCCGTTTCGAATGCGACGATAGAATTTTAGCTAGTTGTTTTTCTGTAAGGCTGCCTGCATCTGGGCCGAGTTTGCTTAGAGGCTCACGTTGGTTTGGGTCGCCTCGCATCAGCCAGATGCCAGCTTTACGTTCTTTGCCAGCCTCGGTGAGAAGCCACGCTTGTTCATCGCCTGTCTCATCGTTGCTAAAGACAAATCGGATTAAACCATTGCGAGGTTTTGGGTTGCGCTTGCTATCGAAACGGAAACGGCCACCTTGCATGAGGTGCATGACGCAGACAAGCTCATCATCGAAACTGAAAACAAAATATTTGGCTCTGTGGGTAACGGAAAGTACCGATTTCCCATAGAAATCTGTGGGTGACGGGTCGAACGTTTTTAACGCAGCAAAATTAAGCAGTTCAATTTTTTTGACGCGGTTGCCCGCAATCGCATCATCGACACGCATCGCATGGGCTTGCACTTCTGGCATCTCTGGCATGTAGCCAGGGTAACGGATTATTCAGCTGCGTTCTTACGTTTCGCTTTGATCGATGAGCGCAAGACTCCAACAGCAAACAAGACTAAACTAGCAGCTACAATATAATTTATATAACCAAGGTCGCTGATGGCCGATCCAGCAAGTGCCAAGCAATAATATCTGCCGCCTCGCCCCAGGAATGTAGCGAGTGCATATCGCCACCGATTATAGCTTGAAAGCGCCGCTAGAAACCTGAAAGGCTCAAATGGCAAAGGGCTGAGACCGCCTAAAAGAAGCCCAAGAAAGAAATGCTCTTGAAAGCGTTGAATTAAAGCGTTTGTGCCAATGAAATCATGAAGAAATTTGAACTTGCTGAACGAGGCTGCTTTGCGAATCCACGTTGCCTCAAAAAGTACGACAATGGCGTTCACTCCGCCAGCGACAATTGCTACGGCAAGTGCGTTTTCTTTGGCGGCGGTCGCCAAGATATAAGCATCTGCAGGCATTGGCACAAACGTCGAAGCGCCCGTCATAAAACCTGCTAACTTCAGCAACGGGTTCGAAAGTTGCAGTCCGAGAATAAAAAGTCCACACGCCAAGGAAGCAATCAAAAAAGTGAGCCCAACAAGCTCTGCTATCGTTCGTTTAGTTTTTGGAGAGGGAAGGGCCATAATTGGCAATGGTTTTTCGTGCGAAAGCTATCCCAAAATGCATGAGGTAGGCAGTCATTTTGCTATAGAAGTGTTGTTGTAACGTCGGAGGGGTGGAAGTCGATGGTCGTGCCTTTGAAATAAGTTCAGTATAGACGGCGTTGATAAGTTCTTGATCTTCGATGCCAATGCAGATCTCTTCGTTGCACCAAAGACTATGGCGGCCAAAATTTGAGGAGCCTATAAGCAATTTTTTCTTATCAACGAGAAGAAATTTAGCGTGAGAGAAAACTTCGTACGAAAAAATTTCACACCCTGCTTTTCGCAACCGTTGAGAAAGATATGGCTGTATCGCTCTATAAATTTTGAAGTTACTTTTTTCGTTTGTGATAAGTTTTTTGTTCGGAGCGCTAGCTTTTTCTAGAGCCCGAGCAAGACCAATATCTAAGGCATACGGTGATGCAAGAACAATGCTGTCGGTTGCTTCTGCGAGCATTGCGTCGAAAACAGGTTCGATTTTTTTGTTCGTGATGATAGTTGTATGGACTGAGTTTTTCTCTCCTGCAAATGTCGCAAGGAAGTCTCTTTTAAGATCAGCTAAAATGGCAGCGTCTGTTATTTTGATGTTGAAATCGTGCCAGGCGAAATTGTGGTCGCTGACGTTAATGCCTCCCAGAAAGCAAATGTTATCGACGATAAAAATTTTCTTGTGGTTTCGTGCCAGCGCAAAAATATTGAAAGGTCCGTTTGGTCGTGTGAACTTTAGCGCTGCACCTGCCTTGCGTAGCTCTTCATACATTTTGTTAGTGGCTTCGGCTTCTTCGCGAACTTTGGGGCTATCGATGGGGACGTCACTAACAAATCTTTTCGCAAAGCAATCAATGAGAATCTTTACATCGACACCTCGTTTGATAGCTTGTTGTAGCAGGTCGGCAATGCGCTGCCCAGATGCGTCACCGTCGAACGTCATAAGCTGTATGAAGATTTCTGATGTGGCGCGATTGATCTGGTTTTCTAGCTCGTCAACGAAATCATCGGTAAGAAGAAGCTGGAAGCAGCTTTGCTGTTCGGCGTCGTCGTGTTGGTTTGTTTGTAAATGAGAATTCAAATTCTTAACCCAGCACAGTGACGACGGACTTTCAGTAGTGTATTGGGTGGGATTTCTTTTTAGTCGCTTTTGGTGAATCGTCGAATAGGTAGTGCAAAGTGGTTCGGTAGTGAAGCGATGAAAAGACATGACCTCAAGGTTGCGTTATGTTTCATTTGTGTTTAGAATTAGCAGTCGTCCATCGAGAGTGCTAATTCTAAACGGAGTGAATGCATGAACCTAAAACCACTTGACGATCGTATAGTCGTCAAACCAAAAGATGCCGAAGCCACTACGGCTAGCGGCCTAGTTATCCCAGACACAGCGAAGGAAAAACCTCAACAAGGTGAAGTTCTCGCTGTAGGTGAAGGACGTCGTTCTGATAACGGCGAACTAATCCCAACTGGTGTAAGCCAAGGAGATACTGTTGTGTATTCAAAGTACGGTGGTACTGAGATTACTATCGACGGTGACGATCTTCTTATCCTGTCCGCCCGCGATGTCCTAGCGATTGTGAGCTAAAAATGCCTAAACTAATTAAATTTGATGAAGAAGCACGCCGTGCACTCGAAGCTGGTGTAAACCAGCTCGCTGATGCGGTTAAAGTAACATTGGGGCCAAAAGGTCGCAACGTTGTATTAGAGAAAAAATTCGGTGCACCTACCATCACAAACGATGGTGTTTCAATTGCACGCGAAATCGAGCTAGAAGACCCATTTGAAAACATGGGTGCTCAGCTTGTTAAAGAAGTAGCAACAAAAACAAACGACGTTGCTGGTGACGGAACAACAACAGCTACTGTGCTTGCTCAAGCCCTCATTCACGAAGGTCTACGCAACGTAACTGCTGGCGCTAACCCAATGGGTCTCAAGCGTGGTATCCAAACCGCTGTTGAAGTTGCAGTTGCTGAAATTGCTAAAAACTCTAAAGAGATCGACGACAAGAGCGAAATCGCTCAGGTTGCTGCGATCTCTGCAGCAGATGAGCGTGTTGGTGAAGTACTTGCTGACGCTATCGACAAAGTTGGTAAAGACGGCGTAGTAACCATTGAAGAATCAAACACATTCGGTATGGATCTAGTCTTTACCGAAGGTATGCAGTTCGACAAGGGCTACATCTCTCCGTACTTTGTAACAGACGTTGAAGCTCAAGAAGCAGTTCTAGAGAATCCTTATCTTCTTCTTGTATCAGGAAAAATTTCTGCTGTGCAGGAATTGGTTCCAGCACTTGAAAAAGTTATGCAGTCTGGCAAGCAGCTCGTTATCATCGCTGAAGATGTTGAAGGCGAAGCGTTGTCAACACTTGTTGTGAACAAAATTCGTGGAACTTTCACCTCTGTTGCTGTTAAAGCTCCAGGTTTCGGTGAACGACGCAAAGCTATGTTGCAAGACATCGCAGTACTCACTGGTGGACAGGTTATCTCTGAAGAGGTTGGCCTTAAACTAGACGCTGTAACACTTGACATGCTCGGTGAAGCTCGCAAAGTTATCATCACTAAAGACAACACAACAATTGTTGAAGGTGCTGGCAACAAAGACGATGTTGAAGGTCGCGTAAGCCAAATCAAATCAGAAATCGAAAACTCTGACTCTGATTGGGATCGTGAAAAACTACAAGAACGTCTTGCTAAACTAGCAGGAGGCGTTGCTGTCGTACAGGTTGGCGCAGCTACTGAAGTTGAGCTCAAAGAAAAGAAGCACCGCATTGAAGATGCTCTTTCTGCGACTCGCGCAGCTTTGGAAGAAGGCGTTGTTGCTGGTGGCGGTACTGCACTAGTACGAGCCATTAAAGTAGTTGAAGCTTCAGTTGCTAAACTAGAAGGCGACGAAGCGACAGGTGCTGCATCTGTTCTACGCGCTCTAGAAGCTCCAGCTCGTTTGATCGCAGACAACGCTGGTCTTGAAGGCGCTGTTTGGATTGAAAAAGTTAAAGAAGCGACTGGGAACAACGGCCTTAACGCTGCAACAGGTGAACTTGTTGACCTGATGGCAGCTGGCGTAACTGACCCAGCGAAAGTAACACGTGCTGCTTTGCAGAACGCTGCTTCTATCGCTTCACTTGTCTTGACCACAGAATCACTTGTTGCTGACAAGCCTGAAGAAGCTCCTGCTGGTGGCGGAGCTCCTGACATGGGCGGCATGGGTGGTATGGGTGGCATGATGTAACCCGAGCCTTTGCTCAAAAACGTAAAAACAGCCGATCTGCTTGCAGGTCGGCTGTTTGCGTTTAGCAGAGGTCATAAGTCACTTTCTGGTGATTCTTCGTATTGGTTCAAGGTCTTGCTCTGCTAGTGACTAGAGCCATGTCTGTTATGGCATACTTACATAGTGTCTCTTCAACGCATTGGTCGTTATGAAAGTGAAGAACTTATCGGTGTGGGCGGTTTCGCGAGCGTCTATAAAGCAGTAGACCCTCGTTTGGAAGCGACAGTAGCGGTGAAGGTTCTGGCTGAGAATTGGAGCCATGTTCCAGAGGTACGAAAGAGGTTTCGTAACGAAGCGGTGCTTTTGCGTCGGTTGCAGAGCAAATATGAAATTTCTGGTTTTGTTGACGTTTTCGATATAGACGAAACAGTGACAGGACAGCCTTATTTCGTGATGACATATGCTGATAAAGGCACACTTGCCGATCGGCTTGAAACGCAACGTTGGACGCTTGAAGAAGCGATGCCGCTAGTAGAAAGCATTGCGTCTTCACTTGCACTGCTTCATGAACAAGGACTTCTTCATAGAGATTTAAAGCCATCAAATATTTTATTTCGCTCGGCTAAATATCAACAGATGGCTCGTTCGTCCGCACTGCTAGAACCCACAGAAAGAGTGTTACTAGGCGATTTAGGTATGGCGAAAGATCTACGAAGTGAATCTGCGACTGAGCTGAGTATAGCAGGCGGTACAGATCGGTTTATGGCTCCAGAACAGCGACAGATAGGTGCGTCGCTTGACGCTCGTGTTGACATCTACGCCGCTAGTGTCGTCGTAGATTCACTGATTGTTGATAACAATAAAGCGCTCGAAGCCGTGCTGCAACGTGGCCAGTCACCTGACCGTAACGATCGCCATAGCAGTATCGAAGAATGGCTTGATGCATTAGCGGCTGTATCAAAGAATGGTGTTGCAAACCAGCCAGTTAAGAATGTAACGAATTTTTCTAGCGAACATGTTCCTAAGAAGTCTGTAAGGTGGCGTTGGGTTGGAGTCGCAGTTGGCGCAACAATTTTGGTTGTAGCTGGTGCGTTGTACGCAATGAGAGACACCTCAAGGATTGAAGGCCCGGGAACCATCGAAGTGGGCGAATCTGTAACCTACCGGGCAGATGTTTCTGAAGATTCCAGTGTGCGGTGGATCGATTGGAATGGCGAAATTATTGAAGACGAAGGTTTTGTTGTGAAGCCTCGTTTGCCTGGAACATTAACGTTTTCTTTGTCAGCAGAAGGTAAAACGACGGAGCGAAAAATCAAAGTGGTTGCTTCTGACGGTGACCCGGCAATCGCAGGCCCAACGTCGGTTGCCATAGGAGAAAGCGTGACGCTATCAATTGCTGATAGAGGTAGCGGCGTTAGCCATTATTGGTTAGACGCTGAAGGAAAACGCAGTGAATCTGAGCAGCTCACTTTAACACCAACAGAGCAAGGAAAAATTTCTATAACATTAATAGCCGTTGACGCTGAAGGAAATGAACGAGGCGATCGCCATACCATCAAGGTTGCTAATGGCTGACCCTGCGCAAAATAGTCATCAGACTAATCGTCGGTTGCAAGCAGTTACCTCTACAGCTGAGCGGGAAGCTTTGCTGGAGCAGTTAGCACGTAGTGCAGCCGCTGGAGATTCTGAAGCGGCTGGTTATCTGGCTGCCGCTATACGAAACTATGGTTTAGCAAGGCCAGCGTTGCGAGAATATCTTTTTAAAGATCATGATGTAGATGCTGCCGAAGGTGCTGTGCTTATCGCTGTGGCCTATAAGATTGGTTCATTTCGAGGTGAGTCAAAGTTCCGTACGTGGCTGTATTCGGTCGCGAAGAATGAGGCGAAACAGTTTCTACGAAGTGAGCAGCGTCACACGAAGCGGGCTTCTGCTGAACCTATTGAAGAACACGACGAGCATTTTGTAGCGCATGTATCGTCGATGATCATCGACCAAGCAGCGATTGCACAAGAAATCGCGCTGCTGCAAGATGATTATCAAGAGGCGTTGCTGCTTCGAGAAGAGCAAGGACTCTCCTATGAAGAAGTGGCTGCTCAACTCGGCGTGCCGCTTTCGACTGCAAAAACTCGGGTTCGTCGTGCACGGCTTGCGCTAGCACAGCAGCTTTCAACACATTTTAGAAGGTCATCTTAAGCGCCTGGTTATGCTATGGTGCTATCTCGAAATTTTCAGGATGGGTTGAGTGGTTGCGACTAGGGTTTGCACCGTTCAGGTTTGCACCGTGCAGGTCGCAAGCCCATGCTGTAGCGGTTGGGTTTCCATGTCCACCCCAAAGGCCAGCCTCGGTAATCGTTGTGTCACTAGCTGCTGGTCCAGCAGCGGAATCTGATGATGTGTTAGTCCCAAAGCCTGTATAGTTTGGTTGCAATAAATATTCAACTAAACTTCCGATATGATCTGTTACCAAACCATCTGGCGAGTCAATGGTGGTTGTACCTTGTGTATTCGAAAGAGATTGTAGACAAGTAACTATCTTTGTTTCCTCAAGAGAATTTTTCTTGACTAGTAGAAGCAAATGCGATGCGATGCTTAAGAGAAGATCCGGTCTCATCGTAGAGTCGAGCTGATTTGCCAAGTTGGTTATAAAATCCACTTTTTGATATTCAGATGGTTCTATTTCGTATCTACCTGTTGTATTTATCAATTTGGCGGCACGCAAAATTGTGTACCCAGGCAGAAGGATTTTGAAAGATGTCCTCAGAGCAATTTCAGCAGCTACTGATTGTATAGCTCTGTTTCTAGTAGCTACTTTTTGCCCGGTACTGTTATAGCTAGTAAATGTGATTATTTCAGAACTGTCAATCATGACTTGAAAAACAACTTGCTCAAATTTTTCTTTTAATTTTTTAGACCTTCTGCTGGCATCAAGTTTATCAATTTGAGCAGCTTTTCTAATTGATAGACCCCAAATGTCTTCATAAGGGGTGGCTTTCATAAGCAAAGATGCTTTCTTTGAGTCTTCTGCAGATGCAAGGTGTATCTCCTTGTCTGTGGACCTATGTTCTAGCAAGGTAAGGGCCGCTTTTATCGAAGCTCCAAGATCATCTGATTTTTCTAGTTGTTCGATCAACCTCAGATAACTACTTACAGTTAATTGATCCATCAGCGCCCGCTCTTCTATCAACAAAATCATTCTAACATGATGACTATCAGCAGAGGTAGGCAATCAAGACGTACAGTTTGGTTGAGTAAAAAACCTGACTTTCAAACCGAGTGCCGCCATCAGCTCCCTAGCAGGTTTGAAAGTCAGGTCGATCTTGCTTACTCGCCAGCGACTGCAGCGAGAGTAAGTTTCCAGGTGGCAAGAATGTCGTCGTCTTCGTGGCCGACAAGGGTTATTTCTTTAGTTTCAAGAGGGATTTCATACACAAGATTTATATCTTCAGCGGAGCCAACTTTGATATTTGGCCATCTGAAACTTGCTGTCTCGTTAGATAAAGGTTTACCGTCAGCAAGCAAGCGGATGTTTGTATCCACGAGTATGCCGCTATAGGAATTACAAGACTGCTGCTGGCTTACTGATCCCTCTGTAGCATTGGTTATGTTTTCGGTTTCTAACATGATGTCTACAAAGCGAGTATTTCTGCCAGCTCGCCCTTCGTTTGTCACATCAGCAAATGTTTCTAGTCGAATAGTCGCATCTTTCACGGTTGTGTTAAAGAGTGTGTCACAGATATTGACGGCGGGTTTACCAACCATTTGCCCTGTCTGCCCATCTTCAAGAGTAAGAGGATAGGTTGCCTCGACTACGCCTTCAAAAGGTAGTTTGAGCGGCACATCCTCGTTTCGGCTTACTATTATAGCGACGTCGCTGACACTAGTAAGAAACGAGTTTGTTTGGAAAACGACGTACCCTTGTGTCGAGTCACGTCCCCGAAGAGAAAGCTTGCCCAGTTGACCGTTATCATCTAGCAATGACTCGCCAGCAACAGAGGTACCATCGCTAAGTTCAAGTTTAAAATCTTGCGCCGAGAAACTATTTGTATCATCGGTTGTGGCTTCTAAATCAAGCTTGACAAGCACATAATTGTTGTCGGTTGGTTCTTCTGGAGCGTCAGTCAAATAACTAACTGGTTCTGCCGTTGTCGCAGCAACTTGAGCCACAGTAACAGTAACATTTTCATAGTTGCCTGACGGCCCGTCAGTGCTAAAGCTACTTGCTTGAACTGGTGTAGATTCTTTTTCAGAAGTTGCGCTGTTGCTCGCGTCTGTTGTATCAGACTTTTTGTCTGAATCTTCAGAGTCAGACTCTTTTGCAGATTTACCGTCACAATATGAATCGATAAAGTTTCCAAAGTCTCTAGCCATTCGGCTGTTATTTCGTATTTTGTCTCGATCTTCTAATGTGTAGAACTCGATACCGTTACCATCGGTAAGGTCTTCTTGCTCTAATAGAAACTCTTGATTCTCATCAGATGCTTCCTCTGGCAGAAGTTCTCTAACTTCTTTAAATTTCTTATTGATTTTTTCGAGGTCATCCTTGTCTGGATCAGATACGTCGATATCTGCCATAATGTCTTCAGTGTCGGCGGCTGCTGCACAGAACTGGTCGCCTGCTCCTGCGCTTTCGGCTTCGGCAGCGACTGAGTCTCCGCAGCTTGCAGCAAAAAGCGTGCACCCAACAAGAAGTGCTAGGTGGCTTTTGGAAGGTGTTTTACTGATAAATTTCATAGTTTCCTTTGTTGTCTCTTCTACTGTGATGCAAAGAAGAAGAGAAAAGTTTCACTTTTTGAGATTATTTTTTAGAGCCATCAAACTAGCACCTTTTGATTTTCGTTGACTAGGTTTGATTTTGGCCACAAACATAGCAGTCTACCAGACTAATTGAGGCTAGTAACAGCGAGTAGGTGCATGGCAGTAATCATGTTCTGAAAATTTTTATGGTGGAAATGCTTGATGAACACTTGCCTTCAAGTTGTTGATGCTGCTTGTCTTATCGATGGTGCATTTGGGTGCAATGGTTGCAGCTTTGCTACACTGCGAAATAACTAGAAGGAGGTCTATGATGCTATCTATTTCAGATACAAATAAAGATGCGCAATATCAGCACACAGCAACAACGTTGGTGCGTGGAGCGATGATGCGCTCTGATTTTTGTGAGACATCTGAAGCGATGTATCTGACCTCCGGCTATGTCTATGAGTCTGCAGAAGCAGCCGAACAAGCTTTTATCGATCAAGACCGTTTTGTGTACTCTCGCTATGGCAATCCAACAGTAGCTATGTTTGAGGAGCGTTTACGTCTACTTGAAGGAGCGGAGGCTTGCCAAGCTACTGCAAGTGGCATGGCGGCGGTGTATGCAGCCTTGGCTGGTTTCCTTTCTGCTGGCGATAAAGTCGTTTCTTCGCGTGCGTTATTTGGTTCTTGTCACGTTATTTTGGCTGAGATTCTGCCGCGTTTCGGCGTCGAATCTGTTTTGGTCGATGGCTGCGATCTTGCGGCGTGGGAGCAAGCATTGCAAGGCGGTGCGAAAGCCGTGTTTTTAGAGTCGCCGTCTAATCCAACATTGCAGCTTGTCGATGTGGCTGCTGTGTCTGAAATGGCGCATGCTGCTGGTGCGCTAGTAATGATTGATAATGTTTTTGCGAGCCCGATCTTGCAAAAACCGTTAGAGTTAGGCGCTGATGTTGTTGTCTACTCAGCGACGAAACATATCGATGGCCAAGGCAGAACGCTCGGCGGCGCTATTCTAAGCAGCGATTCGTTTTATGAAGACTATGTGCAGCCTTTCATCCGACATACTGGGCCTAGCTTGAGCCCGTTTAATGCCTGGGTACTTGTGAAAGGGTTAGAGACAGTAAAGCTTCGGGTTGAAGCTCAAAGCGCTGCTGCTTTATCGCTTGCGCAAAGGTTAGAATCACATAGCAGAGTAAAGAAGGTGTCGTATCCAACGCTTGATTCTCATCCTCAGGTTACGCTTGCGAAAAAGCAGATGGCTTCAGGCGGCACGATTCTTACCTTTGAAGTAGCCAATAAATCGTCGGCGTTTCGTTTGATGAATGCGTTGTCGATAATCGATATCTCTAACAATATTGGCGATTCGAAAAGTTTAATGACCCATCCTGCGACAACGACACATAGACGGTTGGGGCCAGAAGCACGAGCCGAGGTTGGTATCAGCGAAGGTCTTATCCGTTTATCGGTCGGTCTAGAAGATATCGAAGAACTTTGGCAAGACCTAGACCAAGCAATAACTGCATAAGGAGATGTTCTGATGATAGATGATGACATGCAGACGCAAGCGTGTGATGTGAGTCGAAATGAAGAGGGCCAGTTGCGTTATCGGTTATTGACAGGCCCTGACGACGCATCATTTTGTGAGCGAGTCAGCGCTGCACTAAATGAAGGATATGTTTTGTACGGCTCGCCGTCTATTAGTACTGCTGGCGGCCACAACGTGGTCGCCCAAGCAGTCATCCTGCCAACAGTGTGAGAGCAGGAATATGATTAAAATTCCGTTTCCTGTTACTGAAAGAAGAAAAGCGCTTTTTGTTATTGATGTGCAGAAAGAGTTTTTAGATTCACGGAACGAGTATATTATTCCAAATATAGAATTTTTACTCCAAAAAATGTCTACGACTTCTATCTTAGTGTTGTATTTGAAGCTGGTGAAGATTCATTATGGAAACAGCAACAAGACTGGTGCGCCCCAAAAAACGATGATACGCGCGTAAACAAACAAATAGCAAAACATTTGAGCGGCAAAAACCTTGTACAGATCATAAAACACACAAGGTCTGTTTTCGAAAGTGAAAACAATGTGCAAGAGTGTCTCATCCAAAATTCTATTGAAGAAGTACATCTTGTAGGGTTAGAAACGCAAGATTGCGTATTGGCTTCTGCATTCGATCGCGGATACCCTGTTTACGCTCTTGAAGAATGCTGCGAATCGTCGACTGAGAAGCGTCATGCTCAAGGGCTTTCTCTTCTTAGAGAACAAAAAATGACTAATCATTCCTGTCCTGTAGATACGCGTATCTTGCGTTAGCTATGCAACTTCTGTTTCTTGGAGCCGCCAGGCGGTTAAGGCTATAGATGCACACGTGATAGCAACGAGCGTTATGATTGCGGCAGGTGTTGAAACGAAAAAGCCAGTCAGATCACCGTTTATATCTTCATCTGTCATATTTATCAATATCGATGTTGGGTACGTTTTGATAGCTAATTTAGAGGTACCAGGAGCAAGGTTTCCTATCAATAACTCCCAAATGAAGATATAGACGAATCCCCATATCAAAGCTTTCTTTAGTACAAGGCCTACGAAACTAAACACAGCGCTATAGGCCACGACAGCGAGCGAGATTGCCAGAAATGTTGGGCCTGCTAAAGAAAAATCAAATGAGCTTGCAACCAAGGAGGTTATTGTAAGTGGTATCGCAACGGCAGGGATTACCGCTGATAATGCCGCAAACCAAGCAGCTACGACAGTGGCTATTCGTGAGCTTGGTTTTAACCATAGATAGACGAGTGTCTCGTCTTCTTTAAGCTGTCCAAACGAAGAGCTAGCAAGCACAAGCGCAATTATCGGTACGCCGAAGTTGATGCCATAACCCATGATTAAGACGACAGCTCCTTCTCTGGTATCGCCTCCGCTGCTTCCTATGATGAAACCGAGAAGAACTGCTATGGCAGCCATCACAGAGATAAGTGTCAGTCTTCCTTTGGTGATCTGATGCTGCAAAAAAAGTTTGTATGTCGCAGTAAATTGCCTCATTATCGCTCTCCGACTAAGTAGCGGAAGACACTTTCAAGATCTTCATCTAACGGTGTAACTTCTGACAGTAACGAGTCACTTTTTTGACAAGCAATCGCTATTTCTTTCCGAAACGCTCCAGCGTCAGCCGTGGTAATTTCAAACGTTTCTTCATCATGCAATGTGCAGCTAGCTATAGAAGACGATTCTATAAGCCTTGCCGCAACGTTCTTTGGCTTGTCACAGGCAATTTTTACTTTACGAGGTTGATGATCCATCAACGATCGGATCGATCGGAAGTCTCCTTCTGCTGCGAGTCGTCCTTTAGAAAGCACTACGATATGTGAACCGAACCGTTCAACTTCTTCAAGAATATGGCTCGAAACAAGAATAGTTTTCCCCTGCTCTCCTAAGCTATGGAAAAGAGCGATCATATGGCGGCGTTGTTTAGGGTCAAGTCCATTAAGTGGTTCGTCTAACACAATCACGTCAGGGTCATGCACGATCGCTTGGGCAATCTTGGCTCGTTGACGCATACCTTTGGAGAACGAACCGAGAGGACGAGTCAGCTCTTGAGGATTAAGCTCAACAAGTTCTAACGCACGTAGTGTCGCACTCTGCGGATCATCAACGTTATGTAGCACTGCTGCGAGATACACAAAATCATACACCTGCTGACGTTCGAAGATGCCGTCTTGCTGCGGCACTAAACCAATGCGACCACGTACCGCAGCGTCTTTTCGTGGGTTGCCGCCTGCTACCCAGATGTCACCAGTAGTAGCTTTAGTTAGGCCGCACAGCAGTCGCATAAATGTTGATTTACCAGCACCATTTGGCCCTAACAAGGCAGTAACGCCAGGGCCTATCGCAACTGAAAGTTCTGAAAGAGCGACAAGCCCACCACGAAAAGATTTAGAAAGTGATCGTGCTACGATCGTTGAATCTTTCGGCGGCCAAGCTTCTGCCTGCTGTGAAGATGATGGAGGAGGGGGTTGTTGCGTCATCGTCGTACCAACATTCTTCTATAGGAAACCCACACAATTGCAAGCGAAACAAGAACCCAACCAAACCATGCGACCCATAAAGAGCTTGTAGAGTTCGCAGCAACTCGCCACGCAGCTGACTCGTCATAGATTCTGTAAACAAGTTGAACCGGTAAGGCCAAAATATTCAATAATCGCAAAGTTTTTGATAAGTCTGCTTCTGTGGTTAGGAGCGATTCGAGGATTGAGGAACCAAAGACAATCGCGAGGAAAGCAGCCGTCGCAAAGTTTTTTCTATCTGTCACAGCGCTAACCGCTAATGAAACAGCCACGTATGGGATGCCGATAACCGCAGCGCTGATAAGTATTTTGATGAATATTTCTATCCAGCCAGCGAAACCGTCAGGCCCTACATTTTGTAAGCTGAAAGCAATAAGTAAGAAGAGTGGTGGCCCAAGCGTTACAGTAAAAATCATTACTAAGGCAGTGATGCCTTTGCCGAACAGGTACGAAATGCGATTCAAAGGTGATGCTAAATAGACACCGAGGAAGCCTGTGCGTCTATCAGTACACAAGATTTCTGGCGTTACAAAAGCGGCCATAAACAGTATCGACGTTGTGATGTAGCCATAGTAATCAGCGTAACTTGGCAAAATATCAAGAAAGTCGTTCAGCTCTTTGGTTAACGCAGCAACGCCTATAAAAGCGATTGCTGGTACGTAGGCAATCAAGATAACGAAGACTGGTACTATCTTGTGCCTAGCTGATCGACCCAGACCTAACGACTTACGCATGCTATGTTTGACAAGAGACCTTATTGCTCCAGTCACACCAGTGCGTGGGCCTTCGTATCGTCGGTATCCTTGAGAATAAATCTGTGCGTCGGTCATGACATACTCTCTATAAATACATCTTCAAGGCTTACTCGGTTTTTCTCTAGACGAACAATACCAACGTCATGTTGCACACACGCGTCTCTAAATTGGGTAAGCATTTCGTCGGATTCTCCTTGCATCGTTATGATGCGTCCATCAGCGGTAGCTGGGGTAGTGGTTTCTAAAGTAGCCAAAAGTTTCGCTACATGGGCCGCGTCGGCGTCGACTTCAGCCCGAAAGAAACTCTCGGCGGTGCCTCGAAGCTCGTCTAGTGAACCAGAAGCTTTAGTGACACCATCGCCGATAATCACCACGCCGTCGCAGATGCGTTCAACTTCGTCTATCAGGTGCGATGAAATTAAAACGTTAATGCCAAACTCGGTTGAAACGTTTTTTATAACATCGAGCATGTTGTCTCGTTGCGCTGGGTCGAGTCCATCTGTCGGCTCGTCAAGCATGATGAGCTTAGGATCATGCGCTATTGCTTGCGCCAACTTTACGCGCTGGCGTTGTCCTGTGCTCATCGTTCCTAGCGGGCGGAACCGTTCCTCGCCAAGGCCCACTAGCCACAGCGCATCGCTGGCCCGTGTTCTTGCTTCGGCAGTTGGTAAACCATGAAGCTCAGCGACGTGTTCAACAAATTCTGAAGCCTTCAAATCAGGAGGTAACGTGTGGTGCTCTGGGGCGTATCCAAGATGGGTGCGTACATCGGCTCCAGCCTTCCAAGGGTCGCTGCCCATAACGCTAAGTGTTCCTGAATCGGCTGGATGGAGCCCAAGAATAAGACCAAGGATTGTTGTCTTCCCTGCGCCATTCGAGCCAAGTAAACCTGTAACACCAGGTTGAATTTCAAAGTTGATTCCTTGGAGAACAGCATGTTTCCCATAGGATTTAACTACATTTTGTGCTGAAATTAATGGTCCCATATGTGTGAGTCATCCTACCCTCAAAAAAGATGTCACTACGCATCTTGTAACAGTACTTCTATGTCCAACCCTAAAAGAAATCTTTCAGACAACATAAAAGATTACGTGTCTGCTTCTTGCTGTCTCAAAGAAGAATCTAAAAATGTGAGGGTTCGCTGCCAAGAAAGGGTAGAAGCTTCCTCGTTATAATTAGGACCACTTTCGCAGAACCAATGCTTAGCGCCTTCATAGGTGTAAAAGTCGGTCGAACAGCCGCCGAGCCCTATAAATGATTCTGTCAGTACACGCTCATCTTCAGTGACCATATGATCATCGGTGCCGAAATGTCCTTGATAACTTGCAGTCGCATCGTCAAAGTCAATTGACTGTGCGCCATAGAAAATGACAGCCGCAGCTACATCATGGGTTAGCCGAGCCGAAAGCCACAATGCAAGAGACGCACCCATAGAAAAGCCGATAACTGCTAGTGGCTTGTTTGAATCTTCGCTGACAGCTCGAAGGGTTTGTGCTGAAGACATCACCAGGCCACTTAGCTCGTCTGGGTCTAAGGCCGCTAGCGTCGATTCGCCTTCTTCTTCTGTCTGAGGTTGGGCTCCTTCTAAAAGATCTGGCGCTAAAACGGTGTAACCTTCATCTGCAAGGTTACGGCAATACGTTTTTGTCCAATCGGTGAGTCCCCACCATGAGTGAAGCACTAAAACCCCTGGCCCCTTTTCTTTCTCGGTTGGGTTTACAAGGAAAGCTTGCCCAGCGGTTGACGTGGTGAAAGGTGATGACTCATCGCTTGAACTCATAAACCCATAGTATAGGTGATGTGTGACAAGGCATCTCTAGAAACGGCAGATCGAATACTATTCAGAACACACCACTAGTTGTAAGATTTTTTATTGAATCATTATTTGGACAAGCACCCATAAAAAACGGCTTGAAAGTGCGGATCAACACCTCAAAGCTATGATTTCTGGAGGTTCGCTTTTTGGGCTGTGTCTACAAAACAGGTTTTTATGCCTTAGTCTAGATAGGCGTGAGTACTAAATTCGGCAGTTGGTTAATGGCTGGCTGGCGTTTCGTGTGGGATGTGGCGCTTCGCTGGTATCACGGTGGCATAGGAGACCTAGCCGCAGGCGTAACATTTTGGTTGCTTGTATCTATGCCAGCAGCGGTTCTTGCCTTGCTTGCAGCGCTTGGCCCTATCGACGCATTTATCGGTTATGGGTTTGAAACGCAGATGAAAGTAGAGCTTGAAGAGTTTATCGAACGTGTGCTCACTGATGAAGGCGGGGAAGTGCAAGCTGCTATAACTGCGTTGTTCGACCAAACAAACCCTGAGCTTCTTACTTTTTCGGTCGCCGTTGCTTTGTGGTCGATTAGTCGAGGATTTGCTGGGCTGATTCGTGCGTTGGAAGACATTTACGATATTCAAGATGGTCGTCCTTGGTATTACACTCGTGTTGTTGCTGTATTTCTAGGGTTAGGAACTATTTTAGTGCCATTGCCGCTTGTCGCGATGGAAGAACTTGTCTGGTCGCAAATTACTGATGGTTTTTTAGAACGTTCAGTCCGCTCGTTGCTCGCTATGTTGGTTCTTGTCTTATGGGCGGCAACGTTTTATCATTTCGCTCCAGCGAAACGTAACAAGTGGCGTCATGACTTGCCTGGTGCATTGGTTGCAGCCTCACTCTGGTGGATATTGACGTTAGGTTTTGCTCGCTATGTCGCGATGACAGCAGGCTCTAACGAAGTAACTGCTGTGGTTGGTGCTGGTCTTCTTGCGTTGACATGGATCTGGCTCGCGGCACAAGTGCTGCTCATTGGCGGCGCTGTGAACTTTATCTACGGCGAACGTTTTGGATTATCGCGATTGCATAAACAGTGGAATCTGAATGAAAAGTTGGCTAAAGGTACAGGCGAGATCAAAAAGATAGTTAATGGCACGAACGGAACCAATGGAGAAAAACCATGAGTCGTCCACTGCAACTTTATTTCGTGCAATCAGCAAGTGAAGTGCATCAACTGCCTAGTGCCTCAGCAGAAGTAGCTATTGTTGGTCGCTCAAATGTTGGCAAGTCGTCATTGATTAACGCGTTGGCGAATCGTAAAAAGCTTGCAAAGGTAAGTAATACTCCTGGGCGAACACGTTTGTTGAACCTGTTTCAGCTAGAAAAAAGTGATGGAACAGTGATGGATTTGCCAGGATATGGCTATGCCTCTGTTGGAAGGCAAATGTCACAGTCATGGCGCACGATGATCGAAACGTATCTGTTGGAACGTGAGAATTTAACGAAGGTGATTGTTCTTGTTGATGGTCTTGTTGGGCCTACAAAGCTTGATATTCAAATGCTTGATTGGCTCCATCATAACGAGTTGCCTTACGAAGTTGTAGCGACAAAACATGACAAAGTGAAAGCCTCTACGTTGGTTAAACGTAAGAAAGAGCTAGCGGCGAAATGTGGTCTAAAAACGAGTGAAGTGCTTTGGGTAAGTGCTCGCAAAGGCTTGAATCTTGCTGAATTGCGTAGTCGTATAGCAAGATGGCTGGCGTAGCTAGATCAGCTGCGATGTATGCAACAACCATGTTGAAGATAGAATGCGTTATAGGATAGTGCAAATGAGGACTAAGACATGTCGAATTCTTTTTTAGAGTTAGCTGAAGGCCAAGATAGGCGTTTTGCAACAAAAGCCGAAGATACCATCGTGGCGTTTAGCGCCATTTGGTTGATGATAGGCCTTGCCGTAGATGGTTACGCGCATTCTAATATCATCGAAACTGAAACAGAAGATTTCCTTACGCCTTGGCATGCTATTTTCTATGCAGGTTTTGCTGCCGCTGCATCTTGGATCGCAATTGTTGCCTACAGGCGGCGTCAACCTGGTGGAAACTTTCTGTCATGGGTTCCACAAGGATATCGTTGGGCTGTCTATGGTTTGTTAATTTTTGCTGTTGGCGGTATAGGTGATGCGATTTGGCATACCATTTTTGGTATCGAAGAGGGGATTGATGCGCTGCTTTCGCCAACACACTTGCTGCTTTTGGTCGGCATGCTGCTTATTAGTTCAACGCCTATTCGCTCAGGATGGGCGCAGCTAGACCCAACTGCACCGAAAGAGAAAGTTGCTAAATCTATATTGTTTGCTTTGGGTGTTATGACATCTCTTATTGCTTTTTTTATCTCATATCTTTGGATTCCAATTCACCCTAAATTAACGACGGTCAAACTTACAACTACAAGTGAAGCGACTGTTCAAGAACAAGTAGAAAAAGGTTTTGTTGCAGGGGAGATAGAAACTGGTTTGGCTGTAGCTGGGTCGATGGTAGTTACCGCTATTTTATTGGCTGGAATGCTAGTTTTGCGTCGCAGCTGGCGGTTGCCGTTCGGTGCTGCCTCAATAATTTGGGGAGTGTCTTCGCTGGTGGCTGCAGGAGTTTTCCTCGAAGTCGGCGGTGCAGGAGATTACTTTATCCCTGTCGCAGTTACTGCCTTAGGTGGTTTAGTATTTGATGTGATTGCGTTTATGCCTGTCAAAGAGAACACGAAACGGGTAGCGCTTGTTACAGCTCCTCCTTTTGTAATGTGGACGGTGTGGTCGCTTGCAGCTATGGCAGCGCAAGATTTTCAATGGGTTCCAGAACTTTGGACTGGGCTCATTGTTGCAAACATTTTTGTCGGTCTCGGTATCAAAGTGATGATGTTTCCTTCATTGACTGAGTTTACAGACCGCGTTGTTGATCTAAGGTCAAGCGAAGTGACTCGTCCAGTGGAGACGGCTTCAGTCCAAACATAATGGGTTGGAGCAGTCCCAGTATTGTTAACAGGGTACCTCCGATGACATCTGATCTTGAAGAGCCGTTGCGGTCTGCTGCACGCAGTGCGAAACAAACTAACGCAGAACAGCAACCATCTAGCGATATCCTTGCTATGGGTTTCTAAACAAGTAAAGAGGTGCTAGTGGCTAATCCTATTGAAGTGAAAAATCTGTCTAAGAGCTATGGCGATTTTCATGCTGTTAAAGGTATCGATTTAACCGTTGGAGAAGGTGAAATACTTGCTTTCCTTGGCCCAAATGGCGCTGGAAAAACAACCACAATTGAGATTCTCGAAGGATATCGCAAACGCAGCGGCGGCGATGTTAGCGTGCTGGGTCATGACCCGCAGTCTGCGCCACTTGCCTGGCGTGAACGCATTGGTATTGTGTTGCAAGAGTCTGAACCGATTGCAGAACTCACCGCAAGAGAGTCACTTGTGATGCAGGCAGCCTATTATAGCCAACCTAGGAATCCTGATGAGGTGCTAGAAATCGTTGGTTTGACTGAGAGCAGCGATGTTCGCAGCCGCAAACTTTCAGGTGGGCAAAAGCGGCGCCTTGATCTGGCGCTTGCGTTGATTGGGAACCCCGAGCTGGTCTTTCTTGACGAGCCAACGACAGGGTTTGATCCGTCGGCTCGCCGAGAGTCATGGGCGATGGTTGAGGCACTGCGCGACTTAGGAACAACAGTTCTGCTGACCACCCATTATATGGACGAAGCTGAACATCTGGCAGACAAAATAGTCGTGATCGCTGGCGGTGCGATAGTCGCAAAAGGAACCGCCGCTGAACTAGCAGACCAGGTGCAAGCAAAAACGAAGATCTCCTGGTCTGCGTCGCCTGGAACAATACACTTTGAAAGTGCGCAACTTCTAGATAATGAGCATGTGCTTGAAGTCGAGAAAAACCAGGCAGAAGCAAAATTGTATGAGTTGCTAACTTGGGCAAGGCACAACAATGTAGCGTTGGAAGGCTTACGAGTTGCGCCGCCGAATTTAGAAGAAATTTACTTACTTCTTACAAACGAGGAGCACGCTGATGTTTAGTTTTTCAAAACTTCGTCATCAAGTGTCATTTGACTTGTTGATGTTTCGACGTAACCCAGCAGCAACATTTTTTACGATTGTTTTGCCGTTAATTTTTCTTTTTCTGTTCACCTCTATTTTTGGTAATGAAACGTTACCTAATGGAGTGAAAGTCGCCACAATGTATGTTCCTGCTATTTTGGCGTTAGCTATCATCACGGCAACATCGGTGAACGTGGCCATAACAATGACAACCCGACGTGAACGAGGTGTTCTGAAACGCATTCGTGCCACGCCACTTTCTCCTTGGGTGTTTGTGGCGTCACAAGCGGCTGCTGGCGTTGCAATTTCGATTGTTATGACGCTCTTGATGATTGCAATAGGACGAGTTGTGTTTGGCGTGCAGCTTGCGTTAATAAACGTGCCATCGGTTGGTATCTCATTGCTGCTAGGTGGTGTCTGTTTCGCTGCGATGGGGTTGGCGTTAACAACAATTATCGGTTCGGAAGAGGCTGCGCCTGCGGTCACAAACGCTATCTTTTTGCCGCTTTATTTCATTAGCGATATTTTTATTCAAGGCGATGGTGAAGAAAGCGCTGTGCCTGAATGGCTTACTTTTGTAGCTAATCTTTTCCCTGTACGTCATTTGAACATGGCATTGCAAGAAAGCTTTAGCCCGTTTGCAACGTCGTTAGGTGACTCGTTCGCAGCTTCGTGGCAGCATTGGCTAGTCATTGTCGCGTGGGGCGCATTTGCCGTAATCGTTGTTGCTAAATTCTTCCGTTGGACTCCAGGAAGATAAGGAGTCCTCTTTCTCAGTTGAACACGTGTCATTCCCAGCTACGTCCACGTCATTTCGAGCTACGACCACGCCATTCCCAGCTACGACTGGGAATCTAACCAAGGAGAGATCCCCAATCAAGTTGGGGATGACGGGACACAAGCACCTTGGGAAAACCATCTAGTTTTCGATGTCGCCGTAGACTGCCTCATAGATTTGAGGTGCTCGAAAAACTCTGTTGCGTTTTCGGCTTGATGCTTCTTCAAGCGTTCCTCTTGTTGTGAGCGTGTCAATAACACGTCTGGCGGTTGGGTTAGAAACATCGAGCAACTTCTCTACCATCTTGACTGTTAAAACAGGGGTAGCAAAAAGCAGCTCTGCTAATTTGATAACATTCGATGGCATATTTTCTTGCAAGAGCGTCTCTCTGAGCTCTGTTTGAAGATCTACTAAACGAACTGTTCGTTCTTCTGCGTCTTTCGCTTGTTCACAGATGCCTGTTAGAAAAAACTTGAACCAAAGTTCAAAGTCTCCTGTTTGGCTGATCCTTAAAAGATGATCGTAATAGTCACTGCGGTATCGTTCAAAATATGCGGACAGATACAGTAACGGTTGTGAAAGAACGCCTCGGTCAACAAGAAGAAACGGTATAAGTAGCCTACCAATACGCCCGTTGCCATCAAGAAAAGGGTGAATCGCTTCAAATTGGTAATGTCCCATAGCTAGTTGAATCAGAAGAGGTAGAGACCTGTCGTGGAAAAATTTTTCTAAATCATCAAGGCACGCATGCATCTCTTGAGGCGGAGGAGGAACGAAAATAGAAACGCCCAGTAGCCGTCGACAGATTTGATGACTCGGCCACGCTTGGCGGAGGTAAAACTTGCTGGTTCCATAGGAATAACCTAGCAGCTAGGTGTTTCTTATGAACGAAATTTGGAAAAACGTTCTTAAGGGCTGCGCTTATCGTCACATGTGACGATAAGCGTCGCCGTTATGAACAAAATTCGAGAAAACGTTCTTAAGGGCTGTTGTTGAGAACACGTGTGACGATAAGAAGTCGTTATAGGTAGCCTGATTGTATATGGCAAACGTGCAGAAGATAGAAAAAATGGTTCATACTTTGTACCAATTGCAAAATCCTGAAAGGGACAGATGGGCAGATCATATGTACAAAGAGCATATTTTCGATGTAGCTGAAAGGGCTGAAGATCTCGCTTTGAGATTTGGGGCGAGAATTGACGTATGTAGAGCCGCTGCGGTTATGCATGATATAGCGGATGCTGTTGTAGATAGGTCTAACCCCGCGTTCGGAAGAATAAGTATGGAACTGGCGACACGTATGCTTGCCGAAGCTGATTTTGGCACGAAAGAGAGTGCAGATATTCTAGAGGATGCGCTCCCATTTCATAGTTGCAAAAAAGGCAGACTGCCAACGACAAAGGTCGGCAAAATTCTTGCAACTGCAGATGCGTTATCGCATCTATTGACAAATCATTACGCTTTTTTTAATTCGGCATTTAAAGATGAAAGGACGTCAGAAGAAGCGAAGTCAATTGCAAGAGCCAGAATTACTAGAGATTTTCATGATAAGATTCTTTTCCCAGAAATAAAAGACGAAGTGCGAGACAACTATAAAGAACTACTAACAGCATTTGGATAGACCTCGATGGCTAGTACTTCAAAACATCCGGCAGATCGCCTGAATGAATTATAGTTAGCTTTGATGTGGCCCTGGTGATGGCAACATAGAGCAGGCTAAGGCCGCCAGGCAGGTCGAGAACGTGTTGCGGCTCGACGATGATAACATCGTCAAACTCTAACCCTTTCACTTGTTGTGGTGTGAATGTTTCAGCTCCGCAATCGGTGCCTGCTTTCCCATCGGCGCTTATCACAACTGCTCTGCTACCAACCGCTTTGCCGTCAATTTCTCTGCCGTCAAATGACGCCGAGGTGAGCTTTTTGACATGCTGCGCTTGCTCTTCTTTCCTGACAGCGATGAACTCGACAGGAATGTTTGACGAACGGATAGCTTGCGAAGGCTGCAGCGAGGGTGCAAGCTTCTTCAAAATAGTGGTCGCAACTTCATTCACCTCACGAGGCGAGCGATAGTTAATGGTCAGCTCACGGTAAGAAAAGTCGGGGGAGACATCACCTAAAATATCATCCCATGTTTTTTGGTCGCTAGCGGTGCGTTGCGCCACATCGCCAACGATAGTCATAGAACCTGCTTCAGCTCTACGCGCCACCATGCGCCACGCCATAGCAGATAAATCTTGCGCCTCGTCAACAATCACATGGCCATAACGCCAGTGTCGTTGCTTGGAGACAAGCTGCGAAACCGTGGCGCTCTCGTCGCTGCGCACGTCGACTTGTTCTAGCTGCAACTCTGCTTCACGAATAAAAGCTTCGTCAGAGATATAATCTTCAGACGTTTCTAACCCTGTTATACGATCTTGCGCCATCGGCTGACCTCCATTTCTACTTGATCGGCGAACCACCAAAAGCTGCGTGCTAATGCCCTGAGCGGAGCGGAAATAGTAAGGGGATGTATGCTAAAAGAACATCCCCTAATACGATCTTGCGCCATTAGTCAACCTCGGTTTCTGCTTGGTCATACATTACGGGGAAAAGACCAAGATTTTTGTCGGCTGACCGCCAAAAACTTGTTGGTTCTATCGGGTCGATCGTGGCATCGTCGGTTTCATAATGGCTCAAGTCAACACCTTCGTCTTGTTGCAACGCAGCCAGTTCAAACTCGTTAAGAGCGTCACGTCTGTTGTATCGCTCGCTTTGTTGATTGCCGAGCATGCCCTCGATTAGATACAACAACTCGTCAAGCAGCGCAGCATCGGCATTCGACCAGCGTCTATCGCCGAGTTGTTTTTCGCTGCTGCGCATCCGATGCAGGCTCGCAAGGTCTCCATCGTTAAAAGGCAGTTCTTTCGCAGCGATTCGAAGCATAGCAGTCGACCCGAAAAGGTCATTCAACGCTTGTTCGGGCGTTAGCGTCGGCCAGTGCTTAAGAAGAAAATGCTTCACCTCTTGTGCTTGTTGGAAACTTGTTCGCACGTCTTGCACTGTGTCAAACGAGGGGCTATAGGCTTGCCCAACTAAGGTTTCAACTAGCAGTCTTGCAAAAGCGGCAGCCCCTTCGTTATAGGCGTTGTATCGCTGCGCTACCGCAAAAAGAGATTGCAGGGTTTCGGTTTCGATTGTCACTTTCGTTGACCCGTACCACACCACAAGGCTAGTTTGAGGTGTGCGTTGGCGAAGCTTTATAGCGTTTGCTAACAGCGACGCCATAGCGAGACGGCCTTTCACTTCGCTGCTGCGATGCGTTTCGTCATGGCCAAGTAAAACCCCAGAGTAAAGCCGTTCAACCGTTGACGAGACAACGCCTGTTTCGCCGAGAGACGGCAACACTTTGGCGACATAGGTCAAAAACTGCGACGTAGGCCCAACAACCAGCACACCGTTGTCTTGCAAATCATGGCGATAGTTATAAAGCAAATAGGCGGCCCGGTGAAGCGCCACAACAGTTTTGCCTGTGCCAGGGCCGCCTTGCACAACAAGCGCCCCTTTTGCAGGCGCGCGAATCACCTGGTCTTGCTCGTTTTGGATTGTGGCAACAACCGATTTCATATGCGCTTTGGTGGGTGAATCTATAGCGTGGAGCAGTGCCGCTTCGCCGCGAAGTTCCACCTCAGATAGTTCGGCTGTGTCACTAAAAATTTCGTCTGAATAGTCAACGAGCTGCTGTTTCTGTGCTTGTGTTTCATAAAGCAAATGCCTTCGATGACTAACGCCAAGCGATTCAGATGGTGTTGCACGATAAAAAGGCACCGCAGCGTCAGAGCGCCAATCAATCAGATACACATCGTCGTCTTCTATAACGCTATGTCGCCCAACATAGTTGCGTTGCCCATCAGCGGTGGTGAAACCGAACGCTAACGCATTGCCAAGGTCTTCAAGCTCACGCACACGACGCAGTGCATGCATGGCTCGATCAGAAGCCTGGCGCACAATTGCGGCCTGCACCGCTGCGTCAACTTCGGCATCTTCGTCGACAAGATCGCGGATCCCGTCAGCGGTCAGCTCGGCGGCTTCGTTCGCTAGCAGTGTCGCGAGACGGCGAGCAGATTCTATATGTCGGTTATGTGCTGCGATAATGTTTTCGAGCCGTGCTGTTTCAGCTAAAAGTTCATTGTTCGTCGGAAGCGTCTGGCTCATAGATGGCTATGTAGGGTAGGTTGCGGAATTTCTGTGCTACATCTAAACCATAGCCGATGACAAAGTCTTCAGTTGTTATCTTGAAACCATAATAATCAAGTGGTGGTTCGTTAACTTGTCCAGCTTGGCGAAGCAGCAGCGAACACGTTTTGATGGACGCTGGTTGTTTCAACGCTAAATAATCGACAAGGTGGTTAAGTGTGGTACCAGAGTCAATAATATCTTCGACGATAAGCACTTCTTTCCCTTGAATCTCTTGGTTAATATCTTTCAGAATCTTCACAACGCCTGTGCTTGTCGTATCTGAACCGTAGGAAGAAACAGCTAGAAAGTCGATTTCAAGTTCACAGGTTATATGGCGAATCAGATCGGCTGCGAAGATAAAGCTGCCTCGAAGCACCGCTATGACAAGCAGCTCCTGGTCTTGATACTCTTTAGAAATTTCTGTGCCTAGCTCGGCGACTCGTTCAGCGATAGCTGCCTCATCAAAAAGAGTCTTACCGACCACGCCGTTGGGAGAATCATCCATATTTGAAGCCACATCTTAGGATACCTGTAAAAATAGAATTTCTGTCTATAGAAAATATAGGAACGTATCAAGGCTGCAATTGTTCTTTTAAAAACAATTGCAGCGTACCATAAGTGAGTTGCGGCTATTATTTGATGGTCGAGTTTAAGCCTGTGAAACGGTTTTTCTGATCAAATGATACGACGACAGAACCACCTCTTTGTGTATCAACAAGAGAAACCTCTTCGTCTGATATTTCGGCTAGAAGATCTAAATGGTGAGCGTAGCCAAGCACAGCAGCGCGATGATCTTGAACGGGATAGCTCTGTACTGCTGCAGGGATGTTCATCATTGCTTTCAGCAAAGCTGGCGAATCATTATCTGGGATGCGGTCATCGTCGATAAGCAGAAACCCATTCGGGCCTCCGAGAGGAAACTCCACGTATCCTTTTGCTCCTAACGATCCAACGGCAATTGCAGAAAACTGATGGCCCATCGCCGTGCCGTTTGGGCATCCTGGGTCAGTGAGTAGTTCGATTTCTTCGGTATTGCCAAGATTCTTGAGCGCTAATGATGGAGCCAGGATCGTTTCAGGCAAGCCAGCTTGAGGGTTCGCCCACGCCCATAACCACGTATCATTTGCTGGGTTAACTGTTCCAAGAAGTTTTGCACTGATTTTTGTTTCACCGAGGTCGATATAGCCATCAAAGAGGTCGCCTCCATTCGAGGCAGCCAAGTCCATCTGGTCTCCTATATTGCGCTGTTGTTCTGTTGCCAAAACAACGTGTTTGCAGAAAAGGTTGCTAAATGCTGTTGCCATGTTACTAGTCTAACAAGCAAACTACATTGCGGTTCACCGCATCAGAAGTTCATGGCTTCTGATTCCTGAATCAATGATGGTCAGAATTACCTTCATCGACCGTTCTGCTTTATGGGTGTCCTATTTTCGTTCGAGTGGAACAAGATACATTACGAAATAAAAATATAGAGCTTTTAGATGGCGGATCTTTTGACGTTCTCATTATCGGGGACAGCATAAAAGAGGCTGCTATTTTTGCTTCGCTTGCCGCTAGAGGCTTGCCTGTCGCTTTGGTTAGTCCTAACGATTTTATGGCATCGCCAGGGCTGGCTGTGCCTGGTTTAGTAGGCGCAACTATCGGTGACGTTGGAGTTAGAACGTTGCAGCACACACAAGATGTCGCAACAACAAAAGCAAAACTGCTGAAGTCAAACCCGTCAGGTTTTGCTGCCATGAACTATATTGCAATGACAAATGAGAAGAAACGGACTCGCCTTGTCGGTGAGTCTCTTCTTCAATGGGGCGCGAGTAAGTTTGTTTCCGATAGGCCTGTAGTGATGGGCAGCAAATCGATAGCGGAAGCAGAACCTGCGCTGCTAGCTGACAATGTTGAGACGGGCGTTGAATATAGCAGGCTATCTTTTCTCGATACCGAACAGCATTACGGTGTCAACCTTATTAGTCGTTCTTTGTCGAACGCTTCGGCGGCTTGTAACTATATGTCTGTTGTCAAAACAGCTCATCGTAAAGGCAAGCCGTGGGAGATCACGTTGGTAGATGAGTTGACGCAGAAACAGTATTTACTGAGCGCTAACGTTGTCATCGAAAATCAAGACTGTAGGAAACCTGTGGAAAGCTCGGTAGCGGGCGACGAAGCACAAGAAACTTTCGACTTGTTGGAAGTCGCGATGAAACCGGTCCGTTCCATTACGCTGCTCTTCGAGCGCAAAGTTTTGCCTGTCGAAAACGTTGTTGACTGTGGCAACGAGAACCGGAGCCTTGTTGTTGGGCCGTACCGATCGATGACGATGGTCACTAGCAGCGAAATCGCGGACCAAAAACTTGTAGCAGAAAGTGAATCTTCACAGATTAAATCGGTTTTGGCGGCGATTAGTAAGCGGTTCCGTTGTGAAGATGGACTCAATGAAGACATGGTGTTGCGAAGTCGGGTAGATGTCAGAGAATTTGGTTGTCAAGCAACAAATCACCCGACGATGAATGATTTGCAGGCGAAAGAAACACTAGATGTCGAAGTGCAAGAAAAACTGATCCGCTACAGAGGAGGCGAAGCTTCATCATTTATACCTTTTTCGCAGCGTGTGGCCAAGCTGGTAGGGCAACTCGGGGTCACTATGAAACCGTCTCGCGGTACCTATTTCGGTGAGCCGCTTCCAGCACAGCGTGATTATTTCTTTGAGGTGGCGGCCGAAGTTGGTTTAAATAGTGTGCCTACAGGGGAGCCTGGACAGAGGACGTTGGCAGAAATCATTTGGAATAGACATTGGTCGAAAGCGTTTAAAGTGGTTGGGCTTTTGGAAGAAAACCCTGAACTTATCGCACCTATCCACCCAGAGTGTTCGATAATCTGGGCCGAGCTTCCCGTTTTTCGAGACAACGATATGATCACGTCGCTCGAAGATTTCCTTGAACGGCGGACGGATCTGGGCTGGATGCTAGACCAGGAAGCACTCTTTGAAACAGTTAGCGCTGAGCAGCTTGCAATAGCGTTAGGAGTTGCGCAAAAAAAAGCTGTACCGTTGCCAGCTTGATTGCAATTGCACTTCGCTACTCAAGGTAGATGGTGAGGTTACCATTGTTCGGCGATCGTTGAGGCTAGCTCGTCAGCAATAAGGAAATCGTTGTTTGTTATCACGATAATATAGTCACCGTTGTCTGGGTTATACGCCATTGTTGAGCTATAACCAGGGATAGCACCGCTGTGGCTGAAGACTTGTTGTGTAGGGGAGAGGTCGATGATGAAAATGCCTAAACCGTTATCGCCTTTGCCTGTGGTGGTCATTTCGTCGAGCTGTTCGGGGGAGAGAAGCCTGCCGTCGAATAAGGCTTCGGCGAAAGTTGCTAGGTCTTGTGTCGTTGAGACAAGTGCACCTGCTGTCCAAGCGGAAGATTCAACTGAAGCATATTCAGCGTTTGGGTCGCCTCGAAGTGGCCCGAGCAGAGACCATCCAGCTGCTATATCAGCAGACGTTGTATCTGCGGTAGCAAAAAACGTTTGCGACGTTACTAGCGGCTGCGTGATTTTCTTTGCAAGTATGGTGTTTATATCTGCCCCTTCGACTTCTTCCAATAACTGGCCGAGCAAAATATAATTTGTGTTGGAGTAGGCAAATCCTGGGTCTGTCGGTGCCTCGGCAGATTCTTCAACATAGGATAAAATTTCGTCTTGTGTGAAGCGCTTCTGTCTATCTTTGAGCGCATCGGTGAAAAAGGTAGGCACATCGGTATAGCTTTCGATGCCGCTTTCATGAGATAACAGCTGGCGGATAGTGGCCGAGCCGCCTATTTTCGTGTCGGGTAGATAGGCCTCTAGTTGCTCGTCAAGGTCAATAGTGCCTTCATCAACAAGTTGCAGCACTGTGGTTGCTATAAAAGTTTTTGAAATGCTGCCAACATAGAACTGTTGGTCAACAGTCAGCTTATCACCGTTGTTGTTTGCGTCTCCTGTCGCAGCTGCGAATGATTCATTATCGCGACGAAGACGCACAACAGCGCCACCATTTCTTGTTGAAATAAACGATTCAAGAGCTTCCTGCGCAGAAGCTTCCAGGGCTGGCGAATCATCAGAGTCTGGTGATTGATCAGATGCTTGTGCTGTCGCCTGCGTAGAGCCAGCTCCCGATGTTTTTGAAGAGCTGCAACCTGCGCTAACGAGTGTTAGGCAGACAAAAATGTAAAAAGCTGAGCGGAGCGGAACAAGCATAAATGCAGACTATCTTTGTGGCAGTTGTTCCGCAAGTCGCTGTGCTGCTAGGTTCGTGCTGTGATTACCGACGTGGTTTTTGATTTGGACGATACGCTTTGTGACTTTCAAATGGCTAAGAGGAGAGGTCTCAAAGCTGCTCTAGGATTACTTCCTGAAAGCATCCACCAGCATGCTCTTGCCGCCTGGGAGAGCCGCGAAGCTGATCTCTATGTATCGTTTGCTGCTGGCAAAATTAATAGAGACGAGTATCGCCATCAACGTTTCGCGATGCTTTTGCCTGACGAAAAGAACGACGAAACCAAAGTGGAAGCGATGAATACAACGTTCATGTTTGAGGTAAACGACAACATCGGCCTTATAGACGGGGCAGCAGAATGCCTGCAAGAATTACATTCGATGGGGCTGCGATGTCATTTGCTGACAAATGGTCCTGTTGATGGGCAGCAACGCAAAATCGACCGTTTGAAACTGGCTCGCTGGTTTCACTATATTCAAATTGGCGAAGCGGTAGGAGTTTTTAAACCAGACCCACAGGCGTTCAAAATATTGCTGAACGCTATACAAAAGCCAGCAAAATCGGTTGTGATGGTCGGCGACTCGCTCCATGATGACATCGAAGCAGCAAAGAGTGTAGGCGTAGCAGCCATTCATTTCAACAAATCAGGCCAAGGGGAAGTCGCCTCGCTGAAAGATGTACCTGAAGCTATTGCTAACGTGTCACATTCGGACCTTGATTAGAATTTAGGGCGGTTAGTCCTGGAGTCGCAACACTTCCGTCTGTCGTGGTAGTATTCTCGGGCGAAGAAATCATAGTTTTCCCTTCAGGTTTTGGGCTGAGTAGCTGTAAACAAGTAGATAGTAGACGATCTATATCTTCCTGTCGGATTTCCATATTCGCCTCAAGAGCAGGAGTAACCTTTCCCCGATTTAGATAGTAGGTATCGTTATTGCACTTAACAGTAAAGAAACCAAAACCGGCTAGTGGGGCTAGTTTGCTCAGCCTGTCGAAGGTATCCTTGTCTGTCTTCGCATCTCCTATTGCAATAGCTGTTTGGATGGTTTTCCCGAGTCCTTGTAGTCGCTTTCTGATGGCGTCGACAGCTTGTGCCTTTGAGGTGCCTTTCCTAACAACAAATTCAAATTGTCCTGGATCTTCTTTAACAACTATAGAATCGGGAAAATCCTGTTTGAAGTTACTAACGATAGTATTAAATTTTTGTTCGTCCTCTTTGGAAAGAGGTTCAATTCCATTTTCTGTAATGCGTTTAGCATGTTCGCATTGGCTTGTGACTTTGTCTTCGCCAAAGGTTTCTCCAAATTCTTTGTTAAGAACTTTTTTTAGCTCTGCGACCCGATCTAAATCACTTTTCTCTTGATCCGTAAGCTCAAGCATTTCACGGGCGGATCTATTCGGGTTGAGTAGAATCTCCATTCCTTGTGCGCCGTGACCACCTTGAACGTAGATTCCTCTAGCTTCAAGACCTTTCGCTAGTTCTTTTGCTTTGGGTTCAAGTTGATCCCAAGACTGACCTAATGGAATTTCTACACCTGAAAGTAAATAAACGGCGGCAATAATATCCCGGCCAGTCGAAATATTGACGGAAACGTTTTCAAGTTCGGCAAGCTTCGTAAGGAAGTTGAGTATTTCTGGTTGCACAATCGTGACAAGTGGATCATCGCCGAGTGCGCATAAACATCCGTCCATGTCAAAGATAAAAACAGTTTCGCCATCAGCGCCTATTTCTGCATCAAAAAAACTTTGTAGCAATTCAGGTATTTTTTCTCTCTCTTGAACTTGTTGAACGTTCACTATGTGTTCCTTTGATATGTGTGTTGAAGATTTAGTTATTATTGTTGATTATTATACAAGGCTTGCTAAGAACTCTATTTGGCAAGTTCTGCATATTGAAAAGCACACAAATCGTTGAGGTAGTTCAATGGAGTCGAGGGTTGTAAAAGACAATATTCAGAGTTTTGCGGATGCGTGTAGGGACGTGTTTCGTTTTTATCAAGGGTCGAATCTGAAAAACCCAGTGCTTATATCTATATGGGATATAGACGGTGTCCTCTGCCCCTATGTTGGAACTCCTGACGATACTGTCATAAGCGGAACGCAAGCCATAGCATTTAAAGCAACAGCTGCCGTTTCAGAGTTCGTTGGTTTTCTTACTGGTCGAGCAGTTGAGTCTGGGAAAGGGACCTTTGAGCGTTCAGGCCTAAGTCACCTGCTGAATCTGATGATAGGGGTTCACGGCACCGAATCGGATGTAGAAGGACTGGAACTTCTGCCCGATGATCTATCTAAATATGTAAAGGATAATGCAGAGAAATTTTGTGATCATCTTGATGAAGCTGCCGAGGATGCTCTTGGCGTAGATCATGGTCAATTCTTCGAACATAAATCTGGGAACTGGACAATAAGCACAAAAGGCCTAGATAACGATCAAATAGAGGAATTGAAATCTTCTTTAGTGGCAGCAGGCGAAGTCTGGGTCGAGCAAGATGGGTATGAGGCAGTCCACTTTCACCAGGGTGACGATGTTCTGGAATATTCAATGTTTGGCCCAGAGTACAACAAAGGAACTGCAATGCTCAGCTTGATAGGTTTTGCATTGGAAAAGTACCCTGGCAGGGAAATTTGTCTTTTCTATCCAGGAGATTCTAAAGCTGATGAGGCAATCCACGCTTTAAAAGGTATGAAAATAGAAGATCTTCTCTCCTGGGAAGAAGAGCATGGAAAAGATCATCCAATTCTGACTGCTCTGCGGAAGTATCCAAAGCCTTTAGAAGAGAAAAACGATATGGTCGTGAAGGACGTCTTTGAAAAAAACAAAGTGTACCTACTAACAGCCCATGTCAGTAAAAAAGATGAAATTTGGAAGCCAAAGGGAATGGACTTAAACGTTAAAACGTCTGCTGATATAATCGTCAGGTTTAAAGACTTTCCAAAAGTAGCTGGAGCGATTGCTTTGCTATTCAGATTCAAAACACAGACGCTTGGTACCCTGCCAGAAAGTTCAAATCGTTTGTAGGAACAACCGCTAAAGTCCTATCCGATAAGGGTTCTAGGCCTAGCGTTTAATCTGTTTTCTAAGCCACAGAAATACCTTTTCTATCCTGGTTTCACCAGTGTCATATTTTCGAATCGGCTAGCTTTTGCTGGTTGTTGCGACCCAGTTGGCGAGTTCCTGCAGATTTGCTGTTTCGCTTGGGCTTGTGCGAGTCAAAATAATTAGCTTGTCGTCGAATTGTGCGGCGACAGTTTCGCTTAAGACACTGTTGCCAGAGTCTTCTTGTGAGATGGTTGTTTGAAACATCCTGTCGGCACCTTTTACCTCAACTGGTGTTTCTGGTTGGGTTGTTTGGTCAGAAAGTCTGCATTTCTGAATCTTTTCAGACGAGATGAAAAAGCCTTCGATCTCTTCTTTCGAAGCAGTTCGGACTTGTAGTAAAATGTCGCTTTCGTCGGCTCTAATAATAGCTTCAATGCCTTTGAAAGAGCCGAGAGGTTCTACGTCGCATTCTTCAAGTTCGGGAAGTGCCTCTCCAGGCTGTGATGCTTTAAACTCATTTACCTCAACAAATGCGGCAGCTTGTCCAAAAGTGGTTGGCTCTAAAATGTGTTGTGCTAAAGGGTTATTGCGCCAGGAGGCGTCGCTGTCGTTGGGATCGGTCGTTGTGGTGTCGCTAGCTTGTTCTTCGAGTGTTCCCGAGGTTAATTCGTTGCCACTGCCACAGCTTGCGCAAACAAATGATGCTGCGGCAAACAATGCCATTACTTGTTTTCCCACGCCTGTCATAGTGATAAGGGTAAAGCGTAATTATCGTTTTGAGTGTCGTAGTCGGCAAAAAATTTGCTAGCCTTATACAGCTGCTTGCTTCAAATAGTTGTTGGTGGCAGGGCTTAAGGTCCCAAACTGTTATGTTCAGGAGAACAAACCGATGAGTAAACTTGCTGCTAACTTGCCTTCAAAGGCTGAAACAATTGCTAAATTTGCAAAATCTGAGGGCGATACTGGTTCTCCAGAGGTTCAGATTGCGTTAGCAACTGATCGTATTAATCATCTTACTGAGCATCTTAAAAGCCACAAAAAAGACCACCATACACGCCGTGGTCTGCTCATGTTGGTGGGTCGCCGTCGTCGTATGCTTGACTATCTAAAAAATATTGATGTTGAGCGCTATCGTTCTTTAATCAAAGAACTTGGCCTACGCCGTTAATATCTGCTTGATTGGCTAGATAGCTGTCAAGTTTTTTCATACTTCTTTTTAATGTTTCTCTGCTGAATTGTTTGAAATAAAATTCGCTGAAACAGCGTATTAGTATCTTAAGTGGGGCAGAGATACCGAATTGACGTCTAATGAAAAGATGTTGACTTTGAGATTCCCTCCTTATATGCGTCTGGTACTTGTTTCGAGGCGCTATTCTTAGTGTGCGCATAAACTATGCGTCTACAGTTGGTCAGTTGCCAGTTTTAAGTTAATCCGTCGAATCTCGATCAGTCATGATCTTGTCGATGCTGATTGGTTCAAATCTGGGATCTGACTGTTTGCAAGCGAACGTCGCTTGTGCCAACGTATGTAACTAGAAAATATAAGGAGATTCCCCATATGACGGATATTTTTTCCGTTTCAGGTTCTGTCACCAATGGTGACGGTCCAGAATTAACATTAGAAGCAGGCAGATACGCCAGACAAGCTGGTGGCTCAGTCACCGCAACACTAGGTGAAACCACAGTTCTCGCCACAGCAACAGCTGCAAGAAGCGTCCGTGACGGCGTGGATTTTTTCCCTCTAACCGTTGACGTCGAAGAACGTTTCTATGCTGCAGGCAAAATTCCAGGTTCGTTCCTTCGTCGTGAAGGAAGAGCATCGGATAAAGCGACACTAACCGCACGCCTAATTGACAGGCCATTGCGTCCATCATTTGCTGATGGTTACCGCAACGAAACCCAGGTTGTAATAACAGTTGTTTCCGCTGATCAGAAACACCCACATGATGTGTTAGCTATCAACGCTGCTTCTGCGGCTTTGATGGTTTCTAACATTCCGTTCAACGGCCCTATCGGCGCTGTACGTCTCGCTTACACCGACGAAGGTGACTGGATTCCACATCCAACCTATGAAGAAGGCGCTGCGTCTTCGTTCGAAATTGTTGTTGCTGGTCGTCAGCTTGACGACGGCAGCGTTGCTGTGATGATGGTAGAAGCAGGCGGTACCGAAACTGCTTGGAATAACTATGAAGGTGGCGCTCCTAAGGTTGACGAAGATTCGCTAGCAAAAGCGCTGGAAGAGTCTGAGCAATACATCAAAGAAGCTATTGCTGTGCAGCTTGCACTTGTTGAAGCTGCTGGTGGTCGTAAAACATTTATGGAATTCGACGCGCAGAAAGATTATAGCGACGAGCAGCTAGCTGCTGTTGCCGCTGCTGCTGAGTCTAAAATTGCTGAAGTCATGACAATTGCTGACAAAGCTGAACGAGGCGCTGCCGAGTCTGCTTTGAGCAATGAGGTTGTCGACTCGATTGCTGGCGATGATGAGGATGCAAAAAAGCAGCTGCATGCAGCTTTCAGAGCGTTATCGAAAAAAGCTGTTCGCAAAAGCATTGTTGAGACAGGCAAGCGTATCGATGGTCGAGGAACCAGCGATATTCGTGCGTTATCTTCAGAAGTTGGCGTGCTTCCTCGTGTGCATGGCTCTGGTATCTTCCAGCGTGGTGAAACACAGGTGCTTAACGTTACAACCCTTGGTATGAAGCGTATGGATCAGTTGATTGACGGTATCGATCCTGTTGGCAAAAAGCGCTATATGCATCACTACAACTTCCCACCATTTTGTGTCGGTGAAGTTGGGTTTATGCGTGGTCCGAAGCGCCGAGAAATCGGTCACGGTCTTCTTGCAGAACGTGCGTTGGTGCCTGTTATCCCAACCCTAGAAGAGTGGCCGTACACGCTACGTCTTGTTTCTGAAGTTATGGCTTCTAACGGATCATCTTCGATGGCTTCTGTTTGTGGCTCTACCTTGTCTCTTATGGACGCAGGTGTACCTATCAAAGCGCCTGTTGCGGGTATTGCGATGGGTCTTATCTTTGCAGAAGGCAAGTACACTACGTTGACTGATATTTTGGGCGCTGAAGATGCGTTCGGCGACATGGACTTTAAAGTTGCTGGTACGTCAGATTTCATCACAGCGTTGCAACTAGACACAAAAATTGCTGGCATTCCGTCTGAGGTGCTTTCACAAGCATTACAGCAGGCCAAAGAAGCTCGTATGAAGATTCTTGACGTGATGGCAGCTGCAATAGCTGCTCCGCGTGAAGATGTACGATCAGGGGCTCCGAAAATTGTTAGCTTCGAGATCCCTATCGACAAGATCGGTGATGTTATCGGACCAAAAGGCAAAGTTATCAACGCTATTCAGGAAGAAACAGGCGCTGACATCAGCGTTGACGACGACGGTGTCGTCGGTACTGTTTCTGTGGCTGCGACTGATAAAGAAGTTGTTGACGAAGCGACTCGTCAGATCGAATTGATTCTTGACCCACCAACTGCTGAAGTTGGTGCAAACTATGACGGCAAGGTTGTGAACATCACCAAGTTTGGTGCGTTTGTTTCTATCCTGCCTGGTCGTGACGGTTTGTTGCATATCTCTAAGATTGGTCAAGGTAAAAGAATTGACCGTGTTGAAGACGTGCTTGAACTTGGTCAAGCAATTGAAGTGCAGGTTGAAGATGTTGACCCTAACGGCAAAATTTCTTTGAAACTTGCTGGTGATGATACCGACTATGAAGAAGCGAAATCTTCAAACGATAGTTCATCTAGCGCTAAGTCAGGCTCCAAGCCACGATCTGATTCCAAGCCGCGATCTGATGCAAAGTCGAAAGACACAGCAGACGATAATGATGGCGCTTCTATGTCTTTTGAAGAAGGCTTTGAAGTTGAAGGTTTCGGAGAGTTGGGTCCAGAAGGTGCTCCGATCTACAACGACAATAACCGTCGACGCGGTAATAACAACCGTGGTCGAAATGGCGGCGGTCGTGGCCGAGGTCGAGGCCGTAACTCGAAGTAAGTATTACTAGTCGCTCCAGTCACAACTGGGGCGCAGCGAAGAAAAAGTAAAAATGTAGACCCTCGCTAATGCAAGGGTCTACATTTGTTTTTAGCTTTGATCTAGAACTACTAATGAAGCGCCGATCTTGATTTCAAGAGCAACCTGTAGCGAGTCGGACCACGTCATTTCCAGCTGCGTCCACGTCTTGCCCAGTTAGTCACGTCATTCCCAGCTACGACTGGGAATCTGGCCAAGGAGATCCCCAATCAAGTTGGGGATGACGAGTTCGAGTTGCGTTCATGTCATTCTCAGCTACGACTGGGAATCTGGCCAAGGAGATCCCCAATCAAGTTGGGGATGACGAGTTCGAGTTGCGTTCATGTCATTCTCAGCTACGACTGGGAATCTGGCCAAGGAGATCCCCAATCGAGTTGGGGATGACGGGATCGAATGGGGATGAGAGGATCGGGGTGTGAGGAAATCGACAAAAGTTGTTTTTACTACATCTTGAATAACCTAGAATACACAAACACCTTGGAATAAACCATCTAGGAGCATTCAGAGGGTTTTGATTTGTTGCTAGTGGTGTCTTTAGTAAGGCGACTGTAGCGTTAAAGTTCAACCTGGAGGAAGTTATGGCCTTAGCATCTGGTGCTTTAGCGCAATCAACTATTGGCGACGGCAAAATCGATAATTTTATTATTGACTCGTCAGTCCATCTTGTCAGCGGAGTTGTTGTTATCGTTGCGATGGTCACAGCAGTTGGTCTTGTAGCCCGATGCGCTTTGGGAAAGAAGCCGATAGATACAATTGCGAAGGTTTCGTTAGGGGTAGCCCAGGTAGCGTTGATATGGCAGCTTCTGCTTGGGATTAAACTTCTTGACCAAGGTCAAGGAATTGTGCAGCTTTATATCCACTATATAGGAGGGTTGCTGCCTCTGGGTGGGTTCCTTGGTGCGGCATGGTTTGCTAGAGGTGACAACCCGAAGTCGAGCAAAATATTGGCGTCGATTCTTTTTCTCAGCTGCTTGTCTGCCTTGATGGCTTTCTTCATCGGGCGAGCTTATGTGAACGGGTAGCCGCTAGCTAGATTTTTCTGAACGAAGTAGAACTGGGCCGAATTCATCTGGGTGTTTTGCTGTAATGTTTTTATAAAACTCTCGAATACGGTCCATGTCTGCTTTAACGTCGCCAGTTAACAGGAAGCCAGGTTTCATCCCTACTTCTTTTTTGGCGTAATCCATGAACCCAAAGGCTACAGGGACGTTCGCTTGCTGCGCGACTCTGTAAAAGCCGCTTTTCCAGTATGGACGCTGCGACCGTGTGCCTTCTGGCGCTATCAATAAGACAATTGGTTCGCCTTCAGCAAAAATATTGGCGAGCTGATCGACGGTGCCGCCAGGAGCTTCGCGGTTGATAGGTATACCTCCTATAGCTTTCATGAGACGGCCGATCAACGGCACAAAAGCTGAATCTTTCGCAGCCCAGCGAATGGGGAGTTTGAGGCTCCAAGCCGTTAAAATAAAATAGAGAAAATCCCAGTTGCTTGTATGTGGAGCTGCGATCAAAACAGCACGTGCGTCAGGTGCGGGCGTGCCCACAGGGTGCCAGCGGAGTAGACGAAGTGCTAAAGCACTAAATTTTGCAAGCATAGGTTGATTTCTCTCCTAATGGATAGCTATCGCGAGTATCTCTAAACTGTATTGTATAAAAGACATTGGTCTAATAGCGATTTTTTCGGTTCACCCAGCATCCGCGATGCCAATGGCGGCGCAACTCTGGTAACGCTTTAGGCACAGCAACGATATGTCCAACACCTGGTTGGATATCTTGATTGCAGCCAGGGCAGATATAGGTTTTGGTTGCTTGGTACGGCTGGATAAAGCGGGTCTCGGTATCCTCACTATCAGAAGGATCTGGCCGCTTCGCTGCCTTCTTACGTTTACGCCCCATAGCTAAAATCTAGCTGAATTTCTAACAAATCAGTTGAGAAGCTATAGAGCATCGCTCAACCTACCTCACATTTGTTTGAAAAGACAGATCGTTTTAGGTATTTTCTTTGAGCCAGTTTTGGTAGAAGAGAGGGTCGACAAGTTGTCGTGGCGAATAGCTGCGGCCTAGCGATAGAACAGAGAGCGGTAGCAACTCAAAAGCGAAACTAACCGACCACTTTGCTAGTCTGAACCACGAAACTGCGTTGTACCATCGCTTATCGGCAATCGCCATGCATACTGTGGCGCAAAGTGTAAAATACATAACCACAGCGGTTGCTGCTAGCACCCCTTGCAGTTTTTTAAACCACGTAACGGCAAGTTGTTCTTGAATATCAAACGCCACATTCTTATGTTCTACTTCTTCGGCAAGATGCCATAGAAACAGATGGGCTACCTGTTGATCGCCTCCGCTAAGCACAGCTCGGTGATATTTCGCCGCCCACCTGGCAATGGCATAGGCAATTGTTTCTGAAGCAGCGGTGAACGCCACACGAAACGGCATTTTCCTGTTACGCATACAACCAAAAAGCCACCCAAGCTGCCGCTCAACAATACGAAGTGACCCGTAATGACTAGTCAGGAACTGATTAAAACGTCTATGTTGGGCATGATGGTTCGCTTCTTGCGTCATGTATTTGCGTACCTCATCGTGGCTATGTGCAGGAAGCGATGGCAGAACTTCTGAAATAGTGTCCACAAAGAAAGGTTCGACATAGGGCATCATTAACGAGATAGCATTTGCCGTCCAAGAAAATTCAATAGGGTCGGTCCAACGTGGGTTAACGTCAGATGCGTCGAAACGAACTTTGCGAACCGTCAAACCGCTTTGGTTCTTCAAGCTATTTTTCTGTCTCGTCGTTGCCTGCACTCTAGCACTATCGGCTTATATTTAAATAGAGTGAAGCAAGCAGAAGTGTCAATGCAAAGCGTTTCTTGCGGTTTACACTAGATAGCTTGTTACGAGCTAAAGTTTTTTTTGAAGAAACAAATCGACAACTGCAAGAAGCATTTGAACCGATTGATAATGAGCTGAACCGATACCTGAAACCGCTGAACAGCATGTGGGGTCGGGTAGCGCTGGCTGCCGTGTTTGGTAGTATCTTGTTCTATGTCCGTTGGAAAATGAGTATTTCCTTTGACGACGGGGTACAAATCGACTGGAATAGTGACTTTCAACCATTCGATTTCCAAATATGGCGTGCCTCTGATGTGCTGGCTGATCAAGGCCTCGACCCTTATGACGAGCAAGCCCTTTTCCGAGAAATAGGTGTGAATTATCAAGACTATGGCGGTTCGCATTGGATCGGCAGAGCAGACAGCTGCGTGAACGAAAATCGAAGCTGTATGTATCTTTTTAACCCGCCAACATGGCTGGCGCAGATCAAATTGTTTGGCCCTTCAGCTATGGCCATGAACATCATTGGAATGCTGGGCACTTATGGTTCTTTGCTGTGGTTAAGTCGCAAATCTTCCAATATAAACTATGTGGCGTTCCTTGTTGCAGCAACATATTTCTTCTCCACAACACCAGGTATATCGACGTTTCGGTTTGGCCAAGTAGGTTTTCTTATCGCCGGTTTAGTAGGGTTGCGTTTTGTGTTGTATGGCAAAAATTTTGTTGGCCTTCCGATTGCCATGTTGTCGTTCAAACCGCATATTTCGTTAGCGAGTGGCATCTCAGAGTTGTGGCGACAGCCGCTAAAAACGGCGCTTCGTGTCGGTGTTCCCTTAGGAACATTACTGTTTGTTACGCTCGTGCTTTTCCCTTTCTCTTATTGGTCATCGTGGCTTGAGCAGCTAGACATCCAAGTGAACCCGTTAGATGACATGACGTTCAGCACGATAAGTGCCACAAACAAGTTGCCTGATTCGACTGACCTGTACTTTTTGCTTGCTGCTTTTGTTGTCGTCGTGGTTGCCAGTTGGCTACTGCGACACGCTGATCCTTATGCGCTGGCGTTGTGGTCGCTCGCAATGATCACCTTTTTTTCAGGTCATGGCTATTCACATGATTGGCTCTGGCTAGTTTTTGTACCCGTTTTGCGTAAATGGTCATGGCTAACTACGTTAAGTGTCGCCACCGTGTTTTGTATTTTTCACAAGATTGGTTGGGAATCATCTCAACGGCCTGAGACAAAACAAACTGTTTCGATGCTTTCGCTTGTCGCTCTCGCCGCAGTCGTTTATCTAGGTGTAAGCGTTGTGCTAAGCCACTTCCAAAATAAAGAAAACCTCAAAAATGAGGGTGCTGTAGACCTGAATCCTGCAAACATGTGAGGGGAAATATATATGCAGATTCTAGTTCTTGGCGGTACAGGTTTTATAGGGTCACATCTTGTGCCTCGTTTACTTGCAGACGACCATTGCGTCACGGTTCTTAATCGTGGAAAATCAAAAAGTGATAGTGCCGTAGTGTCTCTTCAAGCAGACAGAGACGATGCTGCGGCTATGCAGCAAGCGCTGGAACGATACGACGGTTCAGAATTTGAAGCTGTTATTGATACCTCTAGCGTGTGTTTGCGTCATACTCAGGTTTTGTTGGCGCAGCTGCCCCAGTTTGCTGGCCATCTAATTCATATCAGTTCTGCTTCTGTCTACCTGCACTGTCAGATGGCAAAAGAATCAGACCCGATCGGCGGCGCGAGTGTTTGGGGAGACTACGGAGTAGATAAATCAGAGGTAGATCGTTTTTGCTCGATGAGTTAAATCGTCACGGTTTTTGCACAACAATCTATCAACCGCCATACCTATATGGGCCAAATGATAGCCAAGACCGTGCTAATTTCATATGGTCACAAATCGAGGCTGGTCTTCCTGTGTTTGTGCCGCCAGCTAGCGAAACAGTGTTGATTCAATTTTTGCATGTCGCTGACCTAGTGCAGGCAATAATGCAGAGTTTGCAATCGGCCATAACGCCTGGGTTCTATAATATTGCGGGTGAAGAAAAAGTTGGTTTGTCACAATGGGTTGCACTTGTCGCAGAAGCTGCTGGATTGCCGAACCCAGCGAAGGAAGCCCCAGCAGCACTTCAAGAAAAACCAGCTAGATCGTATTTTCCTTTTCGATCGACAACGTTGACATTGGATACGACGAAAATAGCAGACCAGGGGTTTTCTAGTTCCCATAGCCTGCTAGAAGGTTTGAAATTGACGTTTGCTAGCTAAAGACTGTGGCCTTGGCGCTAACTATTTGAACCTCTAGGTCGAATAGATCATGTGGAGGCACTCACATGATCAAAAAATCTGCCGTTTGTGCGGCATCGCTCATATTTCTGCTCAGCGCTTGTAGCGGCGGAGACGATAAAGAAGCATCAACAGCGACACAAGAAGACGGCGTTGCTGTTGAAAAAACAGATGATTCAACGAGCCAAGCCGTCAGCAGCGACGGTGAGAAAACGGCTACGACAGACGGCAGCGGTCTGCCACCTGTGACTACCGTTCTAGGCGGCCAAGGAGCTGACCCAGACAACATTTATAAAGGCAAGATCGGCAAACTTGACCCGAACGATGCACTTGTCGATGCCGTCGCTGAACCACCTGCAACCGAACCAGGCACGTTTCCGCTCACAGGTTTAAAAGGTGACAGCCCTGATAGGGCGGCAGCTGTAATAAAAATCGATAACGGCAAACCAGCACAACCACACGATGGTTTAAACGCCGCAGACATAGTGATCGAAGAAGAAGTCGAAGGGGGAGTAACCCGTTTCGCAGCAGTATTTCACAGCACCTCGTCGATTGTTGGTCCTGTCCGCTCTGGACGAACCACCGACATTGCGTTAGCTAGTTCATTTGGCACGCCGCTGTTTCTGTATTCAGGCGCAAATGATATAACCGAGTTGTATTTGCGTAAACAAACGAACTTCCAAAACCGTAACGTTGGAACATCATCTGGCTATTGGCGCGCCGATGACCGCAAAGCACCGTCGAACCTGTTTACCGATACCGCACCGCATTGGGCATCAGCCACAGGTGAAGCTCCTCCAGCGCATTTCGCTTATGGCGATAGCACCAGTGTAGGCAGTGAGGCGAAAGAGTTTAGTATCGGCTATCGATCGAAACCGACGTGGACGTGGAGCGGCGAAACATGGCAGCGTTCACAATATGGTGCACCTCACACGCTTGTAGACGGCGAACAAGTAGCAGCCGAAAATGTTGTTGTGATAGAAGCCGAATCGGTTGACACGGGCATGGTCGACGCAAGCGGTGGCGCTGTGCCAGAGTTTGTGTATGTCGGCAGCGGCAAAGCCACGATCTTCACACAAGGTAAACAAATCGACGGTGTGTGGACAAAACCATCGCTAACAAGCGTCGCCACATTCACAACAAGCGAAGGTGATGTGATAGAGCTCACACCAGGACGCACCTGGATACAACTCATCGACGCCTCATCAGACCTTTTGCAAGTAACGCAGTAAGAATCACCGCCCCCTGAACAGAAAAGAAAATCGAAATGTTAGCAAAAAAAGATCAGAAATGGTTGCTGCTTCCAGGCGTGCTTCTGCTCGCAATCGGCGTAGTAGCGGTCATCGGTAGCGGCGATAAAGACGCCACCACAACACAAGACGCAGCTATAACAGCGCAAAGCAGCACGTCAGCTGAGCCCGAAGAGCTAGCGTTCGCCGAGAAAGAATCGACAACATCGAAGAAAAAGGTGGCAACCTCGGTGGTCGGAAGCACTGTTGGGGGCACAGCAAGCGCGAAAACAACCGCAACAGCAGGACAGCAACAAGGATCAAAAACTACATCAGGTAGCGGCGGGGCACCTGTTGTCACCCGCAGTGGCGGTGGGGGAGCCGACACGTCGATCTATAAAGGTTTTCTCGGTATTATCGGGCGTAATGAAGTGATAGCTGGTGCTATCGCAACACCACCTAGCGTGGGTAGCAACATTTTGCCGCTTACTGGTCTTGCTGGTCAGGTGCCGAACCGTCCAGCAGCTATTGTCAAAATAGATAACAGCCGCCCAGCTCGTCCACAAACAGGTTTAAACGCAGCTGATATTGTTGTTGAAGAAGAAGTCGAAGGGGGTGTTACTCGTCTCGCTGCGGTGTATCACAGCACCTCGTCGATCGTTGGGCCTGTCCGTTCGGGGCGCACGACTGATATCGGCATCATCAACGGGTTCGGTTCTCCGCTGCTTATGTATTCAGGTGCTAACGCAGTAACTGATACGCTGCTTCGTCAACAGCCGACGGTGCAAAATCGTAACGCTGGCACCTCGTCTGGGTATTGGCGTGACCGTTCACGTCGCGCGCCGTCTAATCTTTTCACTGACACAGCACCGCATTGGGCTTCTGCCTCTGGCGGGCCACCACCGCCGCAATTCTATTACCGTGGCGCAGGGGAAGCTTCGCAAGGTGTCGCTGATGATTCTTTGACGGTGAGCTATCGAGCAAACCGTGTTGGCTGGCAATGGGACGGCAGTGCCTATAAGCGCACGCAAGGCGGATCAAGCCACATGACAGCAGGTGAACAAGTAGCAGCTGCAAATGTGGTTGTGATAGAGGCGAGAGAAATGGCGACAGGTATGGTCGATTCGTCAGGTGCTACGGTGCCAGAGTTTATCTTTGTAGGCTCAGGTAAAGCGACGGTGTTTAGCGACGGAAAACGGGTTGAAGGGATTTGGACCAGGCCGACGCTTGCCCATGTCGCAACGATCACGACAGCAGACGCAAAGCCAATTAAAGTGACTCCTGGTCGAACCTGGATAGAGCTTATTCGTGCTGACGCTGGCATGTTAAGCTAAGTCAGCTACGTAGTGACGACACCACTAGCAGGTTGTTTGAAGCACATACCTGCTGATCGCGTCGCTTATCTGGTTGAGCTGGTCGTCTGAGATGATATATGGCGGCATCACATAGATCAGCGTGCCAAACGGGCGGATCCAGACGCCTTTGTCAACAAAAAAGGCTTGTGCCTTGGCAACATCAACACTATGGCGCATTTCGACCACGCCGATAGCGCCTAGTGTGCGAACTGCTTTCACAGCGTCATGATCTGAGAGGGGTGATAATCCGAGGCGAAGCTTGTTTTCGATACGGTTCGCTTCACTCTGCCAGTCTTGATTTATCAGCAGTTCGATGCTTGCGTTAGCGCATGCACACGCTAGTGGGTTGCCCATAAAGGTTGGGCCATGCATAAAGTTTGGGATAGGGCCGTTAGATATTGTGTCTGCCACCTGATGGTTTGTAAGGGTGGCAGCAAGGGTCATCATGCCGCCAGTTAACGCCTTGCCGACGCACATAATATCGGGTTCAACGTTGCTGTGTTCGGCTGCGAAAAGCTTTCCTGTGCGGCCAAAACCTGTCGCTATCTCGTCGAAGATGAGCAGCACGCTATTCTCATCACACAGGTGTCGCAGCTTCTGTAAATAGGTTGGGTGATAAAAGTTCATAGCGCCGACACCTTGTACGATCGGCTCCAAAATAACCGCCGCAATCTGATCGCTATGCGTGGCTAGTTGCTGTTTTATACTGTTGAGCGCTTCATCTTGCCAAGGTTCGTCAAATGCGATTGATGGTTTGTCGGCAAAAAGTTGTTTCGGGAGCACGGAGGCAAACATGTGGTGTAAACCGTTTTCGGGGTCGCTCACAGACATTGCATCTAGCGTGTCGCCGTGGTAGCCGCCGCGTGGTGAAAGAAAGAAACGCCGCTGGGTTTCGCCTTGCGAGAACCAGTATTGGAGGGCCATTTTCATGGCAACTTCAACAGCGATAGAGCCAGAATCGGCCAGAAAAACATAGTCCAGCGACGCTGGAGTGATATCGATGAGCCTTGCGCAAAGCTCTGCGGCTGGTTCATGGGCGATTCCGCCAAACATAACATGTGGCATTGTGTTGAGTTGTTTGGCCGCAGCGTCGACGAGCGCTGGGTGGTTGTAGCCGTGGATAGCAGACCACCATGAGCTCATCGCGTCGACGAGACGATTGCCGTTCGCTAACTCTAAATAGACACCTTCGGTGCGAACAATAGGATACGTTGGCAGTGGGTCACGCAGCGACGTGTAAGGATGCCAAATATGGGTTTTGTCGAAAGCTTGCCACTGCTCAGGCGAGTTAAAAAGAACCACTAGTCCAGCATAGTGAATGAGTGGTCGACACCCAGCCGTCGGAGAAAAGGAAGTTTCTCGAAGGTTCTGAACAGAAACAAAAAGTATTCGATGACGCTATACAAACTGGCGTAGACTCACGGCCAAGCGAAAAAATTGTTGAAGATATTTGGCGAGATTCTGTAGATTTAGTGTTGTTAGGATCAATGTCCTAGGTCGATGACTCTTTAGTTTCCGGGGCTGTCAAATAACTCTCATTAATTGAGTTGGGGAGAGTCAGAAAATAAAACCGCTGTGTTCTAGGCGAAGTTAGACTGGGTCAACGTGAGCGCTATATTGGAAAAAACACAGAGCAAGTTGCAAAACGACGAGAAACAAGCACTGTTGGATCTGATCGGCGATAATTGGTCGCACTGTCGGTGGCTCAACACATTATCATTGCTTGAAAACACTGGTGCAAGAAAAATTTCGTCAAGTCAACGTTTCCTAGACGCAAATGAAAAGATTTTGCAGCACTGCTTCGAAGAACACCGTCACGCCTGGTATCTAAAGAAGCAAATAAAAAAGCTGGATGTCGCAGCCTGTCCGACGTATGAACCGCAGTATCTTCTGGCGCCAGTCGCTAGCAAACACTATCTCCATAGACTCGACGTCGCCATTTCTCGTATAATAAAACAAAGAACACAACCCGACCGTAAAGCCCTTGTCGAGGCGAGCTATCTATGGGTCACCTACGCAATAGAGGTGCGTGCATCGTCGTTGTATGACACCTATCAGTCGTGTCTAGAGCTGATGCATAGCCCTATTAGCGTGCGCAGTATTATTGCCGAAGAAGAAAACCACCTAGCACAAATGAAAGCTGACCTAGCTGCCTGGTCTGACGACTGGCGGACTTGGGCAGACGAAATAGAACAGCTTGAAGACGCTCTCTATCAGCAATGGTTCGCAAAGGTTGCTAGTGAACTGTAGCCGATTTTGAACTGTGTGTTAACGGATAAAGTGTTGTGGCAATACTGGGCGAGTCGATGAAAGAGATCTAGCTCATTCTACGTCGTGACAGTTCATGTCAGTATCCAGTCGAAAGTAGATGGCTATCAAGTTGTTTTGCGTTGAGCCGATCAAAAACGTATGGTGTTAGCGGCGAACGGTGACAGAGGTGATAAAGGTCAATATCGCATTGTTGTCGTTGAAGATGCTCTGGTGTATCAAACGATGATACGTACAGTCCTTGAATCGGATGGATATATGGTGTCTCTCGCTTCCACTGGTCACGAAGGCCTTGCACTTGTCAAGCGTCACGACCCTGAGCTGGTGATTCTAGATTTAGGGTTGCCTGATAGCGATGGAATGGATATTTGCCGGCAGATAAGGTCAGCAAGTGATGCTTATGTTCTCATGTTGACGGGTCGCAAAGACGACGAAAGTAAATTTGCGGGATTGCGTATTGGCGCTGATGCATATGTCACAAAACCTTTTGAAAGTCGTGAACTGCTTGTGCCTGTTGAGGTTCTTCTTCGTCGTGTGAAACCCAAAGCTGCTGGAGCGATAGATCTAGGCTGGTTGCAAGTTGACGTGAGTACAAGACGTATGGTGAGCGATGGCGCCGACGTTCAACTTACAAAAATTGAAACAACGCTGCTTGCCTGTCTTATCGAAAATGCTGATCAGGTTGTTACCCGTGCACAGCTGATGGAAGCCATCTGGGGTGAACATTGGAGCGGCGACGATCATGTAATTAGTGTGCATATAGCAAACTTGCGGAAGAAGTTTCCTCCGCAAGTTCGTGATTGTTTAGCCACAGTTCGTGGCGTTGGGTATCAGCTGGCTTCTGTTTCGAATTTTTCTCAGCCAGTTAAGTAGATTTCGTAAGGTTTGTTTTTCTAAGTCAAGAGGACCTGTGATGCTTTTGTTCTTGGAAAGAGAGGTTAGTGATGTTGTATCGTAAGTTAGCTTTAACAAGTATATCTATCCTGATTGGTGTTTTTGTTGGTCTGTTTTGTTACCTGGTAGCGATATTTATGTTCGGTCGATATCTAGAAGACATATGCTTTCAATACATGACCGATGTTAGAGGTGGTAGTTCAAGTTCTGGCTCGTACTGGCCCCCTCGAATTGATTGTATAATGAGAGCTAGTAAAGATTCTGGCGTTGACGATGAGGTAGTATCTCATCAGTTTCTTGCATACTTCAGAACTTTAGTTGTTCGTGTAGTTCCTCCAACAACTGCTGCCGTTTCAATGTATGTATCGACACGATTCTTAAAGAAATTTTTTCTTTAAGAATCTGGAATTGAATACTCGTTACTTGCAATCATCTCAGATGGCTATGGGTCTTAATCCAGCGCTACCCTCGCACGAGAAGACCAGCTTCGGTGATGCCTTTATGGCTCAGTCCACCTGTTGAAACCGAAACGGTTCCGTTGTCATGTCCGAGCACCATTGTTGGGCGCACATCGATGCTGAAGCGATTTGCTAACGCTAGATTGCTGTCGTCGATGTGGATGACGTTTTGCTGAAATAAGTCTGTCTTGTCAACAAATGCTTCATAGGTTTCGGTTGTGCCTTCACCGTGAACAAACACATAGGTGATATCTTCTTCAAGCTCAGCAGCCGCTGCTAGTTCTGCACCTTCCTCAACAGAGATGTCACAATCTGGCGAAACGAATGTCATGATAACAGGGCCGCTTGCTTGCAGGTCGGCCCCTGAAATTGTTGCTCCTGAGAATAATTCTTTGCCAGCAAAGTTAAACGCTTCGGCTGCTTGTGCAGTGTCGTTAGCTGCGATTGTTTTCGCTTCGCCATCTCGCATAGCAAGCTGTTGAGCACGCTGGGTTTCATCTGCTGCGTCGGCTGTTTCTCCTCGGAGCGTTGCGCAGCTGCTAAGTCCAAGTGCTAGTGCAGTGAGTAAAATGAGGGTTCGTGTAGAGGTGTTCATCGTCATACTCTCTTTATGATTTCTGCGCTGGTGCATTAGCAGGCGCATTAGCAGGCAGTGCGGTGAGTTCTGCGTCAGTGAATGAAATAACTGCGTTGCTTGTTGACAATCCAACCATGCCACTTGTGTGTGTCGCTGTTGCTTCACCGACTTTTTCGCCGTTAAACATGATCGTCACGCTTTGGCCGTGCACTTCAACTCCAAGTTTTACCGCTTGGCCTGTCGCTGGTGCGTCAATGTCGACCGAGCCTATAAATTGGTAGTACCCTTTTTCGTCGTATTCTCCCCAGCGTAGTGTTTTGCCTTCATCGGCAAGGTCTACAAGCATCGCGCCGCTTCGTGTCTTCGTTGAAGCTTGGTGAATTAAAAGGCCACCTTGATTGTGTAGCGCGGTGCTTTTAAAGGTCGCTTCCCAACGATAGTCAGAAACATCGTAGCCTTTTAACAAGACAGCATAGTCAAAGCCGCAGTCGTCGATCTGGTTGAGCTCGCCGTCTTTCGCTTCCCAGCTGCCGTCGACGATTTTAAACATGTCGAGTGAGTTGCCAGTGAATCCAGCAGAGAAAATCGTTGTCGGTTCTGCTACTTCAACCGTTGCTTTATTCGCATCGCGCAACGGTCGATCGACATCTTCAGCTGGCCCACAACTTGGCCCTGTGCCTAACCCAGCATCGTCAAATGCATAGGTTTCGCCGTCGTCAGCAGGTGGCTGTGACGGTGGTTCTTCTTGCGGCTGTGTTTCAGCAGGCGTGAACGTTTGTGAAATCTCGTCATAGTTGTCGCTATAGTTCTGTGATGCGTCTTTTGACTCTTGCGTGCGTGGCTCGCTTTCTGGTTCTGGCCCGTCAACATCGTCTAGCCCAGCTTGAGGCGCAGCAAGTGAGCAAGAAGCGCCGTCGTTTGAACTGGTTGCAGGAGCGCTACCAACCTGTGTGGCTTTAGGCTGGCTTGTGGTATAGCCCGTGATCTGATAGATTTCACCAGAATTGCGACCAACATAAAGGTTTCCGCCAGCAGTTGCCCACGCTGCACCATATGACTTGAGTGTTTCAGGCAGCCCTTCAACCATGCCAACTTCTTTGGTTTCTAGCGAGGTTTGGTCATATGAATAGAGCGCTCCGTCGCTGCTAACACCATAGAACACGCCGTGAACGTTTGTGATGTCAGCCACTGCGGTGTAATTGTTGAATTCTGGAACTGCTATTTCTTCAAACGTGTCGACGTTGATTTTGTGCCAGTCACGTCCGCCTCGTGAAACGTTAAGGTAGCCTTCGTCGTCGAAATCGCCTGTGTAAGACCCAGACACAACGTTGAGGGTCGCCAAGTTCGTGAGCGCTCCTGTAGCGTCGATGCGATAGAGCGTCTTGCCGCTGATGCCATAGAGGTAGTCATCGCTGATGCGATAGGCCATGGCGTTATAGTTCCCATGGTCTGGGCCGATTGTCTTATAGGCGTTGCTTGCAGGGTCAAGTTCGGCGAGCTGGCCTGAAATCACCTGATAGAAGCCAGGGTCACACGTAAAGGTGCTGCCGTTGGCGGTTGCTTGTGTCGAAGAAAAAGCGAACGTTGAAGCGGCTAATGCGGCTGCAACTGCTGCGGTTTTAAGCTTACGTGTGGTTTTCATGGCGATCTCCTGCGATGATATTTGTTCCTGTATACACAAGATCGTCGCGGGAGGTGAAAACCTCAAGTCAAGACTTCCTCAAGAAATCGCTGGTGATTTGAATATAGCTGTTGCTGCCTTGTAGTTAGTATGACGTATTCTGCTGGTGTTGCCCAGTTTAAACATTTGCCCTTATGTCAAACAAAGTTTGGTAAGAAATCCCAGGAAATGGTTAGATCTTTGATCGCTGCTATTGTCGTTGACCCTGTGAGGCCTTGAACTTCGTGCTGTTCGAACGTGCCGCTTCCATCCAAAATGTTAATCATAACCCAATGGTCAACGGGGTGAACTATCCAGTATTCTTTAACTCCGTAGGTTTCATAGAGTTTGCGTTTTGTGTTCATATCTCTGAGCGAGGTTGAAGGTGAAAGTATTTCGATAATGAAATCAGGAGCGCCTACACAGTATTTTTCGAAAGATTTAGTTTCATCGCAGAGAACAAATAGGTCAGGTTGTACGATATTCTCTGAATTCTCAATCGTGTCTGGTTGAGTAGAGTCGCTATCAATTAGGACATCAAACGGAGCGGCATATGCTTCACAAGGCTGGCCGTTCAGCTGTTGAACAAGCTGAGAAAGCAGTTGCCCAGACATTTGTTGGTGAGACCTGCTTGGCGCTGCCATAGCAAATGGAACCCCATCGATGACTTCGTAGCGAACGTCAGCGTCAAACCTTTGATATTCGTGGTAAGAAACGCGGGAGTTCATAGATGTGGTTCTGCCATGCTTTTCACCTCAATGTCTAGGGCTTCTATGGTTATTGTATCAACAAATAGGTAGCAGGTCGAAGAAACTAAATAGCTCTTGACCTAGCCGAGTTTGTTGCTGATCACGGCTAAGGCTGAGCCTGCTTTGAACCATTCGATTTGATTTTCGCTGAAGGTGTGGTTGCCTGCAAATTCCCAAGACGTGCCGTCAGATTTTGTGACTGTTACGGTGACAGGTTGGCCAGGGGACAGTGAAGCTAGCCCTTTTGTGCCGAGTAGATCTGTTTCCTCTATCTTGTCATAGTCGGCTTTGTCTGCGAAAGTGAGCGGAATGATGCCCTGCTTTTTCAAGTTTGTTTCGTGGATACGCGCAAACGAGCGTGCAAGAATCAAACGGCAGTTGCGAAACCGTGGCTCCATAGCAGCGTGCTCGCGAGATGAACCTTCGCCCATGTTTTCGTCGCCAATAACGGCCCACGGCTTGCCAGCTTCGCCCATCTGTTTCGCGATTGCTGGATAGGCTTCGACTTGACCTGTCAGCGGATTTAGTCCTTCGCCGACAATATTGTCACGATACGCATTAACCGCACCCATATAGAGGTTGCCTGAAATGTTTTCGAGATGGCCACGATATTTAAGCCACGGGCCGGCCATCGAAATATGATCGGTTGTGAACTTGCCATGTGCTTTCACAACTACAGGTAAGTCAGCGAAATCGTTGCCATCCCACGGCTCGAAAGGTGTGAGAAGCTGCAACCGCTGCGATGTGGGGGACACTTTCACTTCTATAGACGAACCGTTAGCTGGGGGAGCGACAAAGCCAGACTCGCCCTGGTCAAACCCTTGCGTTGGCAGTTCGATCCCTTCTGGAATGTTTAGCGAGACCTTTTCGCCGTCATCGTTAACAAGCTGATCTGTTGCTGGGTCAAACGCGACGGTGCCGGCAAGCGCTAACGCAATCACAGTCTCGGGCGAGGTAACGAAAGCTAATGTGGCTGCGTCGCCGTCGTTGCGTTTCGGAAAGTTACGGTTATACGAAGTGACAATGGTGTTTGTTTCGCCAGCGTCACGCTCGTCGCTTCTATCCCACTGGCCGATGCACGGGCCGCACGCATTTGCTAGTACGGTTGCGCCGATGCGCTCGAAATCTGCCAACAAGCCGTCGCGTTCGATTGTGGCGCGCACCTGTTCAGACCCGGGGGTGATAAGTAGCTGCGTTTTGGCTTTCAAACCAGCGGCGGCTGCTTGGCGTGCGATTGAAGCGGCACGGGTTATATCTTCATACGATGAGTTTGTGCAGCTGCCGATAAGCGCAGCGCTAATTTCTTGTGGCCAACCCTCGACGGCTGCTTCTTTACCTAAAGCGGCAACAGGGCGAGCCAAATCGGGGGTGTGTGGGCCATTAATGTGTGGCTCTAGCGTCGAAAGGTCGATTGAAATAACTCGATCATAAAATTGTTCAGGGTTGGCATGTGCTTCATCGTCAGCGCATAAATGCTGTGCCACAGCGTTGGCTGCTTCTGCTGCATCGCTTCGCCCAGTGGATGTGAGATAGCGTGCCATTGCTTCGTCGTAGCCAAAAAGCGAAGTGGTCGCACCAACTTCAGCACCCATGTTGCAAATGGTTGCTTTGCCAGTAGCGCTGAGGCTTTGTGCTCCAGGGCCGAAATATTCGATAATAGCGCCCGTGCCTCCTTTGACGGTGAGAATGTCAGCCACTTTTAGAATTACATCTTTTGCTGATGTCCAGCCGCTCAACTCGCCTGTTAGCTCAACGCCGATCATCTTCGGCCATTTGACGTTCCAAGGAAACCCTGTCATCACGTCAACAGCGTCAGCGCCGCCAACACCAATAGCGACGGTAGCTAAGCCGCCAGCATTAGGAGTATGGCTGTCGGTACCGATTATCATGGCGCCAGGGAACGCATAGTTTTCTAACACAACCTGATGGATTATGCCGCTGCCTGGCATCCAAAAACCAGCGCCGTATTTCGCCGAGACAGAGGCCAGGAAGTCGTAGACTTCTTCGTTTGTGTCGATCGCTTTGAGAAGGTCTTGTTTGCCTTCCTTTTTCGCTTGAATTAAGTGGTCGCAATGTGTTGTGGTCGGCACTGCCACTTCAGATAAGCCAGCTATTTGAAATTGTAGCCACGCCATTTGTGCGGTGGCGTCTTGCATCGCCACTCGATCGGGGCGAAAATCAACATAGGTCTCACCACGAACAAGGTCGGTGTCTGTGTTGTCTAAGTGATTGCCGAGGATCTTTTCTGCTAGCGTTAACGGTCGTCCCAGTTTCGTTCTTAGTGCTGCAATGTTTGTATCGAGCGTTGCATAGACAGCGTGAATAAGTTCAAGAGGGGTTTGAGATTGGACAGGCATACGACTCCTTCAAAGCGATAAGAGCGATTCTAATCAACTCAACGCTTGCTTCGCAGTTACTGAGATAATTATTCTGTTTGAGTTTCGTACTGCAGATTTCTCTTGTCTGAAGATGGTGGTTGTTTGGATCAATGTCTGAGGGGGCTATAGCGAATTGCTAGAGGATGTGCGCGCGACGACTTCATGCCAAGAGCAAATGTAGCTTGTAATGTGGTTTCAATCTGCATAGTAATTACAAATCGGAAGTGCTAATTCACATTTGTTGTACAAATCGGAATTACTACTTCCGATTTGTCTTGTGTGGCCCACAGCTCTCAAGATATGCTTGCTTGCTTCTAGCTTGGCTTAGAGTGTAAGCATGGGATTCACTAGGCAAGAGTTGCAAGCTTTTCAGGGAGCAAAAGTTGATGATCTGATTGGTCCTGGCGTCAAACTTCTATTTGTCGGGATAAACCCTGGGCTTTGGACCGCGGCAGTGCAAACCCATTTCGCCCATCCTGGCAACAGGTTCTATCCAGCATTGCAACAAGCTCAGATTATCGACCGAGAAATTGACCGAACAAATGGGATGACTGGCGACGACCGCCGTTACCTAGTTACTAGAGGTATCGGGATTACAAATGTTGTGCCGTTTGCTACTGCTAAAGCGAGTGAGCTTACAACAGCAATGTATCAAGAAGGTGGCCAGGCGCTGCGGACGTTTGTGGCAAAACACCAGCCAAAGGTTGTTGCTATCGCTGGTATCGGAGCGTATCGCAGCGCTTTTAAACAGCCGAAAGCACAGCGTGGGCTTCAAGCAGATTTGTTTGAAGATGCGTTGCTTTGGGTCGTGCCTAATCCAAGCGGTTTAAACGCGCATGAGACAACCCAGTCGCTAGCGCAAGCATACGCAGAGCCTGCACAAGCTGCTGGTTTGCTTGGCTGAAGAATACTCTGTCGGAGTTACCACCAGCGTCGTCTGCGTTGATTTGTTTGCTGATCAGCGGTGAGCGCCGCATGCATGATCATAGCGGCGGCAGCTGCTGGGACAGAAAGTGTGAATAGCGCTACTTGTGCTAAAGCGGGCACCGTTGCCACCCAAAGTGCGCCGCGACCTAACGTATCAAATGCGTCAGGTTCATCGCCGTTTTCTTTTTGTTTAGCTCGTAACCGTTCTTGTTCAGCTAACGCAGCTTCTGCCTTACGGGCAGTTTCTTTAGCCTCTTCTTGCTGTTTCTTCCGCTCAGCTTCCTCAGATTTCTGTTTTGCTTCGAGTTCGGTTTTTTCTTTAAGGTGATCTTTTTCTTGTTGTTCTCGCTTCTCTCGTTCGTTGGCTTGCGACTCGTCGTTGTCGTTCTCTAGCTCTTGCTGCTCTTCTTCTGCCTGAACGTTTGTGACGCCAATGTTTTCTGACTGCTCTACTTCGGTTTCCTGTTCGATTTTTTCTTCGGCGGCTAGCTCTTTAAGCTTGTCATGAAGTCGTGCTTGTGTTCGCTGTTCAACGTCATTTTTTAGTTTTTCGATTTCTTTGACTAGCCCTTTAACTATCTCAAGGTCGGCGCCTTCTTGAATACGTTGATCAAGCTCTAGTTGTTTGTTGCGCAAGATTTGACTAGTCGTGTCGTTTGGGAAAAACTCTGCAGAATCTGCTTGTTGCTGTTCAGAGGTAGCTTCTAAGACGGGAGCTGTTTCTTGATTTTGAACTGATTGCGAAGGTGAATCATCTTGCGGGTTAATGCGTTCAAACTCTTCTAGCGAAGATTTTGCTTGTTCAACTTCGCCGCTGACTGTCCAAGAAATAGCTTGGACATCATCGAGCTCTTTCTGCGAACGGTCGGCTTCATCTTTAAGAAAGATCAGTTGTTCAGTTGATGTGCGAGGGTCTGCTTTGGCTTGCTCATATTTGTCTTGAGCGTTATGTGTGTTTGAGGTGAGTTCTTCGATTCTGTGCTGTAGCTCGCCGAAGTATTTCTCTTTATTCGCTAGTTGTGAACGTAACGATTCACGCCCAGCGAAGAAACTTGTTTTGGTTTCGTCCTTCAGGTCGATTGTTTGGTCAGATTTTTGGTCTGCCGTTTCTATGTCTGGTTCTGCTGTGTCTTGTTCGATGGGGTCAGAAACCGAATCAGTTGCAGGGTGCTGCTCTCCAAGGTCGTTTGTCGTTGCAGAAGATGGGGATGAGTCATCGACTAGCTCGCTAGCGATATTTTGCTCGCTGGTTTCAGTTTCAGCTTGTTCGATAGCAAAAGTTTCATCGGCGGTTTGCCAGGCAGATAATGATTGCGACATTTGGGCGGTAGGCGCTTGTTGCGAGAAAAGGCCTGAATGGCCAAAGTTGCCAGTAAGAGAAAAAGTTTCTGCCTGTTTCGTTAGAGCAGCAAGCGCTTGTTGGGTGGCGACGGTTGTAAGTGTTTGGCTGTGGTCCAATATGTGTTCGGGAAGTTGGCTAGTTTTTGTCATCTTTATAGGCGTAAAACTTTCAGTCGACCCAGCAATTTATTCTAGCGTATCGAGGTGATTTCCTGTTGTGCACCCGCGTGGTCTCGTTCGGGTGTTTTCTGATGCTTGTAGATTCTTGTTTGATGATAGGCTTGAAAAATGCGGCGGCACAGTAAAAAGTTGGTACTTAAAGTAGCGATCATTGTTTCTCTTGCTGTTGTGTTAGCGAGTGCTTGCGGAAAAGAAACAGGCGAATTACAGTCCGCAACGCTTGTTGCAACTAAGCCGAAAGAGTCGCCGCAGGCGAAAGAACTAGCAGTAAAACCAGTAGAGCCGCAGGCGGCGACAACGCTTGCCGCTATTGCCTCTAATGCAGAAAAACAGGCGACTTCTGGAGAGGTAGCTAAAGAAGTAGTTTACCTAACATTCGACGGCGGTCCTGGGCCTCGAACCCCTGAATTTCTTGAAGCTCTAGAAAGCTGGGATGCTAAAGCAACATTTTTTGTGACGGGATCATACACTGAAAAAGATCCTGCAATGCTTAAACGAATTGTGGCTTCTGGTCATGCGATTGCAAACCATAGTTGGGATCACCCAGATATGACAACGATTGGTGACGTCGGTGTTCGCTACCAGTTGCAACGGACACAATTTATAGTCAAAGAGGTAACGTCGATTGATATGACGTGTTGGCGTCCGCCTTTTGGCGCGACTAATAAAGACGTTCAAGATATTGCTGACGCAAACGGTTTAACAAACGAAAAGTGGATCAAAGACGGCCGTTGGGATGTTGACACAATTGACTGGCGTGAAGGCTATGATTTTGTTTTGAAGCGGCTACAGACAATTGAAGGCGGCGATGTTGTGCTTATGCATTCAGGTAACAATCCTGATGAAGAAGATTTGGCGGCGCTCACAACATGGATGGAAACAAACCAAGATGCTTACCGCTTCGAAGCGTTGCCTGGCTGCTAGACGGCCACTGATTCATTGATCCAGAAGGAGCTTCAACATAATGTGTACTGTAAACATACGGCTTGCTAAATCTGGCGACATGTCAGGAATCGAAACTATCAATAGTGTTATTGACTATAACAACCCTAAAGAATTTATGGCTGAAACAATACAAGCTCGGCGGCTTTTTGTTGCTGAAACCTCGGATCAAGCGATTGCTGGCTATGGGATGTATCAGGTGATTTGGGGCAACACGCCAGTTGTCTCACTGCTAAAGGTTTTGCCAGAATACCAAAGACAAGGTCTTGGCTCTCGATTGTTGTTAGCTATCGAGCAGCATGTACGTGATAGAGGGTTTGACGTGATTTTGAGTTCAACCGAACAGATAAATGAGGTGTCTACGAAGTTCCATCTGAAACATAAGTATGAACCAATAGGGAGTTTGCAAATGCCTCATGGTCAAGAAAATTACATGAGTAAAGATCTGACAAACACAGGTAGCGCTATCGGTACTGTTCTCTCTTAAGTCCAGGGTGGTCATCTCCGAGAAATCGGGGATCTTGTCCAGCAGAGATTCCCACTTTCGTGGGAATGACGACCCTGAATAGGCTAAGAATCAACCATCTAGTTTCACTTTAGGTAGCCGCCGCTTTGGTGTTGCCATAATTGTGTATAGAGTCCGTTTGCTGCTAGTAGGTCTGTATGTGAGCCGTCTTCGATGATTTCTCCTTCTCTGAGCACTAGCAGGCGGTCCATTATTTGCAAGGTGGACAGGCGGTGAGCGATCGAGACGACAGTTTTATCTTCTATTAGGTGGGCGAGTGCGTCTTGGATCAGTTGTTCGCTTTCACTGTCGAGCGCGCTGGTCGCTTCGTCTAGGACTAAAATTTTTGCTGGTTTAAGGAATGCTCGTGCGATAGCGATGCGTTGTCGTTGCCCTCCAGAAAGCTTGATGCCTCGTTCGCCTACAAGTGTGTCATAGCCGTTGGGTAAGTCGACAATAAAATCATGTGCATATGCTTGTTTAGCTGCTTGGTGCATTGCTTTTTCTGTAAGCGTTGGTTGCCCATAAAGGATATTCTCGGCGATAGTTCGGTGAAAGAGGACAGGTTCTTGTGGGATGTATGCGATAGTGTTGCGCAGACTTGTTTGGTCAACAGTAGCGATATTTTGGCCGTCTATCTCTATAGCGCCGTTTTGTGTATCCATGAACCGTAAAAGAAGTTTGAGAAGAGTAGTTTTGCCGCCGCCACTTGGGCCGACTAAACCAATTTTTTGTTTCGGCTCGATTGTAGCGGTGAAGGTAGTGAATAACGGGTCGCCTTGAAGATATGAAAAGTCCACATTCTTGAAAACAATTTCGCCTTTAGTGACTTCTAGAGGTTGGCTGTCTGGGATATCGGCCACATCAACATCAGCCCATATGGCTTCTAATGCTTCAGCAGCTTCAGCTAAATAGACTTCAACGTTGCGCCAGACTAAGGCAAAATTCCATATGCGTGAACCAAGCAAGGTTAGATAGGTATACATCAAGAAAAGCTGTGCGACGTTTGTATCATCTGCAAGAAAAATCACCGCTGCCAGCGGGCCGAAAATCATGAGGAGTAGAAAATAATAGTCAGCGGATCAACCTTGAAAAGCGAATAAAGCCAAGAATGGAGTTCTGCGCGCCCTGTCGCTTCAACATGATTTTTGAAATGATCGTTTTCTTCTTTGTCACGAGCGAATGACTTGATGGCAGCAATGTTTGTAAGCGAGTCGACGAGCAGCCCAGTTTGCTGGCTTTTCATGCGTGAACGTTTCTCTATAAGTTTCACTCTTCGCGTAACCAGCGGCGCTGCGAGAAGACTATAGGTCACAAGTGCAAGAATGTAGAGAACAATTGCAACCACGTTCGTTGTGCCGAGCGTGATAACAGCAAAAAGAAACATGGCTAGAAATGTGGCAATCTCCATGTATAAACTGTCAATGAAAAGAACAGATCGTTCGCTTAGCTTGATGACTTTGCTTGTTAAATCGCCTGCAAACCGATCAGCGTGGAAGGCTAAGGATTTTTTGAGAAGTAACGCATGGCCTTCTACTAAAATATTGTTTGCTACTCTGTTAGCGATAATCGATTGGTAATAAAGCCCTGATCTGATGAGAAACTCGCCGAATAAGACACTGCCAGCACCTAAGAGGAAAGAAGATGCGTTAGCGTCCCAACTTGTTTCACCATTGCCAACATTGGTGAGAATTTTGGCGATGAAAAGAGCTGGGACCATTCTGTTAAAGATTGTTCCGAAAAACCAGCCTAATGCTATAGTCCAGACAAAGCGGCCAGCAGCAAAATGTTTATTTAAATAATATTTTGCGGCTTCCCATGTCGGGACAGCGTTAGTTTCGTTTTTGCCCATGTCGCCAACTTTCAGAATCAGGCTCAGCTACGAATCGTCATGGCCAGTCTAGAAACGCCACTGGTCCATGTCTTCACTATAACGAAGATGTATCTTAGGTGAGAAGAGCGTATTGATATCATCGTGTTGATGTTTCACTAAATTGGTGGGAGCAGCAGATGCAGCATCAAGAAATTCGGGTGTGACATACGATATGTCGTTAGGCAGAGAGCGAGTGTCGACACTATTGCCGCCAATGGTTAAGAAACTCCATTCACCAAAGGTAGGCACGTTAACGAACAACCCACTAGCTTCGGTCTCAAAACCTGCCTCGACCGAGTTTTTTATCATCCAGAAAGCTGATGGCGTAAAAAAGGTGGAAGACGATTGCGTTGTGAAAACCCCACCTGGCGCCAACATGTTTGAAAGCGATTTATACATTTCTTTTGAGTACAACTTTGCTGTTTTCTCGCTTGATGGGTCTACCAAGTCTGAAAGGATCACATCATAAGTTTGCGTTGCATCTCGTGCAAAAATAAACGCGTCGTCGTTGACAATAGAGACACGACTATCAGCCATGGCGTCATCATTAATTTCACGTAGCAGCTGTAGCTCAGTTGAAAGGTCCGTAATCGCAGGGTCAATATCGACCACAGTGATTGTTTTCACCTCATCGTATTTCACAAGCTCACGGACAGCCAAACCTTCACCACCGCCCAAAACAAGAACGTTCTCAATCGATGGGGCTTTACGCAAAGCGCTATGTACTAGTGTCTCATGGTAGCGAGCTTCGTCAATAGTAGAAAATTGTAGCTGATTGTTGAGATATAGTCGAACGTCGTCTTTATAGGCTGTGAAGGTTATTCGTTGATAAGGCGTGAACTCGTAATAGACAACAGGGTCTTGAAAAGAGCGCGCATTCAGCGACTCTTCTAAATCTGACGAGTAACGGAAACCGACGAAAAGCCCAAGTGAAGCGAGTATAGCTGCGCCTAGTAGCCAGATTCGTTGGCGTTGCAGCAGCTTAACGCGCCACAAAATAAAAAGCGCTATGGATGAGTTAAATAGCGCCACTGCATAGGCGGTGCGAGTCAGCCCTAGCGTAGGCAACATGAGAAAGGGAAAGAGCAAGGAACCAACAAGTGCGCCTATATAGTCAAGTCCCATAATTTTGCTAAGAAAGGTAACGTTGCGTTCTGAACCGTATTCTTTGGCCATTGAAACAACAAGTGGAATTTCAAGGCCGATCAGGAACCCGATCGCGATCGACAGCGCTATGAACGTGAACCAGAAAAGCCCTGTCATCGAGAAAGCAGCAAATAGGAGGACAACAGCGTTGCCACCAAGAATGCTTAAACAGATTTCAGTTAAAATAAAATTTCGTATACTATTTTTTTGAAACGTAATCGCGGCAAAAGATCCGAGGCCCATACCAAAAAGTGTGATGCCGATACTTAAACTGAAACTTGTTATCGAATCGCCAACAAGGTACGAAGCGGCAGTGCCTAAAATCAGTTCATAAATTAACCCGCCAACAGCGATCACAAGAGCTACAGCGAAAAGCGTGGGTCTATCAACTTCAGGACGTTCCTGTTTCACAGCTGCCTTCCAAAGAAAATACTAGAAAATAGTGAGCTAAATGCAACGTGCTAGTTAAGACAGGATTGTGCTTCCCAAAATAATAGCGATTGCAATAGCGAAACCGCCGATAGCTACACCAAAGGCTATGTTTTGGTCTTCGACAAGTTCTTTATGCAGGTCGAGTTTGAAAATGACGTTAAGCGCAGCGATAGCGCCGACCGTTATACTAATGCCTAAAAGAGCGTAGACGATCGTAGAAGCAAGTGATTCAAACCCAAGCCCTGAATTGGCTCTTTCTTGAAGAAATAATATCATGTAAGTAGTTCCTTTCGTACGTGTGAAACTTACGTTTGTAAGCTTCTTTCTAGCTAGCAGCGTTAACTATTTTCCTGCGCCTCCGCCTCCACTGTTCCACATAAAACGTCGTCTGCATGACGTAGACGAGTTTTGTGTTTCAGATGAAGTGCTAGTAGAGAGTTCAGAAGACCCGTTAAGGGTGCTTGACGTAGATGTTGATCGTGGTGTGCAGTCATTGGTATATGAAGGAAACCCGAATGTGGCTGCGATGATAACAACCGAGATGGAGATCCACATCAAAATTTTTGCCCACGTGCGCCGCAGAAAAGATGGTGCGATGACTCGACCGAAAAGTTCTTTCTGCTGTGCTTTCGTCACTTCCTGTTGACGGTAAAGGTCGACGTCACCGTTGGCAAATCGTTCGATCACAAACTTGCCCTGCGGTGACTGAACTTCTAGATAATGCAGCTGATCGCCAATGGTGGAAGGGTAAGAAAGGTTGCCTTCTGAGGCCGCCACTGAAGCGACGTTGTAGCGAGCATTTTGATCGTAAGGAGCTGGGTCGTCTTCAGCAGTTGCACCAATAGCACCGCCAGTCACCGTTTTGAAATCGCGAGATATTGGTGTGTAGCGGCTAACTTTGTTGCTGTAATGGTCATATTCTATCCAACTGTCAAACTCGACTATGCCACTTAGCTCCCACTCTTCAAAGTAATAATGCTTTTTATCTTGGTTGTCGTATTCTTTATAGAGGACATAGCCAAGCACCGTGGCTGCTAGTTGGTTGCCGCTAATTTGTTCACCAACGTTGAATTTCAGTTTAGGTTTTTTAGCCATCAAAGAGCCTCATATGTTACAGAAGTGGAAGCGAAACAGCTTTTTATCGCAACGGTCGCCTCATCATAGAAAGAAGTCGCAACCGCTTTGCAGGAGGTCAACGCAATATATGCGAAGTTTTTTTCTGGCCAGGTGTGTGCCGCTATGTGTGATTCAGACAAAATCATGGTCATGCTAACGCCTATAGGAGTGAAAATGTGGCTTTGTTGTTTACATATAGTGAAGCCAGCCAGTTTGGTGATTTCTTGCAACGAACGTTCTACTGCGGCTGCGTTATTGAGCAATGAGGCGTCACCGTTGAATTCAAATGTGCAGGTAAGAAGCCTCATAGGTACTATGAGTGATTCTAAGCGGTAGCGTGGTGGTTGCGCTCTTGGCCAGCTTTTTGGAGTGTGATTGAAACACTACCTATTGGGTATCTCTATTTAGTATAGATGGCCTCGATATTTCCGCTCCGCTCGGTGGATGCTTCCACGCAGATTTTAGCGGTTTTCTGGTAAAGCGATTTGATACAAAACAAATAAATAGAGGCAGTCTAAAGTTAAAGAGATGGTGAAAGTAGTGTAGAGATATATTTTTTCGAGGTGGCTGACGATTTGAAGGGTTAGACTGTTAGCGTCATGAAGCTTCTCGATAAAATCCTAACTATAGGTGACGGTAAACGTCTAAAACAAGTACAAAAAATCGTTCAACCAGTTAATGCGTTAGAGCCTGAAATTAAAGCCCTGAGCGATACTGAGCTGAAAGCAAAAACGGTTGAATTTAAAGAGCGTTTAGCTAACGGCGCTTCTTTGGACGACATTATGATCGAAGCGTTTGCCGTTGTGCGCGAAACAGCAAGCCGAGTCATTGGGCAACGTCACTACGACGTGCAGCTTATGGGTGGCGCTACCTTGCATTGGGGTTCAGTCGCCGAAATGAAAACAGGTGAAGGTAAAACACTTGTTTCTACTTTGCCTGTCTATCTCAACGCGCTTGCTGGCAAAGGCGTGCATGTTGTTACTGTCAATGACTATTTGGCGACTCGTGACGCTGAGTGGATGGGGCAAGTTCACGGTTGGCATGGATTAACTACTGGTTTGGTTGTGCCTGGGCAGAACGACAAAGCACATAAAAAAGCGCAATATTCGTGTGATATAACCTATGGCACAAATAACGAATTTGGGTTTGATTATCTGCGTGACAATATGGCGAGCAGCCTAGAAAAAATGACGCAACGTGGTCATAGTTTTGCCATTGTGGACGAAATTGACTCTATTCTAATTGACGAGGCTCGAACGCCTTTGATTATCAGCGGCAAGATGCAAGGTGCCGCTGATTTATATATAAAATTTTCTGCTGTCGCCGCGCGTCTTACTCGCGATGTTGACTATGAAGTTGATGAAGAAAAACGTGTGGTCGCCATCACCGATGAAGGTATTTCAAACGTCGAAAGGATGTTAGATATCAGCAATCTTTATGATGGTGTGCAAGGCGATTTAGTCCACCAGCTCTATGTGTCGTTACGGGCGAAAGAGCTCTTTAAACGTGATAAAGATTATCTTATCGATAACGGCGAAATTAAGATTGTTGACGAGTTCACAGGCCGTGTCTTAGATGGTCGTCGCTGGTCAGATGGGCTGCATCAAGCTGTTGAAGCTAAAGAGGGTGTTGCTATCAAGGAAGAGCAGCAGACACTTGCGACCGTAACGTTGCAGAACTATTTCCGCATGTATGAAAAACTTGGTGGCATGACAGGTACGGCGCAAGCCGATGCGGTTGAACTTGAAAATACCTATGATCTTTCAGTTGTTCAGATTCCTACGAACAAACCGATAGCTCGTCTCGATAAAGACGACATGATTTATAAAACAGAACTTGCGAAGTTCGAGGCTGCGATCGACGATATTAGAGAACGTGTCGCTAAAGACCAGCCTGTGCTTGTTGGTACAGCGTCGGTCGAGAAGTCTGAGGTTTTCAGTGAGCTGATGACAAAACGTGGTTTAGCGCACGAAGTGTTAAACGCAAAAGCGAACTTTCGTGAGGCCGATATTGTCGCCCAAGCTGGTAAACCTGGAGCTATCACTGTGGCGACGAATATGGCTGGCCGTGGTGTCGACATTATTTTGGGTGGCAATGCCGAAAAACTTGCCGAGTCTGACGTTGCCGCTGAAGGCTATGACGAAGAAAGCGACGAAGGGAAAGCGTTTTATAATGAGCGTTTAGCCTATTGGTCGCCAATTTGTGAGAAGAACCAAAAAACAGTTCTCGAAGCCGGTGGTCTTTATGTCTTAGCTACAGAGCGTCACGAAAGTCGTCGCATTGATGATCAGTTGCGTGGTCGTTCAGGGCGTCAGGGCGATCCTGGTGAGAGCCGGTTCTTCCTGTCGCTGGAAGATGACTTGATGCGTATTTTCGCTTCTGGAGCTATGAGTTGGGTCATGGGTAAAGCGTTGCCTGACGATGTGCCTATCGAAGCGAAAATGGTTTCTAAATCGGTGGAGCGTGCGCAAACAACAGTCGAGCAGCGTAACGCTGAAACTCGTAAGAATGTTTTGAAATACGACGAGGTCTATAACCAGCAACGCAAAATAATTTATAAACGTCGCATGCAAATTCTCGAACAAGGCGATTTGAGCGAAGAAGCACACACCGCTATTGATGATGTTGCTACCTATCTTGTGCAGACACATTGCATGGACGAGTTAGACGACACATGGGATCTTGAAGCGTTACATACAGAACTTTCTTCTTTCTGGAGAACAGATATTGCACTTGAAGAGTTGGAAGAGCTAGATAAATCTAAAGAGATTCATGAAACAATTGTTGCAGAAGGCGAGACTCGTTATGAAGAACGCGAAGCTGAGTTAGGCGAAGAGATCATACGTAAGTTGGAGCGCAAAGTAATGCTTGAGCTGATCGATCAGCGTTGGCGTGATCACTTAACCGATATGGCTTCGCTGCGTGAAGGTATTAACCTGCGTGCGATGGGGCAGCGTGATCCACTCACTGAATGGCAGCGTGAAGGTTTCGAGATGTTTAAATCTATGTTGACATCGCTTAATATAGATTTTATTCGCTATCTAATGCGTATCGAAGTTGTTGTGCAACAGGAAGAAACGCAAACAGTTGAAGCACCAGCGGCGCAAACACCTGCTCCAGTTACAACAGAAGTAACAGCAGAGAAAGCTGAAAGTTCGTCTGTTCGTAGCGAAGAGCAAGATGCTGAGCCGCAAACAGCTGCTCCTGTTGTGAAAAGCGAGTGGGATAAGACACCTCGTAACGCTCCATGTCCATGCGATAGTGGTAAAAAGTTTAAGCAGTGTCACGGAAAATAGATGGCAGAGACGAAAGATTTGATTGCGCCATTAGCGGCAAAACTCACCGAAGCAAAACAGTACCTTTGCATCGATGAGCTGCGTTCACGGTTGCCGCAGCTCGAAACTGAGATGGGGCGTCCAGACTTGTGGGACGATGCCGATCGTGCTCGTAAGGTGCAAACAGAGTTCGCTGCAACAAAAGACGACCTTGATCTCTATGATCGGCTTGCGTCACAGATCGACGATATCGAAGTGCTCTATGACCTAGCAGGCGAAGAGCAAGATGAGTCATTACAGGCTGAGGCTGCTGCTTTAGCTGAAGCTACCAAGACAGAGTTTTCCGAGCTTGAATTACGAGCGTTATTTACTGGCCAGTATGACCAAGGCGATGCGGCATGCGACCTTAACTCTGGTGCTGGTGGTGTTGACGCACAAGATTGGGCTGAGATGCTCCTAAATATGTATGAACGGTGGGCAGCACAACAAGGGTTTGAGTTCGAGCAGACCGATCTGCAAAAAGGTAATGAAGCCGGCATCTCATCTGCTTCGTTTATTATTCGTGGCCGCTATGCCTATGGCTTGTTGCAAGCCGAGCGAGGGGTTCACCGCATCGTACGTATCTCGCCGTTTGATTCACAGGCTAGGCGTCACACAGCGTTTGCTTCGTTCGCAGTGGTGCCTGTTATCCCAGAAGAAGAGGTAGGGCAGGTCGATATTGACGATAAAGATTTGCGGGTCGATGTGTTTCGTTCGTCGGGTGCTGGCGGCCAGCATGTGAATACAACAGATTCGGCAGTTCGTGTCACGCATATGCCAACAGGTATCGTTGTGTCGTGTCAAGATGAACGTAGCCAGCATCAAAACAAAGAGCGCTGTATGACAATGCTGACAGCGAAACTGTTTGCGTTAGAACAGCAGAAACGTGAAGATGAACTGGCAAACGAAGCTGGTGAATCGAAAAAGGTTGAGTGGGGGAGCCAGATTCGTTCCTATGTGATGCATCCCTACCAGATGGTGAAAGACGAACGCAGCGGGGAAACCTCTGGCAATCCTGATGGCGTTTTGGGCGGCGATGTTCGCCCATTTATGGAGTCTTGGTTGCGCTGGCGTATGTCTGACGGTGAGTAAGCTCTCTCGTCCTGTACCCTGAGAGGTTAGAACCAAACGTAGGCGGGCAAAATGAATGTTATAAACAATACCGAATCTAGACGGCTGCGCCTAGATATTTTTCTCTACGCCTCATTAGGCATGTGGTTTGTTGTTCTTAGCGCAGTAGGCATCTTTGTGTTAGCAAAAAATCTTGATGAGGTAGAAACAATTGAGCAGGGGAGCGCTGTTGTCTGGCTGCCAGCTAATGAACCTGAATTTTCATATGGAAAGGTACAAGATGATAGCTTCACCGATGACCAGATAGATCAAATACAACGTACTATTGCTGCGCAGCTAGACAACAATCCGCTGGTGAAAGAATTTCGTTATATCGATAAAGATGAGTCGCAAGCCCAACTAGAACAGTATTTTGTAGAATCGCCTGAGATCATTGATTTGATTGGTAGCACCAACATGGCGCCCACTTCTTTTGTCGTAACTCCCCAAAATGAAGCGTCAGTGCAAGACTTTGGTAACTTCCTAAATGGTTTGCCGAATATAGATAAGGTTTCTGTCGAACCTTCTGAAGTGACACAAAGCGAAAATTGGCCTTTGATAGGTGCGTTAGCACTACCGCTTTCAGCGCTGATTGTTCTCTGGCTCGGCTTTTTTGTTTTGAAGCCGCAAGAATCTTGAGACTCGGTGCGCCTTTAGTTAGATGAATGGTTCTTTCCACTTCTTACGATAGCCTGTGAAAAGATCATGCAGCGATGTCCGTTTGTTAGATTGAGGCAAGGTAATGATTAAAGTTGAAGGTGTTGCAAAAAGGTATGAAGGGCAGGCTCGTGCAGCATTAGTGCAAGCCGATATCGACATCGGCAAAGGCGAATTTGTATTTCTTGTTGGTCCATCAGGCTCAGGCAAATCAACGTTGCTGCGACTTTTGACAAAACAGGAAGAGCCAGATAGAGGCCGTATTTTTGTAGCTGGCAAAGATATCGGGCAAATGTCTTCTTGGAAAGTGCCAATGCTGCGACGTAATATTGGCAATATTTTTCAAGATTTTAAATTGCTGCAAACAAAAACAGTTGCTGAGAATGTCGCTTTTGCTTTGGAAGTTATTGGCCGCAAACGGAGCGTTATTGCTAGCCAAGTTCCGCAAATTTGTAGCCTTGTCGGTTTGGAAGACAAAATGGATAAGTACCCAGACCAGCTTTCAGGTGGCGAGCAGCAGCGTGTCTCAATTGCAAGGGCGTTTGTGAACAGGCCGCTTATAATGCTCGCAGACGAGCCTACAGGTAACCTTGACCCGCAGACTTCTATCGGCATTATGCGCCTTCTAGACCGTATTAATAAGACAGGCACAACAGTTGTTATGGCTACCCACGATCGAGGTATTGTCGATACTATGCGCAAGCGTGTGATTGAACTTTCACATGGCAATATTGTCCGCGACCAGCACCGTGGTGTGTACGAGTAAGGTTGAAATGGCACTTAGAATTGATTATCTAACAAAAGAGACAACAAGAAACTTTCTACGCAACCCTGCTTTGACGATTGGTAATGTCTTGACAGTAGCGATTTCGTTGACACTGCTTGGCATAGCGTTAACAGTTTTTTGGGGCACCGCGAACCTTAAAGCAGAAGCTGAATCAGAGGTTTCGTTTGTTGTTTGGTTGAAAACTGAAGACAACGGAGTTGTTCTTACCGATCCTGAGCTGGAGCAGATCACACAGGACCTGCGAGCCAAAATGGAAGCTAATCCATTTATCAAAGACCTCAACTATGTTGACAGAGACAAAACGCTTTCAGAAGTTCAACGCTATTTCAAAGACGCCCCTGAAATTATTGCTCTCATCAGCCCCGACGTTGTTCCTACCTCGTTCGTTGTGACACCAAGCAAACCTGATATTAGCATTGTTAATCAGGTTAAAGATTCCCTGAGTGGTGCACCAGGAATCGATAGGATATCTGTCGCTACTGATGTGATTAAAGAAGAAACTCGAATCGCTTCCTATATTTCTTGGATTTCTGGTGGTTTCGCTGTTGTCGCGGCTTTTGCCGCAACGTTGTTAATGTATAACTCGATTCGCACAGCTGTATTTGCTCGTCGTAAAGAAATTGAAGTGATGCGACTTGTCGGAGCAACGAAATGGTTTGTCCGTATTCCTTTTATGTTTGAAGGGCTTTTGCAAGGTGTCTTAGGCGCTGTTGCTAGTGGCGTCAGCATCTTCCTCGTGAACTTTTTTATTAATGAAATGTTTACTTCTATCCCTAAGTTTTCTACCTTTATCCTAAACTTTGGTCAAGAAACGCTTATTGTTATTGCGATGTTGCTTATCGGGTCGCTGCTGGGCGCTTCGGCAGCGGGTGTTGCTGTTTCTAAATATCTTGATGCGTAAGGGAATGTCATTATATTCTACATTCCCTCAGTATTTCCGCTGCGCTTGGCACGTGTGCACGCAGCAGGTATGCGGTTTTCTGGTCAAGCTATTCAGCAGAAAAGCAACAAATAGAGATAGCCATAAAGGGGAGTTGCTCAATATTCTCGTCTCGCGCGAGGAGCTAGCATGCAGCTTTCAGTAAGATAGGATGTCCTCGATGGAACATAGATTTGAGTCAGTTAGCAGCGTTCAGAAACGTTTACTTGACGTTGACTATCTTGCCGATGAGGCAACGGCTAGCGCGTCGTTTCTAGCCGATCGTCTTGGCAAACCAATTTTGGTTGAAGGCCCAGCAGGGACAGGCAAAACACAGTTAGCAAAGTCTGTGGCTGAGATGCTCGGCGCTCGTTTATTGCGTTTGCAATGTTATGAAGGCCTCGACGAAGCAAAAGCGTTGTATGAATGGAACTACAAAAAGCAGCTTCTTCGTATTCAAGTTGAAAACGCACAAGCGGCCGCTGATGCAGGTTCTTCGACATGGCAACAGATGCAAGATGATATTTTTACTGAAGATTTTCTGCTTTCACGGCCATTGCTTGAAGCAATCACTGCACAAGACCCTGTTGTTTTGTTGATCGACGAGGTCGATAGAGTAGAAATAGAAACCGAAGCGTTACTGCTTGAAATCTTGTCAGACTATCAAGTCTCAATCCCTGAGCTAGGCACGATTAAAGCGAAACAGATCCCGCTGGTTTTTCTGACGTCAAATAATACCCGTGAACTTTCTGAAGCGTTAAAACGGCGCTGTCTTTTCTTGCATATGGACTACCCGGATGCACTGCGTGAGCAGCAGATTATTCAGACGAAACTGCCTGAAATTTCGCAGCAGTTAGCAGAGCAGGTCGCAGCTGTTGTGGCGTCGATTCGTGCGCTTGATTTGAAGAAAGACCCATCGATTTCCGAAACGCTAGATTGGGCACAGACGCTACTTCTATTAGGGAAACAAAGTATCGACACTGAAGTGCTTGACCAAACGTTAACGGTGCTTTGTAAATATCGCAGCGATATTGAGAAAGTCCAAAAAGAACTCGTTATTACGTGATGTCAGGCAACGCCAGGCAGAAAGCTTTGGGGAGGCGCAGCCATGATCGAAACAGTTGACGCGTTTTTTGATGAGCTTAGAGCTGTTGGGCTTCCTATTTCGGTTACAGAAAAAACTGACGCATTACAAGCGTTAACGGTTATAGATTTGTCTAATCGTTGTGTGGTCCGTGAATCGTTAGCGGCAACCGTCATCAAAAAAGCTGACCATAAAGAAGCGTTCCATACTGCATTTGACATATTTTTTTCGTCGACCAAGCGTAACGATTTCGATGCTGGTGAAGGTCTCAGTACCGAAGTGTTTGAAGGCGAAGACTCTGAAGAAGAGCCAGTGAGGACTGAACAAACATCTGGGCAAGAGACACAACATTCATTAGATGACGATGAACTTCGCAGTGCTGTACAGCATGCGCTGACAACTGGTGAAGAAAGTTCACTTCGATATTCTGCACGACATGCGGTGCGTAATTATGGCGATATTGTTGCTGGCCGACCAGTTGGGGTTAACTATTATCTTTTTAAGACGCTGCGCAAACTTCACTTGGACGAGCTTGTAGCACAAGTCGCCGAAGATAGCGCGGCTGTAGACGCAACAGATTTCGAGAAGCGTTTGCATGAAGAGCATGTTAAGAAAGTAGCGCAAGAGTTCAAAAAAGCAGTCGAAGATGAGATCCGCCGTCGTCTTGTGGCTGATAGAGGGTCAGCGGCTGTCGCGAAAACGTTACGGCAAACGTTGACAGAAGATGTCGATTTTATCCACGCAAGCAAAGAAGAAATGGCTGCTATCACGGATGCTATTAAACCGTTGGCTCGAAAAATAGCGGTTCGTTTAGCACGTAAGCGGCGTAATAAAAGGCGTGGTACGCTCGATTTTCGTAGCACGATGCGTCATTCGCTAAGTTATGGGGGAGTGCCAGCCGAGGTGAAATATCGTCAGCAACGTCCAGCGAAGCCAGAAATTTTTGTTATCGCCGATATCTCAGGTTCGGTGGCTTCCTTTGCGAGGTTTACCCTTTATCTTGTGCATGCGCTGGCTTCGCAGTTCAGTAACGTCCGCTCGTTTGTGTTTATCGACGGGCTTGATGAAGTGACTAATTATCTCGCAGAAAATGAGGACTTTGACCAAGCGCTGGCGTTAGTTAACCAGCAAGCTGATGTTGTCTGGACTGATGGCCATTCGAACTATGGCCATGCGTTGGAAGTTTTCGACCAAAAATATAGTGGCGAGGTAACCAAAAAATCGACGGTGCTTTTTTTAGGCGACGCTCGCAATAACTATCATGAGACAAACGTCGAAGCGTTAGCGCAGATAGGCAAGAAAGCTCGCAAACTATTTTGGCTTAACCCAGAACCGAAACCGTACTGGGACACAGGTGACTCAATCATGGAGCCTTATAGCCAATGCTGCGACCAAGTTTTTGAGGTGCGTAACTTGCAACAATTAGAAAAATTTGTAGACAACCTCGCTTGAGCTGCGTGCTACCGCGACAAGCGCAGCGGAAATACCCATGGCATCTACAATTTTTAGAGATGCTTGGATTCAGGGATGCCCTTCAAGTTTTCTAAGAAACTCAGCAGCTAGGCGCAAGTGGTTTGCTTTTTTGGTTTCTTCCATACGGTCTGCCATGCTGCACATCATTGCCCATCGAGGGTTTTTCCTTAGCTCGTCTGAGTGTTTGAGTATCCACCGCCAATACAGTGCATCCCAAAGTTGGCACCATTCGCCAGTGTCGCTGTAGCCCATCTTTTTTAGATAGGCAGATCCCGAAAAATATGGTTTTGTGGTGATCAGCCCGCCGTCGGCGTGTTGGCTCATTGCATAGACATTTGGAACCATCACCCAGTCATAGGAGTCGACAAACATTTCCATAAACCATTTATATATTTCTTTGGGGTCAAATTCGCATAAAAACATGAAGCCGCCGAGCACCATCAACCGTTCGATATGGTGGCAGTAGCCTGTGGCAAGAACTCTTTTTATTACGTCATCGATCGGTGTTATGCCAGTGTCGGCATTCCAAAAAGTTTGAGGGATTTTCGTCGTATGATTCCAGAAGTTTGACGTTCTCATGGTCACGCCGAGGTCTTGGTAGGTTGCTCGCATAAACTCGCGCCATCCGATAACTTGACGGATAAAACCTTCGGTGCTGTTCAACGGAATATCTCCGGCGTTATGTTTTTCTATAACACGGTCGACTAGTTGCGTTGGCTCTAGCAAACCGATGTTTAGCATTGGTGTTAAAACACTGTGATAAAGCCAGCTTTGTTGCGGCACAAGAGCGTCTTCATACGGCCCGAAACGTTCCAGGCAATTTTCTATAAAGTGGTCTAGCCAACGACTTGCTTGGTCAAAGGTGACAGGGTAGAGAAACGGCGTGTCGCTTCCGAGTGCGTCAGGAAAGTTCTTGTTAACGTAGACTCTTGCCTCTGTGACGTAGGTTGATTCTTCTGGAAATTCGCGATCTGGTATATCGTTTAGCTTGTTTTTAGGGATTTTCTTTCGGTTCTCTTTATCAAAACTCCAGCTTCGGCCAACAGGTGTGTCTCCGTCCATCAAGATATCGAAGCGCCGCCGCTGATGCTTGTAAAAATCAGCCATATGCCAACGTTTTTTCGATTGCCTATAACGATTATTTTCTTCTGCAGAATTGATGAACAATGGCGTTTCAATACACGTTGCTGTAGCGAAACGCTTTTGCAGCTCGTAATCAACAGGGTCATACATTGTCACGTTCGAAGAAGAATCAACGTAGTTTTTAGCGTCTGCGTACTCGATATATTCAGTTGCTACGCCAGCTTGTTGAAGGTAATCCTCATGTGCTTTCATAGAAGCTCGATGGAGAATAAGCTTTTGCTTATGAAAGGTAACTGGGTATTTCCAATCTTGAAAGAAAATAGGTTCCTCTAGAAGAACTATTTTGCTGTACCTCGAAGCAAGGTCTACTGTGCTCTTGAACAGCTGGTTTGGCAAGATAATAAAGGGCATCTCTAAGTATTGTAGATGCCCTCGATATTTCCGCTCCGCTTGGGGCGTTTTCACGCAGATTTTAGCGGTTCTCTGGTAAAACGATTCGATACAAAAAGAATAAATAGAGATAGCCTAGATGAGCTCATAGTTCCTTACGGTAGTTGTTGGATGATAACGGCTGCGATTAGTAGCGAACGCGCTGACCAGAGCCCTGTTCGGATACTATTTGTGATGACAAGCCTTTTGATGTTGTTCTCATCATATTTTTTAGATAGCAAAGAGTGCAGCGGCACTTGAAGCAAAACGGTACTTGCATGGGTCGCAGCTAAAAGAAGCAGGTTGGCTATCGAAAATGCCCAGTGTAAATCAGGGAAAAGGAGTGGCGTAAGCGCTAAAGCGGTTAGCCCTTCAACCAGCATGGGCGGCCCTACAGTGATAGCGGTCAGCTTGGTATGGGCATTCTCATACGCCACAAATTTTTCGGAACCAACTTGTGAAAAAAGTGGGTAGTGAACTAGCTGCACAAACCAAATAATCCCTGTCATTAAAGCAGTAGCTAGGAAATGAGCGATTAGAGTTACTCCCATGAGTAAACACTATCAATTCGATCAAAAGAATATTTTAGTTACTGGAGGTTCAGGCGGCATAGGCACTGCTCTTGTGCATGATCTTCGAGATCGTGGCGCTAGCATTGTGACATCCTCAAGAGCGGTCGACCTAGGCGATTCTAATTTGATGATAGATCTTCGCTCGGAAGAAGCTTGTGTCAACGCGATCGATTGGGCAAAGAACAAGCTTGGTCGTTTAGATGCGGTGATTAACTGTGTTGGCGTTGTCGCATTTGGCGAAGTCGAAAATCTATCGAGTGATGCTATGGAAGAACTTTTTTTGACGAATGTGTTTATCCCGATACTGCTTTTCAAATCGGCGCTGCCGTCGCTAGAAGAAAACAGTTTGCTTGTAAATATTTCTGGTGTTGTAGCCGAAAAGAACTTTCCAGGTATGGCAACCTATGGGGCTTCGAAAGCAGCGGCTGCGTCCTTTGTTCAAGGTTTTGCTAGAGAAGCGAGACGTAAAGCAATCACCGTAATCGATGCGAGACCTCCTCATACTGAAACAGGCCTCGCTACACGCCCAGTCGAAGGCACAGCACCTGCCTTCCCTAAAGGTTTGAATCCGCAGTTTGTAGCCAAAGTGATAGGTGACGCTATCGAAGCAGGGAAAAAGGAGATAGATTCTTCAGACTTTACAATTTGAGGCGAAAGCTAGTGGTTGTTACTTCTGACATTGAGGACACCAGTAGGTACTTCTTTTGTATTCGCCTCGATAGCTGCGTTTGATTGGCGTGGAACACCTGCGGCAAGGCAATCTATAGCGTTCATACACATAGTATTGGCCTACGGGCGACGTTTTTCTTGTCTGGTTTCCTGAAAGGGAATTCTTACGTAACATCGCCGAAGCTTTCATGAATAAATCGTGCAGCTGCTGCTCACTTGTTTCTTTAACAAGTTGGAAAGGGTGTAACGTGGAAAGAAATAAGGCTTCAGATTTATAGATATTGCCAACGCCGCAAGCGACGTGTTGATCAAGCAGCAGTTCGCAGAGCATCACCTGAGGCTTTGCTAAAGCAGCTGCTGTTACAGCGTGAAAGTCGATAGTGTCGCTCGTTAAATCTGGCCCTAATCTTGCAAGTGCCTGAGGACGGCTTGCAGTAGGAAATGTCTCTAAAATCTGAGGCATTGAACAGACCACAGAACCTGCTGATGTAACCAAAACCGCTGAAGTTTTTGGTTTATACATAACGCTTCTGATCTCTAGAGTTTTTTCGGGAAATGCTTTCCACGAACCGTACATGCCTAGATGCGACCGCAAAGTGATTTTTTGGTCAAACTCTAGAAGTAAGTTTTTCCCGACTGCTTCAACGTTCGTTATAGTTTGTCCCGTTCTCGGTCTGTAACCTTTTAGTCTTTTAAACCATAGAGAAAGAACTTTTTGGTTAAGCAAAATGGGTTTGAGCCGCAACTCAGCGCGTTTTAGCGTATCACCTTCAGCCACAGCAAACTTTCATCATCTTCGCCTCATACCAGGAATGTCTAGTAATTATACATTCCCTCGGTATTACCGCTCCGCTCGGGGCGCTAGCACGCAGCTTTTAGCGGTTTTGGGGTAAAGCGGTTCAGCAGAAAAGCAAAAAATAGACATACCCACTAGGGTATCTCTGGTTTCTCGTGGGAAGTGCAATTTATGATAAGCCCTCACAAAGCACCAGCTCGGTCCGACAGGGGTGGCACAAAACAATTCTATGTGTTCCATTCTGAGGGTGTGGACGAGGAGCGATATGTTTGCCTGGTTCGATTCAAAACCCGTCCAACCCCTGTTTGCGATACTCGCAACGATGGTTGTGCTGTTGACAACCTTTACTTTCCCTGCTCCAGCGGTAGCTGCGGTTCCGGTCACCGAGGTAACTATTGAACTTGAAAAAACGGGTTCTGAGCCTTTTAACACAGGCGACCAGACAGATGACTGCTTAGGAGGAAACACCTTTGATAGCGGTCGAACGTTCAGCGATGGCAGTGTCGTTATCGACGGCGATAATGGTCCAGGTTTCGCTGGTCAAGATACGTGTTCAGATAACGATGTCGTTAGAATCGGCGACTCTAACACCTACAAGGTCGAAGTGTCAAATAACGATAGCGATGTTGACTTTTTAACAGCGACAGTGACGCTTGATCCATACGATCAGGCAACGCAGCTTCCAAGTGCTACAGGAACAATACATCAGGAATGGATAGAAATTCCTTCTGGCTGTGAAATTGACCCGCTGATTGTCACACCTATTTCTGCCCTGCAAGATTTAGATGGCGACGGCTATAACGAAACATTATTTTGCAATCTCGGGTTTGCCCGTGAAGGCACAAATAAAGTTTTCTTCCCAGCGGCGAAAGTTATCGGCGCTTCAACTGATGGCACCAAAGCCACGTTGAATGACTCTATTGTTGGCGCTAGCGTTACAGCGACTGGTATTTCAAACTCTGCCGCAACAGGCAACAACGGCACGTCTGCCCCTGCATCTGATGGGCCTGCCGAATCGTTAGTCACCGGGGATTTTAGAGTTAATCTTACAAAGGAAATGGTTGGTTTTTCCTATGACGCTGATGGCAACCCTATCTGGCCGAAACTTGACGCAAAGCCAGGTCCTGCTGGCGAAGCTGGTTACTTAGCCTTATATGACTTCATCGCTGTCTATCAGCCTGGTTCGATGATCGCTGACTCTCCTGATGAGCTTATTGACACTGACGGTGATGGTTTCTTATATGACGCTGACTATGACCTTCTAGATATTTTCACAGACGATAATACAAATAATGATTCACCACTTTCTTCTGGCGCGCTTCTCTATGATTGGGATCCATCAGTTAACGCATGTGCTTTCAACGGTAATAACGGGCCAGGGGCAACAGTAACGTGTACACAACCTAACTATCCATTCGATTGGACAGGACCTTCATTCGTTCCTGACGGTGTTGCTGACCCTAACATGCAAATTGATCTTGACAACATTGATGTTCGTGACCCTAACGGTGATGGCACACTATTTAATATTCGTATTGGGATTTGGATTCCGAAGGCTGATGTCGATAACCATCCGACTTGTTCAGGCGGTTCCTGCCAGTTCTTCCACATAAACGAAGCGCAAGCTTTAGACACAAGTACAAATACCCCTGGCGAGTTTAGCCCGCAGTCAACCGAGGATGCTTCTGGGAATAACTTAGACAATTACGGAACTGGTTCAGAACCAGGCGGCATTGGAAGCCCAGATCAAAATACCGCCAATAGCGATAACGTAACGAAAGGTTTATTGCAGGTTAGTTCTCCAGGTCCGTGGTCGTACCGTAAAACGTTCCAAAGAACATCTGATAACACTACCTACTATCCAAAGATCGCAGATCAGCTACGAGCTAAAAACGAAGTGCTCCCAGTGCTTTTAAATATCTATGATTACCGACTAATTGATGGTGGTAAATCTCAGGTGTGTGACAAAATTGACACCACTCAATATGAGTTTGTTGGTGTGCCGACATGGGATAAATGGCCAAAATATGCTGATCCAGGTGGAGTTATAGATTGGGCGTACTACGACATTCCTTCAAGCTCAGCCTATGCGCAGTCTCCGCAGAATAACCCTTCAGCAGTTATCTGGGGTGGCACTGGCAACGAAAGAATTGTGCATATTGATGCTGCTTCTCAGACAACAACCCTCTATTCTGATTCCCCAAATGGCTCTGGTTCGCTAGCTGATTTAGATAACGCTACATGTGAAGATGATGTCAATGGAGATGGCGTTGTCAACATCACCGATGCTGCTGGCGTCGAGTCTTCCCCCGGTAACCCTGTTGACTGGTATGAAGACTATACGATGGTTCCCGCTGCGGCTGACGGCACCTCTGGTGTCACAAAATTCCGGTTTGAATCTACCTATGATCATCAGCTAGTAACAGATGAATACAATGCGTGGAACAACGGCCACAAAAACATTCAATATTCGCAAATCTATGATTTAAAAGTGCGCCCTGATGCGACTGGTTATGGAACGAAGAAGTATATGCCTAACTATGCTGACGCTCGTCGTACGAGTACCGGCGATAATAACACGTGGCTAGCTTGGCAAGATAATGCAACCGATAGTGTGCAAGATCCTGGTAATGTCTCATTCAGCTATAACCTTTACTCTGCCGACCGTAACATTCTTGTCGATTCTGGCATCTCTGTCGGGAAGAAAACTGTGCCAGAGGGTATCAAAGTCGTTCGTGGTGGCGATATTATACAGTTTGAGATCCAGCCAACGGTATTTGGTTTATGGACTGGTAGCGAGACAGGCGATGTGATCGATAACTTGCCTCCTGGCACCGATTATATTGCTGGCAGTGAAGAGTTCAGCGTCGATGGCGGAGCGACATGGATGGATCATGCAGCGTATCTTGCTTCTAGCCCCGATGTTGTCTTGACTAGTTCACCAACACCTGGCGGGCAAGATCCTATCACTTGGAGTTTTAGCTCCATCGATGCTGGAGAGCAGATGCCGTTGATTCGTTATAGTGTCCAGGTTGATTCGACACTTACATCAGGCAACTTCACAAATACCGTCACATTTCGTGCTAGAGGTATAGCAGCTGACAACAGGTTCGTGACTGACAGCGATGGCGATGGTGTTAACGATACAGGTGACGGTGTTGGTGATGATGTTAAGGCATCATACAAATTGACTATTCTTCCAAAGTTTGGTTTCGACGTGTTGAAACAAACGTCTCAAGAGGTTTTTAACGTTGATGAGGCATTCACTTTTGATCTAATCTATAAGAACCTTGGTGGCGCTCCATATTCTGGAGGCGAGTTCATAGATATCTTGCCATTTAACGGCGATAGTTCTACGACTATCGGTGGTCAGCAATCGCAACGCACACCTGCTTCAAATTTCAGTGGCTACTATGATGTCGAGGAGATTAGCTTTGGGAACGGTGAAACGTTTGAGGTCACCGATGTGAATCCTTCCACACTGAACTTAGATCCTTGTGCTGCTTCTAACTTGCCTGCTGGCTATGTGCCTTCTGACCCTGCGGTTAGCGGTGCGTTCTATGATTCGCTGTGTTATCAAGACTATGTAAACAACGGCAACGTGTTGCCTGACGGTGGTGCTACCGGTACGGCTAGTGCTGGTTGGCAGGCTTGCGCAGCAAGTGGGTCTCCTCTTGTTGTAGCGAGTTCATGTCCGATAGCGCCTGAAGACATAACTGCTATCAGGTTCCGCGCGCCGACAGTGCCCACAACGGGAGGTCAAACTGTTTCTATCACGCTAGATCCATCTGGCAATCTTGGTGGCGAACCTGTCTATACAACTGATGCTAATGGCGTGCAAATTGTTGACTGGGCTAACTCGCCAGCAATCGGTGACGTCTTCACCAATACCTTTGGTGGTCGTATTCCCGAGATCTCTCTGAATGTTATTTCTAACGATCAGTCTGTCACCTCTGTGTGGGGAACTGTCGGTGATCTTGTTTGGTGGGATTATGGCGACGACGGAACGGTGAATGGTTCTGACGGCCCAATAGCGGGGCAAACATTACAGATCTTTGATTCTGCGGGCCAACCGCTCTATGTTGATCCAGCAACTGGTGCTGTCATTAATGCAGCTGATAAAGCAACCTATGAAGCTGTTACTGGCACAACGCTCACTGTGTATACAACAGTAACGAACGGATTTGGCAACTACGAGTTTATCAACCTGCCACAAGGTTCTTATCGTATTGATGTGATCAACCCGTTGTCTATTCAGACCTATGACTTAGACGATGGCTTGGCTGCCAACAACGACTCTTCTGTGTTTACACTTGCTCAGGAAACTGATGCGCTTACTGGCAACATTACAGGTGTCGAAGACCGGTTAGACGTTGACTTTGGATATAGGCTGAGCGTCTTTGACGTTGAGCTTGATAAAACCTTGCTAACAACTGGGCCATACATTTTGGGTCAAGAAGTTGAGTTTCAAATTGACGTTGAGAACTTAGGGCCTGACGCAGCGCCAGATGTAGAGATAACTGACGCTCCATACGGGTTGACCTATGTTGCTGGTTCAGCTTCTCCAACAACTGGAACCTTTACAAACCCTGTGTGGGATGTCGGGCAATTGGCTGCTGGCCAGTCAGAATCGATAACACTCAAATACACGATAACGGCAGCTACTTTGACTGACCCTATCGGCAACTTCGCTGAGGTCTCAGATGACGGTGCTGGCGACTATGGCTCTGATGTTGACTCGAACCCTGGTGATAACACCTCTGGTACCGATGCTGATGATCCAGAATCTGATGATGATTTAGAAACAGGAACAGATACCCATGATGATGAAGCAGGGATTCCTCTTACAGTTGTTGCTGATCCGTCAATCAAGATCACAAAAACCGCTGGCGATGCTTCCGATGGTGAAATCTTTGTGAATGATCCTGAAGGAACAGTGACATTCACCTATCTCGTCGAAAATGATGGTGGTACCGATCTTGCAAATGCGACGATTACTGATGATGCTGGTACGCCTGGTGACACATCAGATGACGTGACAGTAACATCTGCTGAGTGCCCAGGTCTTGCGTTGCTAGAACCAGGCGATGTTGTGACTTGTACACTTGAGCTAGACGTTACAACTGAAAACAGTCCATATCAAAATAATGCTGGTACAACAGGTACACCTGTTAACGATGATGGGGATCCATACCCAGGAATTGAAAATCCTAGTGATGATGATATTGCTGATGTTGTTGTGCCTCCTGGAATTGAGATTACTAAAACTGCTGGTGGAGCCGCTGACGGCGACCCACTTCCTATAAACGAAGACGGCACAGTTACCTTTACTTTCGTTGTTGAAAATACTGGTGGTACGTATCTAACTGATATGACAATTGTTGATGATGCTGGTACGCCTGGTGATACGTCAGATGATGTGACGTTGACCTCTGCTGAGTGTCCAGGCCTTGCTGGTCCGCTGGCACCAGGTGATACGGTTCCTTGTACAGCTGATTTCGCTGTCGACACGACACCTGATGGTAGCTATCAGAATAATGCTGGGACGACTGGTTCTCCAACTGATGAAAACGGTGATCCACTTGTAGGTGAAGGTGACCCTATTTTAGACGAAGATGGTAATCCTGTTCTTGACGAATTTGGACAGCCGACATTTGAACCTGGTGAACCGCTCTTTGAAGATCCAACAGATGATGACGATGCTATTGTCTTGACACCTGGTATCAAAATAGTGAAAACCGCAGGCGATGCAGCTGATGGTGAGATTTATGTCAACGACCCTGAAGGTACAGTGACGTTTACCTTTGATGTTATTAACACTGGTGGTACGTATTTGACTGGTATGACGATTACTGATGATGCTGGTACGCCTGGTGATACGTCAGATGACGTGACGTTAACGTCTGCTGAGTGTGCTGGTTTGGCTGGACCGCTAGCGCCTGGTGCGACGGTTACGTGTACGTTGGATCTTGATGTGACAACAGCGAATAGTCCGTACACAAACACTGCTGGTGCGACTGGTTCTCCGACTGATGAGAATGGTGATTCGTATGTTTCGCAGGGTGATCCTATTTTGGATGAGGATGGTAATCCTGTGCTTGATGAGGATGGTAACCCAACCTATGAAGATGGTGAGCCGTTTGATCTTGAAGATCCAACTGATGACGATCCTTCCGATGTTGTGGTTCCTCCTAGCATTAAACTAACGAAGACAGCTGGAACAGCAGCAGATGGAACACCGTTTGTTATCAATGGTCCAGGTCTTGTCCCGTTCACCTTTGTCGTTGAAAATGACGGTGGTACTTACCTAACAGACGTGATGATTATCGATGATGCTGGCACCCCTGACGATCCACTAGATGATGTGATTATCACTGCCTCTGAATGTGCTGGCCTGGCTGGTCCTATAGCGCCAGGCGACAGTGTAGCGTGTGTTGTAGAGATTATGGTTACAGACACTGACCATGTTAACAGCGCTGGTGCGACTGGTTCTCCGACTGATGAGAATGGTGATCCGTATGTTTCGCAAGGTGATCCTATTTTGGATGAAGATGGTAATCCTGTACTTGATGAGGACGGCAACCCAACCTATGGTCCTGGCGAACCGCTGTTTGAAGATCCAACAGATGACGACGATGCTGAAACACTTTACCCAGGTATTTCCATCGTGAAGACGGCAGGCGACGCAGCCGATGGTGCAATATATGTTAACCCTGAATCGGGCATGGTGCCATTTACCTTTGTCGTGACAAACACAGGTGGTACACATCTCACAAATGCAACAATTATTGATGATGCTGGTACGCCTGGTGACACGAGCGATGATGTTCTCGTTGATAGCACAACATGTGCTGGTTTGGCTGGCCCTATAGCCCCAGGCGACAGTGTGACATGTGAAATAGAATTGTTGGTTGATCTTGAAAACAGCCCGTACACAAACACTGCTGGTACGTCTGGTTCTCCGACTGATGAAAACGGTGACCCGTATGTTTCGCAAGGTGATCCTATTTTGGATGAGGATGGTAATCCTGTACTTGATGAGGACGGTAACCCAACCTATGAACCTGGTGAACCATACGACCTCGAAGACCCAACTGATGAAGATCCATCAGATGTTGTGTTGCCACCAGGTATCGATCTTGTGAAGACAGCTGGAACAGCAGCCGATGGCGATGACTACACAATTTCAGAACCTGGTATGGTGCCATTTACCTTTGTCGTAACGAACACAGGCGGCACGTATCTAACGGGTGTTGCGATCGTCGATGATGCTGGCACTTCTGATGATACAACTGACGATGTGGTTATTTCTTCTGCTGAGTGTGCTGGTCTGGCTGGGCCGATAGCGCCAGGCGACAGTGTAACGTGTGTTGTAGAGATTATGGTTACAGACACTGACCATGTTAACAGCGCTGGTGCGACTGGTTCTCCGACTGATGAGAATGGTGAGGAATATACAACACAGGGTGATCCTATTTTGGATGAGGATGGTAATCCTGCGCTTGATGAGGACGGCAACCCGACCTATGGTCCTGGCGAGCCACTCTTTGAAGATCCATACGATGGCGATATAGCTAAGACGCTTATCCCAGGTATTGACATCGTCAAAACAGCAGGCGACGCCCCAGACGGTGAACTGTACATAGGCAAAGAAGGGCTTATCCCATTCACCTATGTCGTAACAAACACTGGTGGCACATATCTCACCGATATTGTGATTGTCGATGATGCCGGCACGCCAAGTGATCCGAGCGACGATGTAACAACTGATAGCACAACATGCGCTGAGTTGGCTGGTCCGCTAGCGCCAGGCGAGACAGTGACTTGTGTAACTGAACTATCTGTTAGCACGCTGTCAGGGGTTTACATAAACAACGCTGGAGTCACAGGCACACCAGCAGACGAAACTGGTGCGCCAATTCCTGGGGTGCTACCTCCGCAAGACGCTGATGATGCGCAGGTAGAAAACGATTCTGACGGCGATGGTCTCCCAGATTCTCAAGAGAAAAATATCGACACAGATGGCGATGGAATCCCTGACTATCTTGATGTAGATTCTGATGGAGACGGCATTCCAGATGCGCAAGAAGCAAAAGATGCTAATGGAGATGGCATCTTAGATCATTTGCAAATAGCGTTCACAGGATCTAGTGCAATAATGTTAGCTGCAATTGCTCTACTACTGGTAGCTCTTGGAGCCCTAGCGATTCGCAAAACTAAGTCATATACATAAACGACTATGTGGCAGACCAGATAACTGGTCTGCCACGTTCGTATTGTCTTTTCTATAAACGTCAAGCCTTTAGTGGTAACTACTGCTGCGGTGGAGCTTGCCTGTCGCCAGGTCCACCTTGTCCGCCGCCTTGTGATGCAAACTCGCCATTTAGACATCGCGGAATGTATGGATACTCATCAGTCAAAAAGTAAGCGTATTCGCCGTCAATTTCGATACCGTTGCAAGCATCAAGATCGCCTTCGCCTTGCACAAACTCGTGATCCTCAACAAAGGTGCCATCTGGTGTTGGCCCTGCAAAAGTGGTTTCTTCTCCGCTTCGACCAGCAGTATAGGTACAGTTTGTGCCTTCTCTATCTTCTGTCTTGATTCTCCAGCTTGGCTTGTATTGACCACTAGGGGAGTAGTAGATCATGTAGCCATCGTGGGCGAAGCCGACGTGAACAACAGCTTGGTCGCTATCTAATGTTTCAACAAGACTGTCTGATACGCCATGGTAATGGTAAGCGCCTGTTGGTTGCACATGCGCGTTATTAAAGTCAAGACCTAAATCGACGGTGTCTTGTTTCGCTTCGATGCTGTAGACAATGTTGTTATCGCACGTTGCTCGTTCGGCTGTTTCTGGTTCGAATTTCACGCCGTTAATACTCACACCAGGTTCTCGGGCAAACGTTTGCGCCCCTGTATAGGTTGGTTCTAACGGAAAGCTTGCAGAGATTTCTTGCGCAGAGATTGTATTGGGGTTGCCTGCGTTAGGAAAGTCACCTGTTGCATGATTGGGCAGCCCGTTTGCTTCCATCACGCGTGCGTCTTCGGACAAAGAAACCTGCACACTACTGTTTGTGTTTTCGTCGATGAGTTCATAATCTGTTAGGAAAGAAGAATCAGTAAGTGAACCCACCTTTGACGGGTCAATAGCTGATGAGTCTACGGTTGTGTCTTCTACAATGTCATTAGCTGGAGGGCCTCCAGCACGTGGGTTTCCACTTGCAGAAGTAGCATCATCTGATGGTAATGCATCTACCTGTGTCGACGATTCGCTAGTATCTGTCTCGCTTATGTCAACGGCTGAGGAGCAAGCAGACGCAAGCAAGACAAACGCTGCTACAAATGATGTGGCTGTAACGATGCTAGATTTTTGGGCAGTAAATTTTTTCAAGAGATTCTCCAGTTGTTGAGTTAATCGATGAAGGCTCACGTAACACAGTGTGTAGCCATCTGCTCTATTTGTACTGCCAGTTTGTTAGAAGAATGTTATGAAAGGGATCTCTAGTACTTGTGGATGCCTTCAACATTTCTGGTTTGCTCGGATTGTCCAAAGCGTCAGCCTAGAAAGCAAACCTATAGAGTCTCCAGAAGTGGTTACTGTTTCTCGAATCGCAGTTTAAACTCGACCATGCCTTCATCTCTAACCGTCACGAATGGGTTTGTTGGGTTATCGATGCCAAAGTCGCTATAGGCGACGGGGATAGAGCCAACCACTTCAATTTGATCACCGATAACTTGAAACGTCAGATCAGAACTAACTGATTTCGTTACATCTTTTAAGGTAAGGTCCCCTTTGGCGGTTGTTTCGCTAGCAGTGCCTGACTGTTCAAGTGTGCCGAAGGTTAACGGCTCATTTAGCACAAAAGACGCTGTAGGAAAGGTGTCTGCGTCCATAATGTCGCCTTTAAATTTGTTATCACGTTTACCGTCATCGCTTGTGATAGATGCGACGTCTACCTCAAAGGTCGCTTCAGCAACAGTGCCTTCTTCGACGGTTAGTGACCCTGTGATCTGACTTGTGCGTCCAACAGCCTCAAAATTTTGGATGCCGCTAAGGTCTTCAACAACTCGATACCCTGCTTCTGACTCTGGTGCGATTATCCACACGCCGTTGACATCTTCTATAGTCTCGCCCGAAACTGTTCCCTCAGATTTAGTGAGTTCAAACTCTTCAGGAGCGTCTCCACGAATCACATTAAACCACAAGAAAACTCCGCCGACAGCAACGACAGCTGCTGCTAACACTACTACTACAATACGTTTCACAGAAATCTCCGATCGAATTGCAAGTAGCTTAGCCGAAACGAGAGCCCCATGCATTTTTCGCCGACTTCCTTGGGGAACTCTCCTAAGGGGGGCACACGAAGCTGTTTCGCAAAAAGAGTCTACTTGACTAGCGTATGTAATAACTCAGGAAAAGTATCAACGCTGTCCTCGCTGCAGAAATGGCCCATATTCTGTTTTTCTATAAGCGAGAAAGTGTTTTGTTCTAAACTAGAAGTGAGTTTTGCGACAGAATCTTGAATTCCTTGCATATCGTTAGTAGAGCTAAAAATAGTTAACGTTTCACAGCGTTTGCCAAACGCTGGATCGATCGAAAAATCGAACATGTTTTTCTCTTCTGCCCTTAGTGGTTTACCCTCTAGTGGCTCACCGAGCCAGGGCGCTACAAGCGCTACACGATTAACCTCGATGTGTGGGTTTTCGCTTAGCCAGCGGACAAGAAAGCCTGCTCCAGTGCTGTGCCCTACAAGTATTGTTTCTGTAGAGATGTCAAAACGTTCAAGCTCGGTTAGATACTTTTCGTATGTGGGGGTATGCACTTGAAAAACTTCAGGCGTCACAGCGTGAATGTCTAGGCGTAAAAGTTCATTCGCAAGCCAAGGAAACCAATGGCTATTACTTGCTGAAGGATGTTCTGAGTAGTATTCCTCTGCGTCAGCTCTACCGTGGAAAAGTAAAGCATTTTTCATGTGTCTAGTGTATCTCGGAATCTAAACGCTGGTTCACTACTGCTGCTTTGAGAGTTCCTGCAACACAGGCAATACGAGCTCAGCGATGAGAGCATGACCTTTTGTGTTAGGGTGAATCCCATCTGGGAATAACTCTTCAGAATTCTGAGCCTGTGCCAGCAGTTCAAATAACTGCACATAATTGAGCGAGTAATCATTTGCAAGTGAAGCGATGATCTGATCAAATTGTTTAATGCGATCGTTAGTGTAAGAATGTCCGAGAAACCAGGGGATAGGGTCTACTCTGCTTTGTATGCAAGGAGGAAGCCCTAGTAAAACAACATTGTCGGTGTACTTTTTTGCTTTCTCGATCAGCATCGTATAGTTTTGCTGAAATTGTTCGGCCGATAATTCTTCGTGCTTGTTTTCTGCGCTGATAGAGTCGTTTGTTCCTATAAATAAGACAACAACACATTCTCTATCATCGCGTCGAACTGTAATTTCTTGATCGAACCGTGCGAGAAGATCAGCTGTGGAATTACCTGAAACACCCAGATTGAAAAATGAATGGAACGGGTCAGCAAAGTTGCGTTCAGCAGCTTCCTTAACGAAATGCGAAGTAACCCGAGTTAGCCAGCCGCCTGTTTCGTCCCAAAAACCCTGCGTGATGCTGTCGCCGAAAACATAGAATTTCATAGGAGGTATACTAACTTGCGCTTGGGCAGTTGCTGGCTGTTACCTCGCCTGTGTACGGTCGGTTGTGATCAACAGCTTGTGACGCGTCCCAAAACTTTTTGCCGAACTCGCTTAGCCCTTCGCCAGGTTCACGATCCCAAAGTGGGCCGCTGTCGTCTGTTAGTGCATAGATCAAATGCTTGCCAGAATCGCCAGTGGCGTGCCACCATAACAAACCGACTCCTTGAGACGGGCCGACAGCGATAGATCGATCAGCTCCACGAATATTATTCCCAAGTGGCCCAGCAGTATTGTGCCCCGCTTCGTTATTGACAGGAACGCCAAACTCGCCGACTAGAAGGGCGAGATCTTTCGCCCGAACTTTCTGGAATGTGGCTCTCAGCCCATCATTTCCAGCTCCTGGAATATGTGCGCCATAGTCATGCCACGAAAATATCATGTTGCATCGGTCACCTTTAAGCGACGTTCCTAAATCTCCGTCAGCGATAGAGCTTAGATCTTGTCCATAACCAGGCAAATCAACAACAACGATATTCTCTGCCCCCATTTCCCGCACGGCGTCGGTGTATGACTGATGGATTTGTGTGTAAGCAGCGTCTGCTGGGCCACGATAAGGCTCGTTATAAAAGTTGAACCAGACATATGGATTGTCTTTAAATATCTCGGCAAATTTCATCCAGAATTGTCGGATGGCAGCTTCTTTATCGGCAGGAATTGGCCCAGTACCTGTTGCATCATGGCATTCGACCATCGCAACAATCTTCTGTGATGTTAGTTTGGGCAGTTCTTCTTTGAGACGTTCAAGAGCCATCTCTTGGTTACCCTCGCAGACAAGAGTAACTCTAATGGTATTCCAATTCCAAGCTTTAACGGTACCGACATGGTCGGTGATGCTTCCGTGAAGCTCAAAGACAAATTTCTCATCACGTGTGCTGACAGCCGCATTTGCCCCAATGGGGTAGAAAATATTGCCATCTGGATCGACGATATCACTGCCGACAACATAGAAGTTGCCGCTAGAGCGCTGGTTAGCTTCCGCTTTCGTAGCCTCTGTATTTTCATCTTGAGTCGATGTGACAGCAGGTGAAGAAACTGGGCTAAGAGCAAGCGTTGTCGCCTTGTTGGGCGGTTGCTGACTATCGCGGGTTGTCTTTTCAGAGTTTAGAGAAGTAACTAACAAAAGAATTACGAGAGCTATCGCTATGGCCCCAGCCAGTCCAAGAAGAATGCGTATTCTTGTTACTGAAGTGCTAGTGTGCATTAACTGGTGCATAACGACCAGTATAGAACAACCTTTTTATGCAGAACCTTCGCCAGGGTTTGTTCTATGGCAAAGTGCTAACAGCAATCGCAGCTGACGGCTCTGACACGTTACCGTCTGCGTCTTGGGCAAGCACACGATATGAGGCGGTTGTCGCTGGACTGAGAGGTTTGTCGGTATACCAGCGGCTTGTCTTCGTGCCGATAGTCACGAACCCAGCGCCTTCATCTTTCTGAATGATATAGCTTGTTGCGTTTGTGACCCGTTGCCAGTTCAAGACGATCCGCTCTCGTGTCTGATTCGTTGAACGTAAACCTTCGGGCGTGTCGATCATAGGTTCAGCTGGGGCAAGAACCGTTGACGCGTCAAGCGTTGCGGCAGCGCTACGGTTCCCAGCAGCGTCGATAGCAACGACGCTGTAGCTATAGGTTGTGTTTCTTACAAGGCCGCTATCGACGTACCAAAGTGTTCCAGAGTTTGATTCTTTTGTGCCGATGACAACACCGTCACGAGAGATCTCGTAACTTGTGACCCCAACATTATCAAATGGCTTTTTCCAGCGGATAACTATTTTTGCTGCCTCTTGTCGAGTTTGCGTTAACTCGCCTGGTGTCGCTGGCGCTTGTGTGTCGCCGCCGCCTGCTGCACCTTCGCAGAATTTGCCGAAACCACCGAGCGCTCGCTGATTGCCAGCAACGGTTGTCATCGAACTTAAATCGCCGCCGACCCACAAACAGCCGTCGCTAGCGCCGTGGATAGCCCAAACACCAGCTTGCGTCGCGCTTGTGTTCAAGACAAATGTATCGATGTGTGACCCATCGTTAGCTGAATAGGCTGCAACATATTTAATAGGGGTTATGGCTATACCTGCTGGAGGTGTTTTGGGTCTGCCAGCTGCCCAATAGTTAAAATCGGCCCAATGGTTTGTATAGCAATGACATGACGCATAGACACGGTCGCCAACAACTTCAATATCTTGATAGTCGCCGCCTTTGTCAGTCGAATGGTTTCTAACAAGGTTGCCTGTGTTTGCATCAAACACATAGATGATGTGCTCGCTGCCACCCCAGAAAACCAGGTCTCCAACAGCGGCAACATCTTGCCCATAGACTCTGCTAGGGCCACTATTGCCTTGGTACTTGCTTAACGCTGTGTTGAGCGACCCATCGGTATTGAGGACTGAATAGAAACCGCCAGCAGTGTTGCCATCAACGGCGCTGTGTCGACCAGCGAGATAAATTTTTGAGCCATCTGGTGCCACCGCGATACCCCAAACAGAGCCGCCGGAGGTGTTTACACTAAAGCTTGTGTCGGCTGATCCGTCGGCTAGCGCGACTTTGCCAGCGCCGATAGTGGCATGTTTCGGGCGTGATACGCCGCCAAGGTGAGTGAAACGGCCAGCAACATACAGGTGATCGCCGTGCACGGTCAATTCGTTAACGACACCTCGCGCGCCGTTTGTGTTGCTTGCTTTGCTGCGCCACGTGGTGTCGACTGCTCCTGTTATAGGGTCAAGCGCTGCAAGTCCATGCGCTTGCGTGTCGCCGTTGATTGTTCGGAACTCGCCACCAACAAAAAGTTTGCTGCCATCTGGGGAAGCTTGGAGCGCATAGACGGGCTTTTCGATTTGCGGAGTAAAGCTTGAAATGAAGTTGCCTGTTGTTGCGTCAAATGCTGCCAAGAAAGGCTGTGAAACACCTGGTGAGTTTTTGTTTGCGCGAGCTTCTAAAAATTTGCCTCCGACATAGATGCGGTTGCCGATTTGCTCAATCGCCATCACATGACTAGCAATCGCGTCTGACTGGGTGCCAGTAGCAAGTCCATAGACACCCCAGGTGCTTTCACCTTCGGGGCTGATCTCTGCAACTGCAGGGGTTGTATAGATAAGGCTGAAGGTAAACGCTAGAAGACTGACAAGCGCTAAAATTTTTCTACTGCTATTTCTCACAATGCTCCAAACGTTCCATGTCTCCACACCCGTGACACGCTGCAAGAGTAAGCGGTGAGAGAAATTCGTGCGAGTCGATAGGTAGAATGGCTTATTAGGCGAGTAGGTTTGTGGCTTGGGCTATCTCTAAAAATAAACTTTTGTTTGTTGCTTGCTTGTACGAGCACATGAAAACCTCCATGGAAAGGCCCGAGATGCCCTATAGATACCTAAAGTGGAATGTTGGCATGATAGGATCTGCTCATGAAGAAACTTCCAATCGGAATAGCCAGCTTTGCTGAAATTCGTGATGATCAGTATCTTTATATCGATAAAACCCGTTATATTCAGTCGCTTGTTGAGTCTGGAAAATTTTATTTCTTATCGCGCCCTCGAAGATTTGGAAAATCGCTACTTGCCGACACTATCAAAGAGCTCTATGAAGGAAACCAGAAGCTTTTCCAGGGGCTCCACATTCATGACGATTGGGAATGGGAAGAATGCTTTCCTGTCATAAAAATAGACTTCACAGAAGGAACTTTTAGCGGAAACCAAACAACGCATGCAATCGGTACCGCTCTCCAAGCAAATGCCGAGCGGCTTGGTATTGAAATAGAATCTCAAGGTGAAGTGGTTGCGCTTTTTGGGTCGCTGATCAAAAAAGTGCATGCTCACTTTCAAAAAAAAGTCGTGATTATCGTTGACGAATATGATAAGCCTCTACTTGACAACATACAAAGCCCTGACCGCAGCAACGTGCGTGATACACTTCGAGAACTCTATTCAGTTATCAAAGCAAATGGTAACCTCATCGAGTTTGCTTTCTTGACAGGCATCAGCAAGTTCTCAAAAGTATCCATCTTTAGTGGACTCAACAATCTTAACGACATCACAATTGATTCACGCTACTCCGCTGTATGTGGCTATACCGAACAAGAGCTCGATGATTCTTTTGCGGAGTATCTTGTCAACGTTGATAGAGAGAAAATGAGACGTTGGTATAACGGGTATAGCTGGGGAGGAGAAAAAGTTTATAACCCTTTTGACGTGTTGCTTTTCATTGATAAACAACATCAGTATCGTCCGTATTGGTTCGAGACAGGCACGCCCACTTTTCTTGTAGAAGTGCTCAAACGCAATACCTATCACATCCCCAATTTTGAGAATTTAGAAGCAAGCGATGCGTTGCTTTCAAGTTTCGATATTGACAATATTGAAATAGAAACACTACTTTTCCAAACTGGTTATCTTACGATCGATCATATAGACCCAACGTCGCCGAAACCTTTATATGTACTTAACTATCCAAATATTGAAGTCAAGTCAAGTTTCACAGAGATGCTTCTTAGGAACTATTTAACGGATCAAAAACCTCAGACACGGCCGGCGATTAACGCTATAACGTCAGGAGAACCAGAAAGACTTGAACAAGCATTGAGGTCTTTTTTCGCTTCGATACCTTTCGACAACTATCGAAAAAATACTATAGCCGAGTATGAGGGTTACTATGCCAGCGTCACATACGCTTTTCTTTCTTCTCTGGGGTTTGAGACTCACGTTGAAGAAACAACAAACTCTGGAAAGATTGACCTGGCGTTGAAGTACACAACGTCAGGGCGAACATTGGTTTATATCTTTGAGTTTAAAACAATCAAAAATAGTGCTCATCCAGCTTCTGAAGAAGATCCTGCGCTGCAACAAATTAAAGATCGAAACTATGCAGCCAAATATCGAGAAGCCGATTCACATATTTTTCTTATTGGTATAACATTTGACCCTGCGCTACGCAATATCTCTCGCTTTACTGTTGAAAGAGACGGCTAGCGGGTAAGTACGGCAACTGTTTCGACATGGTTTGTGCCTGGGAACATATCAAAAGGTGTGAGCTGTTCTAGCGAGAACCCGTAGGGGAGTAGATGGGTACTGTCTGCCGCTAACGTCTCTGGGTTGCAACTGACGAGTAGCACTATCTTTGAAGCTAACGAGGCAATGCTGCCGTAGCCTTGTTTGATGCCACTTCTCGGCGGATTGCATACAACAAGATCTACTGGTTGTAGCTGTTGCAATGAGTTGTGCACATCGCCAGAAAAGACCTCTAGCTTCTGTGTCAATTGGTGTTGTGCTAAAGCATTGATGGCAGAGTTACTTCGTTCTATTGCTGTGCCAGACATGCCAAGAGCAAGTAACGGCAGACTTACATTGCCAGCGCCGGCGTAAAGGTCTAGAAAGGTTTGAAGGTTATGTTGCTGCGCTGTCTCGACAACATGGTGTAGTAAAAGCCTGTTGACAGCCGAATTAATTTGAACAAATGAGTTAAGAGGCACGTCACTGGTGACTCCATTGCCTAGATCATAACGAAGCGTCGGTTGTGTATCTTCGTCATGTGTTGCGATTCGCCACGTGTCACCTAGCGCTATTCGAAGCGATTCCCAGCTGTGAGGCTTCGAATGTTTCGAGTTGATAGTAAGACGCAGCCCGACACTTGTGGGTTCATCACTGACCCGAACCTCAAGATGATCTACGTTTGTAAAGAGAGTAGTGTCAGCTTTGCTGACAGATTGGATATGTTGCAAAGCGTTCCAAAGTGCTGGTCGCAGCGTGAGACAACCTCCAGCTTTCACCTGGTTAAAAAAGTGGACGATACCATCGGTGACAGCCATTCTATGGCGGTTGCGATAGCCGCTGCGATTTGGTGCGTACACTGGCGAATCGACTGCTACGCCACTACCTACTTGGCGAAAAGCTGTTTCGATTTGACTACGCTTGTGTTCAAGCTCAGTTTCTCTGGGTATATGCAGCAAAGGACAGCCGCCACAGGTTTCTTGCACTGGACAATGTGGTTGAGGCGAAGCAGCGAGTTTAGTCAAAGTCTATGTCATCAAGATCTGAGGCGTCGTCACTGTCGACATCAGCGAATGCAACAACGGCGTTTTCTGTAATGGTTTCTGGAATCAGGGTAGGTTCTGTAACGTCAGCATCCCATGCTGGCGTGACCTCAAAGTGCAAGTTAACGTCAGGCTCAGATAGCTCGCCTGTAGCAGCTGTCTCAGCTCCTGAACCAAATTCTATGGTTTCTGTAGCGTTTGCAAGATCGCTATGTGTCATGCTTGTGGTTTCAAGATCTAGCTCGGTTATGTCGTACTCATCGAGATTGTCAAGCACTGCTGGGTCTTCTTCGGATAGCCATTGGTTAAGCGGAGCGTCGAGATTGAATGGGTCATCAGCAAAAGCTGTATCTTGGTGAGCGATGCCAACACTTTGCCGATGATAGTTAGTAACAAGCTGTTCTAAACTGTCAGCTTGTTCAAGTGGTGCGCTTTGTGCATAATGAAGCAGTGCTTCATTCACCAATGTTGCGTCAACATCAGCGAAACCAGCTGTTTCTAACGCGCTTGCCAAAGAAGACTCGCCTGTGCGCTTCAATTCGGCATCGATAACATCGCGTAAACTCATATATATAAATATAGGCTAAACCAGCTTTTCCTGTATAGGGGAAACCCCTAAACTGTTACGGGAACATCAGGAGAGGCGTTCCAACTTTCGATTCTTTGGCAATATCTCGACTATTCAGAAGTATTGCATTAAAAGATTCACTGTCGAGAAATCAAAACTATCAGCTGATGATTTCCAGTCCGCTTAAAATCTTTTAATATCGAATAATGGCGTAGGGTTATTCAGCAGTTAACCCACAGTAAATTTGACTTCATGGATGTCGCCAGGCTGTAACTCGGTTCGCTCTAGTGCATCGTTAACAAAGACAAACTTATAGTCATCAGCAGGGATGTTGTCTACTTCAAGCGAGAACGGAGCCCATAGCCAGTTGGCGCCTGCCATATAGCTGACAGAGGAAACGTTCTCGACAGGTTTCTGTGCCGAGGTCAGCGATTTACCATACCAGTCTGCCTCAACAAGTTCACCTTCGCCGATACCAGCACCTGGTTCATCTTTACGAAGCTCGACGATGCCTACACCTTCGAACTGGGCGGCGAAACCGTTTATGACCGCACAGCAGTCGCCAATTTCTTCGCCAGTGCTAAGTTTTTGGACGTAGACCCCGCCAGAGGTGCTAGGCCTCGCCGTTGCAGCTGAGATTCTTGTATCAATAATAAGACGGGCAGGGTTAGCTAGCACGGCATAGGTCGTAGTTGAAACATTCCCTTGGTCAACATAAAGATACGGGTTGCGTGCACCGTCTGCGATAACAGCGACAAAGCCGTTGCCTGTTGCGGAGAACCTATCGAAATTGTCGTAGACCTCGAAAAGGCTGCCATCGTCAACTCGCCATGTTCTTGGCAAGTCAAAGCGGAGAGCTTCGCCTTCATCAGCAACGGCGTTTAGCAGCCCTGGTTGAACTGAACCCGCCTCGCCAGAAGAACCAGCTTTGCCAAAGGTCACAACGGTGCGTCGACATGTCGCGGAGGTTAGGTTTTCGATAGAGAAAATATGATCGACGCTGTTGGCTGCTGTGCCTTCTTCTCGTCGTTGGTCGCCGCATGGAAGATCTGCAAATGATGTTGAAGGAGAAACAGGCTCTTTTTCGCTGTCGACATCTGTTGCCGAAGAAGTTTCTTCGCCGATTGTGTTCTCTGCGCTGTCGCTTGCCCTGGCTGTCGATGGAGCCGGCTCGTCTCCTGTCCAGATTGTGCATTCCAACGTCACAAAATCATCTGGCTCGTGAAGAGCCAAGCTGTATCCGTCAGCGTTAAATGTTGTGACTCCATCTTTTGTCTTCACCGTTCCTGCGACTGAGCCTTGCCCCTCCCATTCTCTAGGGATCAGATCGGCAGCTTTACGGTCTTGCGCGCCTTCGATTGTCACCTGGGCATTGTTTACACACGTGCTCACATCAATTGATGCTGGCCGTTCATCTGTTGCCTGGCTAGCAGAATTGGTCCTAGTCGAAGAGTCGTCTTGAGAGAGTTGATAGGTAAGCGCTCCCACCGCACCGATGATAGCAACTGAAGCAACGCCAATTGCTGGTCTGAGCCAACGTTGCTTGCTGACAGCACCATCTCGTACGTTTCGTAAAGCTTTCATCGTGTCCACTCCTTCGCTATCGCTACGCAAAGTATCGAAAGTAGAACGAACGATCTTGTTATCTTTATCGTTGTGTTCAGTCATGTTGCACTTTCCGTAGCTTTGGCTAGTTGAATGTGAAGCGATTGACGAGCCCTGTGCAGATGAACTCTTGCAGTTGACGGCGAAATTTCTAGGACAGAAGCGATATCTTTTAAAGACAAATCTTCCAAATAATGCAGCGCTATAACTGATCGTTGCATTTTGGGAAGTTTTTTGACTACTGCCCACACATGTTGATCATCGCGTTTACGCGATACAAAGGTGCTTTGCGAACCTTGTCTTGCAGCATCTGACTGCAAACCAAGAAGTGCTTTGCTTTCAGCCTTCAATTTGCGCTTCTTTGATAACGCAAGATTGATAGTGACTCTTCGCATCCAGGCTCCAGGTTTCTCATAACGGCTAACCTGATCCCAGTTTTTGTTGAGTTTGCTAAAAGCTTCTTGCGCTATATCTTCTGCTTGTGAACGATCACCTGAAACAGCAGCCGCTAAAGCCACCATTTTTGAGTATTCGGCCACGAAAAGTGCCTCGAACGTTTGATAAAAGTTCACAGCACTGAGGGTATCTCCCTTCGCTGCGAACCCCATCGCCGGTTCACCTGTCAGATGTGTTGTCATCGCCTTCACATAGATACACACGCAGCGGTGAAGCAAAACGTTTACAAGGTTTCAGAAGTTTCCTGTTAACCCTTATCTTGTTTGTAGGCTCTTTTCTGGCTTTGTGTTAGTTTGGGGTTGTTCGCTTGGCCGCTGGTTTGGTCATCCCCGAGAAATCGGGGATCTTGTCCAACAGAGATTCCTGCTTTCGTGGGAATGACAACCCGTCACCGACACACTTGATGCCAGAGCGATACTTGGCCGTATGCCGTTCAAAAAATTCTCGGTTTCATCCATAACAATCGCAATGCGTTGTTTCATTAGAAGTTCGCGATCTCTTGCGGCGAAGTCAGAACATGTGTTGCGAGTTCTTGTTGCTCGTCTGTGTTGCCATGCGATCCCCAGCTTGCCCATGCAAAGTCGAGTCCAGCGTTGTGCGCAAAGCGCGCGTCTGATTTGCTGTCACCGATCATTACAGTTCTTTCGGCTCCGACTTCTGGGAAGAGCGGTGCTATATGTTTCACATAAAGTGCAGCATCGGGCTTAGGTGGCCGCTCAGGAGTGACACCAAAGATAGTAGGAAAATATGCTTCAAGCTGAAATTTCTTCAACGTGGGCGTGACAAGATGCGATGTTTTCTGCGTGACGATTACTTGAGTCTTGCCTTTGGCTGCTAATGATTCAACAGTTTGTGCGGCTCCAGGAAAAACGTCGACAATATCTTCAGCAGTATCTGAGTAGGTGGCACGATAGGTTTTCGCAAGCGATGTCAGCTCATCAGGCGTATAGGTGCGGTCACTGGCCGCCTGAAGCGTTTCTTCAAGAGACAAACCTTGTGTAACTAGTTTTGTAACCCGTTCACTGTCAACTGCTTCGCCAAACATGCCTTCAATCGCGCGAGTCATGTTAGCGCAAACAGCGCTATGGCTATCGACAAGCGTGCCGTCAAAGTCCCAAAGATAGAGATCGTATTCTTTCACACCAGAAGTTGCGTCCATAGCAATAGACTAACAGCTACTTTCTGATATGGTTAGCGCAGCTGGCACTAGCTTGTATAAGTTTCAAAAGAGCTTTGACAGGACCTAATAACCTTCGCTAATCGTGCTTGTAGCTCCAGTTATTGTGTAGCCAGCTTCTGCTAAGTCCGTGGTCGCTGACGTTGCGGTGAGTGTGCCTGTGATCCAAACTGCGCCCCAGGTATCTTCAATCGACATTGATTCGCCTTCGGCGAGTTTAACCATTATGGTTTGGTTAGGCGGTGGTGCTGGCACGTGTATGCAGGCACCGAAATAGGGAACAAGTAGAAATTCGGTAACAACGTCATCGTCATAACTCAACGGCGTGACAAAACCACCCATATGGATTTTTTTGCCATCAAGTTCAGTATTGATTGCCTCACCTTCGCTGTCTGCCTCAGCCTGCATTTCTGCATAGAGCGCATTAGATTCTGGAGAGCCAATTTCAACGGCAGCTAGTCGTTCCTCATAGCGGTTATAGATAGCTTCGCCAGAAGACCCAGGCGGTGTTAAATCTTCCCATTCAAATAGCTCGTGGCCAGCTGGAACCTCTACTGGTTTAGACGTTGCATCAGGATCAAGCCATGCATCTATAGAATCGCCATGTTCAGGAGCATTTTGCGCCCCCAGTGTAGTTCCTTCTGCAGTTTTTGCATCACTAATACCACAGCTAGCAGCGGTAAGGCACAACGCCAGTAGTGCCGCTATTGTTAGTTTGCACTTCGAGCGGATGTTCTGTGGTTTCTCATAGTTCACTGAGTTTGGTATCGTCATAAAGCGTCTACACCTTTAGGGCCAGTCCGTCCTGCAAGGACCTGCGGTATGCAATAAATGCTGGTATTAAACCTACCAGAACAGCGCCGAGAATGACACTAACTAGTATGGTCAGCTGGGTCTGGTCAAGCCAAGAATATGCTAGGTTCACACCAAAACGATCAGCTATGATTGGTCGTCCAACAGCTAACAAGCCATATAACATTGCTACTCCCGCTACGCAGCCAGCAAATACTACAAGTAGTATCTCCAACAAGATCAACAATACCACGTGGATTGCTCGTGCACCAATCGCTCGTAACACGGCAATTTCTCGGCGCCGTTCGTTCAACGTCGAGAGAATCGTGGTTAACATGCCAAGAAGCCCAGCAACGAGCACGAAACCTGAGATTACAAACAAGATTTGTTCGATAGTCGAAATTGTTCGCCAGAACTCGGCCAACGTTGCGCCAGGGATAATAGCCGACATTGGTTCGTCGTTATACTCGTTGATTTCGCGTTGCACGCGAAAGGTAAAGGCTTTATTTTCCAGTCCGACCATAAACGCAGTGATCGATGTTGGGGTGAGGTCGAATTGCAGCGCCTGCTGCGCATCAAGTTGCACCGCCGATCGTGCACCACCTTGCCAATCGATGTGAATAGCTTCAATGCCTGCAAGGCTGACATGCACAGTGCGATCTACTGGGGTTCCAGTTTTTTCTAAAATACCAACGACCGTAAAAGGTTTGTCTTTGTGATCGGCGAAATCGGCTGAGACTAAGCCGTGTGACAAAACAATTTTGTCGCCAACGCTGTAGCCAAGGCTACGAGCGACGTCGGCTCCAAGCACTGTGTCATACACCTCATCGAACTGTTTGCCATTTTTCAGGGTGAGCGGCTGTTTATCACCGTAACGGTAATGCTCAAAGTAGTCGCCTGTTGTGCCCATAACACGAAAACCGCGATGCGAATCTCCGAGCGAAATCGGCACCGTCCAGGCGATTTCTTCCATTGCTGCTAATTCTTCATAGGTTTCCCAGCTGACATTGTTTGTTGCATTACCAACACGAAAAACGCTGTAAAGCAATAGATTTGTTGGTCCGCTTCTCGCACCGACAATAAGGTCAGTTTCAGAAACGGTGTTAAGTAAGCTGCTTTTTGCTTCCTTATTTGTTTTGTCGACCCCCAGAAGCAGCGTCACACTAATTGCAATAGAGAGAACTGTCAACAGCAGGCTGACACGCCGAAATCGTGCGCTTTTTAACGCTAGTCGCAGCAGTGTCATTGCTCGCCTCCTGATGTGCGATCGCTGCTAGCTTCGGTCAGTTCGATAGAGCGTGTGAATCGCTTTGCAAGTTGTTGGTCGTGACTGACAAAGACAAGGGTGCAACTTTTGGCTTCAACTTCTTGAAACAGTAGATCAAGAAATCGATCTCGGTTGTCAGCATCGAGTGCTGATGTTGGTTCGTCGGCAATAAGAATTTCAGGACCGCCGATAAGCGCTCGCGCAACAGCAACACGTTGTTGCTGTCCGACGCTTAATTTACTCACCGATGCGTTGTGTAGCTCATCAGCCAGGTTCAATGATCGCAAAAGATGGCGTGCACTAGCGGCGATGTCACAAGATTTGACGGCGTGAGCCTTTTTGCGTGGAGAGAATGCGCATGAAAGCGTAACGTTCTCTAGCATCGTGAGATACGGCAGCAGGTTGAACTGCTGAAAAACAACGCCGATATGGTCTGCCCTAAATCGGTCCCGTTTGCTGGGCGACAACGAAGCAAGGTCGGTTCCCAACAGACGGATTTTGCCACCTGTCGGCAGATTGATACCTGCCAACAAGTTCAAAAAGGTTGTTTTGCCGCTGCCGCTCGGCCCGCGAACAAACAAATGCTCACCTGATTGCAGCTGTAACTCTTCGATCGCGACCGTATCGGTTTCTTGACCTGGCCAGCGAAAGGTAACGTGGTCTAGATCGATAACAGCAGGATCAGAAACGGTCACGTACTCAGCTTAGAGCAAGACGTGTCGAATCAGGTGTAAGTTCTGCTGACGACTGTCCTGCTTCGGATGCCCATTGCACATCGAGATCTTCAAGTTTCGGAAATTCGTTGAAGAGCTCAGCGGTTTCAAGCTGGCTAATTTCATCTGGGTTGTCGCAAGTGTATTCCCAAGAGGCTGTTATCTCGGCGTGGCTTCCTTCATATTCCAGTTCAGTGGAAGCGTCACCATCGAGTTCGCAACCTGCTTCGTCATTAATGGCTACAATGCCTGGAGCGGTCAACGCTTTTGTGCGATCTTCGACAACAGTTTTTTCTTCTTCGGTGGTAGCTTCATTTTCGAAACCGAAAATGTTTTGGGTTGGGCTGATCAAGTCAATAACGACGCTGTCTTCAGTCCATGCGACGGTCAGCTCGGCAGCTCCGTGTTCATGAGCGCTAAGTCCGCTTTTTTTATCATCATCGTGATCATCTTCTTTTTCCTTATCACCGTCACTATCTTGCGTGGTGACACTCTCTACAGTGCTTGCTGAACTAACCGAACTAGCAGCAGGATCGCTCTCTGAGCCACAAGCTGCTATGCCAATTGTGCCTAGGAAAGCAAAAACGAGTACAAAAATTTTCGATAAATTGTCCATAATGAGAATGATTCTATGCTTTGAAAAAAGTGTTCGCAACTCTTAGATGATTGATTCCAAGCCTATTCAGGTCGTCATTCCCACGAAAGTGGCCACCCTTGAATCAGGGTAGAGTAAATGCGATAGCGCTACTTGTGTGTAAAATATTTTAAGTTCGACGTGTCCATGGAATCAGTCATCTAGCAGTCTGGTCGAACCATTGTGTCATCGTTGCCTGCTTACTCGTTCTCTTCACGAAAGAGCCGTGTAAGCTCTTCAACAGCATAGAGCGGTAGCGATAGCAGTGTCGCTGAGGCCGTTACGCCGCTAATGATATGACTCATTGTCATCTTGGATAAAGGGTTAGTGTCAAACCTTAGGGCGATGCCTGGTTTTTTCGTGGCCACGAACTGCTGCAATGACTTTAACGACCCGCTTCTTCCAGCTTTCACCTCAACAGGAACCACGTTGTCTTCTATCTGCACTAAAAAGTCTACTTCTGCGTTGCCGCTTCTCCCTTCACGTAGCCAATAAAACAATTCTGGCTCATGACGAGGACCGTAAAAATACAACAAATGCTGTGCTGCAAATTGTTCAGCAAGGGCACCTTCGTTAATAAAGCGTCGTTGAAGTAACTTTTCTTTTGAAATAGGGCCAACGCCTAACTGCGTTGCGAGAAGACCACAATCAAGGAAATAGTTTTTAAAGACCTTAAAATCAGTCGAAGCTTTTAGCGGAAAACCCGACGCCTTGCTGCGATGCACACGAGTCATCACTTGAGAAAGCGTAAGCAAATCCATAGCTTTTCTAAGATCAACCGACCGCTCTTGTGGGTCGATCGCAGAATATTTGACTTTCTCACCAACTGATGCTGGCAGGTGCCCCATAACTTTGTGTAACCGTGGCAGATCAACGCCAGAACCGTACTTAGCAAAATCATGTTTATAGGTATCGAGAATCGAACGGTGGATGTCTTGCACCTCGGCCAAACTTTTGGTTTGGCTGTAGACGTTGACTGCTTCAGGCATTCCGCCGACAACCAAGTAGGTCCGCTGCAAATGCAACAGTGCTTCATGCATCGACACGGCTAACGATTTGGTTTGTGTCATTGTTTGCAACTTTTGACGAAGAACCGTTTGGCCATAGGCTTCACAAGTTTCTTGAAACGTCATCGGTCCCAGATAGAGAAACTCTACTCGCCCTACAGGCATAGATATTTGAGATCGACGTAACGTCACTTCAAGCAGCGAACCCGCTGCGATAACTGCCACGTCAGGCCGCTCTTCATAGAGATATCGTAACGCAGCGATAGCCTCTGGAATAGCTTGAATTTCATCTATGAACACAAGACTCTTCTTGTTTAGAGGACCTGCATCGCCTAAGAACTCTAGCTCTTCCAAAATCGCCTCTACGTTTTTGCTGCTAAATACAGACGCAAGTTGCAAATGTTGTTCAACATTTATTTCATGAAGCACAAGGTTGTTGTTTCGGGCAAAATTTCTGACGAGTGTTGACTTGCCAACCTGGCGAGCACCGCGAATCACCAAGGGTTTCCTTCTGTCACTTTTGAACCACTTTTCTACATATTCCTCTTGTTTACGCCACATAGTCCAAATAGTACCATAAAAACAAAAATATTGTCAAAACACCCCCCTAAAAAAACAAAAATATTGTCAAAACACCCCCCTAAAAACACAAAATTCAGAAAATACTATGAAAGTGGAGCTGGGGGGAATCGAACCCCCGTCCGCTAAGCAGTCATTGTCCACGCTACGACTATTCCCAAGGTGTAAGTTTACGGTTACCTGTCTGCTGGGTCAGCTGAGCCGAAGCTCGCCCGCTTGGTCTTTCCCAAATGTCAGTGGTCTTTGCCAACTGTCAGCAGTCTTTCCCGCTGTCTGCCTCTGCTTCTGTTGCTGGGTTGCAGTGACCAGACCCCGCGTGGCCTTACGGCTCGCAATCATCCTCTAACAGTTAATCTACGATTAGGCTGCAAGAGCGAAGTCAGCTTTTTTAGCGTCACTTCTTATATTCCCCGTTTAATGAGTCTGAGAAACTCAAGTCGCATACACAACTTCTCGTCTCAACGTCGAAACCGGTCAGCCCCTAGTTGTAAGACATGTGATTTTTCAAAAAGCGTCTACAAGAGATACAGAGATCCCTATAGGAGAGTGTAACAGTTTAACGATTGTAGCGTCGAGCTAATTTAGGGTTTGCCTGGGTGGGTAAGCGATTTGATTGCCAAATTTTATTGAGTAACTTGTTGGCTTCCAGAGTAGATCGTGCCAGTGCTACTACTATTGCTAAATCCATTAGCAATAGTAGTAGCAGCTTGTTGTAAACGTTCGACTGATTGGAAGAGGGCTTCTTTCTTCGCAGTATTAATTATGCGGTCGGTAGTTGTGAATGAATCTGGGTCTATCTCATCAAAAAGTTTTTTATGATAGTTAAGAACTAGTTCTGAGACTTCATAAATGACTTTAGGAGGTTTGCGTTTTAGCATGTTGATTATCTGAGCTAAAACTTCATCTGAACAGTCAGCTTTTTGTATCGGCCCAATACTGCCATGGAGATGTAAAGCTCTGAGATCTAATAATATATCGAGTGATTGAATCGCTGCTGTAGTGTCACTCTCAGAGAGTCGTTGATTGGGGTATATTTGCTCTGGAATTGCTAAATAATGAAAGTGCCTGGCAAAACCTTCAGTCCAGGTCTTAGTAATTTGGTCTATCTGCTCTGTGTGTAAGTCTTTGATTAAATATTGATTGTTAAGGATGGCGGCTTGGGTCCTCAATAGTCTCAGGATCAGTAGGATTTGAAGGTATTCTAGCTAGGTCAAGCACTGCTTTATCTAGTGTTTTTTTATTTGCTGATTTTTCCTCAAGCATTTTGGCAGCCAAATTATCCCCGATGTGGTACTGGGGAAGCTGGAAACGGTGAAAACTTTTATTGTCAAAACGATCCTCAGAAATAACAATCGCAATTGATTTTTGTGGGTCGACAGCAATAGCCCATCTTCGGTCTTCTCCCGTGTCCACTCTGATTTCTTCTAACTCAGTAATTTTTGTTTTTACTTCTTCTGATGGGATTTCTTCTCTGACGAATCGAGGCCTGTATTTGTACAGCGTGTGGTTGCTCCTCGAGCCTTTAATGGTCAAGGAAAGTACAGTTGCGTTGGAAGCTGCAGCATGATTAAGAAAATATTTATAAAGACTTTGCGGAACAAAACCTTCGCTTGATTCTGGGCTGCCACTTTTAGGGCCAATATGTTTGAGTAACATAGATCCATCGTTGACATTTATTACTACCTGAGCGCTGCAGTCCTCAAACCCTGAACTGAAAAGAAAATTGCTTGTGGAGACTCCTTCTCCGCCTTGGTCGACTACGATAAACGTTTCATTGACCTGAGGGTATTCAGATAGCTGGCTTATTTCCTTGCTCGTTCCAAGGTCTGTCCAGCTAAAGTCTGGGTTTGTTGTGGCCGCCATGGTATTTAGTGTAGAGCAAGAACCAGTTAGTGAAGAAGCTAGAGCAATACGATAGATGGAGATATCAGACTACTCGTATTTTCCTTTGGAATGTCGAGCTACTTCACGCCTTGCTTGGCGGTCGGCATCTTTTTTGGCGATCTGTTGTCGCTTATCATGGGTTTTTAAACCTCGTGCTAAACCGATTTCTACTTTCACTTTGCCGTCTTTGAAATAGAGAGCCAGCGGCACAATAGTAAGCTGGCCTTGTTCTGACTTGGAGAAAAGCCGTGTTAGCTCGGTGCGGTGCATAAGAAGTTTGCGTCGTCTTGTCGGATCGGATCGCACGTGCGTGCTTATGTTGGAATATGCAGTGATGTGCAAGCCTTGGATCCAAAGCTCGCCATTCTCAAAACGAGCGTAGGCCTCCTTGATGGTAACCTTAGCTTCGCGCAGTGATTTAACTTCGTTGCCTCGGAGCACTACGCCTGCTTCGTGTGTTTCGAGGATTTCATAGTTGCGTCGAGCAGTTTTATTTTTGGCGATTATCTTGGTGCTCACCGTTTAAATATAGCGTGAATGGCGCAGTAAGGGCGATGTCATTTATTGCGGGTCTAGCTGGTCGTTCCGCTGCGCTTGGTATGTCGCACACAGGCTTGCATGCGTCTTATTCAAAAAACTCGGCATGATAATTAAGAGAATATCCCTGTCGAAAGGCCTACTGTGGCACTGCGTAAGTGAGCAGATCTTCTAGAAACGGGTTAGCTGCTCTCAACAACCCATGACCTCCTTGTATCTTCGGCTGCAAGGCAGGTGGAAATGAAAAAAGGTTATGCGCAGAAATGCTCTATTCGGAATCGGCTAGGCGGTCTTCTCCTAACGGCAACGTTGCTTTTAACCGCAGGGCACAGCGCGTTGGAGACAAGCGACTCGCAACAAGAAGATGTTCACAATGTGCGAAATGGGATAGTGATTGAAGCGCAAACAGATGAATCGCTTGCCTACACCCGTGATCAAGTTGCAGAAGGGCAAATCAAACGACTGTATCGCGCCTATTTCAATCGTGAACCAGAGCAAAACGGTTTTGACTATTGGCTTCGTCAGCTTCGACAAGGCAAAAGCCTGAGCGTCGTTTCAGACAGTTTTGCGTCAAGCGATGAATTTCTCGCCCGCTATAGCGTGCTTTCAAACCGTCAGTTTGTTGAGCGAATGTATAAAAACGTGCTGCGTCGAAAACCAGATGTAATTGGTGAACACTACTGGAACAATATTTTGGCATCAGGCACAAGCAGGGGAGATGTGATGCTGCATTTCTCTGAATCGGAAGAATTTGTTGCGCAGACAAAAACAACGCCGCCGATTCACGACCCTATTTCTCCTACACATAATGTTGTGCTGAGCTCGCCGATGACAGCGGAACAAAAACGTGGTGTGCAAGCGTTGCAGCATGTCTCCTATCCATGGCAGGAGCGTCTACCTGAATGGAAGATCGAGTTTCGCCCAGAAAGGGCGGGCTATCTTGGGTTAACATATACCGCTCAGAAAAAAATTGTTATTTATGTCCGTCCCACGCAAACTGAGGTAAATCTTCAACACGTAGTCGCTCACGAAATTGGCCACGCCGTCGATGTGACACATAATTCGAGTAAAGATCGCGCACGGTGGGTCGAGGCAAGAAGGCTAGGGAAGGCCCCATGGTGGCCAGGAAACGCGGCGACTGATTTCTCGACAGGGGCAGGTGACTTCGCTGAAAGTTTCGCCAATGTTCACGCTGATACAGGTTTTTTTGAAAGCCGTCTAGCTGGGCGGCCATCGAAAGCACAGCAAGAACTTTTAGAAGAGCTGAGCTATGGATAAAACTTGTTGAAAGTTACGGGCGCTGCGTATCGTTAGTGAACTTATTTTTTGCTTTGAGTCGAGACCACCAACCCATTGACGACCAAAGAATGTTTCGTTCTTTTTCAAGCTCAGAAACTTTATGCGCTAAGTTTGTTCGTTCTCGCAGAACATAGTCATTTTGTTTGATAACTTCACTCAACCGAGTTTTTTCGATAGCTAACTCTTTGTCGAGCTTATAATTTTTCTCTTGCGAAGCGCTCAGGCGCTGCGTCGTGTCTTGCTTATGGATAGTTTCGGTTTCGAGTTGACGATGGAGCGATTTCATCTGGTTAGAGAGATAATTCGCTTCAGCTCGCGCCGCTGCGGCCTGTGTTTTTGCTAAAACAACGGCGGTGTGTGCAGCAAGGGTCTCTGAAATATAGCGTTCAAGCTGTTCATGTTGAGGCGTTGAAACAGACTTTGAGTCGGTCAAATCTATCTCTGATGTGTTGTGTGGCAGGGGAGATGAATCGCTGGTAACCACGTTTTTTACAGAATGCATGCCGTCCACGTGCGTATCATATTTCATTAGCATGGCTGTGCCAAGCATTTCATATTATTAGTGTCAGTAATCCAAATTTTAACCACATGGGTAGATGTTCCCGTTGTCTGGACACTGCACTGGCCATGGTTTATTATTTCATATATACCCGCTGGCAAGACTAGCCAGTGGAAAAGTTTAGGGTGGTGACCAAACGGTCGAGCGACAAGCTCGACCGTTTTTTATTGCCCTGATGTATGAAAGTTATAGGGCATGTTAGTGCCTGTGTTGCTGCCAACGTAGCCAGATACTAGGGTAGCTCTGTTGGTTGTTTTGCGGATTGAGCGAGTGTTTTGGTTCCAAGGCATCCAAAGCGCTATGAGGGTAGAAAGCTGTGATGCAAAGCGAACGAAAAGCCACAATAGAACTAGCTATAAAAGCTGCGCAAGCGTATGGTCGAGGCGATCTGGCTGATCGTCTAGAGAAGCTGCAAATACGGCTTTCTCAGCCCGATATGACCGTCGTAGTTCTTGGGCAGTTTAAGCAGGGCAAAAGTTCGTTGGTGAATGCCCTTGTCGGAGGTGCTCCTTGTTCTGTCGATGATGATATCGCAACAGCAGTGCCGACAATTGTGCGTTATGGCAAACAAAACAAAGCATGGGCGCTGCTCTCTGATGGGGATTCTTCTCAACAGAAAAGAGAACCTATCGAGTGGCAGCATGTTCCTGGTTATGTGACCGCGCATCGCCGTCACGACAGTGAGCTAGAAATAAAAGGCGTTGAGGTCGAACTGCCTCGCAAATTACTTGCTAAAGGGATTGTTGTTGTAGACACGCCTGGCGTCGGCGGTCTTGGTTCTGCACATGCAACAGCTTGTTTAGGGACGCTTTCTATGGCCGATGCAGGGTTATTCATCAGCGATGTTTCGCAAGAATTTACACAAGCAGAAATTGACTACCTCAAGCAGGCGCAAGAGCTATGCTCGACGATTGTATGTGTCGCAACAAAAATTGACTTGTACCCAGCATGGCGAGAAGTTATAAAGCGCAACACAGCACATTTGCAAAGCGTCGGTATCGAAACTCCGATTCTGGCTGTTTCTTCTCAGCTGCGCAGCGAAGCTATTCGCCGTAAAGACAAAGCGATGAATGAAGAATCGGGCTGTGGCCAACTTGTACGCATGCTAACAGATGATTTTTTGCAGACAAATGATCGCCAGTTGAGCGTAAAAACAGCTGAAGAAGTATCGTCTGTGTGCGAACAGCTGCGTTCGCAGCTTGAAGCCGAACTCATAGCTGTCGAGTCTCCAGAGAAAAGCAGCCAGCTGCTCGGTGATTTAGAAGCAGCGAAAGAACGTTCAGAAAGGTTACGTTCGTCTGTGTCACGTTGGAATATAACGTTGAATGACGGCATCGGCGATTTAAACAGCGACGTTGATTATGATTTTCGCCAACGTATGCGTCAAGTAACAAAAGAAGCTGACGAAGCTATTGAATCTGGCGACCCGTTAGAGTTGTGGGATGAGTTTGAGCCGTGGCTTGTTAACCGTGTGTCGTATGATGTGGTTGCGAACTATCGGTTTTTGGCGATGCGTTCAAATGAGTTGAGTGCGTTAGTGGGTGATCATTTCATGACTGATGGCGGTGACATGTTGCATCAAATCGATATCTACACCGCAGATACTGCACTTGGTCGAGTCAAAACAAGTTTAGAGCTGGACGTGAAAGAAACAAGTAAAGCCGCGAAAGGTATGACTGTCTTAAAAGGGTCGTATTCTGGCATGTTGATGTGCACAATGTTAGGTTCGATGATTTCAGTACCGCCGTTGGCGCCTATTGCTGCTGGTATCGGTTTAATGATGGGTCGTAAGTCGTTAAAAGATGAGAAAGAACGTGCGTTGAAGCAGCGTCGCGGTGAAGCAAAAAACTCGATGCGCCGTTATGGCGATGAGGTAAGTTTTCAAGTCAATAAAGACAGTCGAGATACCTTGCGGAAAGTACAACGTCAGCTACGTGATCATTATTCGGCCCGCGCTGAAGAGCTGAATCGATCAACGAGTGAAGCGTTGCGAGGTGCAGCTGAAGCAGTCAAAAAGTCTGAGTCAGAAAAAGCTGCTCGTGGGAAAGACTTGCGCGCAGAAATTAACCGTGTGAACGGGCTTGCCGCACGTGCTGGCAAGTTAGTATCGGCGGCTACGCAATGAGCCAGTTGATAGAACAGACGCAAGCGCTGCTTGCTGAAGCTGAAAAAGTTTTTTCTTCTAGTGCGCAAGCATGTAGAGATGTTGTTGCTGCCCAGCAACGTTTCGATGGCCCGTTGCGTGTCGCGATTGCTGGAAGGGTGAAAGCCGGCAAATCGACGCTGCTGAATGCGTTGGTCGGCGATCGTTTGGCCCCTACAGATACAAGTGAATGCACAAAGGTGGTGACGTGGTATCGCAACGGCGATGGGTATGGTGTTGATTTGTATGCAAAAAAAGCTGATGCACCTGTCCGTGCGCTGTTCAGCCGAGAAGACAGCGCTATTGATATTGATTTAGGCGGCCGAACGCCGACCGAGGTTGACAAACTAGTTGTTACGTGGCCGTCAAAACGTTTGGCTCGACTCACGCTTATCGACACGCCAGGTGTTGATACGTTGTCGACGCAGCTAGAGAAAAAAACGTTTGACTTTCTCGACCCGCAAGATACTGACACGCCTGCTGATGCGGTGCTGTATCTGATGAAACATATCCATGCGTCAGATATTTCTTTGCTTGAAGCATTTCATGACAACGCTGCGTCGCAGCCAAACCCGGTCAATGCGGTCGCTATTTTGGCTCGTGCCGATGAGATAGCAGGCGGCCGGGTTGACGCGATGGCTTCTGCTCGCAAGATTGCTAAACGCTATGGCGATGATAAGAAACTTCGCCGCCTTGTGCAACTTGTTTTGCCTGTTGCTGGTTTGCTGGCCGAGACGGCAGCGACGATGACCGAGCGCGAATTTGGTTGGCTGCAAGCGTTAGCTGAAACGCCGACACGTGAGTTAGAACCACATCTTTTGTCTGTGGACCGTTTTGTTGAAGCCGATCCAGGCACGCCCCTTACATCATTAGAGCGTAAAGAGTTGTTGGATCGCTTTGGGCTGTATGGTATTCGTCAAGCGTTGGCGATGTTGCGGTCACAAAGCGTGTCGACAAGTTCGGCTTTGGCACAGGCGTTGTCTGAGCGTTCAGGTGTCGAAACATTACGGCAAGCGTTAGAGACGTTGTTTGTTGGTCGAGCTGAGGTGCTTAAAGCTCGGTCTGCGTTGCTTTGCGTCGAACGGCTTTGTGCCGAGAACCCACATATCGATGGTGTTGATTGGCTTTCGGCTGAGACTGAGCGCATTGTTAGCAATGCACATCCTTTTAACGAGCTTGCAGCTATTGCAGCGTTGCGTGCTGGCTGGTTGCAAGGCAAAGAAGCAGACTTGCGTTCGCTAGAACAGGTGCTAGGTTCATCAGGCACTGAGTTGTGGCAGCGGCTTGAACTTGACCAAGACGCTACTGACGAGCAGATAACAGCTCAGCTAAGTGCGGCGTTGACAAAGTGGCGACGCCTCGCAGAAAATCCGCTGGTGAGCCACGATTTGGTTTCAGCGATTCGCGTCGCAGTCCGCTCTCTAGAAGGCGCACTAGCTGGTCTTAATCGATTATAGATGCTTATCTGAGGTATAGAATTAAGGCTATACAGCTGGTAATAGCCAGTTTGCGCTTAGTTCAGTAAGCGATGGAGCTGCCCAACGAGGTAATGAGGCAACGAAAGTAAATCGTATTCTACTCTTTTGCCAGAAGCGTCTAAAGATCCTGTCTTCATGAAACTAGGTGTATTGGCATCGAACCTAACCCCTAAAGGCAACTTCTTCGTCGCTAATATCCAGTGAAGAGACTTCAAAGAACCAGACTTGCCAGCCTTTACCTCTACGGGAATGACTTGACTGCCATAATTAACAACAAAATCAACTTCAGATGAAGCCCCTTTAGCGTCTCTAGCCCAATAAAAAAGCTCTGGCTCTCTAAAATATTCATGCATGTAAGCAAGGTGCTGTCCTATGTATTGCTCGGCCAAGGCACCTTTGTTGACGACAGTAAGGTCTTTGTCTTCAAACGAGGAGGAACGTAGCCCTAACGTCGCGTTAACAAGACCGATATCTATGAAAACAGTTTTAAACCGCTTCTCTGTAGCTTCTGCAGCAAGCGGAACCCCGTTGCTAGCTGATCGTCTAACAAGATGAACCACACGAGCCATCCTTAACTGCATTATGGCTTCATGCACTTGCGATGATTTGTACTGGTTGCTTATGTGTGAATATTTTATTTGCTCGCCTACCAGGCTAGGTAGCGTCTGAAATGCCAGAGTAATCTTGTTGCGGTCTAATCTTGTATTGTATTTGCCGAAGTCGTCTCTGTAGGTAGCAAGGATACTGTTGTGGATTGCAGTGATATCTTGTGGCTCAGCTCCCTCAGAGAAAGCTGCGACTGCTTCTGGCATTCCTCCAATAAAAAAGTAGTTTTTGAGATGGTCAAGTAACGTATTGTGCACAGGGTCAGCTATTGAAAGCAACTCAGGTAAGTCAGCAGATTCGATATAGTCAGCTAGGACCGATTCGTTTTGGCTCAAAAGGTAGTCAGAGAACTCTAGCGGTCCCATATGCATGTATTCAATTCGACCTACTGGCATAGAAAAATTTGCTGTAGAAAGGGTGAATTCCAGCAGGGAGCCAGCAGCGACTATGGGAAGTTCTGGCATTTCTTCATAGAAGTACCTGAGACTTTGAATGGCCTTGGGAGACTGTTGAATTTCGTCTATAAATAACAATGGCTTCCCGATAGTAAAGGAACGTCCAGATAGCAATTCGATATTTTTTACTATTTCTGATGGATCAAAAGTCTCAAACACTTTCAAATACTTAGGGTTGCGTTCCAGATTAATTTCTATTAGATCTAAATTAGCGTGCTCTGTAAAATTTCTAATTAGTGTGGTCTTCCCGACCTGTCTTGCTCCTCTAATGAGTAGAGGTTTTCTGCGTTGCTTGCTATGCCATTCAAGCAATGTCTGGATTTCTTGCCTTAGTAAGTACATGGTCGTGCTTTCTGTTCAGGACTCTTAAACATTCTACCATTAACTGCCCAAAATAGGGGGGTTGTTTTGGGAGCTTCTACCCAAAAGATGGGGGTTATTTTAGGAGGTTATTGATTTTGAATGATACTAATTATTTAGTGTCATTCGCTTGTTGCATGATTTTGGCGACATGTAATGTAAGGGGTAATATGTATACAGCGTAGGAAGGCATCTCGAAAGGTGAATAAATGAGGAGAATGTTCTGCAGGTTGTATGTGTTAGAATCGTACTATGAAGTCTGATTTGTTAAGGAGTGGCTAGTATGAATGCCTTGAGTTTGCTCGGTTTGGCATCAAAGTCAGAAGTTGATGCTCTCAAAAAAGAAGTGAATGAGTTGAAAAAAAACGTTGATGCAGAGTACGGTAAAGCAATCGGCTCAGGAATGCATAGGAATGGTGTGAGATTCATTCGAGATTTAGATGCTGAGTCTGCTTCTGTGCAAGATGTTTTGAGAAATGCAATGGACTCAATGCTCAAGGATGACTTAGAACTTCGCAAGCAGTGAGCAGGCGGGCTACGAGAATAAACCCAATTCTTTACAACAGATTGAGTTTCGCATTGGAAGAAGTCGCAGGTTCGATTGAGGTCGAAGCAGAGTTTCTTGGAATTCTTGAAGAAGTAAGGAAAGAGTTTTCTCATCAGTGGGATGCTTTAGAAAAACCTAATTCAGATGATCCACGTATACGAGTTGTGCTGGGGCAATTTAAATCTATTCCAGCCTTGTTCGCTATCGAAGCAAGGCTCAATCGTCAAGAAATTATTGAACTGAGAAACATTAAGATTCTTCCAATGCCGTAGAATACTATCATATTTAGCTACTAAAGAATGCGCTGAACACAAGTGGGGCCATCACTTAGAACAAGGTTTAAAGTGTTGTCAACAAACCCATCGATTTTAAAAATAATCCTGTTTAAGGGTAGTTTCAAAATAATGTATGCCAAAGGTGGTCCTTCGGTAAATATTTTTTGAGCCATGTGCTTTGCCGTAGATTGAGTTTGGGGAGAACAAATGCTGCGTCTTGCTGGTCTTTAGGTCGTATGTTTTTGCTTTTGAAAAGCATCTGTATTTCTGGCATCAAGTAGTGGCAACCGTTCGACTCAAAGAGTGCATCCTTCCAAAGGCACGGAGGAAAACAAGAACGTTACTTCTTGCTTTGATAAGGCGTCCCAGCTGTAACTCATTAGGAGTAGATTCTACTACGTGGTGCGTCTATGGCGCTATGTTTAGCGGCCGTTTGTGCTCCAGTGCCATGGCTCGGATGGCAAGTTTCTCAAACCAAACTTTGCGGCGTTTCTATTAAGCCATTTGTAGCATCGGGTCGCGCGAGTGCTACAGTTTCTGAAATCTACCGCTAAACCTTTTTCATGATTTGATGTTCCAGGTCTAGCCGTTGGTGGGCTGCATAAGCTTGGTGATTTTCTATAAATGGAATAATTGCTTGTGCCGCAGTTCTGTTTGCGCAAAGCAATTTGTCTTGCCGGATCGCGCCAGCCGAAACCTGACAGGTTAAGACCGTCGCGTTTCGCTGCGACGAGAAGATTCTGCAAGTTTGTTCCGATAGATCTGTCAACCACAATGCCGTTAACAGAAACCCGTCGAGTGTTTCTAATTTTTAGAATAGGTGGCTTAGTAACCTGTCGTTGGGTCGTCGATTTCTGTGATTGGGTACTGGTTTGCTGCGTCTGGGTTGATCTGCTTGCACCGTCTGTTGGGCATGTCGTTGGGTTGGCGCTGTTGTTCCACCATTTGTCAGTGATTGCTTTGGCGAGTGGCTCGCCCTTTGTGAATGAGTTAGCTGATCGGGCGAACTGCACCGATTGAGCAGCTTGCGATAAGGACCGTGACTGCCAGCGAGGCACACGAGTGAGGCGATCAAAAAAGGCGTTTGTTGCGCTGCGAGGAGACGAAACATCGACGCCAGGGTAATAGCGTTTGCTTTGTTGGAAAAGCCCGTTGGTATTTCCAGGCGAATTACGGAGCGAAGAAGCTTGGATTGAAGCGGTAATGGCAACTTGTGCCGCCTGTTTTGTTAAGCCTCGTTCTTTGGCGATACCCATGATGAGCCGTGCATTGCCGACTTGTTCGCCTGTTAAACTTTGTCTTCTATTGAGCGCAAAACTTTGATTTGTGTTGCGATGATCTCCACAACTTGGGGTGTGTGCTGATGCTTGCGGTGGGTTTGCTATGACGACGCTTGCAGCGATCAGAGCGGCTGCGGTAATAAGCTGAACGATTTTTTTCATGCTATTTCGCTCGCTTTCCATGAGTCATCTATTTGCACAAATTCAATAAATGTTAGCGTTTCCTCTGTTGCCCCTTCGGTGAGTGCAGAGATTTGAAACGTCGCGTTATCTTCAGCTGCTCGTACTGTCCACATCTTGATGATTTCTGTGGTTTCTGGTGCTGGCGTTATTGTTTGTGATCCTTGTGTGCGCCATTGTGTTGCAAGGTCTGTGGTGATTAAGCCCTTAGTTTCTAAATCGTCTGCGAGTTGGCTATAGGTCGTCGGTGTTGTCGGGTACCACCAAGCTTCGACCAGTTGCTTGGCGAGCACATCGACAGCTGCATGGGTTTCTAGATTTCCGGTTGTAGGCGAAACAAATTCGTCAAGTGGCACTGTTGGCGCTGTTTGATCGCTAATGGTCACAGCGGTCGTTGTTTGCTCGGAGTTTGTAGTTGTAGAGGCTGTACTTTCTTGACCGCTGCTGCAAGCGGCCGCACACAATGCGAACAAAATCGCCAGAGGGAGAGATTTTTTCATGTCTTCTTTCGATTGATCGTCTCTGGCGGGACTCCACAAGCATAACAACTAGTTCTAATTTTAACTACCTTGTGTTTGGGTGGCGTGCACTTCTATGACTTCGCTTCATCTGTCACAGTGTCGAGCAGGCTGCATGGTCGCTATGGTGGATACCATGTCGATAAACGTTTCGCTGCAAGATGTTGCTGCTCTTTACCATACGCCTCTTCTGGATTTGCTTTTTGAAGCCGCAACAGTTCACCGCAAACATAACGATCCGAGCGAAGTGCAAGTCAGCACGCTCATTTCGATCAAAACAGGTGCGTGCCCAGAAGATTGCGCCTATTGTCCGCAAGCTGCCCGCTATCAGACCGATGTTGATGTTCACAAGCTGATGGAGCTTGACCAGGTGATGGCTAAAGCTCGTGAAGCGAAAGCCGCTGGCTCGTCACGGCTATGCATAGGCGCCGCCTGGCGTGAGGTGAAAGACAATAAAGACTTTGATCGTGTCTTAGAAATGGTGACCGAAGTGAACAGCCTTGGTCTAGAGGTGTGCTGCACGCTTGGTATGTTGAGCGAAACACAAGCACAAAAACTCGCTGACGCTGGCCTCTATGCGTATAACCATAATCTTGATACCTCAAGCGACTATTACGACGAGATTATTTCTACTCGCAACTATCAAGATCGCCTCGACACGCTAGCGCACGTTCGAAAAACAGGTGTCACCGTCTGTAGCGGCGGCATTATTGGCATGGGTGAAACCGATGACGACAGAATTGGTTTAATCGCAACGCTTTGCAACCTTGAAGAGCCGCCAGAATCAGTGCCTATAAATGCTCTTGTCGCAGTCGAGGGAACACCGTTAGAAGACCAAAAACCTGTTGCTATCTGGGATATGTTGCGTATGATCGCCACCGTTCGGGTTCTGCTGCCCAAAACCGTGGTGCGTTTATCGGCTGGGCGAAATGACATGTCTGCGACAGATCAGGCGTTATGCTTCCTCGCTGGCGCGAACTCTATTTTTGCTGGCGACAAATTGTTGACCACACCAAACCCAGACTATGGCGACGACAAAGCGCTGTTTGAGCTGCTTGGTCTGCGTCCCAAAGAAGCAGAACCTACAGAAGTCCCGGTAGATTTGGCCAATGCCTGCGTCTAGCGGTTGGCTGGCTCGTCAGCTTGGCAAGCGTGAAACCGATGGTATGCTTCGTAGCCTTGCAGAACCATATAGTGCTGATCATATAGATTTTTATTCAAATGATTATTTGGGGTTAGCAAGAAAGCCGTTGGTCTTTGACGCATCGACAAATCTTGGTCATCGAATTGGTTCAAGTGGGTCTCGGCTCTTGTCAGGAAATTCGGCGGATATCGAAGCGTGTGAGACATCGATCGCCCAGTTTCATGGTTTTGAAGCTGGTTTGCTATTTCCTAGCGGCTATATCGCTAACGTTGGGTTGCTTTCATGCATCGCGAAGCGAGGCGATATTTTGCTGCTAGATGAGTATTGTCATGCTTCGCTTATCGATGGGGCACAGCTTTCTTTCGCGAAGCGCAGACGGTTCAAACATAATGACATGGCTGATTTGGAAGAAAAACTTCGATCTATCTCTGATGGCAAGGCTGGGCATAGCGGCAATGTCTTCGTGGTAACCGAAGCGATTTTTTCGATGGATGGCGATTGTGCTCCATTGCAAGAGCTGGCTGACCTTTGCGACCGTTATAGCGTGCATCTGATTGTTGACGAGGCGCATAGCATCGGTGTTATCGGCGTCAGGGGAGAGGGGCTTGTTGCTTCTTTGGGTTTGCAAGAAAAAGTTTTTGCTTGCGTCTATACCTTTGGGAAAGCGCCTGGTTTACATGGAGCCGTGATCGCAGGTGATCAGGTTCTGAAGCAGTTTCTTATCAACTTTTGTCGGCCGTTTATCTATTCGACAGGGCCAACACCAGCTGCGGTGCAAGAAATATCGTTGGCGCATCAACGGATGATAGGCGCAGAAGTCGAACGTAAACAGCTATCTCAAAACATAGGCTACTTCACCGAAGCTGTGGTGAAAAACACTAGTTTGCGGCCACATTTTTTAGTCAGTGAAACAGCAATTCAGGCAATGATTGTGCCAGGAAACCACGTAGCGAAAAAGTTAGAAACCGAGCTGCGCAATGCGGGGGTGCTCGCAAAAGCAATCCTTAGTCCAACGGTCGCCAAAGGAAGCGAACGAATCCGTTTCTGTTTGCACGCGTTTAACACAAAAAATGAGATTGATGTAACCCTAAAAACCTGCGCCAACTTTGTGCAAACGCAGAGTTCTATAGCTTCCATTAATCCAGGTCGAGTTCTACCTTGAGAAAGTCTATTGTTTGCTTAGCTTCAAGAAGACTGGAGCCAGTTTGTTCACGATAGGTCTTGGCGGCAAGAATGTCTTTCCCCTGACGTAGCAGAGTAGCTATTTGTTCAAACTCAGGATCTTTGCTTATTTGGTAGTTGCTATTTTGCAAGATAGTTCCAACTTGCTTTGTCTTCAAAACAAATTGTGTCGTGGTATCTGGCTTCTTTAAGAACCATCGTCTTCGGAATTTATTCAGCATGGTTGGTTAGTGTAGACCTCGATCACTGGTGATCAGTCAAATCAACGTCGTCATTTTGTTCAAAACAACCAGCGCTGAACAATTAAAAGAAAATCTTGGAGCTCTCGGTTGGGAAATGAGTAGCGACGATATCGAGTTGCTAAGAAACAAGTTCTGGCATCAAACTGATCAAGGCGATATGCCTCTGCTCTAGATGATAGATTTAGTTCTATGAAGTATGTAGTTGCAGGTATTGGCACTGATGTAGGAAAAACAGTTGTTTCAGCTGTTTTGTGTGAAGCGTTGCAAGCGAGCTACTGGAAGCCTGTTCAAGCTGGTCTAGAGCCAACAGATAGTGACACGATTAAAAAACTTGTGCCTCAAGCGACCGTCTTTCCAGAAACTTACACCTTGAGTCAGCCTATGTCGCCGCATGCAGCAGCGTCTATCGACGATGTGGCAATAGACATAGACAGAATTGTATTGCCAGAGGCAGAACGGCTTATAGTGGAATTGGCTGGCGGCAGTATGGTGCCGCTCAACGAGACACATCTAAACATAGATTTGTTGGAGAAATTTGGTTTGCCTGTTGTCGTCGTCGCAAACTACTATCTTGGGTCGATTAACCATACCTTGCTGACCCTCGATGTGCTCAAATCTCGTATGGTCGACATCGCTGGAATAGTTTTCGTCGGCGAATGTGTCGACACAACAAAAGATATTATCCTCAGCTCATCAGGTGTGTCTCTGCTTGCGGAGATCCCAATGGCCAAAAAACTTGATCAAGAATTTGTTAGGTCGGAATCGTCGCGCTTGCGAGAAAAACAAACGTTTGAAAGCTTGTAGCGCTCGATTTATTGTTGACATTCTTCAAATGTGCGTTGATAGTTCTGCGTTTTTCATAAAAATAATTGTCAGTTAGAAGAAAATAGGTTTATTCTGGTGTAGTCTGCACCCTTGTGTTGTTGATTGTTGGATGATGGTCACTTATCATGAAGATGTGGCCTTGAAATGCGTGCTGGGAGTTTTAATCATTCTTGGAGCTGTGTTGATGACGCGTGCTACGACTGAAGAAGGTTTGCAGAGCCGAACAATGGTAGAAGCCGATGGCTATTCATTCGGCGATAAAGTTTCGCCCGATATTTTCCTGCCTGAAGATGGCGAAGATTCTGAAACAGAGAAGACTGGGTCTGCTTCGACATTCGGAACTGAAGGAGAAATTGCTTCCGATAAAGAATCGCCAAGTGAAGGTTCTAAAGAAAAGCAGAATAAGACATCAGAGACGTTACAACCAAGAGATTCAACTTCTCAACCTGCAACAACAAGAAAACCTTCTGGAGTGCAAGAAACTTCTAAGACCACGAAAAAAACATCTGTGACTGCGCCTGCGACGGTCGCTACTTCGAGGCCTGGGACCACTTCAAAACCGGTGACGACTTCTAAGCCCGTAACAACTGTGAAACCTGTGACAACTCAAAAGCCAACTACTGTTGCGCCGCAAAAGCAAGTGGTGAATCTGCCTTACAATGTGTATTGTAACGACACGCCTGAAACAGGCAGCGATGAACAATATATCAAGGCACTCTATTGGAACTGTTATTTGCGTTACTACGATCTTGGGCAGGTAAATGATAGCGAAATAGCGTTACAGAAAGCAGTGATAGCAGCCGATGGTCGAGAGCATCTTAAATATGAAGTGATGATGAAATCAGACGAATTTCAATGCATGATTCTTGCAGGATCTTGTGATGGAATCGCAGCAAGACCAACAATTGCAGCAAACAAAGTCGGCAGTTGCGCCTCAGTTAACGATTACAAATTTGGGGGAGTACCCAACGCCTCATCCATACGAGTCGACCACGCCTGTAACAGATAAAGACAGAATCAATCGACTAGTGTGATCGCATGTCGAATGATTTAAAAAAAGCTGTTGCGCATACTCCGAATAGTTTCGGCCAATGGCACTTGCTCGTTGATCATCTCAGCAAAGTTGAAAAACTAGCAGGGCAATTTGGTGAAGAGGCAGGTATAGGAATCGCTGCTTCGGGGTTAGCAGGTTTGTGGCATGATTTAGGAAAACTTTCACCGCAATTTCAAAAGTATTTGCAAGTAGCAGAGAATGATCCTGAACGGGCAAAAGCAGATTTTCGTGTTGGCCATAAAACAGCTGGTGCGCTTTGGTCGCAGAAAGAAGCAGGGGTTAAACAATGCTTTATTCGTCAGGCCGCTTTGCCTTTAGCTATTTTAGGCCATCATGGAGGTATCCCAAATTATGCGGAATTGGAGGAACTTGCAGCTGTTAAAGATAAGAAAGAGATTGTGGAAGCATTGTCAATAGCGTGTGAGAACCGGAATTTTTTCTCCACAGGTTCCACAGATTTTTGGCCTGAGAGCTGGAAGAAGAATTTGGCGAATCAAAGAAGTAGATCGCGGTGCGGACAAGACTTCTTTATTCGGCTGCTTTTCTCATGTCTTGTCGATGCTGACTCGCTCGATACAGAATCACATTTTGACCCTCAGCGTTCGGCTGCTCGTCTTCATCGGTTTGTGTCGCTGGGTGAACTTTCGGAAAGATTGGAAAGTAATCTTTCCGAGCTTGTTAAAGATCGACAGCATGACCGAGTCACAGTGTCTCGAAATGCTATTGCTGCTTCTGTTTGCAAAAAAGTTCACACCGGTACAGGGTTATTTACTTTGACAGCTCCGACAGGGGCAGGTAAAACAATTGCAAGCCTTCGGTTTGCTTTGGCGCATGGACGCAAACACGGGTTGCGTCGAATCGTTATGGCTGTACCGTTTATTTCAATAACTGAACAGAATGCCGAGGTGTTTCGCAAACTTCTCGCTGATCCGGCCGTGGTCGATGCTGAAGAAGTGGTGCTTGAACATCACTCAAATGTTGGTCATGGCACCCAGAACGAGTGGCGCTTGCGTTTGAGAAGCCAGAATTGGGATGCAACAGTTATTGTCACAACGTCGGTGCAGCTACTGGAATCGCTTTTCTCTAACCGGCCTGGGAAATGTCGCACGGTGCATCGTTTGGCAGAGGCTGTTGTATTAATAGATGAGGTGCAGTCGATTCCATGGGAGCTGCTCGACCCAACATGTTTGATGCTGCGAGATCTTTGTGAATTTGCTGGTTCAAGCGTGGTGTTGATGACGGCGACACAGCCGCCAGTGCAGAAACTGCCTTCTTTGAAACAGGCGAAACCCGTTGAGCTTCTAGACAATACTGAGCATTGGTTTTCGCAGTTTAATCGTGTCAAAGTAGCCTGGGATGGTGAGCCTCGTAGCTGGGAAGAAATGGCGAGTATCGTTACTGAAGCGGCTGCAAAGAAAGCTGGGCAGGCGCTTGTTGTGGTGAACACAATAAAAGATGCAGTTGCCTTAACCCAGTCCATGGATGATGCTTCGGCGTTGCTGCATTTATCGACTCGATTATGTGCCGCTCATCGTGGTGTGGTGTTAAAAGAAGTACGTCGACGCTTAGACGCAGGCGAACCTGTCGTGTTGGTTTCTACTCAAGTCGTCGAAGCTGGCGTTGATATTTCGTTTCCTGTAGGGTTTCGAGCGCTTGGGCCAGCTACTTCTATTGCACAGGTCGAAGGCCGTATCAATCGTCATGGAAACGCTCAAGAAGAAGCTATCTTGCATGTGTTTGATCCCGCTGATGGGAGAACACCGCCTGGAATGTATAAGAAAGCGACAGATGAGACGCGAAAGCTTCTAAACAAAGGTGTTGCTGTCACTTCGCCTGAGGGGATAGAGAACTTTTATGATCAACTTGTTGTGGCTTTCAAAACGCAACTTGACGCAAAAGGTGTCAGCGATTCTCGGAAACATTTGAGTTTTAAAGAGGTAGCCGAAAAATATAAACTCATTGCGGACGAAACAGTGTCGGTGATTGTGCGTTATGGCGACACAGAAACGCTTGATACATTACTTGCCCTGGTAGATAGCGGCACGAAAATTTTCCGAGAAGTTGCTCGAAAATTGCAGCCGTGGTTGGTTTCGCTGAGACAAAAAGACTTTGATGATGCATTGGCAGCTGGCTTGATTCAGGAGCATAGGGTAGCCGTTGGCATGCACGTATGGGTAGGCGAATACGACGACACTCTAGGTCTAATCTTTGAGGCCAAATCACACAGCTGGTGAAACGAGCGTAATTGCAAAGTAAATCAAATTAAAAGCAGTTTCTTTTTATGTCACACCCGTGTGTTAATGTCTGCTTGTCTGCCAGAGAAAGGAAAAGATGGGGAAGCAAAGTGAGGAGTTAACTATCAAAATTTGGGGTGATCTGGCGTGTTTTACTCGTCCTGAATATGCGACTGAACGGGTGTCATATCCTTGCATCACACCACCTGCTGCCGTTGGGTTTTTGTCTGCGATATTTTGGAAGCCAGAATTTGATTGGCGTATCAAACAAATCGGGTTACTGAAGCAGCCGTCGTGGTTGTCAATGTCTCGTAATGAGGTGACAGCTCGTGCGTCGAGCCAGAAATCAGATGGATCTTTAAAAGGTATTTCTGCTGTCGATCAGCGTGTGCAGCGGCACAGTCTCATGCTTCGAGATGTCGCCTACCTTGTAACCTCGCAGATTGAGCTTCGTCAGCACGCAACTGATCCTGTCAAAAAATATTCAGAGCAGTTTAAACGTCGAGTTAAAAAAGGTGCGTTTTTTACACCGCCATATCTTGGTCTTAGAGAATACACAGGCTTTTTTGCTGAGTCTTCTGAAGAAGACAAGATTGATACATCGGTTACGTTGCCTATTGGCTCGATGCCGCTTGATCTTGGCTATAAAAAATATGTGCGTACGCAAGGAGGCAGCGAGCATAGAGAGAATCCTAGCGTTATAAACCCAACATGGTTTGAAGCGACTATTACGGAAGGGATTTTAGAAGTTCCTCCTATAACAGCAGGGGAAATGACAGATATGAAGGTTGTATTATGACGCTTCTGGCCGAATTGCATTCATTGTATGAACCGCTACGCGAAGAGTTCAGCGCAGATGAGTATAGGCCGTTTCCCCCTTATGGAATGGTTTTCAAACCAATTCCGTTTGTATTTCGGCTAGACCTCAATGGCAATTGCTTGAACGTTATTGATACCCGAAGCAAAGAATTTAAAGCAGGTGCCCCACGAGTTCAGGCTGAAGACCCGAAAAGAACTTCTGGCGTTAAAGCGCTTTTTATAACTGACAAGCTTACCTATGTTGCTGGTTTTGCTACTGAGCCTGGTAAAGAGAAAAGCGAAAAACGTGCTGCTGAAAGTTATGCACAATATGTAGCTTTATTGCAAGAGTTTATTGACGGCTCACAAGAGGAAAGAGCGAAAGAGCTTGTGCAGAGCGTGCTTTTGTTTGTAGAAGAGAAAGAAAACGTTGCTCAGGTACTGAAAGAAAATTATCCTGATTTGTATGATTTCTCTACTAATCCAGCAAAAAAACAGAAGGAGCTTGCTAATTTTTTCTGCGCTTTCAATGTTGACGGCGTAGACCTTTTCGATGCCTCAGCTCCAGCATCGATAGGCGATTTTTGGGCTAAAAAACGACGAGAAAATGAAAGTGGCGATGTGGGAGTCTGCCAGGTGCTAGGTGAAGAGCTGCCGCTCGCTCGGCTATTCCCTAGCATTCCAATTGGTGGCACGAGCGCTCCGCTGGTGTCAGCAAATGAAGATTCGTTACTTCGTTATAATGCGGTGCAAGCTTCTGGTGCGAGAGTGTCAGCTGAAGTGGCTGGGAAAAGCCAGCATACACTTGGTTGGCTTCTTCGTAACCCTAAAAATACGGTACGAATAGATGACGCTACGTTTGTTTGGTGGGCGAAGGAACATGTCGGCGTTGAGACCTTTGGTATAAATGCACTGCCTGAGCCTGATGCAGCACGAGTCAAAGAAATGCTTAATTCATCAATGTGGGGTGGCGCTAAATCAAAAGTAAAAGCAACTGACAAGTTTCACGGCGTGATGTTAGAACCACGCGGCACAGGGCGAGTTATTTTGCGCTCATCAGATGTTTCGACTATCGGTGAGGTCGAACAGCGTTTACGTGAATGGTTTGAAAAAACAAAAGTCGTGAATAAAAACGGTGTGCGTTACTACGGGATTTACGCACTTGCTGGAGCAGCTTCGCCCCCCAAATCTGGCGGAAGGAAAGATCTTGCATCACAAAAAAAGTTGATGAACGATTTGTTACAGCATGCTCTTTTCGGCAAGCCGCTTCCGTTAAGCCATCTAGGCCCAACATTACGTCGCGCAAGAGTTGAAGGTATGTCTGATGCACGTGCCGTGCTTATCTCGTTACTTATAGAAAAACCAATTGGAAAGGAAACTATGGAGAGAACACCAGCATTTATTTGTGGGGAGTTGCTTGATGAGTTTGACCGTTTGCAGTACCATGCGCTGGGCAATGTTAACCGAACAGTGGGTGAGAAGTTTTTTGCCTCAGCGAGTGTTTCGCCAGGAAGGACATTCCCTGGGGTGATGAAAAAAGCTTCGGCTCATCTTGCGAAAGTTAAGAGAGAAAAGCCAGGTCTTGCTGTCAATATTTCCAAACGTTTAGCTGCGTTACAACATGAAATTGCAGAACTATCGGTTTTCCCTGAACACTTAGATCTTCGCGGCCAGGCAGAGTTTAGCTTGGGTTTCTGGAGCAACCGTCATATGCGTTTTACTAAAGAAAAATCTGAACAAGAATTAGAAGAATCTACAACTAATGGAGGTACCAACAATGACTAGACATCTTGATCCTACACTTCGGCATGATTTTGTCATGCTTTATGACGTGACAGGAGGCAACCCCAATGGCGATCCAGATAATGGTAATGCGCCACGGGTTGATATAGAAACATCGCAAGGTTGGGTGACTGACGCAGCGATTAAGCGCAAAGCTCGCAATTTTGTTGCCGAGCTTAAGCAGGGCGAAGATGGTTACGGGATCCATGTTTCAGAAGGCGTAGCGCTCAATGCTGCGTTGCGTGAAGCCTCTGTTGAGCTTAAAATGAAACCGAGCAAAAAAAGGTCAAAAGCCGATCAAGACAAAGTTGGCAGTCTGCTTTGCGAAAAGTGGTGGGATATCCGCACCTTTGGTGGTGTGCTTTCCACTGGGGATAATCCTGCTGGTCAAATCAGAGGCCCTATTCAACTTGGTTTGTCGAAAAGCGTTGATCCACTATTCATCTCAGATCTGACGATTACCCGTGTCGCTGTTACCGATGAGAAAGAGTTAGAAAAAATGGAGAGCGGGGAAGGTGGCAAAAACCGTGAAATGGGTTCCAAAAGCCTCGTTCCTTACGCTTTGTTTCGCACGCCTGGTTTTTTCGTACCGTCGCTAGCTCGAAGAACTGGCTTTAACGGTGAAGACCTGGCCTTGTGGTGGGATACATTGCAGCGCATGTGGTCACTTGATCGCTCGGCGAGTCGTGGCGTTACAGGTTGTCGCGGCATACACGTTTTTTCTCACAGCGATGCGTTCGGTTCAGTCCATGCCGATAAGCTATTTTCCGCTGTCGAAACAAAAGCGGTTGTTGAACCTCCACGAACATATGGCGACTATGAAGTGACGGTTGATCGGACGAAACTACCTGCTGATGTTACACACACTTTTCTGGGTGTCGACGGCGATGTCAAGATTCTGGAATGACAGATAAAAGCAATAGACAGGTTCGGCTTTCTGAGATTGAACATGTGTCGTACTGCCCCCGCCAGTGGGGGCTAATTTCTATGGAATCAACTTTTTCGGACAATGTAGAAACAACCGCTGGACATTTAGTTCATCAAAGGGTTGATTCAGGTTTTTCTGAAACTCGGGGTTTAGTTCGGGTAGAGCGGTCGTTGCCGGTTTGGTCTGATACTCTTGGCTTGTATGGAATAGCAGATGCGGTCGAGTTCCACAAAGACAAGCCGCCTTTGCCTGTCGAGTATAAATCAAGTCGTTTAAAGATCCGCTCTGCTGAGCTGCAACTTATGGGCCAAGCAGTCTGTTTGGAAGAAATGTTTGCTGTTGAGATCTCATTTGGGTTTCTCTATTTAGCGAAGACAAAGAAGCGGCAGAAAGTGAACTTTGATAGCGGTTTGCGATCAGAATTGCAGGAAATGATTGATAAAGTACGTCGCTTGCATGCTTCAGAGTTTTTACCTGCGCCTGTTAATGACAAGCGTTGCGATAGATGTTCGTTAGCTAGAACGTGCATGCCACAGTTGTCTCAGAATCGGCAAAAAGTCGGAGGCAAAATAAGTTCGGTTTGGAATGCCATATGAGGATTGTCCGTAAAGTTCTGCATGTTTCGACGCAGGGTATCCAATTGAAACTTGAAGGCGGTTCGGTCGTCGCTAAACAAGAAGGGAAACTTCTGCATCGTTTACCGCTTCAACAGATTGAAGCCATTCATCTCTATGGTTCTATTGGAACAACAACTTCGTTAATCCATCGTTCTGCTTTAGAAGGGCCTTCTATTGTCTGGTTTACTCGTGCTGGTCGGTTTGTAGGTAGGGTCCAAAGCGGTGTTTCTGGCAACGTTCTCTTGCGTCAAGCTCAGTATGAGTCTGCGCAAGATAAAGCGATAAAGCTGGCCGTCTCTAAAAATATTGTGGCTGTAAAAATTCTTAACTCTCGTGGTTTGTTAGACGACGCAGCAAAGGATCGAAGTGAGATAGCTAGTAGCTTGCGAGAAGCTGCTAAACAGCTGACAGTCTACGCACGCAATGTGAAAGAAGTGGAAGATTTGAATACATTGAGAGGGATTGAGGGGCAGTCAGCTCGTCTCTACTTTAAGCACCTTTCTGCACTGCTAGTTCCTGAGGAGTTTAATTTTTCATTACGGACCCGCAGGCCGCCGCTTGACCCTACAAATGCTTTGCTTTCTTTCTGCTATGGCATAATGAGGATCAAATGTGTTGCTGCGTGCGAAGCCGTCGGGTTGGATCCTCAGCTTGGTTTTTTACACGATGTACGACCAGGAAGACAATCACTTGCGTTAGATTTGCTAGAAGAGTTTCGAGCACCATTTGTTGACCGTTTTGTTGTAAATATCATCAACCGGAAACAGGTTCAATTGAAGCATTTTGATTTTCGACCAGGTGGTGCAGTTGAGCTCAAAGATGAAGGAAGGAAAGTTCTTTTTAGCGCTCTTGATTCATTTATGAGTGCTGAAGTCGAATGTCAGAATTTGGACTGTCGGAGCCCCAGGGCATTTGTTGCGCAACAGCAGGCTGCGTTGTTAGCAAGACATTTGCGCAAAGATATGCAACAATATATTCCATTTCGAGCGGTTGGGAGATAATGGAAATTCTAGTTACTTATGATATCGAAACGACTTCTAAAGAGGGAGAGAAAAGATTGAGAAAGGTGGCAAAGGTCTGTGAAACGTACGGTTTCCGGGTTCAGAATTCAGTTTTTGAATGCAAAGTGGATGCCTCTGAAATGATGGTTTTTCGTCATCGTCTGGAGGCAGCTATAGATGCAACTGTAGATCAGGTCGCTATGTATAGATTGCGTGAGCCGTTTGATGCGTATGTTGTCAAGCTAGGTAACAAACCAGACTTTGGACCAAAAGATGCTTTGGTTATATAGAAAACTGGGCGGTCCTAGAGTGCTCGTATAAATGGTTATTCTTCCGCCCCAAAAATCCGCTGCAAAACAAATCTTAAAGGTTGAGATGAATAGTCCAGCGAAGATGAAATGAATAATTCCTGTTCAGTCAGGGTAACGCCTGGGGTAACTCCCAGGCGAGGATTGGAACTTGTTGCGCCCCGAGTCTACAAACTGGGTGTGACAAGTAACGCCTGGGGTAACTCCCAGGCGAGGATTGGAACAGTGATCACAAAGATTTTTTCGGGCAGGGCTGGACCGTAACGCCTGGGGTAACTCCCAGGCGAGGATTGGAACTGCATGGTTTTCGGGTAGGTTCCTATGGTCTATCTGTAACGCCTGGGGTAACTCCCAGGCGAGGATTGGAACTTCTCACCGTTGGCGGCTCTACGCCGCAACTCTGTTGTAACGCCTGGGGTAACTCCCAGGCGAGGATTGGAACTTAGTCATACCCAAACCATACAAGTAAACTTGTTTGTAACGCCTGGGGTAACTCCCAGGCGAGGATTGGAACTTTCTTCCACGCCATCAACTGTACAAGCGATAATGTAACGCCTGGGGTAACTCCCAGGCGAGGATTGGAACTAAACCGAGTTTCGTTATATACTCGCCGAACCCTTTGCGTAACGCCTGGGGTAACTCCCAGGCGAGGATTGGAACCATCTAAAGGCGGCTGCACTGCACGCAAATACCCGGTAACGCCTGGGGTAACTCCCAGGCGAGGATTGGAACTCTGTCGTGGCTTGATCGTCTGGTGATCGTTCTGGTAACGCCTGGGGTAACTCCCAGGCGAGGATTGGAACCCATCTTGTGGGGTCTCGACCTTTGCACGCTGGCCAGTAACGCCTGGGGTAACTCCCAGGCGAGGATTGGAACGCTGACTTGGAGGAAATCGCACAAGACGAATTTGAGTAACGCCTGGGGTAACTCCCAGGCGAGGATTGGAACAAGAGATACGAAACCAAGAAAGATAGATGAGAAAGGTAACGCCTGGGGTAACTCCCAGGCGAGGATTGGAACTATTTCATGGGCTATAAACAGGTCATCGAACTCTATGTAACGCCTGGGGTAACTCCCAGGCGAGGATTGGAACTTCGATTCGTCTGAAATACATGAGCATCCTCATCCGGGTAACGCCTGGGGTAACTCCCAGGCGAGGATTGGAACGCTGACTTGGAGGAAATCGCACAAGACGAATTTGAGTAACGCCTGGGGTAACTCCCAGGCGAGGATTGGAACCCGTACCTCTCGATCCCTCACACTGTCACCGCTCAAGTAACGCCTGGGGTAACTCCCAGGCGAGGATTGGAACCCATTCTCATCCTCACCCTCAACCGACACATGTGAGGTAACGCCTGGGGTAACTCCCAGGCGAGGATTGGAACTTGGACCCCTGCGCAGCGTCTAGATCCTCTACGAAAGGTAACGCCTGGGGTAACTCCCAGGCGAGGATTGGAACTATTTCATGGGCTATAAACAGGTCATCGAACTCTAGTAACGCCTGGGGTAACTCCCAGGCGAGGATTGGAACAGACCTCAGCAAAGGACTAGTTATCGGTCTGCTCTGTAACGCCTGGGGTAACTCCCAGGCGAGGATTGGAACCTTTTCTCAAGCGCATATTCCCAACCAGGCAAACCGTAACGCCTGGGGTAACTCCCAGGCGAGGATTGGAACTGCCGTTTGTTGTTGTTGTCTTGTTTGCTGTTGCTGGTAACGCCTGGGGTAACTCCCAGGCGAGGATTGGAACCTCCACGGAAATCAAGCTTGCCTTGATTTCGTACTGTAACGCCTGGGGTAACTCCCAGGCGAGGATTGGAACACCACAATACTTTGTGGTGGTCAGCCGCCTAACAGTAACGCCTGGGGTAACTCCCAGGCGAGGATTGGAACAACTGGTTTGCCAGCGCCAGCTTTAATTCTGATATGGTAACGCCTGGGGTAACTCCCAGGCGAGGATTGGAACTGTATCTGATGGTTTCAGTGAGGAAGTGCGAGAAGGTAACGCCTGGGGTAACTCCCAGGCGAGGATTGGAACACCAAACAGCGACATTATTATGCCGTGCTTATTGTGTAACGCCTGGGGTAACTCCCAGGCGAGGATTGGAACTTTTTTTCGTAGTTGTAAATTTTGGGCAGCTTCCTGTAACGCCTGGGGTAACTCCCAGGCGAGGATTGGAACACGATCTGAAAGCTCCTGATCAGTTGATAACTCTAAGTAACGCCTGGGGTAACTCCCAGGCGAGGATTGGAACAAGTTGCCATGAACTACGGATACAAGATCAAAACTCGTAACGCCTGGGGTAACTCCCAGGCGAGGATTGGAACTTCTCACCGTTGGCGGCTCTACGCCGCAACTCTGGGTAACGCCTGGGGTAACTCCCAGGCGAGGATTGGAACTTGATTGACGCTTCGTCACTTAACGCCTCTAAGTCTTGTAACGCCTGGGGTAACTCCCAGGCGAGGATTGGAACGACTACATCGAGTTCTATAATCAAACAAGACGGCAGTAACGCCTGGGGTAACTCCCAGGCGAGGATTGGAACTGTTTTGTATCAGAAACAGTTCAGCCTTGGAGTAAGGTAACGCCTGGGGTAACTCCCAGGCGAGGATTGGAACTGCTTGTGGTGTTAGGTCTGTTGGCGGTGGTCTCAGTAACGCCTGGGGTAACTCCCAGGCGAGGATTGGAACAGACCATGACCACGATTCAGACCAGAATAGGATCTAGTAACGCCTGGGGTAACTCCCAGGCGAGGATTGGAACATCGCTCGGCTATCTATCACCAGTCGAGTTCGAACGGTAACGCCTGGGGTAACTCCCAGGCGAGGATTGGAACAACGCAGAGCCAGCACCCTCACCCATAAAAACAGTGTAACGCCTGGGGTAACTCCCAGGCGAGGATTGGAACCCATTGAGCTATACGGGTTACGCTGGCCACTTCGGTAACGCCTGGGGTAACTCCCAGGCGAGGATTGGAACTTGACTTCAGACTCAGCGCATTTGTGAGTGTGAGTAACGCCTGGGGTAACTCCCAGGCGAGGATTGGAACACCACAATACTTTGTGGTGGTCAGCCGCCTAACAGTAACGCCTGGGGTAACTCCCAGGCGAGGATTGGAACCCATCTTGTGGGGTCTCGACCTTTGCACGCTGGCCACGGTAACGCCTGGGGTAACTCCCAGGCGAGGATTGGAACTGTTTACGCTGTCCTTTGGTTTGGAATCGAGTGCTAGTAACGCCTGGGGTAACTCCCAGGCGAGGATTGGAACATGTTCAAGAGCCGCACGGGCGACCTCTTTACGGTGGTAACGCCTGGGGTAACTCCCAGGCGAGGATTGGAACAACGCAGAGCCAGCACCCTCACCCATAAAAACAGTGTAACGCCTGGGGTAACTCCCAGGCGAGGATTGGAACCCATTGAGCTATACGGGTTACGCTGGCCACTTCGGTAACGCCTGGGGTAACTCCCAGGCGAGGATTGGAACATCGCTCGGCTATCTATCACCAGTCGAGTTCGAACGTAACGCCTGGGGTAACTCCCAGGCGAGGATTGGAACCTCTTGAGGTCCGAGGAGCTATTGTCAAATCTGGTGTATGAGAGTGTTTAGGCAGCTGTCTGGTTGATCATTGTTTCTTGTTGCTGGTTTGGGTGTTCCCCGTTGATAAATGTTACTCCTTTCGCGACTTCTGGTAGCTGGTTGAATCCTTTCAAACGGTTCCAATTGTTTTCGGCTGTCATTGCGAGTTTGTAGATCATGTGCAACATCGTAGATTTCGATAGACATCCTTTAGAACGTTTCGTGCGGTGCCTAATAGTCGCGAAACTTGATTCGATAGGGTTCGTGGTTCGTATAGATTGCCAGTGCTGAGCCGGGAAACTATAGAATGCTAACAGTTCATCCCTGTCTTTTTGAAGACATACTATCGCTTTCGGATATTTCGCCTCAAACGTTTTAACGAACTGTTCAAAAGCTTTGTCAGCGTGATCAACCGTGGGAGACATATAGATTTCTTTCAACATTACTTTGGCTTTACCTTCCAAGCTTTTCGGTAGATAATTCATGATGTTGCATGTTTTGTGAACCCAACACCGCTGGTGTTTCATTTCAGGCATAATCTCGTCGGCTGCTGCCCAAAACCCCATAGCCCCATCACCAACAGCAAGCTTCGGAACGTTCATGCCACGGCTCTTTAAATCAACAAGAACTTGTTTCCATGACTGTTTCGACTCACGGTCACCATCGGTGACAGCAAGAAACCTTTTTTCGCCTGCGCTGGTGACACCTATGACGACGAGGCAGCAAAGCTTATCTGAGTTCCCGTCTATTCTATCGACTGCCGGTGTGCGTAGTCCGGAGTGGATCCCATCCACCCAAATATAGACAAACTCGTCACTCGTTAAGTCTTGTTTACACCACACGTCGTACTCGCCAGCCCATTTTGTTTTGAGTCGTGATACAACAGCTGGCGATAATCCAGCAGCCTCATCACCGACTAACACTTTCAAAGCGTCACCCATCTCCCCGGAGGAAACACCTTTCAGATACAGCCAAGGGATAGCAGCTTCCAACGAGCGGGCTTTACGCAGATACGGCGGGACAAGAACACTGCGGAAAGTAACCGGGTCACCTGTGCGTGACCGTACTTTCGGTATACGCACTTTCACAGACCCGACAGAAGTCAAAATTTCTCGTGTCGGCTGAAAGCCGTTACGCACAACACCAGCACGCCCATCCAAAGTCTTCACATTACTGAACCCGTCCAACAAAACTTGCAGTTCTGCTTCGACAGCACCAGCAATCAAATCACGGGCCCCTTTCCTAATCAACTCAGTCAACGGATCAAAAGACCCATCAAAAATATTTACTTCATCAACAATTTTGATAGTATTATCTTTCATAGTGGTTGTGCTCCAGGTTCAATTAAATAGAAATTTTCGTGAATAATATTTAATCAACCGGACACACCGCTAACCAACCCATACACCAAATTCGATCATAACTCGGTCCGAGAAGAAATTAGGTATAGCTGAAGTAACGCCTGGGGTAACTCCCAGGCGAGGATTGGAACGCTGGCGATGGGGTGTAGTCTTTGGTTTGTTTAGCGGGTAAATCTCAGGTTTCGTTCGTTCAGCTTCCTAGCGGCTAGCTTCTAAGTTCACAACCGTAAGTTCTTCAAACACAGCTTTTTCTTGTTCATTAGAAGCTTCGATATCGACGGTAGCTTGTATTTTCCAGACGCCGCTGTTTTCTGGGTCGACAATGTGCTGCGTTGCTATGCCGTCAGTAGCTTTATAGTCAAAATAGTTTGCCGATCGAGCATCGGCGTCTATTGCTATAAACTCGTGTATCTCCCAGTATGGCCCCATAGTCTCGCGTAAATTGTCGACTGGGACAGAAGCATAGTTTTGCTTAGCGATAGCTTCTAGCCATGCAAACATTTGGTTACGCACCATTACGCTAAACGCACGGGTGTTTTCAGTAAACGCAAGCACTTTGGGTGCGGCAACTTTTTCTGCGGTTTCTTCTGTTTCGTCTGGGTTTGTTAGCTTCTCCCATTCATCGATCAAACTCGAATCGGTTTGACGGATCAACAGTTTAAGCCATTCGATCACGTCGCCGATCTCATCGCCTCGCAGGTCGGAAGGAACGTTTTGCACAAGTGCTTTATATGCATCGGAAAGGTAGCGAAGTACGACACCTTCGGATCGTTTCAGGCCAAGATGTAGCACATAGGTGTTGAAGTCCATAGCTTTCTCAAGCATTTGGCGAATAATACCTTTCGGCGTTACCGTGTGTGAGTTGGCCCAAGGATTCTTTGCGCGGAACGCGTCAAAGCTTGTATAAATCCATTCTTTGTTCGGTTGGGGGTAGGTAGCCTCGGCAAGTTTTTCCATGCGTTCTTCATATTCGATGCCACGAGCTTTTAAGTCAGCCATCAACTCGTTTTTGACAACGTTAAGCTGGGCTGCGGTTATAACTCGTGGTGTCTCTAGCGTTGCTTCGATAACGCTGAGAAGAAGCAGCGGATAGTCGCTAGCTTCACGGTCAAGTTCAAGTTCGATTGCTTCTAACGCCCACAATGACAACGGTTGGTGGAGCGCAAATTCGTCTTGCAGATCGACAGCAACTTCAAACAATGCGCCTTGCTCATTCGGTGCGTCTAGGCGCGTCACCAACTCAGCGTCTCGCAGCGACCGATAAATGGCAATCGCCTTTTTTTGATAGCGCCGACGCTGTTTGTGTGTCGTATGTACTTGGTTAAGCAGCGTTTTGAGTTCGTGGCAGCCGTCACCTGGACGAGCCAGCACAGATAGCACCATCTGATGGGTCACATCAAATGACGCTCGCAGTGTTTCAGGTGCGCCAGTCGACATTTTGGTAAACGTTTCTTCGCCCCAATGGGTATAGCCACGTTCGGGCGGCTTTTTCTTTACAAGTTTTTTCTTCTTTTTGGGGTCGTTCAACGCTTTTTGTTGCGCTTGCTGATTTTCTATATTGTGTGGCGGGTCTTGCGCCCAGACATAGCCTTGGTCATCGAATCCTTTACGCCCCGCTCGACCTGCGATCTGCTGAAACTCACGGTTCTTCAACAGGCGAGTGCTCACCCCATCAAACTTGCAAAGCTGGGTGAAAAGAACCGAACGGATCGGCACGTTCACGCCAACGCCGAGGGTGTCAGTGCCACAAATAATTTTGAGTAGCCCTTGTGACGCAAGTTTCTCGATCAAAAGACGATATTTAGGGAGCAGGCCAGCGTGGTGTACACCAACACCGCCACTTATGTAGCGGCGGATATCTTTACCAATAGGTGAGTCAAACTTGAAGTTTGCGATTGCTTGCTTGATCTGTTTTTTCTCATCCTTCGATAGCGGGTCAAGCGATAAATAGTTTTGCGCTGCTTCAGTCGCTTCACGTTGCGTGAAATGGACAAGATAAATCGGCGCTAAATCTTTTTCAAGCAGGTCAGTAATCGACTGGTGTAGTGTTGTGCGGCGATATTCAAACGCCAGAGGCACAGGGCGTTGTGTCGACGATACAATTGTTGTTGGGGCTTTCGTCAGGCGTTGTAGCTTTGTCTCGAAAAAGTCTGGGTCGCCGAGTGTGGCCGACATAAGCAAAAACTGTGTGTCGCTCAGCTCAAGCAGCGGCACTTGCCATGCCCAGCCACGTTGCGGGTCGCCATAGAAGTGAAACTCGTCGCTGATCACCGTGTCAACAGGAGTAGCTGCGCCTTCGCGAAGCACCCAGTTGGCGAGAATTTCGGCAGTGCAGCAGATGACAGGAGCGTCTGGGTTGACGCTAGCGTCGCCTGTGATCATGCCAACGTTATCTGTGCCTAGAGTCTGACAGAGCGCAAAAAACTTTTCAGAAACAAGCGCTTTGATCGGTGCGGTGTAGACGCTTCGTTTATTCTGTGCAAGCGCGGCGAAGTGAGCAGCGAGAGCCACAAGCGACTTGCCTGAACCTGTCGGTGTGTTCAAAATAACGTTACTGCCAGCGAAAAGTTCTAGCACCGCTTCTTCTTGCGACTCATACATTTCGATGCCCTGTTCGCTGCAATAGGCTAGAAAAATATCAAGCAGTAGATCGCTATCAGGGTTTGGGTCAAGGTTGGCGAGTTCATCTGCGAGCATTGCTGTAGCCTACTGGCAGGCGGTCATAAAGTGAAATAAAAGCTGAGACAGACAAGTAGAAGGCACCTCTAAAAATTGGTAGATGCCTACTGCATTTCCGCTCAGCTCGGTCCATTCCATGGAGGTTCTCACGTGTGCTTGTGCAAGTAAGAAATAAACAAAAGTTATTTTTAGAGATAGTCAGAAATAGGTACGTTCTGCCATGGTCATAGTTGTAGCACTATATTCTACGCTACTTGATTTAGACATCGCGGCGATTAACAGATATAAATGACCCTAGCGAAGCAGTGATTGTCCATAAAAGTATGATAAGAAAACTTGTCCAAGCATTTGGCTCTCCTGATGCGGGAGCAATCCTAAATAGCATTACACCAGCCCGATCGGGTGTAAAGCGAGCTATTTCTGCGCTTGTGATAAGCGATAGAATTTGTGAGCCAGCAAGAAGCATCGTTATGAGAGTAGCCAAAGGAACTATAGTACTTCTTGTAATAGCTGCAATAAAAAAAGCTAGCAGGCTCATTAAAAGTAAATACATTACGGCTCCAATCATCGCGATGATAACTGCTGAAGTAACAGGTTCTCCATAAGAACCGAGCATCCATGAGTTGACAAGGTACCCACTAGTTACTGTAGGAACAGAAATTGTTATAACCAAAAGGGTCACAACAGTTGCCTTTGCTGCAAGATGTATTGAACGTGAAGGATAAGCAAGTGCTGATAATCGAGCCATGCCAGAGCTATATTCGATGGTGATGCTACGGACAGCGAAGACCATTAAGGGAATAATGCCATATTGGAGAATATCAAGACCTGCTTGTGCTGGAGGGTAGGGATCTTCAAGAACAAGGGGTTCACCTGCATCGAGAGCTCCTTTCAAAGACCAGCCAGCCAATAATGCTAATCCAACTGTTCCCGTAACAAAAAGAGCAAGCGTTAGACGAAGAGAAAATAAGGACGTAAGTTTGATATATTCAGCTTTGCACGATCGGTAGAATGGTCGATAGTTCATGCTTCGCTTTCGTCTTTCAATAAGGTAAGGTATGCATCTTCTAAAGTTAACTGGCCATGACTATATGTTTCAATAAAGGTAGACATACTCGTAGCTGTTAAAAGAGTTCCCCTGTTGATGGCCACGAGATGGTCTGCTGTAGAAGCCATCTCTGTCATAAGATGGCTAGACATAAACACGGTTCCGTCTGTATCTACGAATTCGCGAAGGAATGTGCGGATCCAACGAACACCTTGTGGGTCAAGACCATTCACAGGTTCATCTAGAATAAGGAAATCTGGTTTACCTAGTAAGGCGGCAGCTAGTCCTAAACGTTGATTCATGCCAAACGATAGCGTCCCTACTTTATCGTGCAATGACTTCTCCATCCCCACAATTTGAAGAACTTCCGATACCCGAGAAATGGCTATATCATTTACCTTTGCCAGCCAGCTAAGGTGAGCTTTAACGGTCAACTCCTTGTGAGGTTTAGCCTTTTCCAAAAGAGCGCCCACGGTGCGCATTGGGCAATCCAGTTTTTTATAAGAGATTCCATCGAAAGTTATGGTGCCGCTATCAGGAGTAGATAAACCAAGCATAATGCGCATTAAGGTTGATTTTCCGGCACCATTTGGACCTATAAATCCTGTAATTTGTCCTTTTGGAATATTGACAGAAAAGTTTTGTAGAACCGTCTTTTGGTAACGTTTTGTTACCTGATGAACTTTGATCATAGATCTATTCTTCTTGAGGGAATGATTTTCAACAAAGGTCTCGAGGATGATCTTTGGGCTTGTTCTAGTCCTGCAGGATGTCGTACCGATGAATGTTTAGTGCAGCTAGCCAAACAGGTTTAGATGCTGCGTTCCTAGCTAGTGGATACGTTGTTAGAATATCTGCGGTATGAAGCGTAGATCAACTAGTTGGATTGCTCTAGTTACAGCACTTATCGTGCTTATCCTTGTGTTGTCTACTGTTGGAATTTCTAGGGCTGATACTCTGCTTTTTGCAGTGCTAGGTTCAGCGATAGCTCTTCTTCTAGCAGTGTTAGCGATTCTTCAAAGTCGAGCAGATAGAAAGGCTTACGAAGCAGCGCTAACACAGCAGGCTGCTGACAAAGCAGCGATCGCTGTGCGCCAAACTTTGGCAAGAGATCTTCATGATCTGGTTTCGCATGGACTTGGAAATATAACAGTGCGAGCGGCTGTTGCTCGGCGGCTTGATGCAGCAAAACCTAGTGAATCACTGGCTGCTTTAGACGATATAGAAAATATTAGCAGACAAGCAACTTTGGAGTTGCGTCGAATGTTGATTCTATTACGAAATAACGAAAGCCTTCCCCAGAGCCCTTTGCCAAACCTTGCAAATATTCCTGAACTCATAGCAGAAGCCGAATCAAAAGGTTTGACTGTCTATTATCATGAAGAAAATAGTGAAAAAATGTCGCAAGGAATGGGTTTATTAGTGTTTCAGATACTGCAAGAAGCCTTTCTAAATGTTGCACGTTATGCTGGCGCTACAGTTGTGCATGCTCGCTGTGTGTTTGACGATAATAAAGTTATTGTGGAAATAGTTGATGAAGGGCCAGTGCCTGGTTGGCTGCCAAAAACTGGCACAGGGCAAGGTTTGCGTGGTCTGCAAGAACGTGTTACTGCTATGCAAGGCTCGTTAAGCTACGGGGCAAAAAAAGATAACGGTTTTGTAGTTCGAGCTGAACTTCAAGAAACAAAGGTAGAGGTGTCTTGAGTCCTATTAAAGTTCTTATTGCTGATGATCAAACGATTCTGCGATCTAGCTTAGCAAGCTTGTTTGACGTTGAAGATGATTTCGAAGTTGTTGGCGAGGCTAGTAATGGTAAAGAAGTGCTAGAAGTCGCAAGGTGTTCAAAGCCAGATGTTGTTCTTATGGATATAAGAATGCCAGAGGTTGATGGGCTAACGGCAACGCAGTATATCTGTGAGGATCCAGCGCTAGAGAAGACAAAAGTGCTTATTCTTACGATGTTCGATTCCGATGAATATATTTATAAAGCGCTATGTTCTGGAGCTAGCGGATTTTTGCTTAAAGACTCAACGCCTAAGCAGCTTCTTTACGCGATTAGACAAGTTTTCGAAGGTCAATCATTGCTTTCTCCTAAACTTGTAAAAAAGTTGATCAAACATTATTTGGCAACACCAACAGTGAGGGTTCGCTATGATGAACAGTTGACTAATCGTGAGGTTGAAGTTCTTACACTCGTCGGGAGAGGACTTACAAACCGCGAAATTGCGAGTCATCTTGTGATCAGTCTTTCTACGGTAAAATCTCATATCTCAAACCTACGCATGAAACTAGAAGCGCGAGACCGCGTGCAACTAGTAATTACTGCTTATGAATATAATCTTGTGACAGTTGCTTAAAAACTGATATTTGAGTATTTAAAGGAAAAAAGTGTTTAAAATCTAAGTAAAATTTATTTTGTGGTATTTTAGTGTATTTTGAATACTTTTTTGTTATAAAAGGTGTGTGGAGAAATATGGCGTAGTGCAAAAACCTGTGACAGGCAAAGCAAAACATTTTGGCAGCTCAGAAATCACTAGTGAATTCCCTGCTCTGGTGTGGGATGCAGAAAAAAAGGAGCTGCCCAAAGAGGAAACGTCTCAAGACCAGCCAAAAACTGATTCTGCTGTTCGTCCTTTTAGTGTGCAACAGTGGTTGGACGAAGCGCTGTTGCGTCTTGAAAACATAACGCTTGCACCTAAGCTATTGTTGCTGTTTGCTCTAGCAGTCGTTGTGGCTGGATTATGGTGGATGACAACACAAAACGCGCCAGCAAAGGTGCCGATAGAAGAGCTGATTCCACAAGCGCAAGTAGCAACTGCTGTTGATACAACGTCATTGCCTGCAACCGTTCGGGTACATATCGTAGGTGCTGTTCAAACGTCTGGTGTGATTGAAACGACAAGTGACGCAATCGTTCTTGACGTCGTGCGGCTTGCTGGCGGTTTCACAGATGATGCCGATAAAAACCAGTTGAATTTAGCGGCACAAGTGGTTGATGGTTCGCAGCTGTATGTTCCTAAAGTGGGTGAAGAAATACCTGCAAGCTTTGTGCAGCAAGCAGCGCCTTTAGCTGGTGAAACACCCATTGCGATAAATTCCGCTACTGCGCAGCAGTTAGAAGCTTTACCTGGTATTGGGCCAGCTATGTCACAAGCTATTGTCGACTATCGCACAGAAAACGGCGAGTTTAGCACGGTCGAACAGTTGCTTGATGTTCCTGGGATAGGCCCAGCAAAGCTTGAAAAAATGCGTGACTCGATTCGTCTATGAACTATCGTAGTCAACTGTTGTGCACATGGTAACATCGCTGTGGCAGTTCACCGAGAGACGCAGAAGTAGAGGGTCTTCAAGAAGCGGAGATGCTCGAATTTTTACCGAACTCCATGTGGTCATGCTTGCGGTTGTCACATGGTTTTGTGTTTCGCACCCTTTTATTGCTTTGTCTTTATGGGTTTGTGTCAGTTGTTGCATGATGAGTTGGTGGTTAGAAAAACCAGTTTTGTTCATTGTCTCAGTGGCGTTGTTGGCAAGTAGTCTTGGCGTCCGAGCTGAACAGGCCTATGTGATGCTTGAAACCCAGCGCTATGAAGGCAAGGTTGTGTTAGTCGACGACCCAGAGCCGCAACGCTACGGTCAGGCTCAATTTGTAGGCAGAATAGAAAGCGGTAAACGTGTTGTTATCGATGTGCCGTTCGCGTTGCTTCCACGAAATGATGACCTAGCCGCTGGCGATACAATGAGGGTGAAAGGTTCGATTAAACGTCTTTTTGATGCAGAGACAAGCGGTTCAATACGCAGCTGGTATAAATCGAACCATCTTGTCGGGCGGATGACACTAACTTCTGTAACCTCTGTGGAAAAGGCTAGTGGATTGCGTGCCGTGCCCGAATTTTTTCGTGACGCTATCGATAAAGGTGCGTTCATGAGTGAGGGAGAAAAGTCTCTTTACATGGGTTTAGTCATCGGCGATGACAGGTTTCAAAGCGAAGTGCAGCAAGCGCATTTTCGAGCCACAGGCATAACACACCTGCTTGCCGTGTCAGGGCAAAATGTGGTACTGCTGTTAGCGCTTGCTGCTCCATTGTTGCAACGGTTGCCTCTGCATTTGAGATTCCTATGCGTCATCTTTTTGCTTGCAGGGTTTGGCATTGTTACTAGGTTTGAGCCGTCAGTGATCAGAGCAGTAGGTGTCGCGGTCGTTGTGGCTTGGGGGCGGCTGCAAGGTGCGCAAACAACAGGGCTGCGTGTATTGCTTTTGTCGGTAACAGGATTAGTGCTGGTCGACCCTTTTCTGACACTGTCGTTAGGTTTTCGGCTATCGGTAGCAGCTTCACTTGGCATTATTGTGCTTGCTCCAGTGTTAATGGAGCGGATCGCTGTAGCTAGAAGATCTGCAATAGTCGAGTCGGTCATAGTTACTATCTCGGCGCAACTTTTTGTCGCGCCGCTTTTGCTTGGGTTCGGTCCTATTCCATCAATTTCTGTGGCAGCTAACTTGTTTGTTGGCTGGGCGGCAGGTTATGTCATGATATGGGGTTCCTCTGTTGGAGTTATTGCAGGGTTATTGCCGTCATGGCTATCGTGGCTAGGTTTTTTCGTGCAGCTGCCAGTACGGGCGTTGCTTTGGTGGATCGCATCAGCCGCTAAGCACCTTGCACAATTCCAAGCGCCGATGCTTGGTGGCTTAGCGTTAGTGGTTATCTGTGGGGCCAGTCTTGCTTGGATTTTGCTTAAGAGGCACGGAACAATACGACGTGTCTTCAGCTGCATGGCAATTTTAGCAGTCGTAGGATTTTCAATCTGGTCACCGACAGCTGCTGTTTTTTCGCAAGAAGAAAGTTCGGTGCTTTGGATACCTGGCGATAGTGAATCCATTTCAGTCTTATGGATCAGCGCGGATGCTAACAGAAGCGATATTGATCGCTTCACACAGCTTGATCAGATAGATCTTGTCGTCGTGGAAACTGGAACACGGCAAATGAGTGAACATATTGCGAGACTTCAAGCAACAACACATGTGCGCGCTATTTGGGCGCCATCAAATCATAAGATCAAAGGCGCGCAGAGAGTCCTGTCAACTCAGACAATCAAATCGAGTGTTGGTCAATTACAAATAAACTCAGAAGAGAAACGACTTGCTCTAGTCCGATGAAGTTATCTATCTGGTGTTGGGTCTTCTGGATCTTCCAATTGTTCATCATAGAAAGTGATGATGACATCAGTTAGTTCAATTTCTTCAACTATATAAAAGGGATCAGGTTGTAACATACATCCTGAATAGACGTGCCTTAGTTTTTCGTGCCGATGTAGATATCCTTCGCGCTATGGTTACAAAAATAATTGCGTATAGCTTCGCGCAAATGCTGCCAGAAGGCTGGCAACACGCTGATTATGTTGAACTAAACAGCTTCCTCAGCGCAGCTGGACGAGAGCAGCTTCTTACGCAAATCCAAGAGGCAGAAGTTGCGCTGTCAGTTGATGCGAGCACTATTGCTAAGGCAGAACAGGTCGTCGCCGATTACCAGGTCGATCTTGTCTATGATTCTGCTGTCTCCACAATCAGGCGGCTAGGTCACTGGAGCGACACTCTATCGCTTGCTTCCTTTGAAGAAACCGCGTTGCATGACCTTCCCAAAGACCAGCGAGACCCGTCTATACCCTTAGCAAGACTTGTCGCACAGCAAACAGCGGCTATCAACAAAGGCACACATTTTTTGAGGACAGCATCACCTAAAACAGCAAATCGTGTGAGACATATGATGGCGCAGCTAGATTCTGCACATAGACTGGCCAACTGATGACAGTTGTTTTTATTAAAGGCGATGATGAAGCCCTTGTTGCACAAGAGGTTGTACGGCAAACAGACCTTTTGGTTGGCGACGGCGACAAATCGCTCATGCTGGAAGAGCTAACACAAGCAAACTATTTCGACGAGGAAGGCCGCCTTGAAATGGTGCAGCTTGTCAATGCTGCCTTAACGCCGCCGTTCCTTACCGATAGGCGAGTGGTTGTTGCTAGACATCTAGCTTTGTTTTCTAAAAAAGCTGACGTTGCACCACTTATCGCAATCCTTGATGATCTCCAAAACGTTGGCCTTGTGCTTGTGTGGGAGAAAGCATCTTCCTCTAGCCGTCTAAGCGCCGTGCCGAAAGCGCTAAAAGATGCCCTTGCTAACCTGGGCGCAAATGTTATCGACGCTGCCCCAAAAGGCAAAGCCCGTAAAGCCCTTGTTGAAGAACAACTTGCCATGGCTGACGTACAACTTGACCGTCAAACTAAAAACAAAATAGCTGATGCAATAGGTGACGATGTTGGCCAGCTGAACACATTGCTTGAAACGCTTTATGCGACATTTGGGACCGCACATGTCAAAGCGTCAGATGTCGAACCGTTTCTGGGGCAAGCATCTGATGTGCCGCCTTGGGAATTGACCGATGCAATAGATTCTGGCGATATCGGTTTATCGTTAGAAAAGCTGCACCGTATGTTGCGAGGCGGCAGCCGTCATAGCTTGCAAATAATGGCGACGCTGCATAATCACTATCAAAAAGCCTTAGCGCTTCAGGGTTCTAGTGCGCGAAATGATAAAGAGGCCGCGGCAATTATCGGCGGCTCGCCATTTCCAGCTCGTAAAGCCCTAAACGTCAGTAAGAAGCTGGGCATAGCGAAACTGAGTCAAGTTTTTGCGTTGCTCGCCGAAGCAGATCTGGGCATTCGAGGGAAAACAGCAATAGACCCCGATGCTATCATCGAGGTCTTAGTAGCCAGACTAGCCCGCTTATCACGGTAGTGTTGGCAAAATGGTAGTCACACTACGTGCGAACGCAGCATCGAAGAATTGGACCGATGCCTTATTTAGCAGTTACTTGTTTAACAAGACGGCTTTTTTGGCGAGCAGCTTTGTTTTTGTGCATAACGCCTTTAGCAGCAGCTTTATCAATCTTCTTGAGTGCAGCTTTAAGAGAATCATCTTGCTGGTCGCTGCCAGCAGCTGCAACAGCAGCTTTTTTAAGTGTGTTTATCTCTGAACGTGTCGCTTGATTGCGTAGGCGACGCTTCTCGTTTTGCTTATTTCGTTTAATTTGGCTTTTAATGTTCGCCACAGGAAATTCCTCGATCGTAAGTGTGTATAACAGGCACGGCTTGAGGTATCAAGCAATACTAGTCCGACATAAAATCATAGCGCATATATCGACAAGCCCAACCTTTGGGGCATCTTTATTAAGGCTATCTCTCATTTATTCGTTTTTGCATCAAATCGTTTTACCAGAGAACCGCTACAACCTCCATGGAATGGCCCGAGCGGAGCGGAAATGCAGTGGGTATCTACAATTTTAAGAGATGCCCATCTAGTCTCAACGCTAGTTGCTTGCACAGATACTAGCTATTTGATCAGAAACGAATAAATGAGAGATAGCCTTAAGCAGGTTGCTTACGAAGGTCTAGCAAGCATGAAGGTGCCATGTCTGAAATTTCAAAAATACGCAATATCGCCATTATCGCCCATATTGATCACGGCAAATCAACTCTAGCTGATCGTATGCTCGAACTTTGTGGCGCTGTCGAGGCAAGAGAGATGCGTTCACAATATCTCGACACGATGGATTTAGAGCGCGAACGAGGCATCACTATTAAGTTGCAGAGCGTCAAACTTGAATGGAAAGGTTACACCATCAACCTGATCGATACGCCAGGCCACGTCGACTTTGGCTATGAAGTCAGCCGATCGTTGGCAGCGTGTGAAGGGGTTGTGCTTGTCGTCGACGCAGCACAGGGGATGGAAGCCCAAACGCTCGCAAACACCTACCTTGCGTTAGAAAACGATTTAGAGATAGTGCCAGTGCTCAACAAGCTTGATTTGCCAGCGGCTGACCCAGATAAACACGGCGCTGAGATGGAACAGATTTTAGGCACTCCAGCTGAAGATATTTTGCGCATTTCAGCAAAAACAGGCTTAGGTGTTGAAGCACTGCTTGAAGCTATTATCGAGCGAGTGCCACCGCCTGAAGGTGATGCCGAGAAACCATTACAGGCGTTAATTTTTGATAGCCATTTCGACACTTATCGTGGTGTGGTTTCAAGCGTCCGTGTAATGAATGGCTCGTTAGATAGCCGTGACAAGCTCAAATTTATGCAAGCAGGCTCGACGCATGAAGCCGATGAAGTAGGCGTTCGCACGCCAGATAACACACCTGTCGATTCGCTTGGTCCAGGCGAAGTTGGCTATCTTATCGCAGGGATTAAAGATGTTCGTGAAGCTCGCTCGGGTGAGACGATCACCACAGCAGCTAACGCTGCTGAAGAAGTGCTAGATGGCTATCGTGAGCCGCAACCGATGGTATTTTGCGGGCTGTATCCAGTCGATGGCGATGACTATGAAGATTTCCGTGACGCTCTCGACAAGTTGCGGCTAGACGACGGCTCGTTCACCTTCGAACCTGAAACGTCGACTGCGTTAGGGTTTGGGTTTCGCTGTGGTTTCCTTGGCTTGTTGCACATGGAAATTGTGCGTGAACGATTGCAGCGTGAGTTTGACTTAAACCTTATTGCCACGAGCCCATCTGTCGAATACCAGATCACGATGAACGGGGGAGAAGAGCGGGTGATCGACAATCCTTCGTCGTTGCCAGCTTCTGGTGATTGGACAGAAATTCGTGAGCCGTATCTGAAAGCGTCGATGATTACGCCTGCGGAATATACAGGCACCTTAATGGAGCTTTGTCAGACACGGCGCGGCCATATGGAAAAGATGGAATATCTTTCACCTGATCGTGTTGAGCTGGTCTATCGCATGCCGCTTTCTGAAGTTGTTGTCGATTTTTTCGATCAACTGAAAAGTCGCAGTCAAGGCTATGCCAGCTTAGATTATGAAGCAGCAGGCTATGAACCAGGCGATCTGGTTCGTGTAGACATTTTGTTTAACAGCGAGCAAGTCGATGCCTTCTCTACTGTTGTGCATCGTGACAGCTCCTATGACTATGGACGACGCACCGCAGAAAAATTGCAGAGCATCATCCCTCGACAGCAGTTTGAAGTGCCTATCCAGGCGGCTATTGGCGGCAAGATAATTGCACGTGAGACAGTGCGAGCGTTCCGTAAAGACGTAACGGCGAAACTCTATGGTGGTGACGTCACTCGCAAAAACAAGCTTTTAAAGAAGCAAAAAGAGGGTAAAAAGAAGATGAAAAGCATTGGTCGGGTCGAGATTCCGCCGGATACATTTATCCGCGCGTTGCGGCTCGACGACTAGGCTGTTTAAGGTACAGCAAGGCTGCTAGTAACAGCTTTGAAAGGTTCGTCAGCCTGGTTTCCAAGCGCAGTGACGGCACCGATGCAGACGAGGGCGATAAGTCCTATCAGAAGGGTGTACTCAACAAGGCTAGCCCCTTGTTCAGTTTCTGATTGAAAGATTCTGCGTATCATATTGTCAAGTATCGGTAGGAAAAGCAAAAACCATTAGAAATTTTGCTGTAGGCGAAGTAGCTTATGAGTTTTCGATTCAAGCAGTCTAGTTTAAACGGCAGAATCGCTTGCTGCGTTATAAGCTGAACTATGTTTGTTAACCCTGTAGCTGTCGAGAAAACCCAGAAAAAATTTACGAAACCTAGCGCCTTAGCAGATAAGGCCACGCTAGAAAAAGAACTGAAGCGCAGAGGTCATGACGTTACGCTCGGTGAAATGTTGAAAGGTGGGTTCGCCTCGCAAGCCTATGCCGCAACACTTGCTGGCGAGAAAGTGGTTGTGAAACACACCGAGGATCTTGCGCCGTTTGACCCGACAGAACTTCTGCTTGGTGCAGACAGTATACAACTTGATGTTGAAGTTCTCACGAACTTGCAAGGACATGCTCACATTCGAGTGCCGACCCTAGTTGACTTCCTTGCTGACTGCTCAACCTCGATTATGCGAGACGTGCGTGAAGATGGCTATACTTTGCAGGTCAATCAGATTCTTGCCGATGATGCCGCTTTTAATGTAACCGCTGGAGCACAGCTCGGGACGATGCTTGCACACCTTCAACGGGAGGCAAAAACATGGGAGATCAAAGCGCCGATTGTTGAACCAACCCTCGCTTCTATCTATGAGAGAGGGCTAGAACTTCGCCTGGCTTATCCAAACACGCAGAACCAGTATGTAGCGCTTGAAGAAGCATTTGTTGCTAACGCTGAGCACCTCACAATGCCTGATGCGCATCCCAAAAATGTTTTTATAAATGATGCAGGAGAAACGCTGCTGATCGATTTTGGCTATAGCCAATACGGCGACCAGCGCTTTATTTTAGCGAGTGCTTTGGCCCATATTGCGTTGTATAGCTGCGGTGGACATATCAAACCTGGCGACGCTAAACGCTACATTGACGAAGGTGTTGCTGCATACAAGGCCGCTGAAGGGCTCTTTGATGAAGAACTTTTTTGTCGCTATTTTGCTATGGAAGTGCTGCATCGTAGCTATGGAAAGTGGGTTGACGGTATCGAATCCACCCAGCAGAAACTTCGATGCATTGAGTTTGGGCTATCAGTATTTGATCAAAACATAGCGACAGTGGGTAGGTTGCTTGATCTCGTTAGCACCGTTGCGCAACGTTAAAGCTTGCAAAGGCCAGCTTCGTAGCTGAGATGGTCTTGGTTAAAAACCTGTTTTGAGAGGCATCTGAAAATGGTGGTGCTCAGCTATGCTGGCTGAATGCCTGAACTCATTATTTTGATTCCAATTCTTCTCATTATTTTTCTTGCGCTGGTTGGTGGTGCCTATTTTCTTCGTCGTAGCGGCTCGAAAGATACTGAGCTAGAGCCTCGAAAAGGCGATAAAGACGTAACATTACCATCTGATAGCGAAGAAGAAGTCTCTACAGAACAGCCCAAAAAAGCGCAGCCAGAAATTGTTTTGGAAGGGAAACCTTCATTTTTTGAACGTCTTAGCAAAGCTCGGTCTGCTTTCTCTGGGTATCTTGGTGATCTCGTAGGGGTTTCGAAAGTAAATGAAGAAACGTGGGAAGACATCGAAGATGCGTTGATCCAAGCCGATGTCGGCGTTTCAACAGCAACATCGTTATTAGAAGATGTGCGAGTAACAGCAAAAGAGCGAGAAGTTGAATCAGGTGCTGAGATTCTAGAACTACTCAAAGAGCGTATGAACAGCGAATTAGCAGGCAAAGATCGTTCGCTCACTATCGATGAAGGTGAAACAAACGTCTGGCTTTTTGTCGGGGTTAACGGTGTCGGCAAAACAACAACTATTGGTAAACTCGGCCGCCGACTAGTTTCGCAAGGTAACAAACCGCTGATGGCAGCTGGCGATACGTTTCGCGCTGCTGCTGCCGAACAGCTAACAATGTGGGCGCAGCGTTGCGGCGCAGAGATTGTTCGAGGTAGCGAAGGTGGGGATCCATCATCTGTCGTATTCGACGGCGTCGCCGCTGCAGCATCAAGAGGCTGCGATGTTGTATTAGCAGACACAGCTGGGCGTCTACATAACAAAGCAAACTTGATGGAAGAACTTGCGAAAGTTCGCCGTGTCGCTGCTAAAGACAAAGGCCATGTTAGTGAAGTGCTGCTGGTGCTTGACGCAACAACAGGCCAGAACGGCCTTTCTCAAGCGAAAATATTCGCAGAAGCAGTTGATGTTACTGGCGTGGTTCTTACGAAACTTGACGGCTCAGCAAAAGGTGGCATTGTCTTTGCAGTAGAATCTGAGCTAGGCATTCCCGTTAAGCTCGTCGGCTTAGGCGAAGGCGCTGAGGACCTCATCGACTTCGACCCTCAAGAATTCGTTGCCGCTTTATTCGAATAAAAGCAGTACGTAAATACCGTCTAGCAGAAAAACTAACCGCAGTAGGCAAGAGTTCAAACAGGCACAAACGAATTCGCATAGTTCTCTTTGGGATTGCGACAAGTTCAGTTTTGAATTAGCGAAGACGGTAATTATTTTCGATTATGATTGACTTATGGCTGGACCAACTGTATCTGTAATACTTGAACGAACTTTAAACGATCAAGATATCGAGTTTCTTAGAGATATGGTCGATTCAATTTCAGCTGAAGTTAAATGCAAAGATTTTTGGGTAAACGACACATCAAAAATCAACGGCTCTTTCAAGGTAAATCCTAATGACAAAAAAGAGCTCCGCCCTTTTGCATGGGAAACTGGATTTCTTTCAGATGAGGACTATAAAGACTTGAAAGTGGAATTTTCCGAACAGTTCAAATTTGATTTACGGGATCAGGTAATTCTTATAGCAATGTGTAACAGTGATGTCGATCACATGATCCTTGGTGAATTAGCATTAGAAGTTGCGAGAAACTTTAAAGGAGCGATCGATATGGGAGCTCGACTGGAATATCTAACATCAGATCGATTTATTTTGAATTCGAATTGCCTAGCGCAAACGGAATTCTCACATATCCTTTCTCCTAGCCATTTACGCAAATGGCTTCATCACCCAGACTTCCGAATGGTTAAATAGTTTATCCCAACTCGTTGCTACAATCAGGCTAGCTACAAGAAAACGCATCGCAGTCACGGGCCATCTTAACGGATGACGTCCAACAGCTAATGCCAGGCAACGGTATCAGAAATTCGGTCTTAGATCTAGCGTTAGAAAAGGTGTCGTAGCAGGAATATCTACTGTCGTCGGAGGAGGTGAAGCCGTTGTTTCGACTGGTTCATCTTCTGTCGTCGTTGATTCTTCATCCTCTATAGTCGTAACCGTCTCATCAATGGTTGTTGTTCCTTTTTCTTCTGTTGTGCTAGGAGACGTTGTCGGAGCCGGCGTTGTTGTCTGAGTGGGTTGTTCTTTTGTGATTGGCGCAGCAGGTGTAAAAGAGTCATCGACGAACTCAGATTCTTCGTCTGCTGGTAATGAGTCACTATCGTTTGAATCTTCTTCAGCAACGGTTGTTATTGTTTCTTTGCCCTGGTCTTGATCTTTAGGTTTTAGAATGTCTGATTGCATTAAAATGGCGCCTGCACCCAATGCAAAAACTCCTAGTCCAACAACAACAAGTGTGCTTACAAGCCCAGCTTTTGATTTCTTAGATTTTGCTGTTGATTTGTATGGAGCCCTCTTTGCTGGCTGGTATGGCTGTGTTTTGGGTTTGTAGACCTTGGTTGCCTCAACGGTTTCTGTAGCGGCTTGTTTCATGTTGACCGCAGGTTCAGAAATTGCTATCGCTGGCAACCCGCTATTGCCTGCCTTCTCAGTCGGTTTTGTGACCTCTTTAACTTTATCTAGTGATGAGCGAAAGCTGTCAGCTGGGGGAGGTGGTGCAATAGTGGGTTTTGCCGTTGATGCATCTGCTGCAGAAGCGTTCGTAGATGGTTCTCCATCTTGGCCAGCGACAGGCGCCGTATCCTCTTTTGCCGCAACAGCAGGTGCGCTTGCTAAAGCTGTGAGAACAGAAGACTTGCCGGCCCAATGCGCTGCGCCTAACGCGACGCTGTGTTTAGGGTGGGTATCGATAGCAACAGGTACACCCATCTGTGAAGCCACAAGTTGCGAAACGAGAGGTATTCTGCTTGAACCGCCAACGAGGAGAATTTTGGTTATGTCGTCAGCTGAAACGCCAGCTGATTGCAGTGCGCGCTGTAAAGATTCGATGCTTGACTGTAATGGTGGACGGCAAGCATCTTCAAACTCTTTGCGAGTCATACGAACTTCAGTCTGCTTGTTCGGCAGAAAAACAGGTATGACAGTGTCAGTATCGCTAGAAAGTGCTTCTTTAGCTTCAACACAGTCTCGCTTTAAACGGGCGATTGCTTTAATTGCAGCCGGGTCGTCATAATCAAGCTCGGCGATATCGTTGCCAAGATGCTTTACAACATGGTTATATACCGCAGCATCAAAATCGACCCCGCCAAGATGGCCTATCCCTTCAGGCTTGCCAAGTACAGTAAAGCCGTCTTTGGTGCGTTCAAGCACAGCGGCATCAAAGGTGCCTCCACCAAGGTCATACACAGCAACTTTGGCAGCTTCAGGTAGTTTTTCGTTGCTGATATAAGAAATGGCTGCTGCTTGCGGTTCAGTTAAGTAGCTGACTTTTTCTTTGTCTAGGCCAGCCAAATTGACAGCTTGGGCTAAAAGATCTTTTTTGAATTTGGTCCATGTCACAGGGTGTGTTATCGCAATATGGGTTGGTTGGCCGCCTTCTTGCGTAACGATAGCCTCAAGGACAGTTTTGAGCATTTCGGCTGTTAGCGCCTCTGCCGAGATTGGAGAGCCTCCAAGCATAAACGGCGCACTATCACCTAGACGGCGCTTGAACTCTCGTGCGAGTCGTTCTGGAGCGTGTAGTGCCTTGCGTAGGGCAGCGTCGCCAGTGATGATTGAATCGTCTTCTTTGCGAAGGACTACAGATGCGATTGAGGCTGTTTTCTGTCCGAGAGAAAAAATTTCGGCTTTGCCCGCTTTGTAGATAGCTGCTGCTGTGTAGGTCGTTCCTACATCGATGCCGATTTGGTAGCTCATGGTAGTCCTTCGTGAGTGGAAGCTTAGTGTGTAAAGGGGTTGGTGCAGAATTTAAGCTTGTCTTGAAATAGTGTACATGGAAAATAATTAGGGTTGTTTAGAAAGTATTTCTGAAAACTTAGAGGCAGTAACAGTTAATGGCTCCAGAGACCAAGGTCTCCAGAGCCACCAATTGTCTGTCCCTCATCAGAGTGTGTCAACGAAGTCGTCGTCGCTGCTGTTGTCAGAGTTGTCGACGCTGTTGTCGGTGTAGCTGTTATCGCTATTGTCAGTGAACTCAGAATTGTCTGTATAGCTGTAGTCAGCATTGTCGGTGAAGCTATTGTCGACGCTGTTATCTGTATAGCTGTTATCAGAGTTATCTGTATAGCTGTTGTCGCTATTGTCAGTTGAGTTGTCTGTATAGCTGTTGTCTGAGTTGTCTGTGAAGCTGTTATCTTCTGAGTTGTCAGCTGACCCCGAACCGAAGTTCACAGCAGAGTCAGAGATGTCACCAGTAAGAACAGTGCTGCCGTCGCCTGTTGTCACAACATCAGACGAGTCGTTGATAACATTGTCGCCAGAAATCGCGTCGCCGCCTTGTGCTTGTGCCGCGCCGTCACCTGTGTTTAACTGTGAGCCGTTTACATCGCCGCCAACAGCTTGTGCGCCGTCGCCTGTCGCTGCTGTCACATCATCGCCGCCAGCAATTGCGCCGTCACCCTGTGCGGTGACGTTTTCAGAGTTGTCAGTGAAATCAATGTCGATAGCACCTTCAACGTCGCCATCAACATCAACAGTAATATCTGTCGAGTTGTCAACGATGTTGTTGACGATTTCTGTGTTGTGATTGTGAACAACGGTTACATGCTGAGCGATTTGCTGTTCTAGAGCAACAACGTTGCTAGAAGCAGATGCGCTTGCGCTTGCAGAAGCAGCTGATGAAGCCGAACCTGCTGCAGAACTAGCAGAAGAAGATGCGCTTGCTGATGCTACAGCTGCTTTTGCTTCTGGTTCTAGTGTGTCGCAAGCCATATCGAACGCTTGGTCCATATCTAGTTCTGAAAGATCTTTTTCGGTGACTCCTGCAGCCGCAAGGTAGTCGCCAGGACCTTTTGAGAATGCAAGTGCTTCCGATTCTTTGCCAAGAATGTTGGCTATTACTTGTGAAATTTCTTTTGTTATATCTGACATTGTGTTCCCTCCAATGGGTGGTGTGTTTTGTTGATATGTTCACAATAGATGGGTTTCTACGTAAGCAAATCGGGGATTCCCCTAATCCTTAGGGGATATACTAGGGGCTATTTTTAGTTCTGTCTCTAGGATCTTCTAGAACAATAAACAATCACCGTTTGTTCATATATATCGCCATAAGTAACGCAAACCTAAGCCCACGTATTGTCCTCCCCAGCCTCATATTTTCATCCCCAAACTTCGTTTTTGTCATCTCCAAACTTCGTTTTCGTCATCCCCAAACCTCGTTTTCGTCATCCCCAGCTACGACTGGGGATCTGTCTTGCGAGGATATGTGTCACACCTGTTTGTCATACTGAGCTCATGAACAAAATTCCAACGGTCTACATTCTATGTCATAGGCCCAAAGGTGTCCTTTATATAGGCGTGACATCAGATTTGAGGAAACGCGTGTATCAGCATAGAAACCATTTGGTTCGTGGTTTCTCAAGTAAATATAATGTGTGTCGACTTGTTTGGTTCTCTGTTGGCGATTCAATGGAAGCTGTAATTAAAGAAGAGAAAAGACTCAAAAAATGGAATCGTGACTGGAAAATTCAGATGATAGAGAAATCGAACCCATCCTGGAAGGACCTGGCAGATGAACTTGCATAAATCGTCGACCAGTAGCGTCATCCAGCTAATTTCTATCTCATCCCCCTCATTTTGTCATCCCCAGCCACGACTGGGGATCTATGCCAAATCGAAGAGTTCTCAATACAGATCCCCAATCAAGTTGGGGATGACAAAGAGGATTGGGGATGACAAAAGGCGATTAGGGATGACAATACGAGGATGAAAAACGGTTGGGAATGAGAAAGGCGATTAGGGGTGACAATACGTGGCTGGCAAGCTAGATGAACATGTCGAGTTGTTCGGTTTGTTGAGTCAAAAGGCGATCAGCAGGAACACCCAGGCACCCTTGTGCGAGTGAAGCTAAGTAGCTGTCAAAAGGAACTTCGGCCTTAACGTTGCCCGATGAGTCTAGATTTTTTAGTGAAGGGGTCTGGCCATAACGCCCTGGTTTTACGTTCCCGCCGATAACCATCAACGTTGAAGTGTTTCCATGATCAGAACCTTGGCCGTTTATATTGACACGGCGACCAAATTCACTAGCTAATGCAACAGTAACATTGTCGGCAAGGCCTGCTTCTTCAATTTCTGTAAGAAAGCCGCTTAGAGCGATATTAACTTTCTTCATGAGTTCTGGGTATTCAAAGCTAAGGCCACCATGGAGATCGAAACCGCCTGTCGTGACATGAATAACTTGGATCCCAACATCGGCTTGAATTAGGTACGATGCCACTTGGAGCTGCTTGCCAAGGTCGCCAGGGTTACCATTCGCACTAGCTTGTGTCCAATCAGGGGCAGCAGCCACAACTGGTGGGAATTGGTTCTGGGTTTGATATATGCTCTGATAGATAGCACCAAGGTCTTTTACATCGCCATCGAACGATGCAACTGTGTCACGATACTCAGCGTACGCTGAGTCACTCAAAATGCTTAACTGGTCTAGGCTTGAGGCACTTAGAAACGGTGCGGTTACACCAGCCATAGAAAGTGCGTAGCCAGAGGTTGACGCAGCCACCAAACCATCATTGTGAGTAGCTAGCGCGTTGCTTGTCCTTGCCCAAAAACCGCTTGAATAGTTTTGTTTATCATCAGAGTCACAGAGATGCCAACGATCTTTCATAGTGAAGTGTGATAAGTTTTTGTTTAGATGGCCAACACCTTCGACAATGGCTATTTTGTCTTTAAATTCTGCTAAGTCGACTAGTTCTTGATGAAAGCCGATTTCATTGTCGAAAGGTATAAGTTCTTTTACGCCGTGGTTGCTGTTAAAGTCGCCGTTGTTGGCGTAGGGACACATGGCAAAGCCTTGATTGCCGCCAAATAGCTCGACAAGAACAAGCGTGCGACCTTTATATTTAGCGTCTATTGTAAGGTCAGAGAAGTCCATGTTTTTTTCAAACTCTGTTTCGCCTTCTGCAAGAAGTGGCGATGGCTGACCAAGCTGTGGTTTCGTAGGATCTTTGATGTTTCCTGGCAACGCTAAATCTTTAGTGTCAGTGTTTAGAGTGTCACGGTTTTTTATATAAGCCAAGGCAGTGCCAGTAGTAAGGCTAACGACACCTGCACCAGCTAGACCTAAGATGAAGTTTCTACGTGAAATAGTTCTTTCCTGAAAGCTTTTCATATCGAATTAAACTCCATGCTGCTCATCGCTACCATCCATAACAATTTAGAATCATCTGCTGGGATGGATTTCAGCTTGTCATATGTGCTGTCTGTTAGCTGGTAAAGGCCACAACGGTCGAGAATCTCATCTAGACCTAAAGAAGGAAAGTCTATTTTTTTGAGAAAGTTTCCTCGCCAGAGGAACGAACCAGGTGTTGCCCATTGCTCCGGAGGCCAACCACCAACACTTGGGGGGTGCCACCACGCTTGTCCGAGTAACGTGGGATCACCCTTTTCAGGCACATAAGCGTCAGATAATTTGGCAGCTTTGTGGACTGCATAATAATATTCAAGACCAGTGCGAGCGCGAGAGTAATATGGTTTTTGCAGATCAGGGTCAGTAAATAATTTTTTAATGAGCGCCTTAATGTCGTAGTCTGTGCCATACCAGAACTTGCCGATTTCTTCAGCTTTCGCATCTGTGAACTCAACGCCAGTGAGGTGAAAACCGATACGTGAAGACATAAACTTGGCAGTTTGTTCCATCGACAACAGCTTGTTGATGATCGAATCCATATCCCATTTTTTGTTTTCCCCCATAAAGGTAACGTTGCCTGAATATGATCTTTCAGCGCGAAACTCGCCAGAGTGAACACCTGCACCACCGTTGGCAAACCACCCAGTCATAGCTAACCCGCCTGCAGTGACATCGTCTTGCGTGTAGCCGTTGATTTCCCCTAAAGTGAAAAGCTCCATCAATTCGCGAGAGAAATTTTCATTATAATTTTCTTCCTTAACGCTAAGGTCAAGCGTTAAATAGATAATGTTTGCCGCAGATTTAGAATGGGCTATAAGCACTTCTTTATAGTTGGTTAATGCGTTGGATCTGATCGCATCGTTATGGTCGGCTATCATTTTGCTCGTTAACATTTTGGTAGAACAAGGCAAGAGCGTATGCCAGCAAAAATGCATGCGGTCCTGTAGAGGATTTGTAGGCGAGAGTGGGGCGTTACCTGCCCATGCTGGGGCGGTAATCCTGTCCCATTCTGTTGTGTTGCCAGCAGACTTTCGTGTATCAAGCCCTACCGAAAGTAGGTCGTCTATGATCTCTCCATGAGACGAACCGTCATGTTTCGTTACTAGCGATTGATCGCTCAACAATGTTGCACGCCGAATAACTTGCGCTGGAATGTTTAAAGAACTTTTTCTATCCGCCACTCTTTTAGTCTATATGTATGGGCAGTTTCCTTCAAGCCAGCAAATGCTGTAAGCAGGGTGTTTAAGTAGCGTGTGCTGTGTTTTGTGTCAAGATTTGTAGCATCTCGGCACGGTTCTTCGCCTTGAGTTTTTGCTTGATCTTAGCGACGTGATGTTCGACAGTTTTGGGAGAGATAAACAGCTGCGCCCCTATCTGTTTATAGGTATTTCCTTCGATCATAGATTTCGCAACGTCTGTTTCTCTTTCGGACAAACCGAATGCAGCAAAATCATTTGTAGGATCGGCAGCTAGTTCTGTTGTAACGCTGCGTGCTCTTTCTAAAAGCTTCTTTGCATCTTTGGAGTTTTCTACCAGTAATGCGGCTTGTCCTAACAAACGTGACCCTTGCCAAGGGTCTGCAATAGCGCAGAAACGATCCGCGCAAAGTAGAAGATCTTCAACAGTTGGTAGGGTTTTAGACACAACCTGTTTCCAATAGACAGCCGCTTGTTGTCGTAGCATAACTAGTTGATTGTCAGCGTCGCTTTGTGTTAAGGAATGAACAGTCTTTCCTATAGCTGGCAGGTCATTAGCAGTGAGGGCTAGTTGTAAATCTCTCCATAGAGCGTTTGAGCTATGAATGTTGCTCTTCAAGGCAGAACTTTGGTGCCTGAGAGTGGCTTGTATCGCTTCAACCCGCTGCGTTGCACCCAGTTTTGTGCCAACAACAAGTACGTCTTCGAGAAGCTCGCCAAACAGCCACGAAAGAGATGCTTGCAGAAAAATCGGTTCCGTGCTCCGCCACGCTTCTCGCAACTGTGTTGTATTGCCGGAGCGTAGCGCCAAGCCTGCGCAGAGACATGCCCACAGGAGCCTATCTCGCAAGTTCCACGTAATGTCAGGTGCGTCTATCTCGTTTGTGGGAGAAAGCGCAAGTTGGTGCGCCTTTTTATAGTTGCCTGCCCGAAGCTCAAGATAGGCATCGAGCAAAGTAAAACATCGCTTTTCGCCAGGCCCTCCGCTTGTTTGTTCGAGCGCTTGGCGCACAAGCAGGTGCGCAGCATTCTGATCGCCTAAAGAAAGAGCGCAGAGCGCTCCAACGAAATGAGGGGTGACAAGAAGCTGGTCAGTATCGTTTGATGCTGTAGCGCTGCGGTCATAATCGGTTGCTGCTTGGCTGACTAAAGCAATTGCTTGTGGGTCTCCTTGGCTTGTTGCATGGAGGCATTGTTGTAGTTTTGACGCAAGAGAAGAAGTCGTAGCAGTGGCAGCAGCAAACTTTCCAGCTGCGGCATTAGCTATCTCTTCCATCGATATGTTTGCGGCTTTGTTGAAAAGTTTCTGTGCATCGTTCCAACGTAAATCTTGTAGGGCTTGTGCAGCTTGTATATCGAATGGCAAGTTAGCATTAGTATATGCGGTATGGCCTAAACGAAATCTTGTTTTTGCTAAGAGCTCATTAACTGCACGGTTAGTAGCGTCATCGCAGCCCGCGATCTTCTCCAACAGCAGCAGTGCTTTCTGTGGGTCGTTCCAATAGCATTGCTGCGCTGCTTGCAGCAAAATAGTTACTGAGGCTTCGGATGTAGCTGATCCTTGCAACGCATAGGAGCTTGCTTGCGAAATATCTGTCGTTGCCTGAGCTAAGGTGTCATAGATCGCCTGTAGCTCTTGTGTTGTTTGCTGCTTCGGCAGAGAGTGAGCAACCGAAGTAAGTAAAGATTTTTCATGGACAAGTCCAGACGCAAGCAGTTGTTTCTCTGTATCAGCGCTTGCTAGTTGAGCTGCAACCGCTTGGCCTTCTGGCCCGGCTAAAGCATGAAGCAACGCTAGTTGGTGGGCGTCTGCCTCAAGTTTGTTCGCTCGTGTGCTTACAGACTGGATAAAGTCTTTTGGCGGATCATCGTTTTGGGTTTCGTGCCACTTTGAACGAAGAATGTCAGAGACCAAACCTATTGATCCGCCGCTTTGTGTATAGAACCACGCGAGTTTTTTCTCAGTAACAGAATGTTTTGTTTGCGTCGCGATTTCTTTCGCCAGCTGGTCATGGTCTAAAAAGCTTGTGTGGATTGTGGGTTGTGTTCGAGTAAGCAGCGAAGCTAGATCATCTAGTGAGTTATTTGCATAGTGTGGTCGTTGGGCTGCGAATAGCACCAATTTTTGTCGCAACGGATTTTCTAGTTGCTCGGCAATGTACTCAAGTGCGTCTGTTTCAAACCAATGCAGATCGTCAAGGACAATTGCTTGAGGAACTGATTCGAATACGTCAACAACGATTTTTTTACGCAGATGCCTTCGCGGCATGCCGGTGAGCCAGATGACATCGTCGCCTAGTTCCTGATCAGCTACTATGGTTTGGAGGCGAGTGGTCTTGCCTGTGCCTCCAACGCCGATAATCAACTGATGTTGCCTTGCTTGCACGATTTTGCCTCCAGTCATCTTTACTATATCGTTATAGACTTATACCGCCGTTTCGCTGATAAATCTAGGGCTCTTGCGAACATAGAGGTCTTCTAAGCGTTAGAGTTATGAGAGAAGCTAGCTGTTAGGCTAAAACAGTTGCGTATATATGCGTTAACCTCACCACTCGCTGCGAAGTGCTAAGGATTTTAGAATTTCTTGTCGATCGGTGGTTATGAATAATTCAAGTGTACTATTATTTAAATTTCCGCTCGTCGGAGTGGCAGCTTCTGGACTGGTAGCTCTTTATATTACGAATTCGTTTATCCAAGAAAAAGACCAAACAGAAGATATAACATTTGGAATCTTCGTTTTGGTCTTTTTATGGGGTTCGTTCCTATATTTCATTAGTCTTGCGATATATCGTCGAAACCCTAACAAATTTGTATTTTCGAAGGACGTGTCCGTAGCAGAAATGTCTGAGAAAGATATGTTTTTTACTGTCAAAGATACAGATGATTATGGTTCGCAAACATATTACACATTGCTGCTAACATCGTCACAACTTATAATTTGGAAAATGAGCGCCGCAAAGTTTTCGATGTTGCAGCCGTTCTTGCAGCAACGTAAGTACACGACTACATCGCCTGAACCTATCGCAGAGATTCCTACAGCGCACCTGAGGAAAGTAGTGAAGTTTAGCTATCGAACAGTGGCGATTGAATATGTGGATGGAATGAATAGAGGTAAACAGGTTAAGATTGTCGCAAGAGAGCAGACTGAAGCGATACTAGCTGAATTCGCAAAGTTCGGGTGGGAGAGAAACATAGAGAAAGATTCAGCAAGCCTACACAAATGGGAGTTGAAGCAAAATATCACTAGCATGCTTATGATGAGTTTTGCTGTTTCTCTTTTGCAAGTTTTTTTCATATACCCAAATCTTGTGATACTTGCAACCATACCGTTAACTGTAATGTTGGCAGTGGTGATTGCACATTTAGTAACCAGAGCAGGAACTGACGATCTAGAAGTTGTTATTCCTAAGTAAATCAGAACCACATAGGATCTAATATCGCCGCAGAATTAATCTGTAGGTTCTCAACAGGTGCAGAATAAGTAGATTAGCTGGAAGTATTGTGCGATATTTGTATGTTTGATGCAAATTTTGGATATACCTTTTTTATGAGACCTGATGGAAGAGAAAATAATCAACTACGTTCGCTGGCTTTTCAGCGAGACTTTACAGAAATGTCAGACGGGTCGGTGCTAGTCGAATTTGGTCGAACCCGTGTATTGTGTACCGCTTCTGTTGAGGAAAATGTGCCACGTTGGATGAAAGGCACAGGCAAAGGCTGGGTTACGGCAGAATATAATATGTTGCCAGGTTCTAGCAATGAGCGTGTACGCCGTCGCACCTCGGGTCGAGACCAGGAAATTCAACGCCTTATTGGTCGCAGCTTACGTTCGGTCTGCGATCTGGAAGCTATGGGCGAGATCTCGATCACTGTCGATTGTGATGTTCTGCAAGCTGATGGCGGCACACGAACCGCTTCTATCTGCGGTGGCTTCGTCGCGCTGCATGATGCAATTTCTCGACAAATTCAAAAAGGCAATGTTAAAACGAACCCGCTGTCAGACAACTGTGCTGCGATAAGCGTTGGGATCATTGACGGTGAACCTCGACTTGATCTTCCGTATGTCGAAGACGCAGCAGCTGATGTTGATATGAATGTTGTGATGACAGGCGAAGGTAGCCTTGTCGAAGTGCAAGGCACTGCTGAAGGTGCAGTTTTTAGTCGTCAAGAGCTTAACGAAATGTTAGATTTAGCTGCCTCTGGAATTGCTGAAATAGTTGAAATGCAGAACAAAATTTTGGCTACTGAACCTCCTAAACGCAGCTAGTTATGTCTATGGAAATAGTCGTTGCATCGGCGAATGTCGACAAAGTGCAAGAGATCTCAGACATTTTAGGCGACAACTATACCTTGCGTCTTCGGCCGTCGTCGTTGCCAGAGACTATCGAAGATTGCGACACGCTTAAGGGTAATGCTGTTAAGAAAGCGCAAGAGGTATCTCAAGGCACAGGGTATGCTGCATTGGCTGATGACACTGGTTTATTTGTTGCTGCTTTGAATGGCCAGCCTGGAGTGTATTCCGCTCGATACGCTGGCGACAATGTTACCTATGAGCAAAATGTTGCGAAACTTCTAGCTGAGATGCAAACAGCTGACGAACGGTCAGCCTACTTTAAAACGGTTGTCGCGTTTGTGAAGCCAGACGGTTCGCAGTATGTATTTGAAGGGCAAGTCGACGGCGTTATCGCTACACAGCCAAAAGGGGCCTACGGGTTTGGCTATGATAGTGTGTTCGTTCCTAATGAAAGCAACGGTCAGAGTTTTGCTGAAATGAGCAGCAAAGAAAAGAATAGTATCAGCCATCGGTTTCGTGCTCTGCAAGCATTCAGTAGGTGGCTCGAAGAGAGTAATCAATGACAATTCCAGCGAAGAAACAAAACATAACGTTCGGGAAGTTTCAAAATGTTGACATGCGAGTCGGTGTTATACGAAGCGCAGCTAGAGCTTCCGAAGCTGCGAAACCAAGTCGACATATAACTATCGACCTTGGACCGTTAGGCGAAGTAACATCAGTTGGCCAGTTCGCCCTGATAGAGGAAGCAGAACTTGTTGGGAAACGAGTTGTTGTCTGTATCAACCTTGGCGAGCGTCAGATGGGTCCGTATCTTTCTCAGGTGCTTGTTCTGGGTGCACCACATCCAGACTCTCCACCAGATCAAGCACAAGCGACGCCGATTTTCGTAGACGATGCTGTCGCTATCGGATCACAAATTTTCTAATCTCTTGTTGGTTTAAAATAAAACTAAAAATAAGGTACACTTCTAGGTGGCAAAGTGGCTGCTGCTTCTAAGGGCGGATAAGTTATGTATGACGTTTGGAGAAATAGCTAGTGGATAGGCTTGTTAGCAACGAGGAGCTTGACAATTTAGCTACTCCTGATGCTGCTGAAGTTAATTTTCTCTTAAAGCATCTAAAGGCAATTTCTAAAGAGTCTGGCACGCTGGATGAGCGAAACGAGAGTAGGGTTGAGGCCGTTAAATTCTATAGAGATATGGAGATTATCAGAGGGAGAATTGTCCTTGCGTTAGCTCTACTAGAGACTATAGATGGTTCTTTACATTTTGCTGCTGATGAACCCGACTATGCAAAAGAAATCAAGGCTATGTATGAAGAACTGCAGCGTACTGATAGCTCTGAAGAACTTTTTATGTTGAGAGAGGCCCTTATAAATAAGGGGATTCTAAGTAACTCAGATCGCCCTCCGCGATTGTCAGCTCAAGCTTGGAATGTTAGCAAGCTCTTGAAAAGTCCTCTTGATGACGGTTTTGGTCCTTCAAGGCCTTGACAACTTGTTGCGCTAAGTGAACCTGTAAACTCTCGATAAGCTTGAAAGGCTTTTGCCGACCGTAGAAGTCTCAGTTCAGAAATGTTTCTATTCCTAGACGGCTATGCTTGTTGTTATGAGTGGGCTTCAGGTGCAAGGTTTGTGTAAAACATATGGATCATTACAGGCGGTTGATCAGCTTAACGTGTCGGTTTCGCCTGGCCAAATAACAGGTTTCCTAGGTCCTAATGGCGCTGGCAAATCGACGACAATGCGTGCGATCTTGGGTGTTGTTTCAATCGACGAAGGCACCGTGTCATGGAACGGTTCTACCGTTGACGATACCTTCCGGTCATCGATCGGCTATATGCCGCAAGAACGTGGCTTGTATCCCAGAATGAAAGTGCTTGAACAAGTTATTTATTTTGCTCGTCTTGCTGGATTAGATGCAGCAACGGCTACGTCCAAAGCCAAGTTTTGGCTTGAAAAAGTTGGGCTAGAAGACCGTCTTGATGATATGACGCAAGATCTTTCTGGAGGCAACCAGCAGCGAGTACAGTTAGCTGTTGCCCTGGTGCATGATCCAGTGTTGCTTGTGCTTGATGAACCCTTCGCTGGGCTTGACCCGATCGCTAGCAGTGTAATGAAAGAGATTTTGCTTGAACGTGCGCGCGCAGGTGTGGCCGTGCTGTTCTCCTCGCATCAACTTAGTGTCGTTTCTGATCTTTGTGATCAGGTTGTTATTGTCGCGAAAGGGTCCGTTGTGTCCGAGGGGAGCGCTTCACAGCTGCGGCTTGCTTCGCCGACGCGTCGTCTGGAAATTCGTTGGCGTGAAGCCTACGGCGACACATGGTCGCTGGAAGACGCTAACGTCGTTAGTTCTGAGAGGAACCACTTTATTGCAGACGTTCGTGCTGATGTCGCTATCGAATCAATTATGACCCAAGCAGCACGACATGGCGAGATAACTGAATTTCAATTTGAACCGCCAACGCTTGAGAGTGTCTTTGCAGAACTGGTCGAGGGGTAACAATGAGCCAAATAGCATTAATAGCCAAAAGAGAAATTCTTACAAGAGTTCGAACAAAAGCATATATCATCACAACGGCGCTCCTTGTTGTGGCTGCTGGAGCTGTTGCTATTTTCGGCAACGTTGTTTTAGGTCAAGGTTTTTCAGCGGTAGAAAAAACAATCGGTGTAACACAAGATGTGAGCACCTACGAAGATTTGTTTGCTGTCGATAGTGAAGAGCTGAATGTCACCGTTGTCGAGGTGACAAACCCAACCGAAGCGTTAGAAGAAGGCGACGTTGACGTGGTGTTTTCTGGCAGCGAGCTGCGTTGGAAAAGCGAGGCAGATAAATCGCTTCCGCTAGAATTGCATATCGCAAATAGCGTCCAGGTAGACACGGTAACGAAGCAAGCTACATCTTTAGGTCTCACTCCCGATGATCTTGCATCTCTAGCGACGCCTGTTGTTTTAGAAGAGTCGTTCACCGATGGTGAAGAAAGCGGTCAGATCGCTGTGCGCCTCGCTGTTGCCACGATTGCATCTATCGCAACCTTTGTTCTATTGCAAATGTGGGGTTCATTTGTATTAATGGGAGTGATCGAAGAGAAAGCGTCACGAGTAATTGAAGTGCTGCTTTCACAAGTGCGACCTGCAACGTTGCTCTCTGGCAAACTTCTTGGTCTTGGTGTTTTGGCCTTAGCGCAAATGGTGATTTTGGCGGCAGGTCTAGGAGGTGCGCTTTATTTCATAGAGGATATAGAGATTCCGTCTGGCGTGTGGGGTTTGATCGCGATTCTTGTGCCTATATTTATTTTAGGGTTCGCTTTTTATTCGGCTGCGTTTGCCGCTGCTGGCTCGTTGGTATCTCGTCAAGAAGATGCTCAAGGCGTGCAGCTGCCTGTTATGTTGCCGCTGCTGCTTAGCTATATGCTTGCGGTTACTTCAGTCACAGATCCCGAGTTTATTGCCGTTAAAATCGGTTCATTCTTGCCTTTTAGTTCTCCTGTGGTGTTGCCATTGCGCATTGCTATGCAAAAAATAGCGCTTTGGGAAGTGTGTCTTTCGCTGTGTATTCTGATTGCCGCTATTTTTGTTGTGATTAAGCTGGCAGCCCAAATCTATGAAGGTTCGCTGCTTCGGTTAGGTAAAAAGGTTGGTTGGGTCCAAGCCTGGCGTGACCGCAAGCTCACCTAGATGGTTGATTCCTAGCCTATTTGGGTCGTCATTCCCACGAAAGTGGGAATCTCTGCTGGGATGAGATCCCCGATTTCTGGGGATGACTATCCCAGAATCAACCATGTAGGGTGCTAAAGGTGAGCGAAGATATTACAACGCTTTGCGAAATGTTAGATTCCATCTCGTCGATCCCCAAACTTGATGGTTCCCAGGTGCAATTGGCTTAATCCCATGATAACAACGACGCATTGGTCCTCCGAAAACAACAATGTCGCCGTCGTGGAGTTGAACTTTCTGGGATGGCCCATTTTTCTCCAGACGAAAGAAAAAAGTTGCTGGAAGTCCAAGTGAAAGTGAAACGATAGGTTGTGTTTCGTCACGCTCATCCTTGTCCTTATGCGCTCTCATCTGTGAGCCGACACAATAGCGATTAATGAGGCAGACATCAGGAGTAAAGTTGTCAAACCCTGTTTGCGCTGCTGCTTTTGCAGCTATTTTTGAAAACTGATGTGGTATCGAAGGCCAAGGTTTGCCCGTTGCGGGATCGTGTGGGCTATAGCGGTAACCGTTATGATCGCTAACCCATCCAACAGCTCCAGCGTTTGTGATGTATGCCGACATAGTTTTGCCCCATGGCGTTCTCATTTGTCTTGGAGGAGAAGCCGAAGTGATGTCATGTAATGTTTCTGATAACTTGTGTGTCTCAACGAATCTAGGCAGTAACCACATGCCGTCGGCGAGTTGGTCTGGCGAATCGAACGGTAGACGCATAAAGAAGGCTTTCTATGACGATGTTATCTCCAGCGAGTATTCTCTCGTAGGGGAGCGAGAGCGTCTTGAAAGGTGTTCAGTTCTTTGGCATGGCCCAAAATGTGTGTCACATCGCCGTCTAGTCGCAGCTCACCTGTTAGAAACGCTTGCTGCGCGTTTACGTTTCCTTGTGCGATAGCCACAGCTTGTTCCCAAGTAAGATGCATCGTAACTGCGGCAGTACTATCATCGGTCTGATAGCCCACAACATCAGGTCCAAGAACCATGCGATAGTCGCAGTTGCCAGCAGGGCCGCCAGTGACAGAGACCGCAAGGCACAGTTCACTGGCAACAGGCGTATGTTCTGCTAGAAGTTGGTTCGCTGCTGCAAACCATTCGGCGCTTAAATAAAGCACAACAACGTTTACTTCTGGCCAGCTTTTTTACGGTTTTTCACTTTTGATTTCATATAGTCTTTATTCATCTCTGCGATAAAGTCGAGGCTAATCTCTTTCGGACATGCTTCTTTGCATTCGCCGTGGTTCGTACACGACCCGAAGTATTGCTCCATCGTTTCAACCATTTCTTCGGTGCGTTTATAGCGCTCTGCCTGGCCTTGCGGCAACGAGTTAAGGTGCCATAGTTTCGCTGAGGTGAATAGCTGGCCCGCCGAGTTCGGGCACGCTGCTACGCACGCACCGCACCCAATACATGCCGCTGCGTCCATTGAAGACTCAGCAACATCTTTAGGAATAGGCATTTCGTTCGCGTCAGGTGCGCTGCCTGTTGGCGCAGTGATGTAGCCACCAGCTTCAACGATTTTGTCTAACGGCGAGCGGTCAACAACAAGATCTTTGACAACAGGAAACGCTGCCGCGCGCCACGGCTCGATGACGATTGTGTCACCGTCGTTAAACTTGCGCATATGCAGCTGACAGGTTGCGGTGCCTATTTCTTGCCCGTGCGCTCGACCGTTGATCATAACGCCACAGGTGCCGCAAATGCCTTCACGACAATCATGAGGAAACTCGATAGGCACTTGATTGTTTTCAATCAACGACTCGTTAACAATGTCGAGCATTTCAAGAAACGAAGCGTCATCTGGAATGTTGTTCGCCTGATAACTTTCAAAGCTACCTTTAGCATTGGGGCCTTCTTGGCGCCAGATTTTCAAGGTTAGGTTTAATGTCTGGCTCACTTGTAGCTCCTTTGTGTAAGAGGTACTTCTTCGAAGGCTAACTCTTCTTTATGTTTTGTTTGCGGCGTATCGATGCCGTTCCATTCCCATGCACTTACGTGAGAATAGTTTTCGTCGTCACGTAACGCTTCACCTTCGTCGGTTTGCGATTCTTCACGGAAGTGACCGCCGCAAGATTCGTTGCGGTCAAGCGCGTCTCGTGCCATTAACTCGCCAAGTTCAAAGAAGTCTGCTACTCGGCCTGCTTTTTCAAGCGATTGGTTAAGTGATTCATTGTTGCCGAGAATGCGAACATCTTGCCAATATTCTTCACGTAGGGCTGTGATTTCGCTGATGGCTTTTTCTAAACCGCTACGGTTGCGAGCCATACCGATGTTTTCCCAAACGATTTTGCCGAGTTCACGATGGAAATATTCAGGCGAGCGAGACCCACCGATAGCTAAGAACCTAGTAAGGCGATCTTCAACGTCAGCGGTCGCTTCTTTAAAGACGGGATCATCCGTTGGCACAGGGTCGCTGCCAAGCTTCGGCGCTAAACTGTCGCCGATTGTATATGGCAGAACAAAATAGCCGTCAGCGAGGCCTTGCATCAACGCTGATGCGCCCAAACGGTTCGCGCCGTGGTCAGAAAAGTTTGCTTCGCCAGCGGCATAGAGCCCAGGGATCGTGGTCATCAGGTTATAGTCAACCCAAAGTCCGCCCATGGTGTAATGGCTCGCTGGATAGATACGCATCGGCACAGAATATGGGTCTTCGCCAGTGATGCGTTCATACATGTCGAAAAGGTTGCCGTAGCGGCCTTCAATAGCATCTCTGCCGTCTCGCTTGATAGCGTCAGCAAAGTCGAGGTAGACACCGTTTTTGAGAGGACCAACACCGTGGCCAGCGTCGACAACGGTTTTGGCGTTACGAGACGCAACGTCACGTGGCACGAGGTTGCCGAACGCAGGATATTTCTCTTCCAGATAGTAGTAACGCTCAGCTTCGGGAATGCTGCCTGCGCTGCGAGTTTCGTCTTTGCTACGTGGCACCCAAATGCGTCCGTCGTTTCGCAACGATTCAGACATCAACGTGAGTTTCGACTGAAACTCATCTGATGCAGGAATACAGGTTGGATGAATCTGTGTGTAGCTTGGATTCGCGAAATAGGCACCTTTGCGGTGTGCCCGCCACGCTGCGGTGGTGTTGCACGCCATAGCGTTTGTGCTTAAGTAAAAGACGTTGCCATAGCCGCCAGTAGCAAGCACAACAGCGTGCGCTGAATGCGACGTTATCTCGCCTGTTATAAGATCACGACAGATAATACCGCACGCTTCGCCGTCTTTAGTGACAAGGTCAAGCATTTCGGTTTGGGTGTGCAGCGTAACTTTGCCTTCGTGCACCTGGCGCATCATCTGCTGATAAGCACCAAGAAGTAGCTGCTGGCCAGTTTGACCACGAGCATAAAAGGTTCGACTTACCTGCGCGCCACCGAACGATCGGTTGGCGAGTAAGCCGCCGTATTCACGAGCGAAAGGCACACCTTGCGAAGCAGCTTGGTCAATAATATTGACTGACACTTCGGCAAGACGATGCACGTTTGCCTCGCGAGAGCGGTAGTCGCCACCTTTGACCGTGTCATAGAAAAGACGGTGCACGCTGTCGCCATCGTTTTGATAGTTTTTCGCTGCGTTGATACCACCTTGGGCTGCTATTGAGTGCGCTCGACGTGGTGAATCATGAAAGGTGAAGGCCGAAACGTTATAGCCAAGCTCGGCTAACGTAGCCGAAGCCGACGCACCAGCAAGGCCAGTGCCTACAACAATTATTTTAAACTTACGTTTGTTTGCAGGGTTGACAAGTTTGATATCGAACTTGTGTTTCTCCCACTTTTCAGCCATAGGGCCTGTAGGAACTTTAGAGTTAAGCAGCATCGTGAGACTCCTCTATAACGCAACTATTTTCTTCAGAAGCAGTAACACCCTCAGCACAAACGTCATAATCAACAACGCCTGTTAAGACTGCTATCGGAAAGCTAACATTGCCAAGTAAGATCAGGCCTGAAATTCCAGCAGCAGCACCTTGTCGGATCTTATCAAAGGCAGGGTTGTTAAGGCCAAGGCTGCGAAACATCGAATAGATGCCGTGGAAAATATGGACGGTCAACAAGACGTTAGCTACTAAATAAAAAGCAGCCACTATCGGGTTGGATAAGCTGCCAACAACGTTGGATTGCACAGCCCCATGATGCCAGTCATAGCCCGGGATTAGTCCCAAGGTTAAATCGGCGATGTGGAACAATATGTAGAACAACACGATGGTGCCGCTATAGCGCATTGTCCTTGAAGCAAAATTGGCTGCCAGCCAGTCTCGCTTCGACTCGTAACGATCGTTTGAGTTGATATTCATCCGTGTTAGCGCATACGCCGAGTGAATATGAAGCACAACTGCAGCTAGTAAGCCCAATCGTAAGATCCATAGAAAGACAGTTTCGGGGAAGATCGGCACAAGCAAGTTGCGGAGAAACTCAGCGTACACATCGGCGTCATAGATGCGTTCGCCGTGGTGGGTGACAACGCCAAGATAGAGCTTGAGGTTGCCGACCATGTGAGCAAAGACAAACCCGACGAGCATGAGGCCCGTGACAGCCATAACCCATTTTTTTCCAACTGCTGTCTGGTAAAGATTAAGAGGAAATGGCAGCTGCTTGGGTTTACTCCGTAAAGGAGTCGCAGCACTATTTTTTGCCATCGTATTGTTAGTTGTGACTATCGGTGTGGTCACCGTAGACCTCCGCAAAGCGTAGAAGTGATGGGTCAAGCTATTTTGACCTCTATCAAAGATATCGGATATTTAGTAATCGCCATTACTTCTGAAGGTATTTGTTAGGAAAATACTTTGAGAGGAATGAGATGACGCCATTGCAATTTGAAAGAAGTTAGTAAGAGGCCTCGCAAAGGAGACCGCTTACTAACTAGCAAGTATTACGTAGCCTCAAGGCTTGCAAGCAATTGGGCTATCAGTTTTTCATCGCCTTTAAATACCACTGAGTCATGAGTCAAAAGGTCATGATCGCTGCCACCCATAAGTCCTTCTACAAACGAATCGGAGGTTCTCACAATAGCATTGACTGGTCGGCCACTGTGAGACAACTCAGCAATGCCGCTTCGCATGTCAATGTCGTAGATGCCTTGGTTGGCTCCAAAATCGACAATCACCCGCACGATCCCATCTTCCGCCCGATTAATATCTTTAGTAATCTTGCGATTAATAAATTGTAGGATTTCTTTATTTTGTTGATTCATAGTAGTAGTTACTCCCTCAAGTCTTCTACATAGGTTTTCATTGAGCCTAGAGGGTTAGAGACAAAATATCCAGAGGCTTGGTAAAAGGATTTTGTTTTATTTCAGCCTCTCCTGGTCCAGTAGCTGGTTGACGGTACGGTACTTGTCAAGAGCTGCAAAGGAATAAAGAAGAAATATAGACCAAGAATTTTTGAACAACAGGTTACTTAAAGATAGATTGATGTCTAGCCGTACCATTCAGGTTCGCGCTGTCCACCTAAAAGGAGAACTACGAATGTCTGTAGCTAAATCTATAGAAGTAACCGCGAGCTCTACAACAAGCTTTGACGATGCTCTTGCATCTGGAATCGCAAAAGTTTCTGAGTCTGTAAATAACATCCAGTCTGCTTGGGTGAAAGATCAGTACGTGAAAGTGACCGAAAACGCTATCGCTGAATACCGTGTAAACCTAAAAGTCACTTTTGTTGTTGACTAACCTGTAGAGAAACAAAGCCTCTAACGAAGGTCTGCTAGTGCTATTTGCATATTGACATGGCAGACCGAAAGTCGAAGCTTGCCAGCTAGAGAAGCGTTTCGAACTTCTATTTGTGTATTTGGAGGGACCGCAGTAGTTTCTCCGACTTTGAGAATCTGTTGGGTTCCTTCTAGATACACACTGGCGGTGCCTTGAAGCACAACAAGCGTGACTATTTTATTTTCGGCTGCTTCGATGCTGGTAGGTTCGTCTCCGACAAGGAGATGGCCCGCCTGGAGCGTAGGGAGATCAACAAGTTTCGAAACATCACGAGGAAGCTCTTGAGTCGACCATTGATCGGTTTTTGTCAGGCGTCTTTGTGGGTTAAGTGTGGCTGCTTCCTCAAGCACTTCGCTAACAGGTTTGTGCTCTAACGGCAGAACTGTTTCGTCACCTTTGTTCTGGTCATAGAGTCGAGTTACAGCGTCATAAGAAGTAGTAGCGTATTCTTCAAGAATGCAGCCAATGACTGTGTGCACCGTATTAAGGCTTTCAATTATCGCTAGATCTCCCGGTTCTGGGCGAAAAACCATAGGCGAGATTTCGGGTGTATCGTTATCCCACGCTTCGATAAAAGATTGCGCGTTCTGATCCCATTCATCTAATGATCCAAGCAACATAAACGCATGGGGGAGTGTCGCCAGAATATGGAACGCCTCAACTTTTTCGGTTTCATGCACTTGGACACTAAAGCCGCTATTGTCTTTCAAATCAAAAAGTGAATAGCCAAACGGTGCCGCATATTTTGTGCCGTATGACTTATATTTTTTGAAAAACCCTAGAGAAGCGAAATACTCAACAAACTGTTGTTTTTGTTCCACCGACATAGTCTGTTCTAAGATCGGTTTCCAATAGTTTTTTATTTCAATCTCGATTGCCTCTACCTCTCGGATTGGAAGAGGTGCATGCAGTTGATCTTGTAACTGTTGCAGCGAGTTTGCATCTACTCTCGTCATAATACTACCTTGCCATTTGTGTATGAGCGAAACCATAGTTAAGCATTGTTTATCTTTAGAGCATCGGTAAGGGAGAAACATTACCTAAGCCTCAAGGGACATATTTAATTATTCAACGTAATTCTCGGCAGCTAACGAGCCAAGGATAAGCAGCGAAGGCGCATGGCTTTGATGCAGCGTATATTCAGTAAAGAAAGGAATCGAGGCATCTTGCCACTGCCAAAGATACGGAAGGTTTTCAGGCGAAGGTTCGAGCCCCTGTAGCACGTATTTATAAACCCACGTGTCGCCATCATTGCCGTCATGGTTCAACCAATGATGGCCAAAGATCGGCGTTCCTGGCCAGACAGGCAAACCGCCGTTAGCGTTATCAACCACAAGAGGATGTCGCACGGGATTTTTCCCGACGCCCGTAATAAAGGAAGTATGTATAGGGTTCGCTCCTAACGTGTTTGAAACAGTGCGCAAAACAGCTTCAAGATAGTTAGTGTTACCAGAAAGCTGGTATGCCTTCAAAAGCGCTACCGACTTTGGTGTGCCTCCTGCACCTAACCCCCAAATAAGTGGTACATCACGGTGTTCTGTCGCCCAGCCATATTGTGTTGTTTGTGTGATCGTCTCAAGGTCGTCTGCACTGCGTAGAAAGCTTTCTACTATATTTGCTTTAATCGTAGGGTCTTGTTTAGCGGCATCAGCTCGCAGATAGATCCACCCGGTGTCACATAAAGCGCGTGCATGGCAAGCGATCCGATTTGTGCTTTCTTGCGCGAAAATCGATTCTGTTTTGACTACTTGGTGCCACTGCTCATCTTCTGTGAGAACAAACAGAGCTGCTGCCGCGACAAGCCGCTGTTCAGCGACAAGTTTGCGTTGTTTCTCGCTAGCTGCTAAAGGTTGTTTTTCAGCCCAGTTTATGGCTGCAAGTGCCGATTTTTCATAGAGCGTCGCTAGGTCAGGATCGTATTTTTGTAGCAATTTCGCATATTCTGCAGCGACGCCTGCATACAGATAGGAAGCGTGCGGATCAGGTTCGAACGCATAGAGCGCAAGTTTGTCAGTCCATGAGGAATCTCCTGGCATCGGATGTTCTGATGCTTCGATTCCTCCTGAAACTGCCCCGTCGCTTCGCTGTAAGTTGCGATAGAAGTCGAGTGTCCAAATCCCGTCATCGATGATATCTGGAATAGCGTTCGTGCTCTCAGGTACGTTGAGACTGAGATTTTCATACATCTCGGGATATGAGTAGAGCAGGTCCGCTGCGTCTCTGGAATAGTACAGATGGTCGATACGTCTGTCCCAGTCGCCTGCATCATGATGTCCGCCAGAGATAGCGGCAAGCTCTGTTTGTGTTGCGCTAGCAACAAGTTTGCCAAATACGTCGCCAGGTGGGACTTCTTTGCCTTCTAGATGGCTGTACGTGCTTTGATAAGCGACTGCGCCATCGTCTTTATGGCGGGGACGTGGCCGCTGTATCGAAGTGTAGGGAGGGCCTAAAGCTATGCCGCTTCGCTGGAGATATGCTGCTCTGGCGATGCTGCTTGTTGGGTGTAACCAGTTAGAAGCATCGAGCGTAAATTCATACGAGCAGCCAAGTCGGTCGATGCAGATTTTGTATGCTCCTGGTGTTGTAAGGTCAGAAAAATTTAGTTCATAAACGGGTGCCCCAAGGGGAACGTTTTTGTCTATCTCATACTGTGTGTTTCGAAGTGTCGGCGAGCCTGTGATAGCGACGGTATTGTTCTTTGTTTCTAGCACCTGAAATTCTTGGATCGTGCTGTAATCAAGGCCGTTGATGTCTTCAAACCAGCCTCCAAGGTAAGCTACTTTCAATGGATCGTTTGGAGCGTAACCAGCCTGATTTGTTTGGATAACAGGGGTATAAGACGAAGTGAAGTCTGGGGAGAAAGAAAGACTGAAACGTTGATCTGTCGTTGCGAGAATATAGGTTTCGCCTTCTTGTAAAGGCTCATCAAGTTGTAGCACTGCGTCATAAGACAAAGCGTTGATGTTCCCCTCAGCTGATTTGCCAGAACCAACGGAGCGTCGAATTGTGCTTACTATTGTAAGTGGTGTTGTATCTTCGTTGGTTAGCGTCCAAGAAAGCTCGCTGAGGTCGAGGTTCTTTTCTAGCGTGTTGCCAGAGTCATCAACGAGTCGGTCGTATGTTTTGACAGTGGCGGCATTTCCTGTTGTCTGCATCGCATAGGCTGTGCCATCTTTAGTGACAGTCTTGAGCGTATCGCCCTGCAACTTCTCAGGCGAAGCTGTCCCTATTTTGTCACCTTCTGGAGGGTTGCTAAAGTCGTAGCTTTCTTGTTGGCCCCAAATAAACTTTTCAGGTTCAAGGTGGACAATAAGTGTTGAGTCACTAAAAGCTGCTACCCAGTTTGTGGGCTGTGATTCAATTACAACATCTGTCACCAGAACTGTTGAAGGGGGTTCAGCAGCAGCTCTAAAACGAGCATAGATAGTTTGATATCCATCGTGTGCGCTTTGCAACAGCACTTGCTCGGCGATGGGCTGCCAGGAGACGGTCGAAAATGTGGGGTCAAACCCTATCTGCATTTCGTCAACGCCTGCTGGCGCTTCAACATCGACAGAAATGCTAGCGCCTGTGGCTTGGGCTGTTATTGTGCCGTGTAGAGGGTCAGCTGCAAGAGCAGGCGCTGGTGTTTGCTCGGCCCCATATGTTGGTTTGTATGTGTCGTCTTGAAAATATTGTATGTATACAGCACCCGAAACGCCAACAACAAATATGCATGCCACTGCTAGCAGCGCTTTGGTCTTATGTTTGGACACGTTACGCCAATCTTGGAAGGAGATCAAAACCGTCTCTTAGCCCATCATTTTCAATACCAAAGAATTCAACAACATGAATAATAGGTGTCACGAGTACTTCAATGAACGGTGTATAGAACAAAATAACCAGAAAAATTATGAACCCAAATGCTCGTATCGGTGCAAGCATCGCATTGACGTTTTCTGGCAGCGTCGGCTCTAAAATCCCGAACCCATCGAGTCCAGGTATGGGAAGCATATTGATGAGGAAAGCAAAAAACTGTACAAAGGCAAGCAAAGCAACGGCGGCATAAAGCACAGATGATTCGGTCGTGAGAAGCCCTAGAGAAATCGGCAATATAGTGAGGAAAGCGCAGACCAGCGTAGCGGCTGGCCCAGCTGCTGACACGGCAGATTTACGCTCGTCGGTCATGTTCGTCTGATCTATCCAAACAGCTCCACCTGGTAGACCTATTCCACCGATAAGAACAATAATGACAGGAATGATCAACGACAAGAACGGGTTTGTATAACGTCGCGGGTCAAGCGTAAGATAGCCTTTGGCAGCTACAGAAACGTCGCCACCTTTCCAAGCAACATAGGCGTGAGCGAATTCATGGAAAATCAGTGAAAGTAACCAGCCCGAAACAACAAAAATGGTTCCGTAAACTTTCGCTAACGTCGGGATACTAGATTCACCAAATGTTGTAGTTATCGTTTGCGTGGTGCAAAGATAGCCACTCACGACGGTAAGCAGCACGATGGCATAAAAAATGGGGCTGGGACGTATCCCAGAAGAGTATGAAGTCACGACCTGAGTCTACAAGGTGGTGAACAAAGATAAGCGCAACACCTGTGGAAGCAAATGTTTGGTCTGCCGCAAAGTTGAAGGTACTGGTTGCCGCTAACGTAAAGCTTCGAGTGGGTCTGTAAAGTCGATAGCGAGCGCATCAGCAACTCCTTGGTTAGTGATTATGCCTCGATGCACGTTTAACCCAGCGAGCAGATGTGGGTTAGTTCGTAAAGCGTCAAGACCTTTATTTGCTAACTGTAAACCAAATGGAAGTGTTACATTGTTAAGCGCTTGCGACGAGGTAAGAGGCACAGCTCCAGGCATGTTTGCGACACAATAGTGCACGATATCGTCGACAACATACGTCGGATCGGCGTGGGTGGTCGCGTTCGATGTTTCAAAGCAGCCGCCTTGGTCTATAGCAACATCAACAAGCACAGCATGTTTTTTCATAAGCTTGAGCATTTGCTTAGAAACGAGTTTAGGCGCTGAAGCCCCTGGGATAAGAACAGCGCCAATCACAGCATCTGCTGTGGCGATGCGCTGCTCGATCGTGTTAACTGTCGAATATAAGGTGTCGACTTGGCTAGCGAAGAGGTCATCAAGCTCACGCAAACGGGGGAGTGAGCGGTCTAAAATGGTGACGTTCGCGCCTAAACCAAAAGCCATCTTGGCGGCATGGGTTCCCACAACGCCGCCGCCGATAACAACAATGTTCGCTGGAGCAACCCCAGGAACGCCACCAAGCAGAATACCTCGACCGCCTTGTGGTTTTTCGAGCGCTGTCGCAGCGGCTTGGATCGAAAGCCGACCAGCCACTTCTGACATAGGCGCAAGCAGCGGCAAACCACCGTCAGGGGCAGTAACTGTTTCATAAGCCACAGCGCTACAGCCAGAATCTTGCAGACCTTTCGTCTGGTCTGGGTCGGGCGCAAGATGCAGAAAAGTAAACAAAATGTGCTCTTCTCGCAGCATTGCCCATTCTTCAGGCTGCGGCTCTTTCACTTTGATGATCATGTCAGCTTGTGCGAATACTTCTTTAGCTGATTCAACGATGGTCGCGCCAGCATTTGTATAAGCCTCATCTGTTGCGTTGATGCCTGCGCCAGCGTTGTTCTCGACATAGACACTATGGCCATGTGCGATATATTCACGAACAGAGCCAGGCGTAAGCCCAACACGAAATTCGTTATTTTTAATTTCTTTTGGAACACCAATACGCATAAGAACCTCCGTAGATCACTTCGTTACAGGTCTTAGTTTAGGCATAAATTTGTTCTGAAACGATTAGTATGTAGGTGATAACCAAATACTAGATTGGCTTTGATAATCTAGTATTTCTTTGGCATTGAAAGAAAGAATATATTTACGATGGAGAAAAGAAATAAAAGACTTCTTTCACTTTTCTCGGGATGCGGTGGGATGGATCTCGGGTTCGAAGGCAACTTCGAGGTTCTAAAAGAATGCATAAACAAGAAGTTGACACCTCACTGGATAGAAAGTGAACAGAACGGTAGGGTTAATCTTCATAGAACAAATTTTGAGCTAGTTTTTGCTAACGATATTCTTTCTTACGCTAAGTCAGCGTGGATTCCTTACTTCAGTCGAAGAGGCCTAGACCCTGAGGTTTTTTCTAACGAAAGTATCGTTGACCTTGTTAAAAAACACAAGGCTGGAGAGTCGGTGTTTCCTGGGAGTGTTGATGTTGTCATAGGGGGATTTCCTTGCCAGGATTTTAGCCTAGCGGGGGATAGAAAAGGGTTTAACTCTCGGAAAGGGCATCATGGAAAGACGTATGAAGAAAGTTCTGATCAAAATTTAGATGATGAGAATCGTGGACGGCTTTATTATTGGATGAAAGAAGTGATAGAAATTACGCAACCGAAAGTATTTGTTGCAGAGAATGTTAAAGGATTAGTCTCGCTTTCTAATGTCAAAGAAATTATTGAGAGTGATTTTAGAGATATCGACCAAGGATATGTTGTTTTGCCAGCCAGAGTGCTTAACGTAAAACACTTCGGAGTTCCTCAAAACAGAGAGCGAGTTATATTTATAGGCCTGAGTAAACGATTTCTCAAAAAAGAAATTATAGAGAAAATCCAATCTGGCCATTTTCCAGAAGAGATAAACCCCTACCCGCCTCAGACACATGGTCTATCAGGGGCAACGGTTTTGGAAGCGCCTCTGCAGCCGATTGTTACGCTAGGATCGGTATTTAAAGATTTATCAGAACCTGATGATGAAACAATTGATCTATCTCAAATGAGTTATTCTAAAGCCAAATACTACGGAAAAGTTCAAGGAAATGTAGAAATTAAGCTCGATAATGTGAGCCCTACTATTAGGGCGGAGCACCATGGTAATATTGAATTTCGGCGATTGTCAAAAGAGAATGGTGGAGTTCTTACAAAAGAATTAGATTCAGGTCTTCAAGAGCGTCGATTAACAGTACGGGAGTGCGCAAGGATCCAAACTTTTCCAGACTCCTATGAGTTTGTGAGATCAAGAAGTACGTCTCCGTATAGCTTGTCTGCTTCTGGTGGCTATAAGGTCATAGGTAATGCCGTTCCACCACTTTTTGCTTACCATATTGCCCGACGTCTTGAAGATATCTGGCCTAGGATTTTTGATCTGTGATTATTATCCATAACACTAACGAGGAAGCCTTCACTGACTTATTAGGCACTGTCGTCGATCAATTGCAAATAGAGGCAAAGAGAAGTACGACGTATTTTTTGCAAAGAAACGGTGTATCTCTTGAGAAAGATGTCTTTGTAGTTCTTAGCGAATGTGCAGCTGGGACTATTTTTGAAAACAAAGTAGAGCTTATATCAGGACAACGGTTCCCTGACATTGTGGCGTATGTGAATCAAAGTGAAGCTTACGGTATAGAGGTAAAAACTACAAAGAATAGAAAATGGACTTCGATAGGAGGAAGTATTTTTGAAGGAAAAAGAGTAACTAATGTCGAGAGTATCTTCCTGCTATTCGCCCAACTCGTTGACCCAATTCGTTTCAAATGCCGTCGATATGAGGAGTGCCTATACAACGTTGCCATTACCCATTCTCCTCGGTACTTAATCGATATGGATTTACCTGTTGGTGAATCTATTTTTTCGAAGATTGGTGTTGAATACAACGAGTTGCGAAAACTTGAAAAACCTTTCAAACCGATCAGGCATTATCTTCGAAAGAATCTTGCAGCAGGGAATGATCTTTGGTGGGTAGATGAGGAAGAACTTACTCAAAATATTGAGGTGACTTCTTGGAAGAATCTTTCTGTCGGAGCTAGAAATGAGCTTAGGGCTAGTGGTTTAGCTTACTTCCCTAACCTCTTCAGCTCTCACCCTAGTAAGTATCATATGTTTGGCACGTATCTCATTTCACGTTATGGGGTTGTATGTTCTTCAATCAGGGATATATTCTCCGCAAAAGGACAGGTAACGATTCACGACAGTCAATGTCCTCGTATCTTTGGCTATGCACAGGATCATCTGAGATTGATCAAAACACATCTAGATAAAGCCGAGGGAGAAGATCTCTTGCATTACTGGGGTAAAGATGATACCAATATCGATTGGTTGGAGAACCGTTTCCTTCAATGGAAGAAGTTGTGTTTAGATCATGCAGCTAGAAATAGTCGTATTTCAGCTCAACAACAAAAAGTGTTAGAAAAAATTTTATGCTTGTAACACAAGCTAAGTAAACCATAGTTTACCCTTTGTTTCGGGTTTCGTTTTCAAGATCTGCTTCGACCATCATCGAGACAAGCTGTTCAAACGATGTTTTCGGTTCCCAGCCAAGGACGCGTTTCGCTTTACCAGGGTCGCCGATCAGCAATTCAACTTCTGCAGGACGCATAAACCGTTGATCTTGTTTCACATAGTCACGCCAATTCAAGTCAACAAGTTTAAATGCTAGCTCACAGAACTCTTGCACCGAATGAGTTTCACCAGTTGCGATAACGAAATCTTGCGGCTTGTCTTGCTGCAACATCAGCCACATAGCTTCGACATAATCGCCAGCATAGCCCCAGTCACGTTGAGGTTCTAAATCGCCGAGTCGTAGTTCTGTCGCGAGCCCTAGCTTAATCCTCGCGACGTGATTCGTTATTTTGCGAGTCACGAATTCTAATCCACGGCGGGGTGACTCATGATTAAATAAAATGCCACTTGATGCGTGCATGCCGTAGCTCTCACGGTAGTTTACGGTGATCCAATGACCGTACACTTTCGCTACGCCGTAGGGAGAACGAGGATAAAACGCTGTCGATTCAGTCTGCGGCACCTCGGTAACTTTCCCGAACATTTCAGACGAGGATGCTTGATAGAAACGGGCATTTAAATCACAAAAGCGAACAGCGTTTAACATCTTGGTCACACCTAAGCCAGTTGTGTCGCCAGTGAGTGAAGGCTGCTGCCACGACGTTTGCACAAACGATTGCGCTGCAAGGTTATAGATCTCATCAGGTTGTGTGCGTTGTAGCACATCGACAAGTGACATTTCATCGAGTACGTCGCCTTGGACGATCTCGATATCTTTATAAATATGGTCGATGCGATCGAAGTTTGTTGTGCTTGAACGGCGAACCATGCCAGCAACGTCGTAGCCCTTACCAAGCAGAAATTCGGCTAAGTACGAACCATCTTGTCCAGTTAAACCAGTAATCAACGCTTTTTTCGTCACAGCACAACCCCGCTAGATCTAGAAGAACCCTAATCATAAATCAAAACAGCAGACTGCGCAGCGATAGCCGTATGACACGTACCTGGTCGCTTTAAGACGTAGAGGCATGTGTAAATAGAATCCAGCGATGCCCTAGATCAAGGTTTATACGACCAGGTGTCGCCGATCATACAGTTTCCTGCATGAGGCGTGTCAGCATAGGTAGATAAATGTTCAGCTAGCTGTTCGTCGCTTATACCTATGAAGTTGGGTGTTGGGTTATCTGCATACATTTCATCGATGAGGTCTCCTCGGACAAACACTGTTTCTGCGTCAATCGAAGATATGAGAGTAACAAATAGCAGATACATTGCTTCCAACCAGTTGGGACTCGTAGCACAAACCAGTTCAATTCTGTCATGTAAATTTTCAACAGCTTTCTGTTTACTTATAGTCAAGTAATAACGTTTGTAATCAACGTCAAACTGTACCGAGCTGTAGTCTGCTCCAGCAAGAAGCAACTCCCAGAAAACTGGCAGCATATTGCTGGGAGAGTCAAACCATTCGACACTGCCGTCAGAAGCATCGTCGTAGCTTTCTTCGTCAGTGATTGAGATTGGACCGTTAATGAAAATTAGATTAGCTAGTAAACCCATTTGCTCAGGGTAGCTAGAGCAGCGTACGTTTGCTTGCCAGCAAGTCTGCGATCGTTTGAGCAAAAGGTATCTCAGCTGTCCAGCCTGTTTCGTTGAAAATTTTCTCTGGAGAACCTACGCGTACTGGGCACTTTGACGGGCGTAAAAGGTTCGGGTCTAGCTGGGTTTCTATGGTAACTGTCGCTTCTTCTAACATAGTTTTGAGAAGCGTTTCGATGCTGATGGATTTTCCTGAACAAATATTGTACGTTTCGCCAGCCTTACCGTGTTGAGCGAGAAGGAGATATGCCCGCACGACGTCACGAACATCGGTAAAATCTCGTTGCGCGCTAAGATCGCCATGAGATAAGACGCCGCCGCCTTTTCGTTCAAGAAGTGCTAGTTGCTCAGCGAATGACGCAGCAACAAAACTTCTGGTTTGTCCTGGCCCAAGATGGTTAAACGGGCGAGCTATAACAGTCTCTAATCCATAATTTTGCCAGTAATACTTTGCAGTCTGCTCGGCTGCGTGTTTGCCAAGGCCATACGGAGAAACTGGATGACATGACATCGATTCTTGGAACGGTTCGGCTGCCTCAGGCTGTCCGTACACATCTGCGCTGCTAACAACTACGACACGCCGTACAGAAGCGAGACGGCAAGCTTCAAGAACTGCTAGCGTTCCTGTTGCATTGATCGAAAAACATTTGGTTGGGTCATCCCACGATGCGCCAACGTTGCTCCATCCTGCAAGGTGAAAGACAAGCTCTGGCCTATGGTCGCCCATCGCGTCAGCCCAGGCCGAGGCGTCAGTTAAGCAAGGGCCATTATCTGATCCAAGACCAATAACATTGTGCCCTTGTGCTTCTAAAAAGGAGAGCAGATAAGGGCCAACAAAACCAGATGCTCCTGTAACTAAGGTTTTCATGAAAAAAACCTCGTTTGATCGAGAATGATAGAAGTAGAGCAAAACCTTCTTGCATAGCTGTTCATGGGTCCAGATCGTAGCCGATATTTAGCGACGTGAAGTAACTTGTTTGTAAACTAGTAACGCAACGGCAAAATAACGCAGTATTATTTTGTTCTGGTGACTACGCAAAATGTTTCGCAAAACAATCCTAAAGTTCCTGAGCCTGCAGTTGACCTTTTAGTGCCTGAAGGCCCTGAAATCCCTGCTGTGGTCGCCATCGTTATTGCTAACGATCCAGGTGATCACTTCGAGGAAATGCTTCTTTCATTAGGATCGCAAGACTATGAGAACCTCTCCGTTCTTGTCGTCGATGCTGGTAGCAAGGAGCCTGTAGCTGATCGTGTGGCAAGAGTCTTGCCTGCTGCATATCTGCATCGCATGGCAGGCGAACCAGGGTGGAGCGTTTCAGCTAACCAGTCGATGGAGCTTGTTTCGGGTTCGCCTTTCCTTCTATTTTGTCATGACGATGTTGCTTTAGACCCTGGATGTGTTTCGGCGTTGATGGCCGAAATGTATCGCAGCAACGCGGGTATTGTTGGCCCAAAACTTGTTGACTGGGATGACGAACGCCGTTTGCTGCAAATGGGAATGAGTTCTGACCGTGTGGGCGTAGCTGTCGACCTTGTCGATAAAGGCGAGTTTGATCAAGAGCAATACGATAACCCCCGCGAAGTTTTCTATATTCCTGGTGGGGTACAACTTATTCGGTCAGACCTTCTAACTGCGTTAGGTGGTTTCGACCCAGGCATCACAATGATGGGTGAAGATCTAGATTTGTGTTGGCGTGCACATGCATTGGGTGCTCGTGTCATGGTCGTCCCACAGGCTAAGGCGAAGCATAAAGAGGCAATGCAAGATCGGCTAACCAAACGGGTCCGTCGTAAGCTGTTGACCCGTCACCGTCTACGTACAGTGATGTCATCAGCAACGTCTAAGTCTCGGTTTACGACGGTGCCGCTGGCTTTTCTGCTTGTGTTGCTTGAAGGTTTCTATTCACTGTTTACAGGCAGAAGGAAACAAGCAAAAGATGTTCTTTCAGCTATCCCGTGGAATATTTCGCAGATAAGTTCTATCAACAAACGTCGAAAACAGCTAGGCAAACAGCGGACACTTGACGCGAAAGCAATCAAAGAAAAACAGGTGGGCGGTTTCGCTCGTGTTAGTGATTTCTGGCATAACAGATTTTCTTTAGGACAGAACCGCCGCCTAGACTCAGTTTTTTCTGCTGGTGATAGAGAGAGCAACGCAAGAGATTCCGTACTATTGCTTGTCGGTATCGGGCTGCTTCTTTTTGTCGGCTCACGATCGCTGCTGCTTTCTGGCTATGCCCATGTCGGCGAGATCCCATTTGTCGAAAATGGTGGCGCAACGTTGCGTGAATGGTTCGGAGGTTGGCGAACCGCAGGAACTGGTGGCCCTGGAAACGCTCCAACCGCTTTTGCTATTTTAGGATTTTTTCGTGTCATATTTTTCTGGGCGCCGAGTGTTTTCGAAAAACTGTTAATCATTATCCCATTGATTGCTGGGTTCTGGGGAGCCACATCACTTGTAAAACCATTCGGCAGCCCACGAGTGCGAGCGCTTGCTGGTTTAGTGTATCTTTGTAACCCGATCCTGGTTTCGATTATGGCTGCAGCTCGGTGGGAATCACTTGTGATTTGGGCTGCTTCGCCGTTCCTGCTCAAATCGTTACTAGCTATTGGTGCATACAATCCTTATGGATTTGATTCCCAAAGCGAAACCCAGACAGCAAGAACGTTTCCTGTACGGGTGCTACGTTTCGCTGTTCTAACAGCCTTGGTTGCTACATTCGCCCCAGCTGTTGTACCTGTTGCGCTGCTTGCCTGTTTCATGCTGTCTATTGCAGCGGCGCTAAACGCAGAAAGCCCACAAAACTATTTGTTCACAGGATTTATTGCTGTTCTCGTATCGCTAGTTATGCACATACCATGGAGCTACGATATTGTTCGCTCGTTCTCTTGGCGATGGCTTGTAGGCACAAAATCTTCAGAAGCTTTGGCGGACCTTTCGTTACTCGATCTTTTGCAATTTAAAACTTCAACGGTTACTTATGCATATATAGGCTTTGTAACTGTTGGCTTAGCAATTCTTGCGTTATTGCTAGCTAAAAAGAAATATGAGAAATTAGTTATAAATGGCTGGGTGCTTTTCCTTGGCCTTTCGTTTGTTCTTTGGATCGAAGCCAAAGGATGGATGCCGTTTAGTTTGCCTGCCAGCGAAGCCGTTCTTTCAATCGGGCTCATAGGGCTTATCTTGGTTATTTCTATAGGGCTGGTAAGTCTCGAATATGATCTTGCGCATTCGATTTCTCGACTTAAACAGTTCGTTTCTATTCTTATTGGCGCAAGTTTTGCTGCTGTATTTATCTTCGGGATTGTGCTCTCTTTCGATGGGCGTTGGGGGCTTCCGCGCCAAGGCCACGACCTGTATCTATCAACTCTTTCAGTCGATAGTAACGACGAGAAAGAGCAAAGCGGAGTTGGCCGTATTCTATGGATCGGTGATGAAAGCGTCATCCCAGCAGATTCTTTTAAGACTAGCACTGATCTTTCTTTCGCCATAACAGAGGGCAGTAAAGTAGACGTTTCTTCTCGATGGCTGCCAGGAAACCTTGCAGCTAACAGAGGAATAAAAGATCAGGTTGAATTAGTTTTAGCTGATGATGTACGTCGGTTGGGTAAACTTCTTGCGCCATATGGAATAGATAAGGTAGTGATCATTAATCGTCTGGTGCCTGACGGAAACTATCAATTCAAACCTCTCGAAGGCGCAGAAATTCTCATCGACCAGCAGTTAGATCTAGAACAGATCCCAGCGATGCCAGAGGGCTTTATCGTCTATGAGAACGCATCTAATCCTGGCATAGGAGCTACATTTAAAGGATTGGAAGAAGAAGCATCTTCTGCGGTGAGTTCACAAGAGCAGTTGCAGGTAGAACTTCTAGCAGGCGAAGTGACAGTGGATGAAGTACGAAATAAGCCAGGACGCTGGGTGATTTCTTTGCCTGAAAATAAGAAGTCGTTGCTCTCAGTTTCCTACGATGACGCTTTAGCGATGAACGGCGGTCAAGAACCACTCGAAGCAGGATTCTCAGGGCTAACGTTGATACCAGCTGGGCCTTCAGGGGCTGTGACAGTAAATTACCCAGCGTCAAATGTTCGCCGCCTAGCGTTACTGGGTCAGTTTCTTGTAGCTGCGTCAGCTGTGGTTATCGCTCAAAGTAGACGAGGTAGTGAATATGAATAAGAAGCTGTCAATTATCATCGTTCTCGGAGCTCTATGTGTTTGGTTTGGGGCTGACTATCTCACCTCGTCAGATGATGACACTCAGGTGTCAGCAAGCGGTGTCATTTCGCCATCGATTTCTAGCAACATACCTTTAAACTCTTCATGGTATTGTCCTGTCGGATCAAGCATAACTAATGGGTATGCCGATCATCGGGTCATGATCACTAACTTTGGTGATGTTACTTCAACAGCTGATGTTCGAGTTCTAAGCGAAGAAGGTGAAAAGATTGCGCTTACAAAAACTATTGCCCCTGGAGCAACACAGGTTATTCGGGTCGCAGATGAAATCCCTGGGCTTGAGTATGCAGCAGTTGCCTTGGAAATAACAAATGGAAATAGCGCTGTTAGTCATTCTGTGACAACAACGCAAGGCGTAGCTGATGGTCCATGCGCAACACAGGCATCGTCTACGTGGTATCTCGCAGGTGGCAAAACCACGAGTGAATCACAAGAATATATTGCGCTAATGAATCCTTTCCCAGAGCTGGCAACAGTAGATATTGAGTTGCAAGACTCATTTACCTTGCGCCCTGATGAGCAGTTGCGAGGGATCACCGTTAAAGGCAATTCAATTGTACTCAAGCAACTTCCTCAAAAAAGCCAACTTCTGTCGGCAGAGATAACATCAAAACAAGGTCGCATAGTTGCTGAGCGTCTACAGATCGTAAATGAAAGTTTAGGATCAAAAGGTGCTTCTTTGCAGCTTGCTGTTTCTGAGCCTAAAAGGTCGTGGATGTTTACAGCAGGGCGTGTCACCTCACAAGGCGATCATGCACTCATTATCTATAATCCTGAGCCTGTAGAGCGTCGATCTTCATTGAAATATCAGGAGCCTGATTTGGCTGGGACGTTAGTAGCGACAAGTTCCCCAACTGAAGACGATGCAGAAATCGAAGCGGTTGTCGAGCCCTCGGAACTACTTGACCCAGTTACGAATATTCGACAGCTCCTAGGCGATCAGACGACTCCTTTATTTGAGCCGATCGGTGAAACTGCTGAGATAGAGATCGAGATATGGCCCAACGACGCAACCTTGCGTGACACAAACAGCGTGGTGCCTATTCTTCGAACAATCGAAGCAGGCAAAAATACGGTAGTCGATTTAGATACCGAAATGAAACGTTTCGGATTTGACTTGCCAACAGATTTCTCTGTTCAGGTCACCTCTAAAGAGATCCCTGTTGTAGCCGAACGATGGCAATTCGCCGAAAAGAATTTCGATGCCGATCGTCTTATTTCTGAAGATGATAACGAGCCTGCCGAAGATGATGCACCAGCGGAAGACGAAGTAGAAGAACCAGATTTTTCTGAAGATTTACGTGGTCTTGAGCAGCCGTCTGCTAGTTCAGGCTTAGCAACTTCTTCAGGCTCGTCGTTGCCTGTTAACGACTGGCTGGTTCCTTGGGTTTCGGTGCCTGGGACTAATGCAACAGTAATTGCTATTTATGGCTTTCCGACAAATGACGAAGCATCTGGCCAGCAAGTGCCAATTGAAGTAACTGTTCTAGCGAATGGGAACCCTACTAAACTGCGAAATGGCGAGATTCCGATGACTGTTCCTGGACGTCTTTTAATTCCTATACCTGATACCCCTGTAACAGGCTGTGGCCCTAGTTGCTTACCGGGGGTTGCGTTGCAAGTATCATCGCCTGAGGCAAAGGTCACTGTTGAAGTGCAGCGAGTTAATGACAGCTCGCTCGATGTTATTCCTGCGATTCCAGTTATTGCGCAATAATGATCCTGCGAATTCTACTTTTAGCAGGGCTGCTTCTTTTAGGGGCAGCAATTGCTTTCTTGCTGCAAAGGAGACGCCCAGAGCCGCCAACTGCGCCGACCTATCGTGTCCCTGCACAGATAGATAGAGCAGATTTTGCTGAGAGCTCAAAGCCTATTTTGGTTGTGCTTTTTTCGTCGCTTAGCTGTGATACCTGCCCGAAGGCCTGGAAAGTTCTAGAGACTATAGAAAATAAATCTGTTGACTTTCAAAAGATAGATATTGAGACAGATCCATCTCTGCACAAACGCTATAAAATTGATGGCGTTCCGACAACACTGATCATAGATTCTCAAGGAAAGGTCCAGAAGTCTTTTCTGGGGCCTCTCGTTGAAGAAGAGATAGTAAACGCACTGCCGTAAAGAGCGGCGTGTATGCAACAATTAAAGCGCTTCTCTGGTCAAGCTATTTTAGCAGCGGCGCTGCTCGTCTAGCAGGCATAAAGAGTGCTAGACGAGCGCTGCGTTATTTCCTTGACCGATATTGGCGATAATATCATCGATTTCTTTACCGCTTAACGTTTCTTGTTCTAGAAGGCCTTGTGCTACCTGATTTAACGCTTCTCGGTTTGTTGTAAGAAGGTTTTTGCATCGGTCTTCTTGTTCGGTCAGTATGCGTTTAATTTCAACATCGATTGTTTCAGCTAAGCCTTCAGAATACTCTTTTGATTGCGACATGCCATCACCTAGGAACACAGGTCCGTTATCACCAAAAGCCATTGGGCCTATCGCATCAGACATACCCCATTCGGTTACCATCCGACGTGCCATACCTGTGGCTTTCTGCAAATCATCGCCAGCGCCAGATGAAACAACATCAAAGACAAGATCTTCAGCGTTTCTTCCGCCGAGCATCATCACAATCATATCTTCTGCATGTGTTTTGCGAATAGAATGACGGTCTTCTTCTGGTAAGGTCATTGTGACACCCAGAGCCATGCCTGTAGGGATAATAGTCACTTTGTGGAGTGGATCATAGCCTGGAAGCAGCGCGGCACATAGTGCGTGGCCAGCTTCGTGGTAGGCAGTCATTTCTCGTTCTGACTCTGACATGACAAGTGAGTCACGTTTCACACCCATAATGACGCGGTCGCGTGCAGCATCAAAATGTTCTGGATGCACGACGCTTGCCCCGCCACGAACGGCAAATAAAGCAGCTTCGTTAACGAGGTTAGCGAGATCGGCACCGCTCATGCCAGGCGTGCCTCGGGCGATAACGTTAACATCAACATCATCAGACATTTTTTTGTGCTTGATATGAACGTCCAAGATTTTTTTGCGATCTTCAAGTTCTGGAAGAGGAACAACAACCTGTCGGTCGAACCTGCCTGGACGAAGTAACGCTGGGTCTAAAATATCGGGCCGGTTTGTAGCCGCCATCATGACGATGCCTTCAGTAGCTTCAAATCCGTCCATTTCAGACAGCATCTGGTTAAGCGTTTGTTCACGTTCGTCGTGTCCACCACCGAGGCCAGCGCCACGTTTGCGGCCAATCGAGTCGATTTCATCGATAAAGATAATTGCTTTACCCATTTTTTTAGCTTCGTTGAAAAGGTCACGCACGCGACTAGCGCCGACGCCGACAAACATTTCCATAAAGTCTGAGCCTGTAACCGAAAGAAACGGCACGCCTGCTTCACCAGCGACTGCCCGTGCGATAAGGGTTTTACCAGTTCCAGGAGGTCCTACGAGAAGGACGCCTTTAGGGATGCGAGCTCCGATTTCGGCAAATTTTTCGGGGCTTTTAAGAAAATCGACAACCTCTTTGATCTCTTTCTTGACGTTTTTATAGCCAGCGACATCGTCGAACATAGTGCCAGGTTTTTCAGAGGAGTATGTTTTGGCTTTGTTGCGGCCAATAGACATAATGCCGCCCATTTGAGACTGTTGCCTGCGGGCAAACCAGAAGAGAAGGCCGATGATGAGGCCGAGTGGGAGAATAAAACTGAAGAGCAGATCCCCTAAGCTGTTGCTGCTTGTTTTGAACTCTTGAACAATACCTTTTTCGTTAAACAGGTCTCGTTCTGTTTCTGTGAACTCGCGAGGTGCTGTCGTGCGGAAAGTATCGTTCGTTTTTGTGGTGGCTTCAATAGCGAAGTTAGTGTTCTCAAACTCAAATTTTTCTATCTTGCCAGCTTCTGCCAGTTCATAGAACTCGCTGTAGTCTTTTTTATCAATATTGCGTTCAACATAAACAGACCAGCCCAAAAGGATTGCCAAGGTGCCTAACCCGACCCAAATAAGCCATTTAGGCCATTTGCCTTCAATTTTTGCTGCGCCGTTAGCGCTGTCTTTATTTTTTGATGGTTTATTGTCTTGCGAACTCATTGCCTCAGCCTAATTGACTTCTTGCCAGATAACTCTGGGAAGCTTTAATAATTCTAGCTTCCCCTGTATATTCAGACCAGAAGCTTTACCATTTCTAGATTCCCTCGTAGATATTCAGCCCAGAAGTTTTACTACCTTGCTTGCATTTTCTAAAGAGTGTAAGCCTAGATGGTTGATTCCTAGCCTGCTCAGGTCGTCATTCCCACGAAAGTGACCATCCCAGGGGCTAGTCAATTAAGACTATTTATTCAATCTTTAATTATTCACCTGCTTCAATGGCCGATTTGTAGCTCATCGAAGGAGGAGAATATGTCAAATAAAGTAGCAACAGCTAGAAAAACGAAACTACAGCCTAAAGGTAGAACTAAAAAATGTTCCATTTGTAAAGCAGAAGTAGCCGTTATTAGGATTACCGTCGAAGGTAACGATCTCTTAATGGAATCTTGTGATACTTGTGATAAACGAAGGTGGCAACTCGCAGGAAAAAGCATCGATCTTGAAGATGCGCTTACAGAAGTAGGCGAACACGCAGGTCGAGGTCGTTGAGCGAACAATAAACCAATAGGGTGAGTAAGTGAACGTAGACATTGATAACGAAAAGTCGAAAACCACTGATTCATCAGGCACAGGCGGCGGAAATGCTGAGGGGATGGGCAATCAAAAACCATCCCAAGAATATTCTCTTGTTCCACTCATAAGCGGTGTCGTGGCTGTGCTGTGCTCTGCCTACCTCTTCTTCATCTTTAACTTTGCTAACGGAGGGCAGAACCTTCTCTTTGGCGACACAATCCCAACAGGTGGCGACATGGGGGCCCATATTTTAGGGCCTGCATTTATGCGTGACGAGCTATTGCCGCAACTGCGCCTTAGTGGTTGGAGTACCTATTGGTATGCAGGGTTTCCTGCATACACCTTCTATATGGTCATCCCACCATTAATGATCATTACAATAAACGCTGGGTTGAGTTGGTATATCAGCATTCCTCTTGTCTTGCTGTTTGCAGCTTTCGCTGTTTCTTTGCGCGGTTCACAAAAGGTGGAAGCAGCATTGCGTGAAGCGGGCACGCTTAGAGAAGATTCTCATTTGGCTCGTTGGCGCAAAATAAAGATAGTCCAAATCCTGGGGCACTATCAAAAAGTATTTTTCATAGCCGTGCCGATTCTTGCCATTTGGTTGACACATGTGCCATATGGGATTGCATTCAAACTGGTTACAGTTTCTGGCGTTGTATTCTTCCCCCTTTCTGCTTGGGTAATGGGCCGCCTTGCTCGCTCACCTGAACCCATCCCAGGGCTGCTTGCAATAGGCGCTTTGATATTTCAGCTTGACACTAACTTTCAGATCACTGGCGGTAACGTTCTTTCGACTCTTGCTGGTGAGTTCTCTGCCTCAATTAGCTTAAATTTAACGTTGTTGGCCTTAGGTGTCTGTATTCGCGGTATCAGCGATAACAAATGGCATATTCGTTCAGCTGTGCTGCTGGCGTTAGTAGCGTTGACACACATTTTGCCGTTGTTCTTTCTTGTGCCTGCGCTTCTGCTTGTTCTTCTTCTACGCAAAAACAATTCACCTATGCACTTGTTATTTCTTGGTGCGATAAGTACGTGGCTTGTGGCTATTTCCTTTAATGAAGGAAAGCCAACTATCTTCTTACCGATCGCTTGTGTGCTTGTTGCTGCCGTCGTTCTTTATGCTTTGATTACCTATGTCGACATTCGCCGTAATGCGTTGTGGCTAGCTATCGTCGGAGCTACAAGTTTTGCGTTAGCATCGTTTTGGCTGATCCCCTTTCTTTGGGCAGGTAAATTCGACGGGCTTTTCATTGACATGGGGTTTGAGCGATTAGAAGCTGTTGGCGCCAAAATGATGACCGATTCGATGGAAATAGCCATGCCGATCGCGGTTGTTGGCGCATTGTTGAGTTATGTCATAAAAACCAAAATTGGCGTTCTGTTTTCTTGCCAAGCTATTTTGATGGGGCTGTTAACAGCCAACATAGGGCAAGGGGCGCTATGGAATGAACGTCTGCTTCCGTTCTTTTATTTGTCTGTCTATTTCGTTTGTGCTGTGGGCGTCGGCCTTATTCTGCGCTTTGTTGCAATGGCTGTCGCTGAAAGTTGGGAGAAACCAACGCAAACAGTTCTTTCCGCGGGGCTTGTTTTCTCTATGCTTGCAGGGTTCGTTGCAACAGCATTGCCTTTGCAAATCGAACTCCCTGGCTCTCAAGAAGTGCAAGTCGCGAGCGATAACACGGTTTTTAAGTGGCTTGTGTTTGAGAATCGAGACAATAGTAGTGTCCAGGGTTGGTCTAAACATAATTATTCTGGATATGAAGGCACAAGTGGTTATCTAGAATATCGTGATGTTGTCAATACAATGGCAGCAATCGGTGAAGAACAAGGCTGTGGCCGTGCGAAGTGGGAACTGAATAAAGATTTAGACTATGGCACGCCGATGGCTATGATGCTTTTGCCGCATTGGACAGATGGTTGTATCACGTCGATGGAAGGTTTGTATTTCGAATCATCTGCAACAACGCCTTTCCATTTCTTAAACCAGAGTAGGCTTTCTAAAGAGCCTTCAAGAGCGCAGCGAGATCTTCCGTATCAAGATTTTGACATAGCAAAAGGTGTTTCGCAGTTGCAAGCAACAGGCGTGAAATATTATTTAGCGAGCAAAAATGATTCGATTACAGCCGCTTGTGCTTTTGCTCAGCGAGCTACCGGGTCGGTCTGTGATCTGGTTGACCCTCAAAAGCCAGATCTCAGTCGGGTGCAAGAGGTGCTTCCTCTGGAAGAGATTGACCTAGATAAACCTGAAACCCAGCCATTTGCTGTCTTTAAGGTTTTAACCCTTGAAGAAATAGATGATCGTAAAGAAGCGTTGAAAGCAAAAGGTTTGGAAGTAACTGAAATGTCTTCTTCCTTCCCAGTTGGCGCTGTGCGTGGCGGCGATGTCGTCGAAGGTTTAGAAAATTATCCAGTTGTCGTTGACGGTTTAGACCATAAAGACTTTCTTGAAGACGACATCGAAGAGAAGGCAACCGTTGAGAAAGGTGTGCTTTCAGCAGTAGCAGAAAGCATCGATGAGCAAGTAGCAGAAGTTCCCGTCGAACAATCTGAAGCCCTGCGTGTTGAACTTGAAGAAACCTGGCTCAAAGATAGCGAACATGACCGACGATTTGAAAACGGTTGGATTGGACAAGCTGTTGATTTCCATAACGACCCTAGCTCGTATGCAGCTATCCCTGCCGAGTCAGGCCCTGACAGCTGGCCTAAACAAACAGGTGACTCTATAGAAGAACGTGTTCTTCCTATGAACAAAGAATTCCCAACAGCTGAAGAGCAAGAAGTGCTTGATGCGGTTATAAAGCCTGTTGAAGGTGGCCCTGCTGTTGTTTCTGATATTAAGACAACAACGAATGAGATAAGCTTTTCAGTTGACGAAATAGGGAAGCCTGTCTTAGTTAAAACATCATACTTTACTAACTGGAACGTCAAAGGGGCGCAGGGGCCATGGCGAGCGGGCCCTAACATGATGGTTGTTGTGCCAACAGAGAAAAACGTTTCTTTCTCCTATGGGCGCACTGGTCCTGAACTTGTTTCGACAGCGTTATCGTTGCTGGCCCTGTTGGGCATCTGCGGTTACGCGATTAGACGACGCTACAGCTCGTTTGAAACTCCTGCTCTAGCTGAGGTTGGAGCTTCAGCGGAACCAGCTGATGGCGTCGCTGAAGCAAGTGCAGCGGCAGAACAGACAGTTAGAGATTCGTCTGAAGAAATGCTAGAAGAGGTTGGTTTTGCAAGTGCAAGTTCTTTTCCTGTCATCGGCGCTGAGTCAGAAATAGCTACTTCAGAAATTCTTAGTAAAGTTGTAGATCCACCAGCAACAAAACCAGCAAGTGACAGCACTGATAGGGGAGTCGGCCCTGTTCTCTCTGATTTGTCTAGTCCAGACGAAAACGTCGAAGAAGAAGACGATAAAACCGCAGATCATGGTAAAGATGACAGTTTAGAAGGCGAATAGAAAGTCGCATTTGAAAGATTACCGTTTAAATAACATGATAAGAAAAGCTATTTTTAGCGATAGCCTGTAATGATGCGGAGCAGGCTTAGACTATTTGCACTCGTAGGTGTTATAGCAACGCTTCTTGACTTTGTGCTGTTTCTTTTTCTGGAAGATAGGTATTCGATTATCCTCGCAGACATTGTTGCTTTGCTCGTTGCTGCTAGCGCTGCGTATCTTTTAAACAGAACAATTACGTTCAAAGGGAACCCAAAAGCTAGGTGGGTGAGTCACCCTGGAGGTTTTGCTTTAACAGCAGCGGTCGCTGGGCTTGTTGACATTATCGTTCTGCTTATTTCAAATATGTTTCTGCCTCTTTTGGCTGCGAAAACACTAGCCATATTAGTAGCAGCAATAGTTCGCTGGTTGGCCTACCGCTGGGTTCTGTTTGGTATAGTTCGCAAAGAACTTGCACAAAAAGTAGATCGTCCTGTTTCTTCAGGAGATGTGCGATTAAGCGTTGTTATCCCTGCCTATAACGAAGGTAAACGGATTATTTCCACTGTCGAAGCCATTGACGATGCGTTAGACGCCGCAGATTTCGGTCCGTATGAAATTATTGTTGTTGACGATGGCTCTAGTGATGACACAGCAAGCTATGCCGAGAAATTAGATGTTCGAGTCGTACGCCAGCCTTATAACCAGGGGAAAGGCGCTGCTGTTAAAGCAGGTGTGTTGGCGTCGAAAGGTCGCTGCGTTGTCTTTACTGATGCAGATTTAGCGTACCCTCCCTCTATGCTCCTTGTCGTTATGGAAGAAGTCGAAAAAGGCTGGGATGTTGTCGTTGGTAGCCGTCGTCATGATTCGACTCATACTGTTGTGCCTGCAAAAAAACTGCGTGAGCTTGGAGGCTGGTGCATCAATCGTTTAACGCATCTTGTGTTGCTCGGTCATTTCAGAGACACGCAATGTGGCATTAAAGGTTTTAGAGGTGACATAGCCCGAGTTCTTTTTGATCGAGCACGAATCAAAGGTTTTGCGTTTGATGTCGAGGTTTTCCTTATGGCAGAGCAAGATGGTTTGTCGCTTCAAGAGATACCTGTTTTTGTAGAAAACCGTGCAGGGTCTTCTGTGAGTCTTGTGCGAGATACAGCGATTCTAGTGCAAGATTTATTTCGGATGCGGCGCTGGGTCGGCAAAGGCGAATACCGTCCAACTGATGAGCATAAAAAAGTTTTGCAAGCAGGTAAGAGCGGTAACTAGCTGGTGGAGATCACCTTTCGTTAAATTTCAACTTTGAATGAGCTGCTTTGTGTTTAGTTGTTGTAGTGTTGTCTACACTATGACAATTAATCTTCTTTCATTAGACGAAATCGTAAAAGCGTATGATGTGCGAGGCACGTACCCCGATCAGATCAACGCAACTGTTTGTGAAGCGCTAGGGCAAGGATTTGCTGCATTTGTTCGCAAAACTGAACCTGATGTGACATCGGTAGCTATTGGCCACGATATGCGCCCTTCGGCTGAAGAACTTGTAAACGCCTTCGCTGACGGTGTGATGAGCCAAGGGCTTGATGTGATAGAGCTTGGTTTATGTTCGACAGATATGGTGTATTACGCGTCAGGAAGCTTATCTCTTCCCGGTGTTATGTTTACTGCTTCTCACAACCCAGCGGGCTATAACGGCATCAAATTGTGTTTAAGTGATGCTGTTCCAATTGGGCAAGAAACAGGGCTGTCATTTATCAAAGAGCAGGCAAAAAGTGGCTTGGCCCCAGTTGAAAACCCAGGGGCCAAAAGCTCGCAAGATCTTCTCAGTGGGTTCGCTACCCATGTTCTAGGTTTCATAAATGAAGAAGGCCTCAGGCCGCTTAAAGTTATTGCCGATACCGCTAACGGTATGGGCGGTTTTGTTCTGCCAGCCGTGTTTGATCAGTTGCCGTTCGATGTCGAAATAATGTATGAAGAGCTTGATGGTACCTTCCCGAATCATGAGGCGAATCCATTGGTTGTCGAAAACCTTAAGGATTTGCAAGCTCGTGTGCTTGAGACTGGAGCTGACATTGGTTTGGCATTCGACGGCGATGCAGACAGGGTGTTTCTTGTTAACGAAAAGGCAGAACCTGTTTCTGGCTCATTAACCACGGCGCTGCTTGCAAAAAAGATTTTGGAAGACTCCCCAGGTGCGAGCATTATTCATAACCTGATCTGTTCAAAAACAGTGGCTGAAGTTGTGAAAGAAAATGGCGGCCGCCCAATTCGCTCGCGTGTCGGGCATTCATTTATCAAACAGATTATGGCTGAAACAGGCGCAGCGTTTGGTGGCGAGCATAGCGCGCATTACTATTTCAAAGATAACTGGCGCGCTGACTCTGGTCTGATTGCTGCGGTTATTGTTTTAGAGCAGTTATCGCGTGCAAATGTGCCGCTGTCAGAGCTGCTAGCGCCGCTGCAACGCTATGAAGCTTCAGGTGAAATCAACACAAAGGTAACTGACACAGACGCTGTGTTAGAAAAAGTGGCGCAACACTATAGCGATGCAGATAGCGATCGTCTTGACGGTTTAACTGTCGACTATGGTGATTGGTGGTTTAACTTACGCCCGTCAAATACCGAGCCTTTGTTGCGTCTTAACTTGGAAGCTGCCTCTCAAGATGATGTTGACCGTAGAGTTGCTGAAGTGCAAGAAGTCATGGCCTCTGCATAAGACGATGTTGTAGTAAGGAGATCATATGGCTATAAAAGATTCATTAGTAAAGATTTTGGCTTGTCCTGAGGACCAAGGGCCGTTGTTGTATTCACAGCAAGACGCGCTGTTCTATAACCCTCGTTTGAAGAAGCAATACAAAATTGTGGATGGGATTCCAGTGATGCTTCCGGAGGAAGCTGTCACATTAACGCAAGAAGCTCATGACAAGTTGATGTCGCGAATAGAGACGCAAGAGGGTACTAGTTCAACGACTGCTCTATGAGCTCTGCGAATGTAGTTGGCCCGTGGGAAGCTTTGCTCACAGTACCTGAGCAAGTCGAAGCTGCTATTGCTGACTTTGAAGCTTCATTTGAGCTACTCGACGACGATATCGAAGATATTCTTATTGTGGGGCTTGACGCTGAGCTTTTTAGCGAAGATCTTATCGCAGCGTGTTTGCAGCCTGTTCTTGAATGTCCTGTTATTGTGCATCGCGGTGTTTTGCCGCCTGCATGGGTGGGGCCAAAAACCTTGTTGTTAGTTGTTTCCGTGGCAGGTTCTAGCGACGAATCTTTGCAGATACTGTCATTAGCATTGCAATCTGAGGCGTCTGTGCTTGCTGTTAGCGCAGAGGAAGAGCTCATTTCGCTCGTACGTAGCCATGGCGAGTCTGTTGTCGTGTTGCCTGAGAATGTTGGCGTCGATAGGTCGTCTCTGTTGCCGTTAACTGGGTTTTGTTTACGGGGTCTTGTCGAGGTTGGAATAGGCAACTGTTTAACTGAGTATTTGTCAGAAGCTATAGAGGTTTTGCATCAACGCCGTGACTCTATAGACCTCCGAGAAAGAAGCGAAGCTAGAAACCTTGCGACAATGATAGAAGGTTCAACACCTGTTATCTATGGCACCGATAGCGTTGGATTGGCTGCTGCGAAGCAGTGGAAGTATGCTGTGCAGAATCTTCTGCAAACGCGTGCGTATTGGGCACCTCTGCAAGAAGGTATCACCGAATATCTCATTGGGAAAGACGCAGCTCAGTCATACACTCAGATTCGTCTTTCAAATCGCTATGAATCAGCAGCTACTGCGTTGTTTCCTGCGCGTGACCTTGCTGGCGATTCGGTTGTTGTTACCGCAAATGGTTCAAGCCCCGTCGCGCGACTATTCGATTTGATTTTGCTGGGGGAGTCGATGAGTCTAGAACTAGCAAAAACCGCTGGGATTAATCTTGACAGTTAACGGGTCTGATCTATTGGCATAGATCACGTCATCGTGATTTCTGCCAATCATGGCCGAATTACTTTTCCCAATACCTTTGATTTTCTGTAAGCCAGACTTCTGATGGTTTCTGGAAGTTTTATCTTCTGAAATTCGTTTTTCTTGCATAGAAGGTCCTCGCAATTCAGTTAAGGCTACTGTTGATAGCCTAGCTGAACTTTTATTGTCTTTAACTGGATAGGCTAGTATGTCCCAATGGTTAGAGACGAAAACTATTATTCAGGTCGTTTTTCTTCTCTCTGGAAGGAATGGCTTCCGCAATGGCAGGCTTCACAAGTGCACTCTGCTGACTGGAAGACGCAAGGTTTGTGCATCTCGACTGTTGCCCGAATCTGCAACACTGATTCGAACTTAGCCCGTCAGCTTGAAGAAGTCATAACTGCTATTGCAGAAGCTGGCGAAGCGAGCCTTTATGTCTATCCGCAAGAATCATTGCATCTGTCGCTGCTTGGTTGCGCTCCAAGGAAGTCAAACTGGACAGATGAGCAAGTGGCAGAATCCTCTAGGCGGATAGTCGATGTAGTTAAGGAAACGCTCAACGGTTGTGAGCTTTAGAGTTTCGTATCGGACAACCTAACGTTTGTGGCCAGCCTTGTTTGCAGAGGTCTATCCACAAACTGATGGTTGGAGCAGAATGCGCGAAAAGCTGGGTTGTGCGTTGAAGAAAGAAGGGTTCGAACCAATTGCTTATGAAGACACACGGCCAGTCCACCTTAATCTGGGTCGGGTGTACCCTGACTGCGCCACTAAAGAGTTAGCCGCTGCAGTCGAAAATGTGCGTGGTGCATGGGCATCTAAAACGATTCGTATTAAGGCGATCGAATTGATACTTACAGACTTTGTTTTGTCTCCAGTTTTGACGAAAAACCTGATGACGTTCGAGCTGTCTGGTTAGGTATCTCTAGTGGGAGTGGAGGTCTAGATTTCTGCTTCTAGTTTTAATCATCTAGCTAGTGCGTTAGCATCACAGATGTAGCATTGTGCTATTTCATTTCAAGGCTGTTTGTGTGGGTCAGCTGATCCCAGCTTTGTCTCTACTTTCAGGGGAACCATGTCTGTTCAAACACAAGAAAAAAACGATTTTAAAGTTGCCGATCTTTCTTTAGCGCCGCTTGGCCGCAAACAAATTGAGTTAGCTGAGCAAGAAATGCCTGGTCTTATGGCATTGCGTGCAGAATTTTTTGATAGCCAACCGTTGCAGGGTGCTCGGATTACTGGCAGTTTGCATATGACAGTACAGACGGCTGTGTTGATCGAAACGTTGACGGCGCTTGGCGCGCAGGTGCGTTGGGCTTCGTGCAATATTTTCTCAACGCAGGACGAAGCCGCTGCTGCCGTGGCTGTTGGCCCTGACGGTAGCGTCGAGTCACCTGCTGGTGTGCCTGTTTTTGCGTGGAAAGGTGAAACGCTTGAAGAATACTGGTGGTGTACGCAGCAAGCGCTTCGCTGGCCTGACGAAAATGGTAGCGCAAACCTGATTCTAGACGACGGTGGCGATGCGACAGTGCTGGTTCATAAAGGTGCTGAGTATGAGCAGCAGGGGAGCGTTCCAGAAGCCAGCGAAGATGATTCAGAAGAATGGGGTATTGTTCTGGACCTACTCGCAAAGATTCAGCAGGAAGACGACACTATTTTCAGCAAGATGGTGCAACAGATTCGTGGTGTTTCTGAAGAAACAACTACAGGTGTGCATCGTCTCTATGAGATGAAAGAGAACGGATCTCTGCAGTTTCCAGCAATCAACGTGAACGATGCGGTGACAAAATCAAAGTTCGATAATAAATACGGCACCCGTCATAGTTTGTTGGATGGTATCAATCGTGGCACCGACGTGATGATTGGCGGCAAGACCTGTGTTGTCTTCGGCTACGGCGATGTTGGCAAAGGCTCTGCTGAGGCGTTGCGAGGGCAAGGAGCTCGGGTTATTGTTACTGAAATTGATCCGATTTGTGCGTTACAAGCTGCTATGGACGGCTATCAAGTAGCACGTATCGAAAGCGTGATTGCAAGTGCAGATATTTTCATCACAACAACAGGCAACAAAAATATTATAACCGCCGAGATGATGGGCAAGATGAAGCACGGCGCGATAGTTGGCAACATCGGTCATTTCGATAATGAGATTGATATGGCAGGCCTCTTCGGTCAAAGCGATATTCAGCGGGTGAACATTAAACCACAAGTTGACGAGTTTGTTTTCCCTGATGGACACAGCATTATCGTGTTGAGTGAAGGGCGGCTGCTTAACCTTGGCAATGCAACAGGTCACCCAAGTTTCGTGATGTCGGCAAGTTTCACCAACCAGGTTTTGGCGCAAATTGAGCTGCACAAAAACGCTGAGGCATACGGCACTGACGTAGTTACCTTGCCGAAGTTCTTAGACGAGAAAGTAGCTCGTTTGCATCTTGACGCTCTTGGTGTTGAGCTCACCGAGCTTAGCAAGAGTCAAGCTGACTATATCGGGGTGCCTGTCGAGGGGCCGTACAAGCCAGAGCACTACAGATATTGAGAGCTCCCAAACGTTGCTGCCGTCACCCAAACGTTGCTGCCGTCCCCCAAACGTTGCTGCCGTAACCCCCAACGTTGGTCTCGTCATCCCCAACTTGATTGGGGATCTCTCCTTGGTTAGATTCCCAGTCGTAGCTGGGAATGACATTGGTGGTGGCTGAGAGTGACACGTGTTTATGGGAACTGGTTGAGTGCTGCTGGTCTTTTTCCTTCTTCTTCGTTGGTATGTTCAAGCCTGAAGAGGTGGCTTAAGTCTAGTCGTCCTATACTGCTAACTAATCGAGCGTAAGAGGGTAGTTAGATGGATCCACAAGAAGAGCTGCGGCAGCTTTTTGCCGATAACTACCAGAAGATCTTGTCTTATGCCTTGCGGCGTTGTTCTTCTCCAGACGCTGCTGATGACCTTGTTGGAGATGTTTTTCTTACCGCATGGCGGCGAATCGATGATGTTCGAGCTATTGAGAACCCTTTGCCATGGCTCTATGGTGTTGCAGGCAACGTATTGCGCAATCAGCGGCGCTCAAACGTCAGACAGCTAAACGTTAAAGCGAAGATGCGTCAAAACATTGTTTCCGAGCCATCTTTCGTCGATGATGAGCTAGACACAAGCGAACTTATGGAGGCCTTGTCGCAGCTTCCTTTTGACGATCAAGAGATTTTGCGTTTGTGCACGTGGGAGTCTCTCAGCCACAAAGAAATAGCAGTTGTGTTGGAATGTTCTTCAAACGCTGTGGGGTTACGAATACATAGAGCGAAAGCAAAATTAAGAAATTTGTTAAAATCTGACAAATTGCGCCCTCAGATAGACATAGAAGAGAAGAAAGCAGGGTTGTCATGAACAATCAAAACGGTGAAAATGAAGACGTGTTGCTTGCGAAGTTGTTGCAAGCTAACCCAGTTTCTGATGTTTCGGTGCGTTCAGCGCATGATTCTGCTGCTCAAGCTCAGCTAGAGGAGATTCTAATGTCAAGCCGTAACGAACCGATCAACATCGGTGCATACCCAGACAACCATCACGATTTGAAAGATAGACAAAAAGTTGCTTACCGTCAACCGAGCCGTTCACCTTGGTTTATGGCCGCTGCCGCCTCGCTTGTATTGTTGCTGGTAACATCGGCTGTGCTATTTTGGCCAAATTCTACCGAACCTGCTTTAGCAGCAGTGCAATCTGCCGCTGCCGAGGTGCAAGGCGCTGAATCTGGCAAAGTCATAACCACGCTTGAAGTGAGCGACGGTGAGTTTAGTGAAGCGGTCGAAGTCGAAATTCTTTTTAATGGCCAAGATATTGCTGTGAAACCATTACCCAACCAAGAGTTAGGTTTGGATGAGTTCGAAGTGCGTCTAATCGACGGTGTGAGCTATCTGAAAGAAGGCGAGCAATGGCAAAGTGTTGAACTGCCTGATTTCCTTGCCTCTGAGGCTTCCAAAGCTATGACAGAGATGCTTAACCCAACAACAGTGCTTGATGTTGTTGATGTTATTTCAGACGTTGAAACTGTCGGGAAACAAGAAATTGCAGGTGTTGAAACTGATCATTACCGTTCGGTTGTCGCTCTTGCGGATATCGATGTTGATAGCCTTAACTTCCTTTTGAACCAGCAGTCAGGTTTGTCGACAGTACTCGGAGGCGAAAGCGCTAGTATCAAGCAAAGCGATTTGCCAGCTGTCGATGGAGAAATAACAATTGATATCAATATTGATGACGATGGTCTGATGAGAAAAATTTCGTTTGCTGGCTCGCCAGAATTTGAAGGCGAAAGCATAAACGTTGACGCCGAGATCGTCTTCTCTGACCTTAACAACGATATTGCTATCGATGCTCCTGAAGCTAGCGAAACGCTAGATCTGTTGGGTTCATTTGAGGAAAGTGATAACAGAGTCGACATTTGATCTAAATACGTAAGAGATCAGCTTCATCGGGTTTTCTATCCTCTGGCTCTCGGGTACAGTAGCATGTGCGCTTAAAGGTGCGTAGCCACGTCGGAGTGGCGGAATTGGCAGACGCGCTAGCTTGAGGGGCTAGTGGGAGAAATCCCGTGGGGGTTCAAGTCCCCCCTCCGACACTATTGTGATGTGTAGGGACATAGTTTCCCTACATTTTCATTTTCCTAGTTTGTTCTGCAGTGGGTTTGGTTGACTCGTTCATTTTAGGAAGCTTGCGTGACAAATCGATGCATGGTGTCATGATGTCATGGTTAAACGCGCTACGACAATAAGGTTGTCAGAAGAAATAGCTGAGGAAGCTGAGATGGTAGCTCGGGGTCGAGGGGTTAGTGTTAATTCGTTGATTTTGACTGCATTGTCGGCTGAGCTTGATCGTGTTAAAGGCGACGATGAGTTTATGTCTCACCTGCAAACGTTGACCGAACGTGATAAAGATATTTGGATCGCCTAGCGGAGTGAGATACCTTACCCTCGCTCAAGCACTAGTAATAGGTTAAGCTGTTACCGGCACTTTGTTTCTTTTTAGGTATATGACTTGACGTTAATAGCCAGCGATAGAGTATCTACTTCGTTGTAGATTCAAAGACGCGAATCTCTATTGCCCCTACGTTTCCACCTGTTGAGGTTTCCACGTCGAAGCGGACTTTTTGGCTTTCGAAATCTACTTCTTGAAACTTGAAGTTTGCTGGGTTCCCTGCGGGGTAGGGGCCAAACGTTGTGCCATTATCGGTCGTGACCGTGTATGTTTCTGTGATCGCAGTACCGTTGAGCATCGAACGTGTTAAGAACTCTACGCCGCTTACTTTCTTAGCAGATCCGAGGTCTACTATGATGAAGCCGTCGTCACCATCGCCCGATGTTGACCATTCTGTGTTTGTGTCATCGTCGATAGCGTTCTCGGCTTCCCAACCGTTGCCAAATGATGAGCTTGCTTCGGTAACTGTTGCATCAAGAGCAAGATTTGTTCCTCGTGCAGGTGAATCTATTACAGCAGATTGTGCTGATTCGTCAGCTTCAAAAGTGAATGTCGCCAGCTCAGATCGGTACTGGTTGCCGTTGGCTGTGGTGCCCTGGACTCGGTAATAATATGTTTTACCTGCTTGCGCGCCAGGAAGTACTACATCATGGTCGATAATGCCAGTGCCGTTCATAGCTAAGCTGTTGTTGAAGTTTCCTAATTCTTCTGTTTCTCCCCAAACTATGGCGCAGATCATAGGTTCGGTGGTTTTGACGCGAAAAATGCCGCGATTAGGGTCGGTAGGGTCTGCCTCAAAAACTATGTCATTTGCTTGAACCTGTGAGAAGGGGAGAAGTTCTCCTAGCGAATCAGATTGCGAAGCCTCGCTGTCTTTGGGGTCAGTTGCTGAGCTGCAAGCAGCCGCAAAAATAGTTAGAACGGCGAGAAGCGTAAAAAGTTTTTTATTCATCAAGTTCTCCATAGGGTTACACAAATCTTAGCCCAGTAAGATCTACTTGTGGTACTACAAAATGCTAGTTCTCAAATGTATAGGCAGCGAGTTTACGCTGTGATGGATTTCATCGAATCTCACTTAGATCAGCGTCTGACTTTAAAACAACTAGCTGATATCGCACAATTTTCTCCCTATCATTTCCATAGGATTTTTCTTGGTGTGACAAGTGAGACGTTAAACACTTTTATCAAAAGAGTTCGTCTCGAAAGAGCAGCCGCGCTTTTACGGCAGCAAAATCGTCGTCCTATCACAGAAGTGGCGTTTGCTTGTGGTTTTGTGACGCCTTCAGCGTTTGCACGTTCTTTCAAAGAAGAATACGGGGTAACGCCTACAGTATGGCGTTTCCAGCGTTATACTAGTCAAGATTCGGAAAAAAGAAAGAGTAGCCTGCGACACCTCAATGCAGACTATGAAGTAACTAAAACAGGCGAGAAGTGGCTAGTTGTTCAACCAAATGACACTGCATCAGCTGTACAGCTTCAAAAAGAACCTAGTTGCGAACTAGCATATGTTCGCTATATCGGCCCGTTTGAAGGTGCTGAAAATGTTTTTGCTGATCTATTTTCGCGTCTCTATGGCTGGGCAGAACCTTTGGGGTATTTCCACGAGAAAGCACAAGTGACCGTTATCTCTCACGACAACCCAACCTTGACCGAAGAAAGCAAGCTTCGTGTAAGCGCTTGTATTGAAGTGCCCGAAGCGACCAAAACAGATGGCGAGGTTGGACGTATGCAGCGTAGCGAAGGGCTCTATGCTGTCGGGCTGTTCACGCTTGCCGCTCACGAATATAGCGATGCTTGGCATTCGATGTGGAGCGGTTGGCTTCCTGAAAGTGGCTATGAACCAGATGATGGCTACGCCTTTGAGCGATATATAAAACCGCTAGAAAAAGCCGAGCGCACAGAGGTTGAACTGTGTATCCCTGTGCGCCCGTGCAAGATGTAAGGGACTGCCATGTAGCTTGGGGTGTTTTGCATAGATTGTCATTCCCACGAAAGTGGGAATCTCTGCTGGGCAAGATCCCACGATTGCTCGGGGATGACCACCCTGGAATCAAGATAGAGCAAAAACGGTAGCGCTCCTTGCGTGTAAAAATACTTTAACGTTCGACGTTCCTTGGAATCAACCATCTAGGTGAATACCGATTCCCAATCGAAGGTGGCTGATTCTTCAAGGTTCTGTGGCCAATGCGAGCACCACTGCGGTGTCTGAGCGCTTGCTACTCTGTCACTCGCTGGAAAATATGGTTTAATATCGACTACGGGTGTGTCATGTAATGTGTCGATCCACGCAAGCTGTATAACCCCTTTATCCCGATCAATAGCGACAACTGGGGCGATGCTGAGGCCAAGCTGGTTCGGGCGAAACTCTGATCTGGTAGAGAAGACTCCCACTTCGTCTGGTCCGTCAGTATAAGGTTTCGAGATTGTGAGAGCACCTTCGTTTGCGGCGTGGGCTACCCAAAGCACTACGATATGGCTGAAACCTTCTAGAGCGACGAGCCCTTCTATGTAGCGTTCGTCGAGCGTCAGAGAAAAACCGTTAGTTGTTGTGATGGTTCCTAATTGTTTGATTGAAAAAGTATTGTTTGTCGATGACATTTCGTTCCTTCTTTGCGTTGGTAGGGGCTACTTCTAACAATAAGGTGCGCTGGGGAAAGGGGCTATCCAAATCTTGCGGTTCTTTACTTTCGCTAGAGTGTTTAGTAATGGATGATCTTAAAGGCGTTCAACAAAAAATATTGGATTGGTTCACCGCAAACGGTCGAGATCTGCCGTGGCGTCAGCTTCGTGATCCATGGAAAATTCTTGTTGCAGAAGTTATGTCACAACAAACCCAGGTAGACCGTGTTGTGCCCAAATGGACCAGCTTTTTGCAGCTGTTTCCAACACCTGAGGCATGTGCTGAAGCCTCGCAAGCGTCGATCGTGGCGCAATGGAGTGGGTTAGGGTTTAATCGGCGGGCACGTAATCTGCATCAGACCGCTCAACGTATTACAACCCAACATGGTGGGATGGTTCCTTCCGAGCGTAAGCTCTTGCTGGCGTTGCCTGGCATAGGCGAGTACACTGCCCGTGCAGTTCGAGTGTTCGCTTTCGAGCTGGACGACGCAGTTTTGGACACTAATGTTGGTCGGATACTTGCCCGTGTCTATAACAGCTCTCTGTCTCCTACAGTGGCGCAGCAAAAAGCGCTGGATCTTGTTCCAGCAGGATCAAGCTGGGAGTGGAATCAGGCTATTTTAGATATCGGTACGCTTCATTGCAAAGCGAAGTCGCCTATTTGTGAAACATGTCCTTTCCGCAACGTATGTGTTTGGTATGAACAGCGCCAGAAGGAAGGCGTAGCGGCCCTAGACCCAGCGTTGCGGTCTGCTGGCGTTTCAACACCACAGTCAACGTTTGAAGGTTCTGACCGTCAAGGACGAGGCAAGCTGCTTAAAGCGTTAGCAGCAGAAGTGGAAGTCACCGATGAGACCCTCGCTTCTGTAATGGGTTGGCCTCAAGCCCCACAACGCGCTGCTGACGTAGCCGCAAAAGTGGTTGCTGATCAACTTGTTTCACATGAAGATGGCATATACCGACTTGCTTAATAAAATCGGACCCAAAAGATAGGCTGAAACGTTAACCGTCGTCTTGTACTTACTGTCTAATACGCAGGTAGGGCATCAACGCTCATTGGTTTAGAAGCTAGCTCGCCATCGTTCATATCTTGGTCGGCTCTGCGCAGAAGAGAGCTAGGTTTTTCGCCAACTTGTCTGACTGCAGACCCTATTTCGATTCGGACCATGATTTGATTGTTATTAATAGAGTATGGCTTGCGTAACATTTTGCCCATATTGTGTAGGCGTCCACTCAAATCTTTTTCATCAGCAAGTGTTTTCATGACAACCACGAAAGCTTCAAGCTCAACTCGTGATAGCAAATCGTACTGTCGTAAATTTTTGACAAGTCGTTGGTGTACCGAATGAACGATCTGTTCTGGCAACTGTTCGATCGCTTGCTGGCTAGCGCCCATCGCTACCTCTGCGGTATTGTGGAAGTTCTCGTCGATAGCAACCCGCACGATCACTAAACACATAGGTTCAGGTTCGCTAATTGCTTTGGTTAGTTCTTCGTAGAAAGCTGTAGAGGAGTTTGCATGTTCCATATAGTATGTATCGGGTCATGCAGCGCAGCAATTAGCATTTAGGTAGATCTGATCATCAGGGAAGTAGATGTTTGAGGTCTAGAACGCAAACCCAAAAAATGCAAAAACGCTCAAACCTAGAACACACCTATGATACCTATCATGTGAAACTCCAATCGATCTATTCTTAATGTATCGGTACATGAGATGTACTTCTTCAAAGTTCTTTAACAGTAACAGAATAACCCAAGGCGCCAATAGCGTCAGAGTTTCATGACAGCCTGCTAGGGTTTAAAGATGCTTGTAGCTACCTGGAATGTGAACTCGTTGAAAGCTCGGATGGAGCGTGTCGAAGCGTGGCTTGCCGATGTCGCCCCCGACGTTGTATGTCTGCAAGAAACAAAAATGGCAGATGACGCGTTTCCATCGCTTCATTTTAGAGAGCTTGGCTATGAAAGCGTTCATAACGGACAAGGTCGATGGAATGGCGTTGCTATTTTGTCGAAAGTGGGTCTAGAAAACCCCACCTACGGTTTCGACTCTTCGTTAGAGGCCGACCCCGATTCTCGTCTGGTCGCTGCCGATTGTGGCGGCGTCCGTATTCATAGCGTCTATGTGCCAAATGGTCGCGCTGTTGATCATGACCACTATCACTATAAACTTTCGTGGCTAGAGCGCTTGCGAAGTCATTTGGATATAACGTGTGTTGACGCATCGGTTGTTGTCGCTGGTGACTGGAATATCGCCCCAACTAGTCTCGACGTGTGGGATCCAGCTTTTTTTGAAGGGATGACACACGTAACTAACAAAGAACGAGCTGCGTTAGAAAACGTGAAACAGTGGGGTTTGACAGACACATTTCGAGAACGCTATGGCGATGAAGCAGGGCTGTATAGCTATTATGATTACCAAGCTGGCAGGTTCCATAAACGTGAAGGTATCCGCATCGACTATTTGCTTTGCTCGGCAGACTTAGCAAAGGTGGCGACACAAGATTTGGTTGACCGAAACGCTCGAAAAGGTAAAAAGCCGAGTGACCATTGTCCTGTGCTGACCCGCTATGAGCTCGCCTGATACTGGTGTTATGAAGCTTCGCATCGCAACGTTTAATATCCGCAATGGTCGGGCGTTGGATGGGTCTCATTCGTGGCCGTTTCGGCGCAAAGCGGTTGTGCAAACGATCGAGTCTTTTGATGCTGACATCGTTGGTTTGCAAGAAGGGTTTCATTTCCAACGAAAATTTTTAGCCCGCAAACTTCCCGAGTATCGTTTCTTTGGCGAAGGTCGATCAGGCGGCGTGCGTGGTGAAGGCTGTCCGATTCTGTCACGCCCACGTTTCGTTGCGCAAGACGGGTGGACTCGGTGGCTCAGCGAATCAGGAACACCTGGGTCGAAATATCGTGAGGCGCAGTTTCCTCGAATTGCCACAGCACAAAAGTATCTTGATCAAGAAACTGGACAGCAGTTTCAGATTATAAACACACACCTCGACGCGAAGAACCCAGTGTTGCGTTTGCGTTCGGTTGAGAAGCTTCTTTCATGGGTCGAAGATCTGCCGGCACTCATAATCGGCGATCTTAACTGCGGTTTTGAAGAGTTAGCCGTTTTTGATCTATTCGCCGCTAGTGGGTTTGAAGCCCATAGCGTTGGGGTTGATACAAGCCCTGGGTTTGCTCGCCGTCCGCAAAAAGGGCGACCACAGATCGACCACATTGTCTCTAGCTGTCATTGGTCAGTCGAGACGATTGAAGCCGTCGACTCTCCAGGTAGACCTGCTTCAGACCATCTACCTCTCATCGCCGACTTGCTCTTGACATAGCTGTAGGTAACGTTAAAGCGTTGCAGGGTCTGAACCAGTGTTTCCACATCTAACGGATTGCCGAGATGGCTGTCTATGTTTTTACTTGGCATTAAAAGCGTTGCGTAGTTCGATCGCAGCGTTCACCGCTGACATATTTGTTCGTAAGCGAGCTTCGACGCTTCGTCGAAGCGAAGACTGAAGCAACGCAAGGTCTACATACTCTGTCTTTGGGTCGTCGCTATCATCTTTATCGCTGCCCATAGTGAAAGCATAGCGACGTGGCCTGTGATGTGCTATAGCTGCAAGGCATGGCCTATCGCTGAAACTAGGTCGTTATTGCGCGACGTTGTGTCTAAGATGAGGTGGGCGCATCGAGGCGTCTCGTTACTACAACTCAGCGGAGGCTGCAAGTGGATCTACTTGAATTTCAAGGTAAACAATTTTTTGCAAAATTTGGCATACCCGTGTCAGACGGTGAAGCGACGACTGATGTCGACGAAGCAGTTGCTATCGCCGATAAAGTTGGCTACCCCGTTGTTGTTAAAGCACAGGTGCATACAGGTGGACGTGGGAAAGCTGGCGGTGTGAAGCTAGCCGCGAACGCTGAGGAAGCTCGCACACACGCATCAAACATTTTAGGTCTCGACATTAAAGGCCATATCGTAAAAACCATCTGGGTTGAACATGCCTCTGACATTGCCGAAGAATACTATGCAAGTTTCACGCTTGACCGTTCGGCGAAATTACATCTTGGTATGTTAAGTGCTGAAGGTGGCGTCGAGATTGAAACCGTCGCCGAAGAAAACCCTGACGCTATTGCAAAAATCCATGTTGACCCTGTCGCTGGTTTGACGGAGGAATCGTGTCGTGCATGGGTTGAAGCTGCCAAGTTGAACCCGCAAGCTACCGACGGTGCGGTCGACATTTTGATGAAGCTCTACACCGCCTATGTTGATGGCGATGCCGATTTGGTCGAAATTAATCCGCTTATTTTGAAGCCAACAGGCGAAGTGCATGCACTTGATGCCAAGGTTAGCCTTGACGCGAACGCTATCTATGAGCACCCTGAATATGAGCAATACGATGCGACACAGCCTCGTGATGATCGTGAAGAAGCGGCAAACGAAAAAGGTCTGCAATATGTTGGCCTTGACGGTTCTGTTGGCGTTATTGCGAACGGTGCTGGTCTTGCGATGAGCACTGTTGATGTTGTCAATCAGGTTGGTGGCAGCCCCGCAAATTTCCTAGATATTGGTGGCGGCGCTAATGCAGACGTTATGGCTGGCGCGTTGGAAGTTATCAATAACGACCCTGCGGTGAAGTCAATCTTTATCAATATCTTCGGTGGCATCACACGAGGTGAAGAAGTAGCAAACGGTATTATCGAAGCGATGGGGCGTGTGCAAATCGATTCACCTATCGTGATCCGTCTTGACGGCACAAACGCTGTCGAAGGTCGAGAAATTCTGCAACCTCATCTAGATGAGAAACTACAGATGCAAGAAACAATGTTGGATGCAGCACGTACAGCTGTCGAACTGGCGAAAGTATAAGGGGTCGAAATCATGAGCATATTTATTGACGAAAACACAAAAGTTATCTATCAAGGCCTCACTGGGTCACAAGGGCGTTATTACGGCCTGTTGAATAAAGAGTATGGCACACAAGTTGTTGCAGGAACCAACCCTAAAAAAGCTGGTACCGACGTTGAAGGCATTCCTATTTATGCCACTGTCGCTGAAGCGAAAGAAGCAACTGGCGCAACGGCTAGCTGTATTTTCATTCCAGCTCCTGGTGTGCGAGGCGCAGTGCTAGAAGCGGCTGAGGCTGGTCTAGAGCTTGTTGTAGCGATCACCGAAGGTGTTCCTGCACACGACGAAGCATACTTTTTCAACAAGTTGAAGCAAGACTTTCCTAACACTCGTGTGCTTGGGCCAAACTGTCCAGGTCTTATAAGCCCAGGAAAATCTAACATTGGTATCACTGCTGGTCATATCGCTAAAGAAGGTGGCCCTGTTGGTATTGTGAGCCGTTCAGGCACGTTGACCTATCAGGCGCTTTATGAGTTGAAGCAGAAAGATATTGGTGTAACAACCTGTGTTGGCATCGGTGGCGATCCTGTTCCAGGGACAAGCTTTATTGACTGCCTTGAAGCATTTGAAGCTGACCCTGACACTAAAGCGGTCATGATGATTGGCGAAATCGGCGGTTCTGCAGAAGAAGAGGCTGCCGAGTTCATCAAAAACAAGATGACAAAACCTGTTGCTAGCTATATCGCTGGTGTAACGGCTCCTCCTGGGAAAAAGATGGGCCACGCTGGCGCTATCGTTTCTGGCGGCAAAGGCACCGCGAAAGCAAAGATGGAAGCTTTAGCTGACGCTGGCGTACAGGTGGGGGAGAATCCTACCGAAGCTGGTGAGCTTATGGCTAAAATCGTGGCTTCTTTATAAGGCACGCACAATAGTTTTGCCGATGGGGGGGTCGTTCCTAGGGACGACCCCCCATCGTTGTTTTTAGACTACGAGAAAGTCTCGGAAGTCTATAATTTTTGTGTACGTTGCACTGTCTTCTACCTGGTCAGTTATATCGCCGAAGTGGATGAGGACAGGTTTGAGGCTGTAGCGTTTTGGTATTTTTATGTTTTTGAGTTGCTGCTGCGTTTGCTGCAACGCTGCGCTGCCAATTGTATTTTTTGAATACTTTATTTCGCAAAGATATAAGGTCCCATCTAGCTCAATCATGTAGTCAACTTGGCAGCCTGCCTGCTTTTGATTTGCAGGTTGATAGAACGGACCGTCGTTGATGATATGGTGCGGTGATATTTCAAGCGCCTCACGTATCATCTCTCGATTGTCTAAAACCAGGTTTTCGAGTGCGTACCCTAATGAGCTATTCCAGCCAGGTAAGTTGTGGAGGTTGATTTCGCTCATGAGATTATCGGCAATTTTTTTGTGGTTCTTCCATATGTATCTCATATAGAAACGTATGTAATTATCGGAGATTCTGTATTTGCTGAGTCTAGAGGGTGTCGCTTTGCCAATCTGCCAGGTGTAATCTCGTTGCAGAAAGCCTGCCGTTACTAAGTCTGAAGATAGTTTTGAAATTTCCGACGCTGATAGTTTTGGAAGTTCTTGAGAAATAGCTGCCTGGGTTTTGTTCTGCGTGCTTACTGTTTCAATAATATTTTTATAATTAGCTTGTTTTGTTGTGAAAAGGTCAGAGAATATTTTGTCGAATTCAGTATGAAGAAAGGCACCTGGTTGGAAGAAAAGTCGTCGAATATTTTGTTCACTGGTTGCTCGTGGGTCAAGTTCTTCTAAATATCTGGGTATGCAGCCAACAGTTGACAAGAATTCAAATGTTTTGTAGGGGCTGACTTGCTGGTTGCCCCAAAATTTTAAACTATCTGTCAGCTTTAATGGTTTGACTGTTTTTTCTAGTGAGATTCTGCCAACGAAACCAGTGCTGCTGAGAAGATTTTTGTCTATCCAAGAAGAAATTGAACTGCATACGATGATGACAAGCTCTTGGTTTTGTTTAAATTGTGTGTCCCACACGGTTTTGAACTTCGGTAGAAATGTAGGGTCGTCATGGGCCATCCATGAGACCTCGTCAAGCAGAATCAGAGTTTCCCCTTTGGCAAGGTGTGCGAGATTTCTGAAAAGACTTGTCCAGTTGTCGGTCGCAAGATTTTCTACTTGGAGATAGTTTTCGAGTTGGTAGGCAAATTCTTTGCGTTGGTCGTTGCTGGTGACGCCGTGTTCAGGAGCGATGCCCGCAAAATGATAGAAATTTTTAAAATGTTTTGCGTATTCAAAAGCGAGGGTGCTTTTGCCAACGCGTCGTCTTCCTTTGAATGCGACGAGTTTGGCAATAGGCGTTTTCTTTAATTGCAGAAGATCATGGATCTCCGTGTCTCTTCCGTGGAACATGGCACCTCACAAATGGTCTTGGAAAGTTAATCGACAAATAGCGATTAACTTTCCAGTTATCCTAGCAAGTTTTGGAAAGCTAATCGATAGGCGAGTTGCTACAATGTAGAGTCAATAAAGGCTTTGTTTGTCTATGTCCATTGACTATAGTCACTTTGAGGTGTGCGCTGTTCCTATGTCTACAATTCAAGCCAGTTTATTTAAAGCAAAGTGTTTAGCGCTCTTAGACCAAGTAGCAGAGACAAAAGAATCTATTGTTATAACAAAACGTGGGAAGCCAGTGGCAAAGTTGACTCCTATAGACACTGGTGAACCGATTATGGGCTCGGTCACGTTTGCGACTAAAGAAGAGCAAGATGTCTTTTCAACTGGAGAGGCTTGGGATGTCGAAGTCTAGGACACTACTTCTAGATACACATGCGTTGTTGTGGTGGGTTGGGAACGACTCTAGAATTTCTGCGTCTGTTCTGCAACGAATCGAGTCTGCTGAAAAACTTGTTGTGAGTGCTAGTAGTTTCTGGGAGATAGCCATGCTTGTACAGAAAAAGCGGATTGTTCTAGATCGAGAATTCGATGAGTGGTCCTATGCCGTCACCAGCCAGCTTGAAGTGCAAAGCATAGATGTTGATTCGAAAGTTGCGGGATGTGCTGGTCAGTTAACCGATTTTCACGGCGATCCAGCTGATCGTTTGCTGTATGCCACTGCGTTGCTTCATGATTGCACACTTCTATCGAAAGATAGAAAAATTCAAGAATATCAAGGAAATGTCGAGGTCGTTTGGTAGCGGCTGTTTCCTGCCATGGCGATGGTTGTTCTAGGCGCTAGGCTGAATCAAAGCAAGTCGAGTTGTTTGACTTGTTAGCTGAGTGAGGAGTTCTCATGCTTTATTTCATTATCGCCTTAGTCGTTATTGTCTTGATTATTGTGTTTGTTGTTTCGATCTATAACAAACTGGTCAAGTTGCGTGAACGTGTCCGTAACGCATTTTCACAGATTGATGTGCAGTTAGAGCGCCGTCATGATTTAATCCCTAACCTTGTTGAAACAGCAAAAGGCTATATGAGCCATGAGAAAGAAACACTTGAAGGTGTTATTTCTGCGCGAGCGTCTGCGACACAGGCTCGTATCGAAGTTAATGGCGACCCTGCAAACATCGCTGCGATGGGCAAGCTTGCTGGAGCTGAAGCTGGTTTAACGAGTGCGCTTGGTAAATTGTTAGCGGTTTCTGAGGCATACCCAGACTTGAAAGCAAACGAAAACATGTCGCAACTTAGCGAAGAGCTAACAACGACAGAGAACAAAATAGCGTTCGCTCGTCAAAACTATAACGATCAGGTCACCACCTATCAGACGTATAAAACAACGTTCCCTCCTGTGTTTATTGCTAACTCATTTGGCTTTGCCGATAGCGCATACCTCGACTTGGATGAGACTCCAGAAAAACGCGAAAACATTACAGTATCGTTCGACGATACTAACAACGAGGCCACCAGCTAAGTTCTAGAATCGTAGTTCGTATGGATTTTCAAACCCATCAAGATCAGGCAAAGCAGAACACCTTCAAATTGATGGTGCTGCTTCTGCTTGGTCTGCTTGTCATTGTTGCTGTCACAACAGCACTTCTGATCGCCCTGTTTTGGTATTCAAGCGGTTCGCTTGAGCCTCTTTCTGCTGTTTCAATCGCAGCACCGTTGACAACAATTGGCATCGGCGGCACATCGCTTGTCAAAACAAGCCAGTTGCGTAGCGGCGGAGGCTCCTATGTTGCTGCTTCGCTCGGTGGCAGGCCGATCGATTTTAACACCCTTGATGCCGATGAACGGCAGCTAAGCAATATCGTTGAAGAGATCGCTATTGCTTCTGGTATGCCAGTGCCGAACGTTTTTATTCTAGATAAAGAGCCTGGCATTAATGCCTTCGCCGCTGGGTGGACAGCTGACAACGCAGCAATTGGAATAACCCGTGGAGCGTTAACCCAGCTGAACCGTCGTGAGCTGCAAGGTGTTATTGCACACGAATTTTCGCACATTCGCAATGGTGACACAAAGATGAACACCCGAGTCATCGGCTGGGTCTTCGGCATTCTAGCTATCACTTTTGTCGGCAGGCTTGTGTTCGAACAAGCTCGTTGGGCTTCCTATCGGAGTAAAGATAAAAATCAGATTGGGATGGCGCTGCTTGCGGTGGGTGCGGGCCTTATGATCGTCGGCTACGGCGGGGCATATTTCGCGCGACTTGTGCAAGCAGCGGTGTCTCGACAGCGAGAATATTTGGCGGATGCTTCAGCGGTGCAATACACACGTGACCCTGATGGGATCGGTAATGCTCTCGCCAAAATAGGTGGTATGGGTCGCGAAAATAAAGTTCATTCTGCGCATGCGACTGAAGCGAGTCACCTGTTTTTTGCTTCGTCGTTTCTTGGCGGTATGAACACACATCCGCCACTTAAAAAACGAATAAAGCGTTTACTCCCGGCGTGGAATGGTGAGTTTATTACACCACAACCAGCGAAAGCAAAGCAGCGACCAGCGTCGCAGCAAACTGCTCGCCCTTCAGGTTTTGGTATCGGTGGTATGCCTCACATCCCGGGTGTTCCAGCAGATTTGCCGATTGATCCATCTATTTTGATTGGGGCTGAAGCTGCTGCTACAGGGTTCCAACAGTTTGAGGCTCCGACAAGCGATGGGCCAACGCAAGCGCACATTGATCATGCCCATAATCTTATCGCTGCTATTCCTGTCGATATTCAAAACTCGTTACATACAACCTATGGGGCGACGCTTGCTATTATCGGTTTGTTAGCTTCGCCTGAAGGTCCGCAGCGTGTGCAGCAATTACAGTTCGCGTCGCAGTTAACTGGCCTTGAAGCGTCGCAGCTAGATCAGGCGAGTCGTAGCGTGTCTAACCTGGATCGTGTGTTACATCTGCCTGCGGTCGATATTGCCCTGCAAGCTATTCGCCAATTGCCCTATGAATCAAAGATGCGTTTGCGTGAATCGATTGAAGCTATCGAAGCATCTCGTGACGACCAGGACTTGTTTCGTTGGGTGCTGCGTCGGGTCGTGATCCGCCACCTGCAAGAAGAGCAATATTATGGTGCGCCAAAGCTGCGTTTGACACTCGATCGAGTCGAAGATGCAGCATCAGTTGTACTGGCGATTATGTCAAGCTTTAACGACACTGAAGCCGACGAAACACAGAAAACGTTCACGCATGCGTTGAACGTCGCTGGGCTAAAAAATCATATGCTGCCGCCTGCACATCAAATAACTTTTGTTCACATAGATGATGCATTGACGCAGCTCGCGAATCTTGCTGTGCCTGAGAAGCAAAAATTTGTGAAAGCTGCGATGGCTGCAATCTTGCAAGACGGCAAAACCACAGCAGAAGAAGCAGAGCTAATCCGTGTTGTTGCTGACGCCGTCGGCCAACCCGTTCCACCGTTATTGCCTGTGGCGTAGCAAAAACATTCATGAATTGATGGATAAAAGCCAATACTTTCTGATTCTGCTTGTCTAACTGCCATGTAGACTAGTTCTATTCTGCCTGTTCTAAGAGGCTTTCAAATCGTTCTAAAACGGAAAGGTACAATGCTTTTATGGGCAAACGTGTGTGTAAAGAGGAAAGTTTTGCAAAAAGGTTTCTAAGTGGTTGTTTTGCGATACTTCTCTTGACTTTTGCAGCCTGTGGGTCTGATGAAAAGAAAGAAGACGCCAGTTCAGTACCTACGACAGATCTACAAGAAACTTCTATCACCACTGAAGATACTGCATCTGCAACTATTTCTCAGTGCTCAATGGTAGAAGAGGTGTCGACAGTACATTTTTTACCTACTTGGCAGGTGGGGGATAAACGAAAGCTAGAGGTTACTGTTGAAAAGCAGTCTTCTGGCGTTTCAAATGATGCTGTTGTGACTAATTTCATTCTTGAAGTCGAGGAAGTAACTGCTGAAAAAATAGGTTTTGCTTTAACTGCTGAACAGGCACTTCTGAATGGCGAGTTGTTCGAAGGGGGATTTTCCTTTCAAGATCTTCTGTATAGTTTGGATGCTGATCGCGTTATATCTGGTGTCGAAAATATTTCAGATATCCAAACCCAGTTGGTTGAAATTCTGGGCGAGACAAATGAATTTTGGGATTTGCTAGACGAGGAAGCTTTAGGTGTTCTTCTCACCCAAGACTTAGAGCTATATCACCATTTCGAGAATGTAGAGCTTACGGTTGGTGAAACTCTAGAAGTAACTGAAGATATACCTCACCCCTTCGGAGGTTTTGTGATCCCGATGATTTCTCAGTATGAAATTACTCAACTAGTTGATGATGATGGTTGTATCGAAGTAGAAATGAAAACAGAAATTGCAGATCGAGAGTTATTTGTTAATTCCATGGTGGAAGTTATGAGAGAGACAGCAGAGCTAAATGGAACAGAGCACTCTGAGTCTGATATAGCTGAGCTAGAAGAAATGTTTCAAACAATGAACTTAGACAGAAACATCGTAGGTCAATATGATGCAGGTACAAAAAGTTTTAAGAAAATAATTGCTACAGAAGTAACTTCTGTCATTGAGAGTGGGAAAACTGAGAGTGAAGAAGAGATTAAAACGATTCTTGATCTCACGCCCAATAGGTAAGAATCTGGTTTAACAAATGTTAGACATGACCGAGAAAAGTTACATTCAACATTCGACCAAAAAGAACAAGAGGATGGTATGGGCAGAACAATAAATCGTTTACAGCTAGAACTGCATGTGGCAGATTTTGACCTTGTCAGGTCGTTCTACGGCGACATCTTGGGCTTTCGCGCGATTGAGCAGGACCCGCAGTATTTAATTATGGAACGTGATGGAGTAGTGCTTAACTTTTGGCCAGGTAATGTCGAACGTCTTGCCTCACATAGTTATTTTGGTGACGCTAATATGTTTCCAGCGGGAACGCCGAGAGGCTATGGCGTTGAGATTGTTGTTGCTGTTGAAGATGTCCATGGATTCTATGATCAGGTTAACGCTGACGTAACTGTTGTGAACGAGCTAGAACGTAAACCTTGGGGTGCGTGGGATTTTCGAATAGCAGACCCTTTCGGGTATTATCTACGAATCACTGAACACTATGATGTTCTTGATTACAACAAACCTGCTAGATATCTCTAGCAAGAAACTCTTCAATCTTTTGTGTTTCCCGTCCAATTATCGCAGTGTTTCCTTTGATGATAACTGGTCTTTGTAGCAGGCGAGGATATTCGAGTAAGAGTTCGAGAGCCACTTTCGGGTCATCGAGTGTAGATTCATCAAATCCGTCTTGTGAGGCGATGTTTGCTTTAAAAAAGCTGTCGCGGCGGATGATGTCAGAAGTTGGATCTTCAAGTTTGGCTAGTAAGTCCTCTAAAGTTTTGCGGTCAGGGTTTTCTTTGAGATAGTGGACTACCTCAGGTGTAACACCAGTAGTCTCAAGAAGCTCTAAGCCAGTTCGACACTTCGAACATTTAGAAGTATAAAAAATTGCAACATCGGTCATCTGGTCAGCGTAGCTGAAACTGAAAGGTATGCATAATTATTAGGCACACTATTTATGGGGAATCCTGATGATACTGGTAGCATATGTCGGTGATGTTATTCGCTGCAGAGTCAGATAAAAGTAAGTTTGTTGAGTTGGATGTGCCGACTTGGGCTTGGGCTGTGTTGGTCGTCGTGGTCATAGCGCTTCTCGCGTTAGACCTGTGGCGTCACCGCAAAGCGCATGAACCAACACTTTCAGAAGCTGCGAAAGAATCAGCGTTCTGGGTTTTTTGTGGTGTAAGTTTCGCAGGGTTTTTCTTGTGGCAGTTCGGCGGTGAAGCAGCAGCTGAATATGTGGGCGTGTACGTCACTGAGAAAGCGCTTAGCGTTGATAATGTTTTTGTGTGGAGCCTGCTTTTTAGTTCGATGGCTATTCCATTGAAATATCAGCATAGAGTTCTGTTCTGGGGCATATTTGGTGCGTTAGTTATGCGTGCGGCGTTTATTTTTGCCGGCGCTGAGCTTGTGCAGAGGTTTAAATTTACGCTTGTTATTTTCGGTCTAATTTTGATTTGGACAGCGATCAAAATAGTTAGAGAAAATGGTGAGGAAGAAGAACATGGCACGCCTGCTGCTCTTTCGTGGCTGAAAAAAGTGATGCCTGTGACAGATACCTATGATGGCCAGCGGTTTTTCACGATTATTGACGGGGTGCGCCATGCTACGCCTCTGTTTGCTGCGCTTGTTGTCGTCGAACTCACCGATGTTATCTTTGCGTTTGACTCAGTGCCAGCGTCATTTGGTGTTGCTAATGAGGCCTACACAATTGTTTCGGCAAATGCGTTTGCAATTATGGGATTGCGTGCGATGTATTTCTTGCTTGCAGGGGCGAAAGAGAAGTTCAAATATTTGTCGCTTGCTTTGGGTGGCATCTTGCTTTTCGTCGGCATAAAGCTGCTACTTACGCCTTGGTATCACATGAGCATTGCGGTTTCTTTGTCAGTAATTTTTGCTATTCTTTTGATCGCTATAGTCATGAGTATCCGCTATAACAAAGCGCAAGAGCTCGTTAAAAACTAGCATGTTGTGTCTTCGTACAACTTCACCTGAACAGACGCAGGATGTTGCACAAAAAATAGCGCCGCTTCTGCAAATCGGAGATGTAGTGCTTCTTGCTGGTGAACTTGGTGCTGGCAAAACATGTTTTTCGCAAGGTGTTGCTTTAGGCCTTGGCGTCGAGCAGCGCGTGACAAGCCCAACATTTGCTTTGGCTAATCAATACGAGGGCCGTCTTTTATTGCACCACCTCGATGTGTATCGTCTTGAAGGCGCTGGCGCAGCGTTAGACCTTGACCTGCCTGAGCTTTGTGAATCAGGGGTCGTGCTTGTTGAATGGGGAGAACGAATCGATGCTGCTTTGCCAGATGAACGCCTTGTGATCACTATGAGTTATAAAGCCGATACGTCAGAACTGTCTGACAGCGAGAGTGACTTTTTTGCTGAACCTGTCCGAATTCTGCAGTTAGATTTTGTTGGTTCGTTATGGCGAGGTCGTGCAAACCTGTTTGACGAAGCTTTGGCAGAATGGATTGTGTCATGTTGACGCTTGCTATAACAACATCAACAACTATGGTCGGTGTCGCAATTGGGACGTCTTCACAGGTTTTTGCCTGTAATGAGATTGTGACCGATCGCCGCCATTGCGAAGAATTAACACCGCTTATTGAGTTAACAATGCACGAAGCAAGCAAATCAGTGAGTCAACTTGAGCGAATAGCAATTGATATCGGCCCAGGCCGTTTCACAGGTTTGCGTGTTGGCGTGGCAACAGCAAAAACGCTTGCGTTTGCTGCCAAGATTCCTCTTGTGCCGATAACAAGCTTGCAAGCTTTGGCAAGTGGCGTTTCTGAAGATACACGGCATATTGCAGCGGTTGTTGATGCTCGACGAGGTGAAGTTTTTCAGCAGCTTTTCAGTGACGGAGTGGCCCAGCAGGAGCCTTCTGTCGGGTCGCCTCACTTAGTAGAACAAACCGATGTTGTCTATGTTGGCGATGGTGCTGAAACCTATAGCGAAACTTACGGCGAGTTTTTGATTAGCGGATGTCATCCATCGGCTGAAGCGATGCTGAAACTAGCCGAGGTGAGGTCTGTCATCGAGTTTGATTTCGTGCAGCCATTATATTTACGCGACCCAGATGCTGTTCCAAACATAAAAACCCGTCAGAATTCGTAGTGTCTTTGCCAGACATCACAATTCGAGAAATGGCACCTATCGATGTTGTGGCGGTAGCGGCTATTGAAAAAGAATGTGCGGTGTCTCCTTGGCCTTCTGATCTATTTATGGGCGAGTTTTCTTTGCCCGCAGAATCTCGCCGCTGGCTTGTCGCTCAAGTGCAAGAGGTTATTGTTGGGTTCGCTGGTGCGATGGTCGCAGTCGATGAGGCTACACTTCTAAACGTTGGCATCGCACCGCGATGGCAGCGCCGTGGTGTAGCACATCAGCTAGTACTGCAACTTTTAGACGATGTCGTTTCCCTATCTGTGCGTAAAGTTTTTCTAGAGGTAAGAGTTTCTAACAGTAAAGCAAGAGGGCTTTATGTCAAACTAGGGTTTGAAGACGTAGCAGTCCGAAAAAAATATTATAGCGACGGCGAAGACGCTGTTGTAATGGGTCTATCTGTCTAGTTGCATTTTCGTGTGGATTTTTTACTCGAACCCATATCAGTGCGGCAACTCTGTTAGCCTGTAATGCTATGAACCATTTATTGAAAAAGTTACTGTTTTTATTGTTCGCTGCAACGATGGTTGCTGCCTGCGGATCTCAAACCGCTGATGACCCTGATGAAGGGACAGATGACGGCAAAGAAGCTTCAGACTCTGACTCTGATAAAAACGATTCTGATGACAACGATGACAAAGATTCTGATAAAGATGACGACAAAGATTCTGATGATGAGAAGGACGAGCCTAAAGAGCTTGAAGCAGCTTCTGGTAACCAGATAATTGAAACTGACGATTTTGCTTTTGAAGCGCCTGAAGAGCTTTCAATTCTTGAAGACGCTGACGATATCGATCGCTTGTTCTCACTAGGCGCAGATGCTTTAGGAGACCTGCCTGGTGGTTTAACGCCTGAGTCGTTGGCGGCTCAGCTGCAGCAAGTAGATCTTGTGGCTATTGACACTGATACAGGTTCAAATATTAATGTTCTCATTCAACCTGTAGGAAACATGTCAGCTGACCAGTATTTGCAAGCTAACGAAAGAAGTTTCGGCAGCATCGGAGCTGAAAACGTTGATACTTCAACAGAGTCTTGGGATGGCGGCGAGATTGCCGTAATCACCTATGACCTTCCAGCTGGTGGTGCCGTGTTTAACGGAAAAATCTTAGCGTTCTTAGATGGCAAGAAAGTCTATCAGGTTACATCTACTTCAGAAGACCCTGACACAACAGCAGAGCTGGCTGATCTTGTTGAAGAATCGTTTCAGCTTCAATAAATGAGTGTTGTTCTAGCCATAGAAACAAGTTGTGATGAAACTTCAGTTGCCGTTGTCAAAAACGGTACTGAAGTTTTGTCGAATGTAGTAGCGACACAGATAGATATGCATGCCGTGTTTGGTGGCGTTGTTCCTGAGGTTGCCTCACGGATGCATCTAGAAATGCTCTATCCAGTACTCACGCAAGCTTTAGAACAAGCAGAGCTGTCAAGCGATGAACTTGATGCTGTGGCCGCGACGCATGGGCCTGGACTTATTGGCGCATTGCTTATTGGTGTGAGTAGTGCGAAGGCTTTGTCTTTGGCGTGGGATGTACCTTATATCGGGGTTAACCATGTTGAAGGCCATTTGTTTGCTACGTTCCTAGAGCGTCCTGAACTTGAACCGCCGTTAGTCGTGTTGCTCGTCGCTGGCGGCCATACCCAGATTGTGCATGTGAAGTCGTTGGGTAACTATGAGATTTTAGGTTCAACAATAGATGATGCTGCTGGTGAGGCGTTCGACAAGGTGGCTCGTTATTTGGGGCTTGGTTATCCAGGAGGGCCTATTATCGATAAACTCTCGATCGAGGGTGATCGTGAAGCTATCGCGTTCCCACGTGGTTTGATGAATGGATCGTTCGATTTTTCGTTTAGTGGCATGAAAACGTCAGTTGTTAATTATGTCCGTAAATTCCCTGATGCTGCTAACGCTGATATTGCGGCGTCGTTTCAAGAAGCTGTGGTTGATGTCCTTGTGAAGAAAACATTGGCAGCAGCTACAAAGGTTAATGCTAATGCGGTGTGTATCGGGGGAGGAGTGGCCGCGAACTCTCGTCTGCGTGATCGCATTGCGCAAGATTGCAGCGAGGCAGGGCTTGATTATCTTGTGCCTAGTCGAGCGTTTTGTACCGACAACGCAGCGATGATCGCTGCGGCAGCAAGCTGGCGCTTAGCTCTTGATGGTGCTGACGAACTTGATGGTGGCGCATACCCATCGCTTGCTCTTGTGTGAAGTCTTGCGTTTCATTAGACGATATTTGCCGTGCCGATGGACGATCAAAAGATCGTTGCTTGCTGAGGTTAAACGGAGGCGCCGCAGCCGTGCATTGCTTGATCTTGTTAGTTCTTGGGAGGCCGATGAAGGTCCTATTGATAACAGTTATTTGGAGTGGGCTGATTCAGTTTTGGATAGGCAAGGGGTGAAGCGTTGATAGTGGACGCTGGTCCGTTTATTGTTGACGGTGAAAATTTAAACTCTCCTCTTTGGGCTTTACTAGAAAGAGCAGTCGAGCGGGGTGAAGAAATATACACAACGCATCCTGTACTTGCTCAGGTTTGGCGTCAGCCAGTCCGACAAGCAAATCTTGCACGAGCTGTCCGCTGCTTTGAAGTCTGTCCGCTTGATAACTCTGTGGAAGTTGGTCGAAGGTTGGCTGAAAGTTCGACCTCTGATGTCGTCGAGGCTCATCTAGCTGTCGTCGCTGAAAAAGTAGGTACTTTTATCGTAACTTCTGACCCTGACGACATGGCAAAACTGGGTGCTCGGTTCGAGACGTATCAATCGTAAGATAAAGCGAGCGCTTGACTGTTTGAATAAGTTGTTTTGATAGATTTTTGTTGTAGGTTGCCAGTATGTCGATATTCAGTAAGTGTCTCATCGTAGGGTTTGTTTTGTTGGCTGCCGCCTGTGGCGGTTCTGAAAAAAGTGAGGCTTCCGATACGATTGCTTCTGTCAGCATTAACGAGCTAGCGTTTGTAAAAACGTGCGAAGTCCCAGAAGACATCTCAGAGCTGTCTTTCGAAGGTAACGGCATCTATTACAGCGGTTCTTCTGAAATTCTCGAAGGTCGAGGATGTTCCGAAATAGAGCTTATCGAAGTCTGGGATGATGCTGCATGTGCTGGCAAAGATTTAGAGTTTCTTATGCTTGATGTTAGAGCCGTTTCAGACATCAAGGCAGAAATCACCACCTGTGGCACACAATAGTGGGCTTCCTGCAATCATAAATAGTGATGGGTGATCGCAAGTAAATCTTCCTAATTGATAATAACTGTAGGGTGTGGTTGCTTGTTTATGTATAATCATCGAATGGGAACCTTCTGGTCAAGTCCACAAAAATTTGGCGAAGTTGAACATGCCGTAGTTTCTAACGGTTCGCCAATTAAAAAGGGCAAAGTTGCTACTGGAGGCTTGGTTCGTGGAGTAATGGCAGGACAACCTGATGAAGCAGTAATTCATTGGTTCTGTTTCGAGGTAATGGATGATGATTTAGGTTTATACGACCCAGTTGAAAAAAAAGAAATTACTATCGATAATATTGCACTCCATAAGGTTGGAATCAGCGAAGCTGAAAATAAAGGGCATTATAATGAACATGCAAATGGAAGGAACTGGCCGTTAGACCATGAGATAAACAGCTTCTTGAAATATGTTAAGTACTTATGGAGTGGAGTATCATATATTCAGTCTCTGCAAATACAAATGCGTATGGCCAAGGAGCTAAGTAAAGAATTGGCTGAGGGTGCAACGGTGGAAGTTCACGACTACCAAGTTTCTTTAGTCCCGAAGTTCTTAAGATTTCTTCGACCTGACGTTCGTGTCGGATATTTCCAACATTCAAGGTTTCCTAGTTTGAAACACCTGCAAGATGAGTGGGCTACCTGGCCTGAAGACGCTCGAAAGGCGTATAAAGAAGAGATCCTGGGTAAACTTGGAGCAGACTATGTTGGCTGTCATAGCCCTGAATACGTTCAAAATTTAATTGATGTTCTCAAATGGTTAGGTATCGGAGAGAATCATGTTGTCGGCGCTGATAACAATGCGACCCTAAATCTAGATGGCAGAGAGATATTCGTAGATGCTAATCCAATAGGCGTTGATGTAGATGGCTGGGAGAAGCTTGCTCGGAATGCAGATGCGGCAGACGGTATTATCCAAGAAATTAAAGATGGAAGACGAACTCTTGTAGAAATTGAGAATGATGAAACTTTATCTGACGCAATAAAGAAACTTGTTAAAGAAATTAGTGAAATTCCACAACTGAAAGAAAAAATCGATGCTCTCCGTGAGCAAAACGGGGACGAAGTTGAAATCAAAAATTTGGTAGAAGAACTTGACTATCGCATCAGTCTTTCCCCAGCCTGTATTAGAGAGGTTAACGATTGGGCAGATGATAGTGTGCATCTGGTTTCTTGGGAGCGTCTTGAATATACAAAAGGTTTTGAAATTCGTCTGAAAGCTATCAAAAAAATGTTGGAAGCAGGAGAACTGGATCCCAACAAGGTGCATATCACAATGGTAGCTGCTTCAACAGGTCGCGATGAGCTAAGTGGATATGACGAATTTATTCCTGGCGTTGAAGGGCGTGTGAAAGAAATACAAGATAATTGGTGTTCTAAAGGCTTAACATTCGAATTCCGCAAAGAGTCTCATGACACACGACAACTAGCGGCATTAGTCCGTTCACATAAAAAGGTCATCGGCTTATTCACTCCCTACAAAGACGGCATGAATATGGCGGTTCAAGAGTTCGTCTCTATGTGTTATGACAACGTAGGAGTCGTTGTTATGACGAATACTATAGGTGCTGCGCAAGTGCTGCAAAAAGCGATCCAAGTGTTGCCAACAGCCGAAGATGTAGCAAAGGGCATTAAACAAGCAGTTCAGATATCTGGAAGTCCAGCTGCAAAAGCCCGAATGGTCGCTATGAGAAAGGCTCTGAGGAGTCATACAGTTAAGGACTGGGCGCAAAGAATTGTTAAGAGAGTTTCATGTTCCGGAAGTAAAGGTACTCGAGACTTTAAAGCCCCTGCTATATCCCTTGGTATTGCAGGTAATCACGATCAAAATTCTACAAGTTCATCTCGGGCTGCCTAATTTAACTTGCTCAGGTTTTGAACAAGGTCTATGTTTGTTTTTGTGTCGGCTGTTAGCCCTAGCGGCGTCTGAGCTATGATGAGGTGCCACCGATGATAGATCCACAGCACACAGCAGATGAACAGAAAAAACAAAGCGAGAAGTAAGAGCTTCCGATGTTGCAAGGCAACGTGCTCAGCTGGGCGAGTGACCTTGATGGTGGCACGTTAGCGCAGGCGCAGCGAACAGCAGCGTTATCTATCGTTGAGAAACCTCTAGCGTTGATGGCTGATACGCACGTTGGCATGGGCGCAGACGATACAGACAATTTTTTCTCAAGAAGATATAAAGTAGCTGTAGCATCCAAAGTTAGTGGGGTCCCCCTTATCGAAACTATACTGTGTTGAAATAGTGTCTGTTAGCCGTTTCAGGGGGGGGATGTATGAAGCTAGAAAGACTGTCTTTGGTCGAGCTTGATGTTTCCATTTTGTTTCGTGCATTCGCAATTATTTCAATAGTGGCTAGCCATTTTGGTGCGTTGAACTTGCCAGGAGGATCGGGATATCTTTTTCTTCTTTCTGGGTATAATTTTGTGCAGTTTATGATGCCTAAAATTAACACTTCTGCCAACACAAAAACGACACAGTATCTGCAACCATACGGGCGTTATATGCGAAAACTTTTAGTTCCTAGCGTTCTTTATATAGGTTTTGTGTTCATTCTTGTACGCGAATTTCATGTCTATAGCATATTTTTTGTAAGCAATTTTGTGGGTCCTGGCTATGCAGGAGGGTTAACGTATTGGTTCATTGACGTGCTCGTGCAAATGTTTGTTCTTCTCGGCGTCTTACTAGCGTATGGGCCAACTCGGCGGTACCTATTTGCTCAACCTTTTAACTTTTTCTTAGGAGCTGTACTGATTTCATTTATGGTGAGAACAGCTTCTATGTATTTCTTTGATACATCAGATCTGCTTAATCGTTTGCCGCATCTTTACTTTCCCATTTTCGTCCTAGGTGGATTGATCGCATATAGCGATTCTATGAAACAAAAGCTGCTTGCTAGCACATCAATTATTTTGGTGTCATCGCCTCTGTTATTTGAACAGTCAACGATTGCTCCGTTGCTATTAATTGGTGGTTTTGCTGCGTTGTGGACCTCAACGATTAAGTTCCCAGAACTATTGGTAGGTCTTGTAACGAAGATTGCGTTGAGCTCGTTGTTTATTTATTTGTGTCATTTTCAGGCGAAAAGTTTTTTGAGCAAACTTATCACTAACCCGAACCCTTTTCTTTCTTTAGCAGTGGCAATAATGGTTGGGATCGTCTTTGCTCAGGTTTGGAAAGAGCGGAAGCAAATTAGAAACACATTTTATCAAAAAATGCGTTTTGCTCGCTGGGCTATACCTTTGCGGCGTCGCCTTAGTTAATTCGTTTGCTCAAGTTTTGAACTAGGTCTATGTTGGTGTGTCGGCCCGTAAGGAGGTGCCAACAATGATAGATTCACAAGATACTTCAGTAAACGAACAAAACGTGCAGAACGAGAAATCGCGAGAGCTTCCAATGCAGCAAGGTAACGTGCTGAGCTGGGCGAGTGACCTTGACGGTGGCACGTTAGCGCAGGCGCAGCGAACAGCAGCGTTATCTATCGTTGAGAAACCTCTAGCGTTGATGGCTGATGCGCATGTTGGCATGGGCGCAACAATCGGTTCGGTCGTTGCAACAAAAGATGCGATCATTCCAGCAGCGGTTGGTGTCGATATTGGTTGCGGTATGATCGCCCAAAAAACGGTGTTTACTCGTGATCAGGTCGATGCGCAGCTGCCAAAAATGCATGCACAGATTGCGAAAGCGGTGCCAGCTGGCCAACCTCGCAAAGGGAAACGAACTGCTGGGTCACACGACCGTGCGGTGCGTTCTAAAAAGCTTGAACAGCTGATTCGCGATGCTCCTGATGTGCGAAGCGAGAAGTTTAACGCAAAGAAAATATCGGGTCAGTTCGGAACACTTGGTGGAGGTAACCACTTCATCGAGTTGGCAACCGACGAAACAGACCAGGTATGGATAGTGCTTCATTCAGGTTCGCGTGGCCCTGGAAACTTGTTTGCACAAGAACATATCGGACGTGCTCGAAACATGATGAAAAAAGCGTTAGACACACCGCTTGAAGATCCTGATTTGGCTTCGTTTGTGCAAGGCACCGACGAGTTTGCTCGCTATATCGATGGCATGTTATGGGCGCAAGATTATGCGTTTGAAAACCGTGCGCAGATGATGAAAGCAGTGCTTGGTGTTGTCGGCAAGGTTATGGAAGCTGCTGGAATGAAGGTAGGTTTCGTGGCTGAGGGCAAACAGATTCAGTGTCACCATAACTATGCGTCATGTGAATCCCACGGTGGCCAGCAAGTGTGGGTTACTCGCAAAGGCGCTATCGATGCGTCGCTCGGTAACTGGGGTGTGATCCCCGGTTCAATGGCGACAGGGTCGTTTATTGTGTCTGGTTTGGGCAACGCCGCATCGTATCGTTCAGCTTCCCATGGTGCTGGACGTAGATTGTCGCGTCGTGCGGCGCGCAAGCAGTTAAGCACCGAGTCGTTGCAAACACGCATGGAAAATATTGCCTGGAACGACAACGCCGATGCCTTACTTGACGAACATCCAGATGCCTATAAAGACATCAGTGAAGTTATGGCAAACCAGCGTGACCTTGTTGACATTGAACATCGACTAGAAACTATTTTGAACTACAAAGGTACATAGCATCGGTTCAGATAGTTGCTCTGTAGCGAAGGCACATGCTGCTTTCGCTACAGAAGTTGTTGGGAACGCTTCTAACGTTGCTAAACGTTCGTTCATGCTGGCAGTCTGCTAGAATGGACAGGTGTCGTATAAGGTCGAAACAGAAGTATTCCAAGGTCCGTTTGACCTGCTGTTGCATCTTATTTTGAAAAACGATGTCGACCTTTACGAGATTAAACTTGGTGAAATTGTTGATGCCTATCTGGCCGAGCTCGCCAAAATGGAAACGTATGATTTAGAAATATCTACAGAGTTTCTTCTGATTGCCTCGACACTCATCGAGCTTAAATGTCGTCGTTTATTGCCAAGCGATAAAGAGCACGACTTAGACGAAGAGCTTGGTCTTTGGGAAGAACGAGATTTATTGCTATCTCGTCTTTTGGAATGTAAAACGTTTAAAGACGCTTCCAAAGTGCTTGTTGCTCTTTTTGAACAAGCGCAGCTTGTCGTGCCTAGAACCAGTGGTTTGGAAGAGCAGTTTCTTGATCTTTCGCCTGATCCGCTTGCGGGGATGACAACAGCTAAATTGCGGCGAGCGTTCCTGCGGGTCGCATCTGAAAAACCTCGTCCGCAAGTATCGTTGCACCATGTCGCAAAAATCAAGGTGAGTGTCGCTGACGCTATCAGCGAGTTTGCTGCCGTGTTGCCTGACGCAGGCAAGCAAACATTTCGATCGTTTATCGATGAAGATATGGAACGCCTCGAAGTTGTTGTACGTTTTCTCGCCGTGTTAGAACTATTTAAACAGGGTCTTGTTGTGCTTGAGCAGCAAGAATGTTTCGGCGATCTGTCGATCAGCTGGGCTGGCGACAATGCCTCAGGTGAAATGGCATTAGCAGGCGTAGATAGTTATGAAGGGTAAAGAAATGGCAGAGATGCAAACTGAAGAAAAGCTAGAAGAAGTGGTATCGGCTGACGCAGCGATCGATTTGCGAGAAAAAGTGGCTGTTCCGCATGACTTTTCGGAAGCGAAAAGAGCTATTGAAGCTATTGTTTTAGTTTCTGCTAGTCCTGTGCCCGAGCAGTTACTTGCACAACTTCTAGAGTTGTCTGTCAACGTTATTGCTAAACACTGTCAAGAGTTAGCAGATGATTACGATGCTCGTCGGTCTGGTTTTTCGTTTGCTCATGTAGCAGGTGGCTGGCGTTATCAGACCAGGGAAGATTTAGCTGAATATGTTGAGCGGTTTGCTATGGAAGGGTCTGCTACGAGACTGTCATCTGCTGCGCTTGAAACCCTTTCAATCGTCGCTTACAAACAGCCGTTGTCTCGTTCGCAAGTGAGCGCTATAAGAGGCGTAAATGCCGATGGTGTGCTGCGTACGTTGTTGCAGCGCGGCTATATCGAAGAAAAAGGTCAAGATGATGGCCCTGGACAGGCAACACTTTTAGGAACAAGCCAGTTTTTCTTAGAACAGCTTGGTTTGCCGTCGCTTGCGTCGTTGCCGCCGTTAGGTGATTTCGTTCCGTCTGCGCAAATGGTTGAAGCATTAGAACAGACGCTTCTCGTTGGTGATGAATCAGAGCCATCTGCTGAAGCGCAAAGCAAAGAAGATATAGCGGTTGTCGAGGGTGCTGGGTCAGAACAATCAGAGTCAGAACAATCGGAGCTTGGGCAACCTGAGGACAACGCAGCAGCATGACACAAGAGCGTTTGCAAAAAGTGATGGCGCGTATTGGCGTTGCGAGCCGTCGAGTATGTGAAGAAATGATTGCCGAAGGGCGAGTCCTTCTGAATCAGAAAGTCGCTACGCTCGGCGATAAAGCAAGTGAAGATGACGAGATCACTGTCGATGGTAGCGTCTTGTCGGCCAAACCTGATGCCGTTACCTATTTGTTAAACAAACCAACAGGTGTTGTAACTACTGCTTCTGATACGCATGGGCGTAAAGTCGTTACTTCTCTTGTGCCTGATGAGGTGCGCATATTTCCTGTCGGCAGGTTAGATATGGACTCAGAAGGGCTGCTTTTGTTGACAAATGATGGAGCGTTAGCGCATCGGTTGACACACCCGTCGTTTGGTGTCGAAAAAGAGTATGTGGTGCAGGTGCAAGGCACGCCAAGTCGGGCGGCGTTGCGTCAATTGCGTGAAGGGGTAGAACTTGATGATGGCATGACAGCGCCTGCTAAAGTTGCGTTGTTAGCTCCTGAAGCATTGCGGATAACTATCCATGAAGGCAAGAATCGTCAAGTGCGACGGATGTGTGATGCAGTTGGTCACAAAGTGACTCGTCTAGTGCGGACACAGATCGGCCCGTTAAAAGATCCGAACCTTGCTCCAGGCGGCTATCGCCTGCTGCAACCCAAAGAAGTGCTTGCCCTGCAACGCGCTGTTCAAACCACCCCAGCAATAAAGGGCTAACACAGCTAAGAACCGATTTTCAACGTAACTTTAATCGCAAAAGAATATGGTCCATTCCTGCATGCTTGATATGTTTGTCGTATCATAGGTTCTTGGGAATAAAGCTAAAGCGTGTAACTAGCGCTTTTTTGTTTTCGTCTGTGAACGTTGCTAGCCATGTAGCGGCAGGATGAATCATAATCATAAGTGCAATTGCCGCGATGCCGTCTAGCCAATAATGGTTTCCTGTTGCAGCGACAATATAGAAAGTGATGAACGCATGGCCAACGGCTAGCCAGCGCCAATGACTTTCACTCTGTTTCCAGACAGCCCACCCAATTAATGCTGCCCAGCCAACATGAATTGAAGGCATCGCTTGGTATTGTCCAGCAGCAGAATAGCTCAGTGCTTCGTACACAGACTGGCCATATTCGACGCCTGTGTCGATCACTCCGAGTGAGGGGACAAGTCTCGGCGGCGCTACTGGCAATAACTGAATAGCAAGGCAAGAGCCAGTTAAACCTGCCAGCGTGTTGCGCCAAGTGGCAAAGTCGTTGCGGTAACGCAGAAATAGCCAAACAAGGAACACCCCCATCGCTGGGACATGCACAGCAAAATAGTAGATATTGACACTTTGCGTAAGAATTGAATGCGCAATGAGCTGTTCTTGCAACCATTTTTCGCTTGGCATAGAGAGCTGTCGTTCTAGCTGCCAGAGCCATTCGCCCCGAGCAATAGCGCTGTCAATTCGAAGCACCGAAAATTTCCCAGCGAATACCCAAAGTGCATATAAAAAAGCAAGAATTGAAGCTTCATTGAGAAAAGAACGAATCAGTTGGACGTGTGGATTTTTGTGTTTGCTTAAAAATAGTGAAAAAAGGACGCAAATAATCCCTAGCAGAACTCCATATTTCCATGGCAACCAACCCATAAGAGTTACGCTAATGGGTAGCAGCAGTTTAGCGATGGTCTTCGTTGTTATTCGATACGAAACTGGCATGTCTCGCCTATCCAAATGGCTCAAACCCGTTGTTCTTAGTATGGCGTGGCATACTGAAGGGCATCTCGAAAAATTGTGGATGGCCCTCGATATTTCCGCTCGCTCGGGCGTTTCCGCGCAGGTTTTAGCAGTTCGCTAGTAAAACGATTCGATACAAAATGAATAAACAGAGATAGCCTTAAGAACATGGCTCCGCTGTTTACAAATGATGCAGATCTAGATGATAGATATACGCCGATCCAAACATTTGAGCAATGGTCTACTGGCATTGCTAGCGACGAGCAAAACATAGAACAAGTCTCTCAAACAATAACTTCTTTGCGTACAACTCTTGGCGAGTCTCGTATTCAAGAAGCGCTAGCAAACACACTAGACGCAGCAGCGTTAGAAACTGGGGCGATGGAAGGTTTGTATCCACCGACGGTAGGTCTAACACTGAGCGTTTTAAATGGTGTTATCAACTTTGAAGCAGTAAAGCGAAAAATTGAGGATGAAACGCAGCAAAGACTTATTCAAGGGCAACGCCTTGCCTATGACCTAGCACTTGACGTTATGGCAAGACAGCAACCGTTTTCTGAGGCACTGTTACGTGAGTTGCACGCTAAAGTATGCAGTTTCCAAGACTTCTACACAGTACACACCGAACTAGACGGCCAAATTGTTAGCCAGCAACAGAAATTGCCTAAAGGAGTCTATAAAAGTCAATCAAACCATGTAATGCTAGCTGATGGTTCTGTTCATAACTATGCACCTGTCTTAGAAACACCTAACGAGATGCAACGTTTTGTATCTGAACTTCAAAAAGAAGATTTCAGGCAATCACCTGCGATTCTACAGTCGGCCTACATACATCACTGTCTTACGCATATCCACCCTTTTGCAGATGGTAACGGCAGAACAGCACGTCTCGTTGCGAGCATTCCTTTGCTAGCCAAATGGTCAGTGCCTTTAGTTATTTTTTCTGACGATGCTTCCGATTATTTTGCAGTGCAAAACAAGGCAGATAAAGGCGATAATCAACCCTTTGTTGCTTTCTTAAATACGATCACCTTTGACCTTTTAAGCATCATTGTCGGAAGGCTACGTCTCACTGCTGCCGAAGATGCAAGCACAATGAGCACAGCTAATGCCTCAGACTTGGTAAATAGTTATAAGGATGCAGCAACAGAAATAGAAACGGCTGCTACTCGCCTTGATTCGCTTCTAGCCGCTACATTGGCAAAAAAGTGTGAGCAGTTTAATGCGGATACTTCGGTTGTCGTTACTCTACTAAACTCTTCAGTTGTGAGAGTATCTTTGGCAGGGTATAGACCGTCTGGTCAAGGGTTCACTGTCCAGATGTTTTTAGATGGTGTATCTGCCAGCACGATTGTAAACAATATTCAGGTCAACATCGCTGATAGTGACGATGCATTGCAGATCTTGCTACAGTCTAAATCGCAGCCTGGGTTAGCCGTATCTCCTGATCGAGTATATCCGCGCCCTAAACAGATGTTGAAAGTTCAACTTGAGACATGGATTGATGAAATGTTGCTATCCATGCGAAATATTTTACATGAAAAATTACTGTAACGTACATAGAGATGCTTCGTAGACAGATCATATTTGATGCCTGTGTCGATTAACGTTCGATACGAAACTGGCATGTCTCGCCTATCCAAATGGCTCAACAAAAAGATGCTCTCGACAGTAGGGTAGAGGCATGGAATATGTACCCGATTTTGCTCCGTGGGATGGCAGACGTGTGCCAGTAACTTTTCTAGGTGGCTATCTTGGATCAGGGAAAACTACGTTGCTCAATGAACTGCTTGCCCGAACCAATCTGAAGCTGGCTGTTCTTGTCAACGACGTAGGTTCTGTGAACATCGATGTGAAGCTCATTAAATCATCTTCTGGTAACGCAATCGAGCTTACCGATGGGTGTGTTTGTTGCAGCCTTAGTGAAGGGTTTCAGGTAGCCTTTGACCAAATCCGTGCTCGTGAAGAACCGCCAGACCATATTGTCGTTGAACTTAGCGGAGTCGCGCAGCCCGATCGTATGCGTCCGTGGGCCTCAACAGCTGGTTTCAAACTCGATGGCGTAGTAATTCTTGTTGATAGCGAACAGTTTTTAGAACAGATCGATTCAGAGCTGACTGGCTATAAGATTCAACGCCAGTTGGAAGCTGCAGATCTACTAGTATTAACCAAAACGGATCTTGTTTCTGGCGAGATGCTTGTTGAGGTTGAAAATCGTGTTGAGCAGTTAGTTCCAGGACGAAAAGTTGTTCATTCTTCGACGCCGTCTGCTTTCGCCGCAATTTTGGAGCTGGGCGGTCGCCAACATGGTAGCGACGCTGATGTTCCAGCGATGTCGCTTTTTGATTCACACAGTGTAGAAGTAGAAACAGTACCTACTGGCGAGTCTTTCACGGTTGCTGCTTTGAACAAGATAGTTGCTGATTTGACCGCAGATAAAAACGTTGTACGTGTAAAAGGAATTATAGAGACCGAAGATGCTGGTATGCAGCTGGTGCATGTTGTAGGCAATCGTCAGTCAATAACGACGTTGCCGCAGGCCGAAATGGCGTCAGCGACAGATTTAGTAGTTATACGAATCGAATAGCGCAGAAGCAGTAGCAGTTTTTACAGATTAGCTAGTTGTTTGGTGGGTAAGAAACCAAGACGCATCTGTGACAGTTATGGATTTGAATGGGGCACGCTTGTTGTAGCTAGGCTATTGTAGTCTTGTCGAGGCGACATCTAGTCCAGGCAATTTCGTTTGTACAGGGTTATGTTCTGCGGCTTTGGCAAGAATAATTTCTTCGGCTTCTAGCCAGTTTTTTGCCCGCAAACCTGAAAGATCCTGGTTGTAGGGTTGGTCGAAGACGATGACTTGATTGCCTGCTTCTCGTAGTGCGTCTACGTTGTGAGGGGCATCTTCGATATAAAGGTCAGCTTGAACCTCCGATTTAGCACCCATGAAGCAAATATCTCTGTATGGAATATTGTTTTTGTCTAGCCAGTCCACAGTATCTTTTGCCGCTACCTGATGAGTCCAATTTGTGTAAAGACGATGCGTTATAAGTCTGATCCAGATGCCTGCATCTGAAAGTCTCCACAACACCTTTTCGCAATTTTCCAACAACGGGAGATCTCTGAACAAATGGTACTCCTGGACAGCTTTGCGATGCAGCTCTTTGTAGTCATCGAAGCTGAGACCCCATTGATCGTAACCCCATTGCGTAATCGGAGGTAGCGACAAAGGGTCGATAGATAATTCTTTCGCAACACAACGACGAAAACCTGTCACATAATCAGCACAAACGCCGTCTAGATCGACTCCGACTATAAAGTTATCTACCAACCTTGGCTCCTTCTATGTAGGACTAGCATCGACGTTTTCAAATGGTGGCTAAAGATTTTTCCGATGCTTGTCGATGCCTTTACTACTTACATGTAGCCAAAGATTCGTAAATGGTCACCCCATAGAAGAACGCAATGGTTTCTTGTGCGATGCTGGTTATGTAGGTCTGAGTGAGGAGCACAACGATGTGCTCCTCACTTTGTTTTCGCCTCGGTCTGGTGGCGGCCTGCTAGCATGAGAAGGTGCGATTTTCTACTCTTTCTTTCCTTTCCGACTATGGTTTGCGCGATGGCTATGTCGGAGCGATTCATTCAGTTGTTCGGTCGTTAGCGCCTGATGTCACTGTGATCGATATCACTCATCAGATAGCGCCGTATGACGTGAAAGGCGGCGGTCTAGCGTTGGCTCGCTCGGTTGCGCATTTAGCACCTGGTGTCGTACTCGCTAACGTTAACCCAGCGGCTAAGGTTGCTGGCAAGCCTGTTGCTATCGAAGTAGCTGATGGCGAATCGTACCTGGTTGGCCCTAATAATGGTTTGCTAGCGCCAGCTGTTGCGATGGTAGGCGGTGCGACAGCAGCGGTCACGCTCGATGCAGAAAAATATCATCTTGCATCTATTGGGTCTGTGTCGCCAGGGCGAGATATTTTAGCGCCTGCAGCAGCCCAACTTTGTTTAGGCACGCCGCTCGCTTCGTTAGGTAGCGCTTTAGATGTTGCGAAGCTTTTCCCTGCGGTCATGCCTGTTAGCGAGCTCAGCGAAGATGGTTCGCTTTCCACGCAAGTTTTATGGATCGATCGTTATGGTAATGTGCAGCTCAATGTTGACCCTCAACAGGTTGCAGATTGGCCAGAACAGGCGTTGTTGACTGTCGGTGGGAAAGAACATTCGGTGACCCGGGTTGCTGATGTTAGCGAGTTGCCAACGACAGGTCTAGCAATGCTCGCCGATAGCTATGGTCTGCTTTCGATTGTGTCAAACCGAATGTCTGCCGCAGAAATTCTGGAGGTAGACGAAGATGCAGCAGTGGTGCTCCGAAAGGGCAAAGAAGACGGTGGCGTGTCAGTGCCAGTAACACTAGGTAAAACTCGATCTGGAGATGACCTATGAGGCCAGCTACGGTCATCACACTTGTAACGCTTGTGTTTTTAATGTTCGGCGCTATCTTGATTCAGCTGCGAGCGTTTATCTTCTAAAGGCGTCATCTGTGAGTGCCTTTAGAAGGTGCTTGCCGCTGCGTGTTCGTTGTCAAAAAGCGTCTGTATACTACTGTATTGGTATAGAGGCGAGGAAATGTAGTGAAAAAAATATGTATCTTGATAGCTTTTGGGATGGTGCTGGCAGCATGTGGAGGTAGCAGCGAAGGTGCCCCAGAAGGTGCTTCTGGTGCTTCATCATCGAGTGGTTCATCTGAAGTGCTAGGGTCTTGTGACCTTATAGATTTTGATGCGTTAAGCGAGATTTTTGGTATTGAGTTGTCGGTTGACGACGGCGATTTTCAAATTCCTATTCCTGATAGTTTCCCTGTTTCGCCTTCTCGCAGCTGCACAGCCTATGATGCCGAGGGTGGTGCGATGCTCTACATTAAAGCTGTTCCTGTTTCTTGGGAGCAAGAAAGCTATTCTGCATGGGGTAAAGAAGAAGAGTTTCTACCAGTTGGAGAAAAAGAAAACGTCTTTTTTGCTCCAGAAGCTGATGGCTTAGGTTTCCTAAGCGGAAAGTTTGTTGATGGTGAGTATGCATTCCATATTGCTGGTCGTTTACGAGATAGAACCGATGATGATTCTTTCGGAGGAGGGTATAAAGCAGCAGATCGTGATGATCTAATCACTGCTAGTACGCAAATTTCTGAGAATCTCTCTTCTTATGATGTGCCAGAAGTGCAAGTTGCGGTTGATTGCGACGCTGAACTGTTTAAAAACGTAGCGTCTGCTGCAAGCGATAAAGTGCATGAATTTGTTTTTTGGGGCGCACCTGCGTGTGTCGCAGTAGCTGAAAATGATAACAGGTTGCATGCGTCAGTCAGCAAGCGCGATGATGCTAAGCAAATCTTTGATGAGTTGGAGGAATACTATGATTTTTCTGCTTCGAGGCCAGTTCCTGAAAGTATTTCTTCCGATTCTTTTGATTCTGTGTATTTCATACAAGAAGTTCAGGTGAATCCTCTAGCGAAAAAATCGAGAGTGGCTAATGAACTGTACGCCATTTCAGGCGATACGTTAGTGCATGTTTCTGCAATGGGTGATGAAGCGATTGAGTTTTATGATGCAACGCAGTTAGAAAAAGTCGCTCAACAAGTGCTCGCTGGGTAGCTTACCAGTTTGTTTATCGTGACAATAGGTAACGTAGCTTTCATTTTTTGGGCTAGACGTTATTGGCTAGTAATAGGTCTCTAACGCTTCGTAGGCCTATAGGTCCGCTGTTTCGTGGCTGTTCGCCTGAATGTATGCAGTCTGCGATATGTTCAATCTGGTTTAGAAACGGATTTTGTGGAGTAAATGCAAGTGGCTTGCCGTTGAGCATGATTGTGCCTCCTCCATGCCTGCCAAAGGTGTCTTCGCAAATTGCATAACCGTACTCGCCATAGATTTCTAAACGGCTAGGTGATGCAAATTGAGCTGAGCTGGTAATTTCCACGGTTGGTCCTGTAGAAAACTGTGCTGCCAACGTAGCTGTCTCATCATGTGGGCTGTTCCATTTGTTGTTGCTAATGACAGTGCGAAACTGTTGCCATTCCTCTTGATCGTCGGCGAACCAGCGTGCTTGATCGATGCAGTGCGAGCCGACAGCTGCAAGTGACCACCATTTGCCGACTTTGCTATGTGCCCGCCAGTTGTCAGGAGAGCCTTTGAAAGTCCAGAAAGCACGAATATGTCGCAGTATTCCAAGGCAGTTCTCTTCCACTATCTTTTTATGCAACTCGATATGTCCAGTGTGTGAGCGAAGGTGAAATCCTGTAGCCAGAAGTAGATTTTTAGATGTTGCTAGTGTGAGAAGTTGTTCACCTTGTTTGCTATCTGTGGTAAGTGGCTTCTCACAGAGAACATGTTTGCCAGCTTCTAGGCAATGCTTTGCCTGCGAAGCGTGAAGTTTATCAGGCGAAGCAATAACGACAAGGTCGATTGTTTCGTCAGCAGTGAATGATTCGAGTGTTGTGTATTCAGCAATACCCGATGAGTCTCTTTGTGAAGCGAAAGCTTTAGCAGCTTCTTCGCTGCGCGAAAGTACGGCAACAAGAGTAACTTCTTTACTTGATTCGATTGCTTGCGCATGCGTTTCAGCGATGCTGCCTGTGCCGATAATGCCAATAGTAATTGTCATAAAACCCTTAAAGATAATGACTCGTATTCTATACCCTTCGTTGTTTGGCTCAGTACTTGGTAGTTGTCATAGGCACAAAGTAGTGTTGTCTGATATCGATGTTCAGGGAGTCTGTGATGAGCAGCGTTTACTATGCAGTTGATACGAGCGTGGCAGATACGATTTTACGCCCTGACTATCCGCTTCGTCTGGACATTTCATCAGGTTCTGGCGTTTCTTGGTCAAGCGATCTGGCGAGAATCGATTCATAGATAGTTTCAGTGTTTGCGGTGGCCACGAAGTTTATCTATTATTCTTCGTTCTTTCTTTGTCGGCCGCCCCATGCCTCGATCACGTTCGGCTCCTAGCGGCAGTGGTTCATGCTGGGTGTGCTTATATTTCTGGTTTTCTTGCGGCGGCGGTGAGTGGTCAACAACATAGTCTGCTACTTTTTGTGCTCCGACACGTTTTTTGAGAAACTGTTTTACCTCATATTTTATTGTTCGGCTAGCTGTTCTGGCTTCAACCATATCATTGAGCTGCAATTTGCTTGCTGGTTTAGCTGGCTCACCATTTATTTTCACGTTGCCTTTGATGCAAGCACTTTTGGCAGCGTTACGCGTCTTGTATACCCTCACCGACCAAAGCCAGGCGTCTACTCTGACACCTTTTTTATTTTGTTTATTTTGCATAGCATTAGCCATTGTTCAATACTAACGCGATGCAGTATTGCGCACTCGTGATTAGATCAATCTAAGTTCTTAGGTCTTGCTAGGGTGAACCATTTTATGGTATTTCCCATCTAAGTGGTATAATCTTTTTATGGTATTTAAAGTTTCTATGGATAGTTCAGGAAGAGTCGTCTTGCCAAAGCTGCTTAGGCAATATCTCGGTATCCAAGACACAGCTGATTTTGACGTTTCCTTAGACGGGACGGCAATACGGTTTGATGTTAAGAAAGATCTCCGCCGTCAAGTAAAAGAAGTTGATGGTTGGCCAGTTCTAAGCGCTGTCGAAGGTATGAAGACTACTGATGTAGATGTTCAGAGGGTCCGTGATGGGCAGCGTTAAGTATGCGGTGGATACTAGCGTAGCTGTTGCGATGCTTGATGAAAGTCATGAGTTTCACGAGCCTTGTAGGAAAATCGCTGTTGCCGAAAGGCCGATGTTGTCAGGCCATGCCGTCTTTGAAACGTATTCAGTGCTGACTCGTTTACCTGGTAGCGCCCTGGTGGATCCGTCTCTAGTCATAAACCTTTTGGATAGAGCTTTTCCTCAGCGGTGTTGGCTAGATAGTGACCAACAGCAAGATCTATTGCATAGATTTCCGCAGCATCAGATAGCTGGCGGTATGGTTTATGACGCTCTCGTTGGGGAGGCAGCTCGTGTGGCTGAATGTGTGTTGCTTACTCGTGATAAACGTGCGCAACGTGTGTACTCAAGCATCGGCGTAAAGTTTGAATTTGTTTAAGGGCATCTCTGCTTATTGTAGATGTCTCGGTATTTCCGCTCCGCTCGGGGCGTTTTCACGCAGCTTTTAGCGGTTTTTGGATAAAGCAATCCAGCGGAGAAGCAATAAACAGAAATAGCCTTAAATAGAGTGAGCAGGTCAAAGATGTTACTCAGTTTCCTGAGTGTCACACCTAGTTGTTAGAATATAGTTATGACCGAATCAGTTGATGCGATGCGTATCCGTGAGCTTGTAGATCTTATTAACCACTATGATCGCCTATATTATGTTGAGGCCCAACCAGAGATTCCTGACGCTGACTATGATATTTTGCTGCGAGAGCTTCAGGCGTTAGAGGCAAAATACCCTCACTTGATTGAAGCGATGTCACCAACACAGTCGCCAGGAACTATGGCAGAGGCCTTTTCTCCAGTGACGCATCGCCAACGTATGCAAAGTTTGGATAACTCCTTTTCGTTTGAAGAACTAGGGGAGTGGGCAGCTCGTGTTGCGAAAGGAATCGGCGGCGGCGACATTGCCTACACCTGTGAGTTGAAGATTGACGGTGTGGCATGTTCGTTGCGTTACGAAAAAGGTGTTTTGGTGCAAGCGGCAACCCGAGGTGACGGCAAAGTAGGTGAAGATATCACCGCGAATGTTCGTGGCATAAAAGTGATTCCTCACAAGTTGAAAGGTGATCATATTCCCGACGTTGTTGAGGTTCGCGGCGAAATTTATATGCCTATCTCACAGTTTGAAGCATTAAACGAGGCGCAAGAGGCCGCTGGCCTAAAGCGGTACGCTAACCCTCGTAATACAACAGCGGGTAGCTTACGTCAGAAAGATGCTGCTGTTTCAGCATCGCGAGGTATGGCATTTTGGGCGTATCAAATGGGGATTCTAGAAGGCGGCCCTGCGCTTGCATTACATAGCGAAGCGCTCGACTATATGGCCTCGCTAGGTCTGCCGGTTAACCCAGAACGCAGCGTTGCTAACTCGCTAGAAGAAGCAAAGTCCTATATTGATAACTGGCTTAAACACCGCCACGATATCGATTATGAGATAGACGGCGCTGTGCTTAAAGTCGATTCGTTAGAGCAGCAAAACGCGGTTGGTTCGACTTCACGTGCACCTCGTTGGGCGATTGCTTATAAATACCCACCTGAAGAGAAAACAACGCTGCTGCATGATATTGCTGTTTCGATAGGTCGTACAGGTAAAGCAACGCCGTTTGCTGTGCTAGAACCTGTTTTTGTTGGCGGCTCAACTGTTTCGATGGCGACGTTGCATAATAAAGATCAGGTTGAGCTTAAAGATGTGCACCCTGGCGATACAGTTATAGTTCGCAAAGCTGGCGATGTGATCCCTGAAGTTGTAGGGCCTGTTGTTTCGCAGCGCCCAAAAGATTTGCCGACGTGGCAATTTCCAAGCGATTGTACGGTCTGTGCTGAGCCTCTAACACGTCCTGAAGGTGAAGTGCATATGTTCTGCACCAATTTCGCATGTCCAGGTCAGTTGCAAGCTCGTATCAGCTATTTCACTTCGCGTGGCGCTATGGACATCGAAGGTTTTGGAGAAAGTACGGTGGCGCTTTTCTTAAAGCTGGGTTTGATTAAAGATGTCGCCGATATCTATTTCTTAGACTGGGATAAAGTAGCTGCGTTGGAAGGTTTCGGTGCAACGTCGGTATCGAACTTGCAGGCTGCTATAAAAACTAGCAAGTCACGTCCGTTGCACAATTTTCTTGTAGCGTTAGGGATCAAGCATCTTGGCCCGACAGGTGCGCAACTTATCACAGAAACATTTGGCAACCTCGACAGGATAATGGATGCTTCAGCAGAAGAAATTGCTGCTATTGAAGGTATTGGGCCGAAGATCGCCCAGAGCGTGGCCGACTTTTTCGACGGGCCATATGCCGCACAAATCATGCCTCGATTCAAAGAAGCAAAACTTGCTTTAGAAGGCCCGCAACGCTCGGAAGAGCCACAAACATTAACTGGTATGTCGATCGTGGTAACTGGGTCGCTAGATGGTTTCGGGCGGAAAGAAGCAGGCGAAGCTATCAAAGCGCGAGGGGGTAAAAACCCTGGCTCCGTCTCGAAAAAAACTACTTTTGTAGTGCTTGGCGCTGACCCTGGAGCATCAAAGCTGACAAAAGCTACTGACTTAGGCATCGCCACAATAAACGAAGCGCAATTTGTGAAACTGTTAGAAACAGGAGACCCAGAAATTTAGACATCAAGATGATTTGATGCTATGATGTCTGTATGCGGACAACGATTTCTTTAGACGACGACCTGTATGAGAAAGCTCGAACAATGGCCTTCGAGTCTAGAAAAACACTGGGTGAAGTTATCAACACGTTGCTCAGAGCGGGTCTAAGATCGTCTCAACCTACTGCTCGTGTTTTGGGTGCGTATGAAAAAAAGATTTGGATTGCTGAAGATTTCGATGAGACGCCTTCAGAAGTGATCGACTCGATTAGCGACCCATTGTGAAGTTATTACTTCTAGATACTCACGTTTTTCTTTGGGCTGTTTCTGATCCTGACCGTTTAGAAACGCAGGCAAGAAATACTATCGAAGACAACGAGAATCCGATTTTTGTGTCGTCGGTTTCAGTAGCTGAAATTGAGATTAAGCGAAACTTAGGTAAGTTGAAGATAGACGCAGAGTACGATGATTTGCTTGGCTCACTCAATGCGCAGTGGCTAGATCTTGATGCTAGACAGGCAGCAAGTCTGAGATTGTTGCCGAACATCCATAAAGATCCTTTTGATAGGTTATTGCTTGCGCAAGCTATAACAAATGCGATGACACTCGTGACTGCGGATCGTCAAATCTTAAAATATGACGTCGACCTTTTGCAGGCTTGAGCAAACCTAAGCCGCATCGAAAGTGTGAGTATCGTTAAAAATGCATGCTTGAGAAGGGTCTGACAATTTATAAACGCAGATCTCAAGTTTGTTGCTTGTCGGTCTGACGTATTCGCCATTAGGGCAAGCATCTTGCGGCTTAAACGTGTAGCTCGTTGACGGCCGTTGGGCTACCTGAAGTATTTCAGCAGGAATTGGTTCACCATTAAGAACAAACGTTGCTCCATAGCCTGTTTCCAGGTCTACGCCAATTTTTTCTCGACACGCACCACCTGAACCGCCGAAAGGATATTTCGTAAGAATCAGATCTTGGTTGCGTAACGACGTTGAACTATCAGATTCCTGCGAGTCAGGTCCGCTTGCTGTATCTATGGAACGTATATTTGGCGTTCGATTATCTTCTTGGTACACCGCAGCTAAAATGATCATGCCTAACGCTGCAGTCAACATAGCTCCTATAAGCAAACGCATTTGAAATCGAGACATACGCACAGCGTATCTCTACAAAAAGTTTTTTCTACTTCCTTTACTATTTCGGTTGCATTCGGCGCATTGTCATACAACTTTTGGAATATCTTTATCTAAATAATCAACGAAAAATCAGAAAAAATTCTGACGGGAACAATTTCTAGGTACCAATATTTTCTTGCAGCAACTTTGCCACTAGTATTAGACAGATCACAGTTCAAGAGCAACTACCGCACAAAAGCGATGGGATAGAATTCCTTCTGGGAGGAAGGTATAAACTCCTTTCGTCTATAGGGTCTGGTGCTTCGGCCGACGTTTTCCTTGCTGAAGATAGCATCTTGGAGCGTAAAGTTGCAGTTAAACGTCTTCGTCCAGGTCTTGTCGAAGATGCTCGGTTTCTTAAACTGTTTCGATCTGAAGCGAAAGTGGCAGCCCAGCTTAACCATCCACATATTCTTAGTGTGTATGATTGGGCTGAAGACGATGGTCTCTATCTGGTGACTGAACTGCTTTCTGGTGGCACGTTGCAACAGATGCTAAAAAGCGTAGGTTCGCTTTCTATCGCCCAGGCAACCCATGTTGGTTTGCAGGCGGCGAAAGGTTTAGCAGCTGCGCATGCGCAAGGGCTTATTCATAGAGATATCAAGCCAGCAAATATCATCTTTGATTCAGCGTCGCGTCTTCGCATCGCCGACTTTGGTGTCGCTAGAGCCGTAGCCGAAGCTTCGTGGACCGAGCAAACAGGTGCGTTTATAGGTACGGCACGGTATGCCGCCCCCGAGCAAGTCGACGCTAAACATGTTGATTATAAAGCAGATTTTTATTCGCTAGGTCTTTGTATCTGTGAAATGGTGACAGGCGAAGTCCCTTTGCGTGGCCCAACAGGTTTTGCGAGTTTATTGCATCGTCAAGAAGAAAATCTGGAAGCGACAACCGAAACGTACGGCCCACTTGCTGAAGTTGTCGGTGCTATTTGTCGGTCTGACCCGCAAGAACGAATTACATCTGAAGAATTTATTGGAGCTTTAATCGATGTAGAAAAGAGCTTGCCGCCAGCCGAACCTTTGCCGTTATGCAGGCTGTCTGAAGCAGAACTGTCGCTTGACCTTACAATGCTTAACGGCAGTGAAAAACCGAAATTTTCCTTTGAAGCAGATAGGCAGGCTATAAAGACAAGTAGCGAGAATGACTTGACAGCGATTCATAGCGAGGTTTCTATAAAAAAGAGGCTTCTGGTGGGATTCTTCATAGCCGCAAGCGTAGCTATTGTAGGTGTGTACGGTTTCAAACAGTTTATGCAACAAGACACAATTCGGCTCGAATCATTAAGCGCAAACTTGCCGCAAGCCCCACGTGCAGATGATTACATTGGTGAGGATATAGATTTGCTACAGCAAGCAGCCGATGACTATGGCTGGCAGCTTGTTATAAGTGAGAAAAGGGCAGATGATACTGTGAAAGGAGAAATTCTTGAACAGAGTGTTGCTTCGGGGACTCCCATAAAATCGCAAGCAAAGATGGCTGTGGTGATTTCTGCTGGGAAGCCGTTAAAAACGCTTCCGCAACTTGTAGGCATTTCTGAAAATGAGGCGTTGGAGGCTCTTAGCTCAGCTGGTTTTAGACCTGGATCTGTCAAGAAAGTTGCTTCAGAAACAGTAGCGGTTGGCGAAGTTATGGCAGCAGCAGCTGGTGGCGAGACACTCGGCGAGCGTGTGCAAGTAGAGAGCGGAACGAAAGTCGATATCGAAGTAAGCTCAGGTCCTGCGAAAGCTGAAGTTCCTTCTTTGGTCGGTTTGACGCCTGAAGAGGCAGCTGAAAAGCTCAAAGGATTGTCGCTGCTTTATGAACCTGGCAGCGAGTTCTCAGAAACTACAGCAGAGGGGAAAGTAGCTCGTAGTGAACCTGTCGCAGGTACCGAGCTTGAAAAGGGTACGCCTGTGAAAGTGATTGTTTCTAAAGGAAAGCCTTTCGTCAAGGTCCCTAGTGTTAACGACCTAAAATATGAGCAAGCGTTAAAGAAACTGACTGACCTTGGTTTAAAAACTGAATTAGCGTATGACGATAAGCCTGTGACAGTGGTTGCTGTTCTCCCTAAAGCTGGTGAGCAGGTCCGCAAAGGCTCTGTGGTAAAGATCTACACAATCCCTCAGTAAATTCTGATGAGGTTCTCTCTGTCGTCGTATTTTTGAAAAATGTTGGTTGTTACTCTTGCGGAGGTGGAGCAACAAAGTCGATAAGTTGTTCAACAGCTCCGACAAGTGAAGGTTCTAGGTCTCGATACGATGAGACTTGGCTTAGTAAATGTTTCCAAAGAACTCCCGTTTCGCCTTTGAATCCAAGAAATTCTTTGATCCCTGTCTTCCAATCGGTGCCTTTGGGAATTTGCGGCCAGGCCTTGATGCCTATCACCTGCGGTCTGATAGCTTGCCATACGTCGACGTATTCATGCCCAGTGATAAGTACGTGTGGGTTGTTTACTGTTGCTGCTATGTAGCTTTCTTTTGTGTTGGAAACAAGATGGTCAAGCAAGATGCCGAGGCGACGGTTGTCGCTAGGGGAGAAGCTAGCGACTTCGGCAGCTAAGTCATCTGCACCGTGCAAAGGCAAAACAACAACGCCTTCGCCTCGCAAATCGGCACCCCATACTTTTTCAACAAGTTCAGCATCATGGAGGCCTTCGACAAGGATACGGCTTCCGATAGCTTGTCGAGCTTTGGTCTTTTCCTCTTTGATCGACCCAGAAGCAGTAAATTGGGTGGCTGCGGCCGAGGCGGCTGGGCGGACAAGCGTGACAGTCTGGCCTTTATAAGAAAAAGCGCCAGCAGCTACAGGTAAGCGGTGTTCACGATTATTCTTGTCGCGAATTGTGACCTGATGGCCAGCAAAGCTAACAATAGAACCTACATGGCCAGTGGTGCGGTGGCGCAGCACAACACCAGGTCGGGCTTCTATCGTCGGCCAGGTGCGCTTGCGTTTCTTGCGAGGCTCCATCATGTCATTTGGGTTGCTTAAAATTCCAGACATCGCTAGATTCTAGTGCTCCTATTGTATGTTCAGCGGAACATTTCAGTAAAATGCCACAGTGTCTAAAAACAAGAGTGCTGTAAACACAGAAGAACTCCCATTAATCGTAACTGCTGAAGCGTTAACAGTTGTGCTTGAATCACGTGCGCTGGAAGACGATCCAAGTCAAACTGGTTTAAAAGTGGCGATCACAGGGTCGACAATGAACGACTATACCTATGCATTAGAGCTTTTGCCGTTAGCAGAGGTCGAAGAAAACGATGTGACGTATTCACAAGGTGAACATGACGAGCTAACCGTCGTGGTTCCTGCTGATTCAATTGCGGCTATGAAGGGCGCGACGCTAGATGTCGCTGGCTCTAACGCTGGCGGCCTCGTGATACGCAACCCGAATACGCCTGATCCTTTAGCGGGGCTAGACCTTGAAGCCCATGGCGAGCTGCCCGATAAAGTTCGCCATGTCATCGACCAGGCAGTGAACCCGTCGTTGGCGTCGCATGGCGGCTATGTAACGCTTCTCGGCGTTGATGATAACAAAGTGTATGTAACAATGGGCGGCGGTTGTCAAGGTTGTGCAGCGAGTGCGATGACGCTGAAAGATGGTATCCGAACAATCATCATGGACGCGCTGCCAGAGATAACAGACATCGTCGACGCAACTGACCACTCAGCAGGCGAAAACCCTTTTTATACTTAGGGCGTAGAAGATAATCCAGGACTTGGCAGTGTGGTCGAAGTAACCTTAGACGGGTGAGTATTAGGTGGAAGTTCTCGTGGGCTAGCACGTTTTAACTTGAGGCCAGGGAGTTCGGTAGTGAAAGCTGTCACCGCTCCTGGAAGCCAAAGAATATTTGGAAAACCTGGTTCGTCGCAAGCGATAATTTCCTTGTTTTTTTGCCATCTCTTTGTAAAAACTAAATCAAAACCCATAGCCGTGATTACAATTTCTGGAGGTCGATCTGTTAAAGTCTCCATGCTGAAATTGAGGATTCTCTCAGCGTTAAGATGTCGATTAGCTAGATAAGAAGAAGTTAGAGTATCATAAATAATAGGCTGCCGATCTTGGTTGAATTGAACTTCAACTCCATTTCTTATAGCTGTTTGAAGTAAAAATTGTTTATATCTGTGTACGTTGACTGTGAAAGTAGATCCTGTATCGGGATTTTCTGTGTGAGCAACTCCACTTGTAGAGTAAGTCGCAAATAGATGCAACAGCCGAATTGATTCAGACGTGACTTTTTCTGCATCGCTAAAGATTTTTTCGGCGTGTTGAGAAAGGAACTGAGTGTCGATAACGACGTTAAGTTTATGATAGCCGACATTTTCTGCACCCGGGGAGTAGTGAATAGAAGGATCGTGCCCATGTGCTTTGAGGAAAAGAGCAAGCAAAAAATCTGTAGCACTTGAACGCTTGATTATGCATTTGTCTGTTAAATCTCCAATATCATGTTGGCCACCCAGGAATAAGTCTTCTAAAGTCGGGTGCGTTTGGTTTTTGAGTGACTGATGAGAAAATGTAGGGTGGTCTTCTATAAAGCCTCGAACTTTTTTTGCTAACCAACTTGCGAGGAAAGGCATTCGGGTGTAGGCATCGCCTTCGCATGAGGGGCAGGTAAATAAAAGACCATTGTCTAACTCTTGTATCGTAGGTGTATCAGAACGCAGCTTACGTTGGCCAGCGAGTATAATAATTTTAGGATTTCTTGAGTTGGAGCGTTGATTTTTTAAGTCAAAAAGTTGCGGTTTGCCATTGAGAAGCTGGTGGTCTGTTATCGGCGAAATCTTTTCTAAAGCGGTACGTAGCGGTTCAGCTGATTTCGGGATGTAGGGTAGCGCGTCGTCGACTAGATCCTTAATTTCTGGCAGCAAATTATGTAAGGAGTAGGGATCAGGAGAATTTGCAGCGCTTGAAAAAACATAACACAGAGACCCAGAGTTCAGGTTCGGGACTCCATGATTTATGCGGATTCTTCTGTCAGACAAACCGACGTAATGTCCTCCTGGTCGGTTATCTCCAAAGACGCCTGGCAGCTTAACTGAAGATTTAGTTGGAACTATTAACGTTAATCCAGAACGATAGAACGAAGACTGCACTTGTTCAGCAGCAGTGTGCTTGAGGCCTCCTCCAGAGGCATCTACAAAAATGGTATGATCAGCAGTTGAGATTTCTACTCCATCTACCCAGAAACGGTTATTCTCGACTGAGCAATTTCCAGAGATAAAAGTAACTTTACTAGAATTTTGAAGAATGGTTTTTATCAGTTGCAGATGAGCTGCAACATTAATTTTATAGGAATCAGATATTGTAAAGACGCCTTCCTGGCGTGCCTCAGGCATGTCTATAAGGTGCTGAGGAGCATCTCTTTCGTAACTTAGCGTTGGTTCTACTGTTTCGTTTTCTTCAAAAAGAGGTAAATGATTCTTTGCTGTTTCGAAAACGTCAGCCTGGCTGACTGCTTCAGGAAGTGAGTCTTGAGACTGGCCTACAGGTGCCAGTCCTAACGCTGCCAAAGAAGAAATTGTACGATCTTTAGAAGAAATTATCGAAATATTTTCATAGCCCTGTGCAAGTAAAGCTAGTGCAATTAGAAAGCCGGCTATTCCTTCACCCACAATATATATTGGTCTATTGGCTTCATGCTGGGTTAGCGGCCTAAAGTCTTCAAAGCAGCCAGGGAAAAATTGCTTATAATCATCTGTGGTTTTGCTTACCAAGATAGTCCCTCTCCTGGGTTGTATGGAATATCTTGGCTAAGTCTAGTTCCTTGCTACATGAGAACCTTGTACGTTTACGGACGTGTCTTATCTTGAAGGGTGATACACACAGAACCAGGTATTTCCCCTCTAAGAAAGTTCATGATTTCGCAGGACGATAGCCTATCAGCTGCTAACCAATCGTCGACGAAGAAGCAGCCACACTTGTGTCGGTTGTTTCTTCTGTAGTGCTCGTGGCTCCTTCGTCAGAATCAGCAGTGCTTGCTGTGGATTCTGCACTCGTTGCTGTCGAATCGTCGGTGCTGGTCGTCGCGTTAGGGTTCGGCGATGACTCGGCTTGCGGCGTCGGCTGGACAGAGGCCGCACGTAGCGTGCCTTCTGCTGCTTGCTGCCATAGCGCAAGTGTTCGCTCGCGTCCGATTGCTCCTGAGCTTCGATAGACTACTTTGTTCTCCCCGTCGAGGTAGACAAAGTATGGTGTGCCGCCGTCGCCATAGAGGTTAAAGGCTGTCGATGTTTGATTGTCTCGCAATACTGGTGGCGTCCACTCTTCTCTGTCTAGCCAGATCTCTGGCGAGTTTCCTGCTCCTGCTTGATATCGAGAGGAAATTGAATAGATATCGAGGCCTTCTGGGAGGAGTCCTTCATCAAGCATTTCTTGTATTTCTGGGATTTCTGAGACACATGCTCCACACCAGTGAGCCAAAAAGTAGAGTACCTTTGGCTTGCCGTCTGCTTTAATTTCGACGACGTTACCTGCGAAATCTGTACCGCTTAGCTCTGGTGCTACTTCGCCTATCGCAGCGTCAGGTACACCCTGCTGATAAGGCGGGAGAGCAATTTCTAGTGCTTGAGGTTGCACTGTGTTGATAAATTCTTCTTCAGAAACTTGAGCGGGGAACTCAACACCATCGGCAGTGAAAGCGCCGACTTTTTGATCCTCAGCAACAGCGGCCGAGTTACGCTGCACAGCGAAAAAAGCGATAGCGCCGATGCCAACAACAACAATGGCGACTATGGCAAGAACAAACATTTTTGAGGATGAGTCATCTGGGTTTTTCATACTTCACCTAACAGAGAAAGGGGGACGTAGTTATTTCTTCGCTGGTTATACTAGTTAACTATTTTTGTTTTGCGGTGTTCTTTCGAGAATCTGCAATGTGTACTGCAATAAAAAACACTATGGCGACAAAAGCTATTCCCGCGATAACAGGAACGGTAATAAAGCCGTATTCGTCTCGAATATATTTTGTGGAACAAGGATTGTTCGGGTCGCAAGAACCTGTCGTGCCTCTTGCTTGGACATAACGATGATAGATCGAAATGGGTAAGCCTCCAAGTGCTAAAGCAGCAGCAGTATACAATAGATAAGGCCGACGAAGTTCCGCAAGAAAAGAATTCCTACCCACGAGTTGCACCAGAAGTACAATGGCAGCAGGGTACATAAAGGCTCGCTGATACCAGCAGAATCGACACGGAACATAGCCCACAACTTCTGAAAGCATGAGTGACCCAATCATTGAGCCGATGGCCGCTAAAGCAGCGAATTCAATAGCAAGCGGCCGAACATGGCGCATAACTTGTAGCTTGTCATGTCGATCAACAATAAGCAGTAGCGCCAGCAAACAAACAAAAACAGCGAGAGCAAGACCAAGCGTTGCAAAAAAGAAATTATAGGCTTCTTGAGTCATTGCAGGCGAGTCTAGCGCCCTCGTCTGGTGTGGCGTCGGCAGCAGCCAGAATTTCTTCGCTAGCAAGGGCCCAACTTTTTCCTTGCTCTTGTTTGCTTATCCCAAAAACCATGCCGACTGCTTCGCCATTTGCATTGAGCACAGGGCTGCCAGAGTCGCCTTGCTGTACCGAAGCATCAAGTTCAAGCATCAGACGTCCTGGGCCATCATCAACAGAGACAGTGACCTGTCTTAGTAACGAAGCTTGCTGTAGGTTTACAGAAGCCCCTTCGAAACGCACAAACGATACTGAATCGCCAGATACATCTTCAGAAAGTCTAAGCGACTCTTTGGCACGTTCTTGCAGCTCGATAAGAGCAATATCTTTCACCTCATCTAGAAAAGTGAGTGAGGCCTGGTGAACCTTTCCATCAGGCCCGACTAGTTGGAATGAGCGGGCTTCGTTGAAACTGTGAGCAACAGTTACAAGTCGTGTGTCATCAATCGCAAAGGCGATAGCTGTCTGTGTTTCGGCTCCAGAGCAGCTCACTGTGGTAACCGCAAAAATCGCTGGTTCTATGTCGCTAGCATTGGCTGCTGCCGTAATGCTGTCTGAGCTGCAGCTTGCAAGCAAAATAGCGAGTGCTATGGTAGCAACGGCTTGAGCGGAGCGGATAGACAGAGGGGATGTAGAATAAATGACATCTCCTTACAGTAAAGATTTAACGGTTGCAGCTACACCAGCGCCGTCTAAACCAAGGTCAGCCAAGATGGCGTCAGCTTTACCGTGTGGTATAAATTCTGTTGGGATACCCAGTACATGTGTTTCGCTCTTGCCCGTTAATTTTTGTGCAATAACTGAGCCGATACCGCCATTGGCGAGACCATCTTCTATCGTGAAAACAAGCTTGTGGCGGCTGGCGTCTTCTAACAATGCAGCATCTAAAGGTTTCACACAGCGAGGGTCCCACACGGTAGCTTCGATGCCGTCAGCTGCTAGCAAACTAGCTGCTTCTTGCGCTGCGCCAAGCATCTTGCCGATGCCAATAAGGCAAATATTCGACCCTTTGCGTATCTGTTTTGCTTTGATCCCTGTGCCTGTTTCATCTGGCGAAATATGCGGTGCAGGTGTTTTCGGCCATCGAATAGCAACAGGGCCCGTACTGATATCGTATGCATCGTGAAGCATCTTCTGAAGCTCTTGATAGGACGAAGGACAAAAAATTGTCATCCCTGGAATTTTAGAGAGCAGGACAAGGTCAACTATGCCGTGATGTGAAGGGCCGTCGTCGCCAGTGATTCCTGCTCTGTCTAAACAAAAAATAACTGGCTGGCCGTGAAGGCCAACATCAAGGTTCGTTTGATCAAAGGCTCTACTTAAAAAGGTCGAATAGACTGCGACGACTGGGCGAAGCCCTCCCATAGCCATCCCGGCTGCTGCGGTCACACCATGTTGTTCTGCAATGCCAACGTCGATAAGTCGATCGCCAAACTTTTCACCAAAGGGAAGCAGCCCTGTCGAGTCGGGCATTGCAGCAGTTATAGCGACAACGTTGTTGTGCTTAGCAGCCAACTCGACGATTGATTTGCTGAAGGCTTCGGTGTAGCTGCCAGGTTTCATCGCCGAAAGGTCATGCATATTTTTGACTTCGTCGTTTTCGGCAGGTTCGTAGCCTAAACCTTTTTTAGTTTGGACATGTAGCACAACGGGTCCATCGAACTGGTCTGCATTTTTTATGGCAGCTTCAAGCGACACAATGTCGTGGCCGTCAAAAGGCCCCATATAGCGGACACCAAGTGGTTCAAAAAAGTTTTCTGGTTCTAAAGTTTCACGCACAGCTGCTTTTGACGCCTCTATCGACTTGAGCCAAAGCCCACCGACAAGTGGGATGCGGCTAGCGAATCGCTCTAGCCGTTGCTGGCGTTTCATGTACGTCGGGTTAGAACGAATTTTAACGAGGCTTTCTGACAGTAACGAAACGGTGGGGGCATACGATCGACCGTTGTCGTTATAAATAATAGTTACTTTTGATTTGGCGTGCCCTAGGTTGTTGAGCCCTTCAAACGCCATGCCGCCTGTGAGTGAACCATCGCCGATAACAGCAACAATGCGACGCGATAGTTTATTTTTGTTTTGTGCAGCATCAGCTGTGGCTAAGCCATGTGCATAGGCTAACGCTGTTGAGGCGTGACTGTTTTCTATCCAATCATGGTTAGATTCTGCCCGACTTGGATAGCCAGCAAGGTGTCCTGCTTTACGCAGGTTGTCGAATTCTTTACGCCGCCCAGTCAAAATTTTGTGAACATATGCCTGGTGGCCTGTATCAAACAAAATGGCGTCGTTGGGCGAATCGAGTACGCGGTGAAGAGCGATAGTGAGCTCGACTATGCCAAGGTTAGAGCCAAGATGGCCACCGTTTTTCTGCACTGTATCGACAAGAAATGTGCGTATCTCTTCACATAATACGGTGAGTTGTTTCTGCGAAAGTCCACGCAGATCTTCTGGTTGTGAGATTTGTTCGAGAATCATCTCGGACCCTTCGTCGTCAAGTGTTGAGGCAGCTCTCAAGAGATTGTAGCTGCCAAGCACCGATTCCGCTCTGTTCTATTTCCAATGACAAGTAAGGCGCTTGTCGGATAACACGTTGAGTCGTAGTACTGTTAAACAACCAATGGGTTTCAACGTTGCGGGCCAGGCTCCGATGAAGGACCGTCTGGCTTGCCAATATTTGCTGTTCCCCTTAAGCTGAATGTGTCTTGGGCTCGCTTAGCGCCAGCAACTACCGTATCACCTAGACTGTATGCAGCAGCAACTGTTGTGCCAGTTGGATCTTTTCTCAGCTCGCGGGCAGCAGTGGCAATTGGAGCAAGATGTTCGACGATAACGGCAACAGGAGCCAGAACGGCGGCCCATGCGAGTCTTCCGTAGCCATACGTGCTAGTTCCTGACTGTGGCGCAGGAGCAGCGGTTGTCCTAGAAGGTATAGGGGATAGCGAATTGTTTTGATAATGTGTAGCTTTGTCAGGTGTGATTTTCTTTCGGGTTTCAATAGCTGTCTCAATTTTGTCAGTGATAACAAGACAACCGTTTTCCATTAAACGGGCCATATGTTCAGTTTCTGGCCTATTAATCGTCCATACATGGACACCAAATCCCATTTGTTGAAACCGGTCGGTAAGCCACTTGGGTGCAACAATAATGTCTTTAAGTTTGTTAGGGACAATTTTTTTAAGTGTTCGGATTATAGGTGCGTTCTTAACTGCTGAAGGTAGTGCATGCCGTAACGTTCCTGGAATTTGGATGCAAGTAAAGTCGTTCGATGCGGCAAAGCGTAGGCGACTTTTTTCGGTTGACATGATAGCCTTTCGAAGGAACGTGATAACTTCTTTCTCTCCTGGTGATGAAGAGAGGGCGATGTTCCATTTCTCAAAGTGTTCTTTGATTTTTCGAGTTCTGCGACCGTCGAAAGAGGCGAAGTTTGTTCGATCGAGGTAACCCAGATCAGCATTTTCTAAAAGACTTTCAAGTATCGTTTCTAAATTTAGTGGTGATCCTTTAGGCACCTCTTGTTCGAAGTAGGCAGCAGCTTCATTGCCAATGTAGGTATGCAGAAAATCTTGTTCCTCTTGAGATTGGTTGCCTTTTCCTAATTTTTCTGCAAGTTTATTTCTAAAGTCTTTTTCAAGAAACGTGATGAATGGATCTACTACTGCGTCGTTTTTGGTATCTATGTTAAACAATAGCTGGAGATCCAGCTCTTTGGCTTTTTCGTCAGCGGCATTCAAAAAATCTTCTAGCGAGGGGACTTTTTGCTGAACCTCCTTGATCAAGTTAGCGTCTTCTTGAAGGTCTGCGTATCGTACTTTCTCTATCGTGACCTGGTCACCGTTCACGTTAGTGAAGCTAGGGTCATGATGTACTACGACAACCCCATCCTGCGTCGCTTGAATATCAAACTCAATGAGTATCGTTGCCTCAGAGGGTAGCTGATCGGCCATAGCTTGTAGCGTTTCTTCCATAGAAACGATTGTGTTGCCAGGCTCGTCTGGAGATAGCCGTAGCCGATGCGTAATGTCGTATCTGAGACTTCGGATTTGCTCAGATGCTTTTGTTGCAGTAGTTCTGTTTGTGGTTGTTTGAGCCATGACTACTACTGTAACAAGGTTGTCGATTTGTAGCGAACCTGAAGCGACGGTTTATGAGAAATTCACGTAATGTCACACCTGTCGGTTATGCTGGCAGGGTGAATGCTATAACAGAACCTCAAAGCGCTCTTATCGAGCCTGCAACACTCAATACGATCCTCACCGAAGCAGTGCAAGCTGGCGCTGAATTCGCTGAAGTTTTCGCTGAAGATGTCCGCAACACGTCGGTGAGTTTCGACGATAATAAAGTCGAAAGTCTTTCATCTAGTCATGATCGTGGTGCCGGCATCCGAGTAACTCGTGGCGCAACAACAGGTTTCGCTCACGTCGCAGATCTTTCCTCAGGTGCATTGCAGAAAGCTACTCGTTCGGCGCTAGATGCGTTAGGGCAAGCCGAGAAAACCTCACAGGAAGTTGTTGTCAGCGATTCATCTGTTGCACCGCTTTCAATCGAACGTGACCCTGCGTCTATAGAAAAACAAAACAAGGTTGGTTTGTTGCAAGCAGCCAACGACAAAGCACGGTCTGTCGGCTCTGCGATTGCACAGGTAAACGCTCGTTACGGCGATGTGCAGCGTCACATTCAAGTGGCCAACTCTGATGGCCTGTTGCGTAGCGATTCGCAAACACGCACGCTGTTTAGTATAAATGCTGTAGCTTCTGGCGATAGTGGATTGCAGACAGGCTATGAGTCGATAGGGCTTTCTGTCGGTTATGAACTATTTGATCTGTATAACGTTGAAGAGTTAGCTGAAACCGCAGCGAATCGTGCAGTCATGAAACTCGACGCCAAACCTGCTCCGTCAGGTACATTGCCTGTTGTCATCGGGCCAGGCTCTGGCGGTGTGGTATTCCATGAAGCATGCGGCCACGGGTTAGAGGCAGACCTAGTTCATAAAGGTGCGTCTGCTTTTGCTGGCAAAGTTGGGGAACAGGTGGCGTCACCATTGGTCACTCTCATCGACGATGGCACGATGGGTAAAGAATGGGGCCATTACAGCATTGACGACGAAGGCGCGTTTGCTTCCAGAAACCTTCTCATCGAAAATGGCATACTGGTCGACTATCTTTGGGACGCCAAAACAGCTCGTGAACATAACCGTCAAAGCTCAGGCAATGGTCGGCGTCAAAGCTATAAACATTTGCCAATGGTTCGCATGACAAACACCTATTTGGCAGCGGGCACTTCAGCACCAGAAGACATTATCGCAAGCGTTGACTATGGCGTGTATGTTTCGAAGCTAGGAGGCGGCCAGGTCGACACCGCTTCAGGCGATTTCGTTTTTGGTATGGTCGAGGCTTTCTTGATAGAGGGCGGCAAAATAACGTCGCCCTTGCGTGAAGGTCAACTTATTGGCAATGGGCCAAAGGTATTGCAACAAATCGAGGCTGTTGGCAACGATTTTGCTATGGGGCCTCCTGGTCGTTGTGGTAAAGATGGGCAAGGTGTTCCTGTTGGAGACGGTGTGCCAACCCTTAAGGTGGCCGAGCTGACTATTGGAGGAACAGCAGCATGAAACATACAGAATTAGTAGAAGTAGCCCAAAAAATTGTTGAAAAAGCTACTGCTGGTGAACAACTTGAAGTTACCTGTTCAGCTAGTAAGTCGACAAAAATAAATGTCTATGAAGGCGATGTCGAATCGTTCACCACTGCTGAAACAAAGGCTCTTGGTGTCCGAGTTATCATTGACGGCAAGCAAGGTTTCGCAAGTGCAGGTTCGTTAGAACCTGATGTGCTCGCGACAACACTAAGCGAAGCCCGAGACAACGCATCTTTTGCTCAGACCGACCCAGAACTAGCTATTGCGAAACCTGATGGCGTGGCTGTCAAAGAGCTTGACCTCTGGTCAGAAAAACTTGCTTCCGTAACATCGGCAGAGAAAATACAAATAGCTGCACAGCTTGAAGCGAACGCAAAAGCGAAAGATGCGCGAGTGAGCGGCGTGCGTATGTCCTCATATGAAGATAGTGCTAGCCAGTTTGCTTTAGCAAGCAGCAACGGCATTGCTTATTCGTCACAGGCTACCTTTGCTGGAGCAGGCATTCAGGTTTTAGTTAACGAAGATGATAAAACACAGCTTGGATTTGCTTATGACGCTGGTCGTGAGCCGTCGGCAATTGCGAGTGATTTTATTGTTGACCGTTCTGTGAGCCAAGCCATAAAAATGCTTGAAGCAAGCAAACCATCATCTGGAAAGGTAACAATTGTTTTCGATCCATATAACGCAGCAACATTTGTTGGTTTGATAGCTCAAATGTTGACAGGCGACCAGATTATTAAAGGGAGGTCACCGTTTGTGAATCGTGTTGGTGAAACTGTTGCTGCCCAAGGTTTCACGCTTCTTGATGATCCAACAGATGGTAAATCATTTGGCGCTTCAAGCTATGATGGCGAAGGTTTAGCTTGTCGTCCCACGCCGCTTATTTCACAAGGGCAACTTTCTGGGTTCCTTTTTGATTCCTATACAGGGGCTAGGTATGGCTCAGGTTCGACTGGGTCGGCTGTTCGAGGTGCTCGTTCGCTGCCTTCTCCAGGAGCGCAAGCATTACGTGTCTCAGCCGGCGGTGCTGGTGACGTTGCTTCGATCATCGCTGGTGTCGATAATGGCATCTTTGTCTATGGGCTTGCTGGTTTGCACAGCGGCGTTAACCCTGTTTCTGGAGATATCTCTGTTGGTGTTGAAGGCGTGATGATACGAAATGGTAAGCTCGCTGAGGCGGTAAGTGAATGCACAATTAGTTCTACACTTCAAAAAATGTTGTTAAACATTTCACAGGTGGGCGATGATGTGATCGACTTACCTGATGGTACGAGCGTTCCGTCACTGGCTATAACTGATATTTCACTTTCAGGCGCAAGTTGACGCCTTAAAGAGAACCGTATTAGTTAGAACTTGTCGCTTTCTCTGTAGCAGGTTTTTTGGTGTCATCTTTTGAGGGAGAGCTTGAACTATCAGAGCTGTTATCTGAAGAAGTATTGCTGTCTGAAGGAGCTGTTGAAGGTTTTTTGTTTGAGCCTGAGTCGTTCTTGTAGAAGCCTTCGCCTTTGAAAGAGATGTTGACAGCGCTAAATACTTTTTTAAGCTCGCACTTGGAATCTGTATGTTTGCATCCAGGAGCCTCAGTTAAAGAGTCTTCAGTGAACGATTGTCGAATTTCGAGAACTTCAGAACAGGTTTGGCATTTGTATTGATAAATAGGCAAGGGTATTTCTCCGCTAGTGTATTTGCAACTTGCATTTTAGCGGCTATCTCGAAGAGCTACGTCTTTTTGTTGTTTTTCTCGTTATAGCGCTTTATGTAGCAAAAAATTGTTTTAACGAGTCATCTGAAGGAGAAGATGTGTTAACGCAGGAGCTAACGAAATTGTCTTTCTTAACCGCAGAGACAGCCGATGTTTTGCTAGTGTGATCGCATCTGTTCATATTCTATTGAAAGAGGTTATACATGGGTAAAGTAACGAAAGCAGTTATCCCAGCTGCTGGCTTAGGTACAAGGTTCTTACCGTTCTCAAAAGCAGTGCCTAAAGAAATGCTCCCAATTGTGGACCGACCTGTTTTGCAGTACATCATCGAAGAAGCTGTGGACGCAGGAATCGAAGATATTTTGCTTGTAACATCTCGACACAAAAAGGTCATTGAAGATCATTTTGATCGCTTGCTTGATCTCGAAGCTTCCTTAGAAGCAAAAGGGAGAAACAAAGAACTTAAACAAATTCGTGATATTGCGAACTTGGCGAAATTACATTTTGTTCGTCAAGGTCAAGCTTTAGGCTTAGGGCATGCAATAGGAATAGCAAAAGAACATATTGGAGATGAGCCGTTTGTTGTTCTTCTGGGCGATGACATCATGCATCCAAAAACTGGTGTCCTAAAAGGTATGATCCAGGCGTATGAAAAACATGAGAGTTCAGTTGTTGCTCTTATGGAAGTACCGCAAGAAGAAATCTCTTCATATGGTTGTGCAGCAGTAGAAGAAATGAACGAAAGCCTGGTCGATATCTCTGACCTCGTAGAAAAGCCAGCAGTGGCCGACGCGCCATCTAACTTAGCGGTGATGGGTCGATACCTCTTTACTCCAGCTATTTTTGAAGAGATAGAACACACAAAACCTGGTGTGGGTGGTGAAATTCAAATCACTGATGCCATGCTGACCTTATTGAAGTCAGAGAAAATTTTAGGATACAAGTTCTCTGAGGGGCGCTTTGACACTGGCAAGAAGATTGACTACCTACGCGCGGTTGTGGAACTTGCGTTAGAAAGGCCAGACATCGGTGAAGAGTTTCAAGAAATAATTCGTAATGCTGCTAGTAAACGTTAGTTCAAAAAATTTAAATCTGTCTTTGCGAAAAATTATGACTAAAAACAAGAAATGGGAGGCGAAGCCTCCCATTTCTTTAGTAATTACTTGTTTAGATGGTAGAAGAATTACTTTTCTTCGCCGTCTTCCATAGCTTCGCCGTCTTCCATAGCTTCGCCTTCAACAGTTGTAGCTGCTTCTTCGCCTTCAACAGTTGTAGCTGCTTC
>JAHDDW010000001.1:0-46396 GCA_020629155.1 Acidimicrobiales bacterium | reverse complement strand
GTAGCTGCTTCTTCGCCTTCAACAGTTGTAGCTGCTTCTTCGCCTTCAACAGTTGTAGCTGCTTCTTCGCCTTCAACAGTTGAAGATGTTTCATCTGTGGTAGATGCAGGATCTGCATCGCTTCCACAAGCTGCTAGGAATAGAGATGCTGCTGCGACAGCTGTTACGATCTTAGATAGTTTCATTTTAATTTCTCCCATAGGTTTGGTTCAGAACAACTTGCTCCAAACCATTTACTTACATGTTCTGTTCTATCTGCTAACGGACAGAATTGCGATTTCTTGATTATCTTAGAATTTGGTGACTCTAGTCACGTTTTTATCTGAAAGGGCTTATTTGAGTGGATTTTTTGGAATTATTTTGCCTTAAAAAAAACTTTTTTAATAAATAGTGTCTTCTATTTGACATCATTTGCTCAACCTTTTGTTACTTGATGACATCTATTTTGTCAATTTCCTCGGAAAGCAAAGATAGTTATCTGTAGTGTGAAACCTATGTTGTCTCTTGAAGATGTAAAAGTTGATCTCCTTTCGTTTCTGCCAGCGCCTTCAAAAACTAAACGCCGACTTATTGAAAGTTCTCAGTATGTTTTAGCAGAAGAGATACTAGCCAAAGAACCTATTCCTCGTTTTGCTAACTCGTCTATGGACGGGTTTGCCGTGAAGGCAGCAGATACAACGGGCGCTTCGCAAGAATCCCCCGTGATTCTTGCACTACTTGAAGAGGTAGCTGCGGGAGATTGTGCAACGCAGGAAGTTTCTACTGGCACAGCCGCTCCTATCATGACAGGAGCGCCGTTGCCTAAAGGTGCCGATTGTGTTGTTAAGGTCGAAGACTGCGTAGTGGAAAACAATCGAGTGCTTCTCTTGCGTTCTGCTTCACCTACTACTTTTGTTCGTAACATTGGCAGCGAAATTAAAGCAGGTCAGTCTGTTCTGCAACCTGGAATGGCTCTTAACCCAGCTGCATTAGGCGTGCTTGCTAGCTTGGGAATCACAACCGTTTCTGTTTATAAGAAACCTGTTGTTGGAATTTTTTCAACGGGCGATGAGTTGGTGGACCCCGCAGAACAGCCAAGCGGTGGGCAGATTCGTGATAGCAACCGCACTTCTTTGATCGCTGCTATTGTCAACGCTGGTTTTGAAACCATCGATCTTGGGTCTATCAAGGATACCGAAGCTTGTGTGCTTGAGGCGGTCGAAGATGCTGCTAAACGTTGCGATGCGATCGTTACCTCTGGAGGTGTGAGTATGGGCACTCACGACCATATTAAATCTGCACTTGCAGTAAAAGGTTCTTTGCAATGGGTGCAGATGGCAATCAAGCCAGGAAAACCTTTTGTCTACGGACTCTATAAAGAGAAGCCATTTTTTGGTTTAGCTGGCAATCCAGTGAGCGCCTTGATCGGCAGCGAGTTACTTGTTATTCCTGCGCTCAAGCACATGTCTGGGTATGAGCAAGTCGATAGGCCGATTGTAAAAGCGAAAGCTGTTTCTAGCTTCCCAAGGCCTTCTGATTCTAAAGTTCATTATCAGAGGGCGAAAGCCTCGTATGTAGATGGCCGCCTTGAGGTGTTCCGCTTAGATGCACAGCAGTCACATCAGCTTTCGGCCTTGGCGCACAGCAATGCTTTAGTCCGTCTTCAACCTGCTGAAGAAATTGGTGCTGGTGCGATGGTTGAAGTGCTTCTCTTAGATAGTTGAGAGATGGGGTCAGAGAGAACCTTTTGAGGGTATGGTCAAAAAATATAGAGCGATGATTTCTTTCTGTCATAACTTTGCACTACATTTATATAGGTGACAGAACGAGAGCTAACACATTTAGATCCCTTAGGTCGAGCTAGAATGGTCGATGTTTCGCCTAAAGAGCCTTCCCATCGCAAGGCTGTAGCTAGGGGACGGGTTTATATGCAACCTGAAACAACGTCGCTTGTGGCTAGGGGTGCGGTAAATAAAGGCGATGTTTTGGCTGTGGCCAGGGTTGCTGGTATACAGTCGGCTAAGCGGACGTCAGATCTTTTGCCGCTTTGTCATAGCGTTATGATCAGCGCTATTACTATTAACTTTGACTTAAAAGACGACTTCATCGAAGTCGAAGCTTCTGTTGATTCGATCGGTCGTACTGGCGTCGAAATGGAAGCCTTAACGGCCTGTTCAATTGCTGGTTTAACTATCTATGACATGTGTAAATCAGTCGATAAGCAGATGGTTGTCGGTGAAATAGCGCTTTGGGAAAAATCTGGCGGCCGAGCTGGAACGTATAAGCGGACGCAAGATGTTACACAGAGCGGCGATTCTAGTTCGTCTTTATAGGCTAGCCGTGCGCAGCTGAGGGCTTTCTTACAGCGTAACACTCTAAGATTCGATATAAAAAGTGGACAAAATTTGCTCTTTGCGCTAGGGTTTCTGCTATATTCAACGTCGTTGATTTAGAGATTTGTCAGATATGAAGCAAGAACAATTGATACATCAGAAAAGGCTTCGTTTGTTGCTTTTATCAGCGCTGGTTTGTCTTTTTGCGTTTATGTCTGCGATCGCACTTCAAGGAATGTTTGTTTTTTTCTTCGCTGCAGCATTTGCTTTTCTGGCTGGTCATATATTTTATGCCTGTCATGTAGGGGCATATGAAGTTGCTCAAATTGAAGCGGCGCTAATGGCAGCTAAAATCGAAAGCCGTGACGAAACTTCGCAGACCGTTGCTGGTGTTGCTATCGAAACAGACACGCTATTTGAAGATTCTAAAGACGTGCTTTTTGCAGTTACTGGCGACGATGAAGATTTTATTAAGCAGTCGTTGGAAGCGTCAACGTATCGCCGTCCTAGGTCATCTGCTCCAGTAAATGATCGAAGATATGGGCGAGCTTCTGGTTTATAGATCGCTGAGTGTAAACACTTGATGGTTTAGACACCTCTAAAAATTATAGATGTCATTGGTATTTCCGCTGCGCTTGGCGCGTTAATACGCAGCTTTAGCGGGTTTCCGTCAGAGTATTTGGGCAGAAAAGCAATAAAATAGAGGCGCCCTTTATTGTGCTCCAATAATATGGTTGCGTGGATCTTCTGCTACGCCGTTTATTCGGACTTCGAAGTGTAGATGTGCTGCTGTTACAGATCCTGTGGCTCCGGCTTTGCCAACAAGATCGCCTCGCTTAATTGTCGCGCCGACTTTAGTGTTGTAGGCAGACAGATGCATATAGTATGTGGTTTTCCCGCTGCCATGGTCAATGATCACAAGGTTTCCTGCTCGGCCAGCATAGTTGGCAGCAATAACTTTGCCGTCGGCTGCTGCATATATGGATGCGCCTGTTCGGGCACGTAAATCCATGCCTCGATGAAGTTTGCCGCGTTGGCCAGTCACTGGGTGGGTTCTATAGCCATATGGGCTCGTGATGTAGGGGGTGTCAACTGGCCAGCTTAGCGCTCCATCATCGATAGCTTCTTGTGTAGCTCGTTCTTTGATTATGGATTGTATTTCTTGTTCAACTTCGTCTAGTACTTTTATTTCTTCTATTAGTCCATCAAGAATAGCCTCAATCTCTTTGGCTTCTGCATTTCGTTCTTTCTCTTGTTGCTGAAGTGTGATAAGTTCTTGTTCGTTTTTGGCTTTGATTTGTTCTCCGTTAAGCTCATTGCCGAGTGCAACGGCACGGTTTTGTCGCGCAATACGGTATTGCTCAACGGCGTCTGCTTCAGTGTCGGTTAACTTCTCGAAGAAAAATTCGCTACGTTGGTAGGCCAAGTTTTTGCTGATCGAAAGGTCGCTTAGATCTGCTTCTTGTGGCGTAAGCGATGATGAAATAAAACCGTCAAGTGCTTTGATGGCTAAGTCTTGCTCTAGGTTCTCAATTTCAATATCTAGGCCAGCAACTTCTCGTCTTGCTTCGTTGATCGTAATATCTGCATCAGCAATGCTTTGCTCAGCTTTGCTGATCGCTGTTTTTGTTATAGATATTTGTTTACGGATGTCTTTGATTGCCTGATCGTTGGCCTTTTCTCTGGCAAGAGCATCTTTAAAAGCTTGTTGTACCTTGTCTGCGTCTGTCTTCTCTTGTGCGGCGTATAGTCCCGATTGTTGCATATGTGAGACGAAACCGATTAGTAACGCCACAACGAGAAGCCGAGCTGTTAAGTTCTTACCTTGCAACTTCACGTTGCGCCTCCATCGGAATTTATTGTGCTGTTACGTCTTCTCGTATCTTGACTCTACCTTGAGTTAACACCAGTTAGCTTTTAAGGTCTAGAGATTTGGGTTGGCTTGCCTGCAAGAAATGGCCTTCGGAAATATTTTTCTATAATTTTTTACCTATTGATTCAAGAAGATGACATCTGGTTCTATAAAGATGTTTGTCTTTGGAGTTTTCTTTGCAGGAGAGACTCTTTCTCACGTCCTTCTAGTAGTAGCTTGCAACACCTAGAATTAGCAAGCTGAATGATGCTTTTTGTGGCTTCAAAAAAGACTATGCAAGCGGTAAATAAACGATCTAGTGTGGTCTGCGTGGAGGCAAAATCAATGACAAAACGTGTTCTTTCTGGAGTGTTTATTTTGGTAGCTTTGATTGCTCTAGGGGTAATCATTGCAGGTGCGCTTAATAGTGGTGACCAGCTACTGGTAAGGTTCCTAACAGCGGTAGTTGTAGCTGCGCTTGGGATCTATGTTATAAGCGATTTGCGTCTTCAAACTGATGACGCTATGAAAGCAACAGCCACTTCAAGCAATAGCTTTCGTGATATGACTATGGCAGTGTCATCTAATAGTCCTGTTGCGAAACCCGTAACACAGATGGTTCCTGTGAGTACAGCAGAGTTTATGGATACTGTTACGAGTACCTCGAACCAGCGAGTTGCGTTCGAAGATCAAAAAGTTGCAGTTGGAGCGTTGGCAACAGCAGATGGTGACGGTTCACCTCAAGATTTTTATTTCTCAGACTCTGACTTTTCAGAAGACCCTGATGGCATATTTGTTGATATGGAAATCGATCCAGGCAGTGATTCGCTTGAAGAAGATGCTGCCACAAGTGAAGTGCTGGTTAGTGACGTGAGTGAAACTATTCCCTCAATTTTCCAAGAAGAAGACATGCTGCTTGATAGCGACCTTGACGAAAAAGCAGAAATAACTGATGATGTATCGCTTCCAACCCTAATCGACTCTGTCTCTGACGATGAGGGGCATAGCTGGCCTGATGAAGACGCAGAATCTGAAGCGTCGACAGAAGTGGCTGAAGGGCAAGATCTCACTAATGAAGCCATAGTTGTCGAAGACATTTTTAAGTCTGATAAAGATCTGTTTGCTAGTTTAGAAGCCGAGTTGGAGCATCTAGAACCGATTATGCAAGAGCAGCTTGCTGGCGACTCTGAAGTCAAGGTTGTTTCTTTGCTTGACGCTGAAGGCAATGTGAAAAGTTTAGGTCGTTTAGAACCTAAGGAAACAGAGGAAGAGCTTGCAAAGCCAACAGTGTCTGAGGCGTTGGCTCCTATTATTGATTTGCGTGAAGGTCAAAGTGTTGAAGTTGCTTCAACCATAGACGCTGCTATCAAAACAGGTGAACTTGAAGTGATCTCTACATTGATCGAGCAAGGAATGCTTTCTACCGAGGGCGAAATTTCAGATCGCGATGTTCGTACTATGGTGTATGTGGCCTTCACCTCCAATGAGCTTCGCAAAGTGATCAAAGCTGGTGGAAACCCAGACGAGCCTAACCCAGATATTGACTTAGGACCTGTTGAACTCTTTGATGAGACTGTGCATACTCCAGCGCCGAAAACAATGTATAAAGGTCGTCCAAAAGCGGTTAAGGAGCAAGCGGTAATCGATGTTCGTTCTTCTGCTGATGCAGTCGATAAAGAATCAGTTTAAAGCGGTCATCTCAGATCGTAGCTGAGCTGGTGATTTCGCAAGCTGCTAGTCTTTCGTAGCTGCGACTAGATAATGTTGGCAGCGCTCTCGTACAATAGCTGGTGCATGTCTTTATCGGTAGTCTCTAGTTGTGCAACAACCACTGATGTTCGTTGTGTGTCGGTTGGCCAGTCCTTCTTTGCTTTAACCAAAAAAGTCTCGATTCCGTGTGCGTCACAGAGTGCAGCAATGTCACAATCATGTGGTGTAACAAAAAGTCGAGAAAATTGCGCGTTGTCTAAAGCAGCGGCTTGCGGCAGGTGAGAAAAAATTTGCCCACCGCTGTTGTCGAGAACAACAATCGTTAGCGGCAGGTTACGTTTGGCAAGCCCGACAAGTGAAGAACAATCGTGCAAAAAGGCGATGTCGCCGATAAGCAGCGTTGTCTGCTTACCGCTGAGAGCAGTGCCGATTGCAGTCGCGATGATGCCATCGATTCCGTTGGCACCTCTGTTTGCATATACAGTTATATCTTGCCGAGCTGGACCAAACCATTCTAGCTCTCGGATAGGCATAGACGAAGAAACCACAAGCGCGCTGCCTGGTTTGCTAGTTGCAACGCAATGTCTGATAACGTCGGTTTCACGTAGCTGCGGCGTAGCCTCAATGATGGCCGCCAGCTTACTACGTAACTGGTTATCAGCAGCATGCCACTTGCTTGCCCACACGCTTTTTTTCAGCGAACGTAAAGCGAGCGCTGAAAAAATCCCAGTGGCAGCGCCGTTTTCGGGAATGAATAGTGATGCGCTATGTGTCGGGTCGCTCCAACGACCATTGGTCGCTACGATTTGAGTGTCTGCTTGCGAGGCCCACTGCGCTAGCGCTTTGCTTGTCAGGGGCTCTCCAAAACGTAGGATTACGTCAGGTTTGTAAGTAGTGGCAAATTTTTCATTGCGCAGCAACGCATCAAAATGGAGGATCGCTTGGTCGCTTCGACAACCAGAGTGATGGTTTGCAAGCAACGGCCAGCCAAGTTTCTCGCTTAATGCAACCACCGCAGCTGGGTCGCTCGTTCCTTGCCCAGCAATAAGAACACCTGGACGACTATTCTTTTGGTGATAGAGCGCTGCAACGCATTGATCTATCTGCTGTTGTGATGCAACAATAGTTTGTGCTGTCGAAGCTGTAACCCACGGTTCGTTGTGAGGCCTGCCCTCTGGCAGAGTTTGCACTTGGCCAAGAAGCGGCTCTCGAAAGCTGCAATTAAGATGCACGGGGCCGGCGTTTGGCCGTCCATATGCTTCGGCGGCTAGTCGTGCCCCTAACGAACGCCACGTGTGTTTTGCTGCTGCGTCAGGTACGCCAGGTTCAGCAAAAAACCTTACCGATGGGCCATAGAGATGTGTTTGGTTTATAGCCTGGGGTGCCGCGATATCCCAAAGCTCAGGCGGACGATCGGCAGTGCAAACAACTAGAGGAATCGACGAAAGGTCCGCTTCGATCACCGCAGCATGAAAATGTGCGGCAGCAGTGCCGCTTGTACAAACAACAAGAGCGGGGGTGTCTGTTGCTCTGCCATAGCCTAGCGCCGCAAAAGCTGCTGATCGTTCGTCTATAAACATATGCAGGTCGATAGCATCGCTTTGCTCTACTGCAAGCACTAGAGGGGTCGAGCGAGACCCAGGTGCGGCAAAGGCTGCTGTTATGCCACTTCGCTGCCACTCATCAACTAAGGTTGCGCAGAACGTGGCGGCTACATCTTGTGGAGCGCTTTTTTGTACAGTTGGGCTCATACGGTCACTATATGCAATAGCATCAGAGATGATGGGTTTATCTTCGCAATTTGTTGCTTCAACTAATGATTATCAAACAACTAGGCCGTTAGCTGTTCTGCTTCATGGATATACGCAAAACAGTTTGTGTTGGGGGAATTTCGCCGACGCTCTTCGGCAGCATTTCGATATTTTGCTTGTCGACTTGCCAGGCCATGGTAAAACATCTGCTGCCTATGATGAGGCTTCACTCGATGAAACTGCACAGCTCGTGAACGAAACGGTGGCACCATATGTCAAGAAACAAAGCTGTTTACTTGTTGGCTATTCGATGGGAGGGCGAGTTGCGTTGCATACACTTCTTGACGATGCTTCGTATTGGCGAGCTGCGGTTGTTATTGGCACACACCCTGGGATACGTGACGTGTCACAAAGGCAGCAGCGTCAAAAACAAGATACTGCAACGGCCGAAAAGCTTGTATCCCAGGGGCTTGATGCTTTTCTTGATGATTGGTTTGCACTCGATCTTTTTGCAAATCTTGATGTGAAGATGCAAGCGAAGTCTGCCCGTATGACAAATAGAATCGATGGTCTAGTTGCTTGTTTGCGTTATCGAGGCACTGGCGTGCAAGAGCCGCTTTGGCAGCGTTTAAAAGAAGTAGAAGTTCCGTTGTTCGCTTTAGCAGGGGGCTGCGATGCGAAATATGTTGCCCTGGCGCAAGAACTTGCTGACATAATGCCAAATGGGCAGCAAATAACTATCGCAGCAGCAGGTCACAGCGCTCACCTTGAGCAGCCAGACCAGTGCGTTGCTGTCATACAAACCTTTTATAGCGCAGTAGGTAGCATTTTTTCCAATGAATGATCGTAAAACATTGCCGTCTTGCCACTATCGGTCAGATTCTATAAGTCTTATTATTGTTGACAATTTTTATTCCGATCCTGCTGCTATTCGTGCGCTGGCTTTGCGACAAACCTATGTCGACTATGTCCCTGGGGCGAAAAGTGACGGGGCGTGGCGTTCAACATCGTTGTTGCGATATGAAGGTGCGCCAGTAAAGAACCCATTTGTAGGGTTTCGTTATGCTCCATTAGAGCTACTTTCACAATGTGAAGCGATAGTGCAGCAGCCTATAGATCGCAGTTCATGGGCAACAAGTGGTGATGGATGGAACGGAGTTTTTCATCTTCTAAGTGATGAGTGGTCAGGCGAATCAGCTTCTATTCATCATCATTGTAAACCTGGTGACGTGTTTCCCTATGGTTGGTCTGCGATAGTGTATCTTTCGCCAGCTCCCACAAAAGCGTCTGGCACAACAATTTGGCGAGAGAAAAACTCTGGTTCATGTACTGGCAAGACAGACGTGGTTTTTTATAAAGGTGAAGACAAGTCTAATTTCGAACCGTATCTCTCTATCGATAATGTGTTTAATCGGTTAGTGTTATTTCGTGAAAGTGTTTGGCATAGCGCAGGATCAGGATTCGGCGAAACGAAGCAAGACGCTCGGTTAACGCAAACATTATTTTTCCGCACCAAATGGTAAGACCTTGCGCCTAATCCAAGTTGGTTGTACAACAGCGATACTAGGGCGTTGGCTCCTTGGCAACTGCCAAGCTTTTTAAAAGATTACGGAAAGCGAAGGCTGCAATAGCTGTGCCTATGAGAAAAACTGTGAGTAATGGTTGCAGCGCCGCTAACGTCAGCGTGTCAAGAAAGTAAAGCAATGAGAAACTTATAATGAAGCCGCTCATAGTGAATATTTCGCGTATCAAAATAAACTCGATGCTTTGTTGCGATACGTATGAGTTCTGAGAAGAAAAATCGTTGGTAACTGTGTTCCAAGAAATATTCAACGTCGTTGAACCTACAACCCGTAACGCTAGATAAATAGAATAGGTCACAAGAGAGGAACCAAAAAAGAGCGCAAGGTATGCTATAGCAAAAAGAGCAAACGTGAGGTACCCCATAGTCGAAATGTGCTGTGTGTTTCGTTTGTATCGCGCAAAAACAAAGCTCATCGCTATAGCAAAAAGTTGCACGATAGTTTCAACAGCAGCAAAACCCGATTCTCCGTCAAGAAGATCGACGAGTAGGAAAGGAACAAGAGTGTTTAACGCTCCACGTGAAACTCCTAACGTTATTGTTGTAAAGGTTGCGAGAGAGAAGAACCCAGGTGTTCGTACAAGGGTTTTTGCAGTAAAACGAAGTTGTAATGTTTCTTTAGATTCTATTTCAACGTTAGCAAAAAACATGGTTATGCCTAACGCGGCGATTGCCGTAAAAAAGATAATTTGATAGGCAACTTCTTGTGAATCGGAAAGCTGAAATGCGATCCAGCCGAGTGAAGGGGTTAGAAACATTGCAGCGAGTTGGAAACCTTGACGGTAAGAAAAGAATGAGGCTCGTTGCTGCTCTGTAGTGCTTGTGAGCGATTCGCTATGAAGAATTAGCCAGTATTGGCCGTTGAAAACGCCGAAAGCTAAAGCAACTGCGATGTAATAATCGACTGTGTTATCTCCTAAGGCAAGAACAGCTCCAGTGGTTGCTGCAAGCCCGATAAAAGAAGAAAATAGTATGATGGTGCCTTTGCCTTTCTGAAGCCAAGGAGCAAAAAGGTAGAAGGTCACAAGATGCGTTGCGAGAAACACAATGTTGTACGTGGCGATAACAGCAAGGTCGCCATCTGACTGATCAAAAAGGTAGATGTTAGAGAAAAGTCGAAAGCTGTCTCTGGCGTAGATAAACAAAGCATGTCTCGTGATAATTCGTTTATGTTGCCGAGTAAGTTCTGTGCCCATCAGAGTAAGCAAACAAGGTTACTGGTTATTTTCCTCTCTATTTATTACTTCTCTGCTGAAACGTTTTCCTAGAAAACCGCTAAAAGTTGCGTGCTAATGCGCCGAGCGCAGCGGATATACAGTGGGGTATCTATAATTTTTAGAGATGCCCTTTAGTACTTCTCTGCTGTCGCGCTTGAATAGCGGTTTTACAAGAGTGTCACACCCTTGTAGTACCTTGTAGCTACTCGTGGTTTCGGCCACCTTTTTGTGGCGAAAGCCAACGCAATTTCCTAATTCTTATTGGAGTTTTTGTATGTTGGCGTCGGTGTCTTCCGCCGTGTTGCAGGGGGTTGAAGGCCTTCCTGTGGCTGTAGAGGTGTATATCGCAAATGGTCTTCCTAGCTATAATCTGGTTGGTTTGCCAGATAATGCGTGTCGTGAGTCGCGTGATCGTGTTCGCGCGGCTATTTCTTCAAGCGGCTTTAAATGGCCGAATAGAAAAATAACTATCAATCTGGCTCCTGCAGGATTACGCAAAGAAGGCGCCGCTTTGGATGTGCCGATTGCTTTAGCAGTGCTTGTCGCATCGAAGCAAGTGCCGCCTGAAGCTATCGCGAACGTAGGAGCTATCGGCGAATTAGGTTTAGATGGGTCAATCCGCACAGTGCCAGCAGTTGTCTGTCTTGCAGGAGCTATTGACGCTCCTGCAGTGTTTGTGCCGTGTGAAAATGGGCGTCAAGCAGCGGCTGTGTGCGATGGCGATGTGCGGTGCAACGAAACGCTTGGCTCACTTATTGCGAGTCTTGTAGGTTTAGAGCCTCTCGCTCCTGTGATCGAACCTGACGGCGAGGAAGAAGAGTATAGAGACGAGAAAGATTTTGCTGATGTGCTTGGCCAGCCAATGGTGCGATGGGCTCTTGAGGTGGCGGCTGCTGGTGGTCATCATCTTTTGATGGTTGGCACGCCTGGGTCTGGCAAAACAATGTTAGCGAATCGGCTCGTTGGTTTGCTGCCAGATTTAGACGCTCAAGATGCGCTGGCAGTCACCAAGATACATTCGGCTGCTGGGCTGGTGCTTCCTGCCGGAGGTTTAGTGAAACGCCCACCGTTTCGTGCTCCTCATCATGGGGTTTCTCCTGTGGCGATGATTGGCGGAGGCACTAGAGTGCTGCGGCCTGGCGAGATTTCGATGGCTCATGGCGGCGTGTTGTTTCTTGATGAGTTAGGGGAGTATCCCGTCAAAGTTATTGATGCGTTGCGTCAACCTCTAGAAGAGGGTGTTGTGCGAATTAGTAGAGCGGTAAAAGCTACGACGATGCCGTCTCGTTGTTTGTTGGTTGCTGCGATGAATCCGTGCCCTTGCGGCGAAGGTGGCGCGACTGGGAGGTGTCGTTGCAGCGATGCTGCCCGGGCTCGTTATTCTCGGCGCTTGTCTGGTCCTGTGCTTGACCGCTTTGACCTACGTGTTGAAGTGCAGCCGCCAACACCTGAGCTGCTTTTCGAACCTGGTTCGGGTGAATCTAGCGAAGTGGTTCGTGTAAGAGTCGCTAAAGCAAGGCAAAAAGCGCTGGCTCGTGGGGTTCGCAGCAACGCCGAGTTGACTTCTAGCCAACTGCAGCGGTATGCCCCTTTGACTGATGACGCAAAAGCGTTGCTTCGTAAAGCTCTTGAAAATGGTTCTTTAACGGGTCGAGGTCTAAAAAGAGTGCGATCTGTTGCCTGCACAATTGCAGATTTACTCGGCACAGGCGAAATGATAGATGCTGATGTGGCAAGTTCAGCGTTGGGGCTGCGAGCGTCTTTGCCATCAATTCTTGGGAGGAATAACGATGAATACTGACAGAATTACGTTGGCTGCGTTAGCCTCGTTGCCTGGTATGGGGCCCGCCAGGTTACGTTGGTTGACGGCACAATATCGTCCATCTGATGCATTAGAGAAATTACGCAAAGGCTCACTGAACAGTGTGGCCTCTGGTAAAGTTCCTAAGGGGATAAACCAGAAGTTGCTTCTGCGTTGGCGCAACGCATCAAGGCAGTTGTGCATAGAGTCATTAGCTCAAAAATATGACGAGTGTGGTGTTTCTATTCTGTTGCCGCAAGATAACGCTTGGCCATTTCATGATGACATTGAACCTCCTTCGTTGCTGTTTTATAAAGGAGCTATTGAACTGCTTGCTAGTTCACGCAAAGTTGCTGTTATTGGTACCCGTCGTTGTTCTAGCGTGGGACGAAAAATGGCGTACCTACTGGGTGAAGCATTTGCGACGGCGAATGTTACGACAGTTAGCGGCTTAGCGTTAGGCGTCGATGGGGCTAGCCATAAAGGTGCCTTAGCTGCTGGCGGTCGAGTACTAGCTGTTGTAGGTACGGGTTTAGACGTTATATACCCTAAAAAGAATGCTTCTTTGTGGCGAGATGTTGAAGAAAAAGGGCTGTTGATTAGCGAAAACCCTTTAGGAGCAAAGCCAGAAAAGTGGCGATTCCCAGCAAGAAACAGATTGCTTGCTGGGTTGTCTGCTGGTGTTGTTGTCGTTGAGTCACATGCTAAAGGTGGTTCGTTATTGACTGTCGATGAGGCATTGGCTCGCGATAAGTCTGTGATGGTTGTGCCAGGTTCGGCGCTTAACGCAGCTGCGATTGGTTCTAACGCGTTGCTAAAAGATGGTGCTGTCCCTGTTTGCGAAGCTTCTGATGTTTACACAGAATTGGGCTGGGCGATGACACATAAAAAAGTTGTGCCAGAAGCTGTTCATGCAGGCACATTGGCCAGCGCTACTAGTGGCATCACCAGAAGCGAACTAGCTAGTCGCATTTTGGGTGAAGTGGGAGCAGGCGATGTTCACATGGACAGTCTTGTTATGTCACTTGGTTTGCCAGTCCATATGGTCATGGCGCAAGTGCAGCAATTGGTTGTGGCAGGTGATTTGCGGTGTGACGGCTCAACGCTTTGCTTGCCTTGATGGCCCACTGCGTGATGCTTATGGCCTACGATTCTTCTATGACTGTTGCTGTACGAGATCGTTATTTGCGTGAACTTGATTTTAAACCTGCCAAGGTAGAAAAAAGTAATAAAAAATCAAACCAAGTTCCTCACTTTAAGTGGCAAAGCTCCGACGGAGAGTGGGAGCGGGGTTCCTTGACTGTGGATGGGCCTGTTCAAAGACCCAATTCACAAACCTTGGCGGGAACCGTGGCAAAAGAAAAAGTCTTAGATAAAAACATTCAGGTCGAAGAAACCTGGGAACGTTTTAAAGCAAAAGCGAACCCAGCAGATCGTGATGAACTCATAGTTTTTTATTCTCCTTTGGTGAAATATGTTGCCAGTAGGGTAGCGGCAGGGTTGCCGCAAAACATTGACCAGTCGGACCTTGTCAGTTATGGCATGTTTGGTCTTATAGACGCAATTAAAAAGTTTGACCCTGAAAGAGGGTTTAAATTTGAAACCTATGCAATTTCACGTATTAAAGGTTCGATCCTTGATGAGTTGCGTTCTATAGACTGGGTGCCACGATCAGTGCGTGGGAAAGCGAAAAAAGTCGAAAAAGCTATGGTTAAGCTTGAAGCAAAGCTACATCGAGCGCCAACCGATGACGAAATAGCAGATGAGTTAGGTATGACGCTTGTGCAGCTAAACGGCCTGTATTCTCAAATCAGTTCGCTCGGTATTGTTGCTCTAGACGAAATGCTTTCATTTAACGGCACAGAAAGCCTCACCTATGGCGACACGTTGGCTGACAAAAGTGAAAGCCCTGGTCGGGTGTATGAGAAGTTAGAAACTCGCCAGTTGTTGGCTAATGCGATTAACTCGATGAAAGAGCGAGAAAAAATAGTATTGACGCTTTACTACTACGAAAATCTAACACTTTCAGAAATCGGCAAAGTGCTCAATGTTACTGAAAGTCGCATTTGTCAGATTCATACCAAAGCAGTTCTGCAGCTTCGTTCACGCCTGAAAAATATGCAAACCGAAGCGGTAGCGTAATCGTTGATTTCCCTCCATGATAGATGTTGGTCATTGCTTCTATTTCGAAGACGTGAAGGGTCCTCTGTGTTGAGGTTGTAGGGCTGGTTTTATTTGTTGGTGCGGTTTTGGGAAGAGTTGTGCAATTAGGCAGTATTTTTGTTAGAGTATTCAGGTCTAGAAAATCTAGACTATTTATGTTGCTCTTGACTTAATCCACGGTCTCTGTATGAGTTCGGTCAAGATGTACTAACCGGAGGAAATCATGACTGCTGTTGTCACAATGAAGCAAATGCTAGAAGCAGGTGTCCATTTTGGTCACCAAACAAGGCGTTGGAACCCAAAGATGAAACGTTTCATCCATGGTGATCAAAACGGTGTTTATATTATTGATCTTGAAGAAACACTGCGCCGTATCGAAAAGGCATACGTATTTGTTCGTGACAGTGTCGCCAATGGTGGCTCTGTGCTTTTCGTCGGCACAAAAAAACAAGCGCAAGATCCTATTAAAAGATTTGCTCAGTCTGTCGGTATGCCATATGTCGATCAGCGTTGGCTCGGTGGCATGCTCACCAACTACCAGACTATTTCAAAACGTGTAAGTAAAATGCTTGAATATGAACGTATGCGCTCGGCTGGCGATTTTGAGAATATGCCTAAAAAAGAAGCGCTGCGATATACCCGCGAGCTTGAAAAACTAGAGCGTAACATCGGTGGAATTAAAACAATGGCAAAACCACCAAGTGTTGTTTTTGTTCTTGACACAATCAACGAACACATTGCTGTAACCGAAGCACGCAAGCTAAACATCCCAGTTGTTGCTGTTGTAGACACAAACTGTGATCCTGACCTTATTACCTATCCAATTCCAGGTAACGATGATGCTATTCGCTCCACTGAATTGATGACTCGTGTTATCTCTGAAGCTGTCGCAGAAGGCAAGCTTATGAACGCTCGCAAATCTGGCGTTTCGGCACAGGTGCAACAGGTGCAACGAACGCCTGAACAGCAAGCTGCTGTTGATGCTCAACAAGCTGAAGCGAAAGAAGCTGCCGCAAACGCTGCTGCTGTACGTGAAGCTAAAGTAGCGAAAACCACAACAGAGAAGCCTAAAGCTGCTGCAAAACCGAAGGCTAAGGTAGCGAAGAAAAAAGCTGCTCCTGCTACCCCTAAAGCTGAAGCGGAAACCGTAGCTGCTGAAGCTCCAGCAGAAGCTCCAGCTGAAAAATAGTCAGAAGTGGCAGCCTTTGCTGCCTCCTGCTATTAATCGTTCTAACGCATAAATTTTTTAACCAATCTAGTTTGAAGAGGAAATACACATATGGCTGTAACCGCAAAACAAGTACAAGAACTACGTCAAGCGACAGGCGCTGGCATGATGGACGCAAAAAAAGCGCTAACAGAATCTGATGGCGATTTTGAAGCTGCTGTGCAAATATTGCGTGAAAAGGGTCTTGCTAAAGCTGCGAAACGCACAGACAGAGACAATGCCGAAGGTATCGTTGCCGTTGCTGAAAACGACGCAGCAGTGTCTTTGGTTCACCTTAAATCAGAAACTGACTTTGCTGCTAAATCAGGTGACTTTGTTAAAATGGCGCAAACGCTAGCCGAGCTTGTCGCAGAAAAAAATGAAGCTGCTGTTTCAGAAAAAGATTCAGAACTTGAAGATCTGAAACTCGCTATTAAAGAAAACATTGAAGTGGGTGCTGTTGCGAGGTTTGAGAAGAGCGAAGGCACCGTATCTTCATATGTTCATGCTGGTGGTACTGCTGCAGTTCTTGTGCAAGGTGAAGATGTAGCGGAAGAACTTCTTAAAGAAGTAGCTATGCATGTTGTTTTTGCAAAACCTGCATACCTTAGCCGTGAAGAAGTTCCTGCTGAAGATATTGCAAAAGAAAAAGCATCGCTTCTTGAAATAACAAAAGCAGAAGGTAAACCAGAACAAGCATGGGATAAAATCGTTGAAGGTCGAGTTAACTCTTGGCTTTCTGAGCGGGTTCTTTTAGAGCAAGGTCTTTTCGGTGAAAAAGAAACCGTGGCATCTAAGCTTGGAAAAGGTCAAATTAAAAAGTTTGTATTGGCTTCGGTAGGAGCATAAAGCGCTAAGCTTTACTAGCTGTCTAGTAAGGAAGTCGTATGTCTCAAGCACCAAAGCCAAAATGGAAAAGGGTTTTACTTAAACTATCTGGTGAAGCTTTTGCTGGTGAAGGGTCATTTGGTATCGATGGCAAAGTTATTGATACCATCGCTGAAGACGTTATAGCAGTCCGTGAAGAGCTAGGCGTTGAAGTTGCGATCGTCGTTGGAGGCGGCAACTTCTGGCGTGGTCTAACGGGTGCTGCTGGTGGCATCGAACGAGCACAAGCAGACTACATGGGTATGCTCGCCACGGTTATGAACGCATTAGCCCTACAAGACGTGTTTGAACAAAAAAATATTCAAACACGCTTGCAGTCAGCTATTCGTATGCCACAAGTTGCTGAAGAATACATCCGTCGTAAAGCAATTCGCCACCTTGAAAAAGGCCGTGTCGTTATCTTCGCTGCTGGTACAGGTAACCCTTTCTTTACAACTGACACAACAGCTGCGCTTCGTGCCGTTGAAATCGATGCTGATGTGCTTCTAAAAGGCACACATGGCGGTGTTGATGGCATCTATACCGCTGACCCTCGCAAAGATAGTTCTGCTAGCAAAATTGACAAACTAAGCTATCTAGATATTCTGAATAAAGATCTGCGAGTGATGGACTCAACAGCTATAACACACGCTAAAGAAAACGATTTACCGATAGTTGTTTTTGATTTAATGGGTGAAGGTAATCTAAAAGGCCTCTTAAATGGCGAATCTATAGGTACTATAGTTGAATGAGTGAAATTATAGAGTTAGCACTAGACGATGCAGGTGAGCGAATGGGTAAAGCCGTCGATCATGCGCGCAGCGAGTTTGCGTCTGTGCGCAGCGGCCGTGCCGCTCCACAACTTGTCGAGAAGCTTACTGTTGAGGCATATGGCGTGCAGATGAAAGTGCAAGAACTTGCATCTGTTTCTGTACCTGAATCTCGTCAGCTTCTTGTGACTCCACACGACGCAACAAATATTGAAGCCATCGAAAAGTCGATACGACAATCTGATTTAGGTTTGTCGCCATCGAATGATGGGCGTTCGTTGCGTCTTAACTTTCCACCGCTTACTGAAGAGCGTCGCAAGGAGCTTGTGAAGTTAGTGCGGAAAATGGCTGAAGAGGCTCGTGTGGTTCTAAGAAATATTCGGCGTGATGGGCGAAAAGAATTAGAGGCGTTTGAAAAAGATGGTCAGCTTAGCTCTGATGAGCTAGTGCGGGCTGAAAAAGACTTAGATACGTTAACACAGAAAAACGAAACTTCTGTAGACAAAGCTCTAACAGCTAAAGAGGAAGAGCTTCTAGAAGTTTAACGTTTGTACGTTGTAAGGAAAGTTCATCATCATGGTAAAAAATAAGAAAGTCGACCCTGGATCGGATCTATTTCCTGACGTCCCAGGCGATCCTGTTATGTCTGGTCCGCCTACGAAAGCAGAACAAACTGCTGCAGAGGCGGCCGCTGCTGGTCTGCCTGACTGGACGGCGAAAGCAGCACCTGCGAAAGAAGATGCCACAGACTTGTGGTCAGGGCCGAGCTGGCAAAACAACCCTGACGACGATGATTGGACAGGCCCAGATCTTACTGAGGTATTTGGTAAAGAAGCTGTTGTTGAAACGCCCAAGAGGAAACGTCCTGCTAGAAAAAACCCTGTTGAGCGTGCTAAACGACCACTAAAATCTACAAAAGTGCGTGAAGGAGCTTCTAAAAAGACTGCTCCTGTGGCTAAGGTATCTCCACCTACGAGAGAAGCAAAAAAAGTAGAACAGAAGAGAGTAGCTGCGTCCGCAACAAAAGCAGAGCCTACGCAACGTGCTAAGCGTTCTTCTATAGCTAAGGAAACAGCAAGTCAACAAAAGAAAGCAACTTCGAGAACGCGGTTGCAGGCTACTCAGGCAGGAAAAATTGTTGATAGTAATCCTGCCGACGAGCAAATTTTTGAAACAGTTACCGAGTCTGAAGAAATAGAGCTAACCGCAATTGATACTACAACGCAGGTGCAGCTAGAGCCTGAACAAAGAACAATCATACCAGATTCGGGCGGGCGTAACCTGCCTGTGGCTATAGCAGTTGGGGCAGCCTTAGCCTGCCTTGCAGTCGCCGCACTTTCTTTTAGTGCTGAGGCGACGCTCCTGCTTGTGGGGCTTATTGCTCTGCTAGCTGTTGCAGAGTTCTATACTGCTATGCGTTCGGCAAAACTGCGTCCTGCGACTTTGCTTGGGCTTGTCGGCACGGTTGCGCTGCCAGCTGCCGCTTTCTATCGAGGCGATTCAGCTTTTCCACTAGTGCTCGGGCTCACCGTTGTATTTGGGGCGTTATGGTATTTGGTCGGAGCCGATAATGAACGCCCTGTGCTTAACTTGAGCTTGACGCTTATGGGCCTCTATTGGATTGGTGGGTTGGCTGGCTTCGCTGGTTTAATGCTTTATCTAGAGACGAATGCGGCAACAGAGAACTCTTCAGTAGGCCGTCAACTTATTGCAGCGACAATTGCAGTAACGGCCGCTTCAGACATCATGGCGTATTTCGGTGGTAAGGCATATGGCTCGACACCGTTTCATGTCGCCAGCCCAAACAAAACATGGGAGGGGACAATCACAGGGTTCCTAGGCGCTATGTTCGTTGGGTTCCTCCTGGCTCTTGCCCCTGTAGACGGCTTTGTTTTCTCTGATGATTTTGCTGCTGCGGTAGCGTTTGGTGCAATCGTTGGGCTTATGGCAATGGTCGGGGATTTAGCCGAGTCGCTCATTAAACGTGATCTAAATATTAAAGACATGGGAACAATTTTGCCTGGTCATGGCGGGATACTCGATCGCATCGATGGCTTACTCTTTGCTCTCCCTGGGGCTTATTACACCGCTACACTATTCGGCTTGATATAAGGGAATGTCTATATACGCAGCTTTTAGCAATAAAGAGGCAGGGATATGACAACAGTTGGAGTTTTTGGGTCTACGGGGTCGATAGGAACTCAGACCCTCGAAGTGATCGCTGAGAGCGATTACAACTATGATGTGGCTGTGCTGGCTGCTAGCGGCCACAAGATGGACTTGTTGCTAGAGCAAATCGGAGAGTTCTCGCCGCAGACAGTTGCGCTTAGTGACGAAACAAAAATTAAAGAATGCAAAGATCGTATTGGTAGTTCGGTCGAGGTTGTCTCTACTGAGGCGCTTAGCGAACTTGCTGGTATTGCCGATGTCAGCGTTAACGGTGTCGTCGGTTTCGCTGGTTTGCCAGTTACGTTGGGGTGTTTGCAGGCAGGCAAACGGTTAGCGTTAGCGAATAAAGAGTCACTGATTGCAGCAGGCCCTGTTGTGCAGAAAGCTCGCTGTACGCCAGGAGCAGAGCTGATCCCCGTTGACAGCGAACATGCAGCAATTCATCAATGCTTGCGTGCAAATACGGTTGATTCTCGTGTGTCGAGATTGCAAGTCACAGCATCAGGGGGACCGTTTCGAGGATATAGTCGTGATCAGCTTGAGGCAGTAACTGTCGCTGATGCCTTGGATCACCCAACATGGTCGATGGGGCCAAAGATAACAATTGATTCGTCAACGCTTATGAATAAAGGCTTAGAAGTTATCGAAGCCTATGAGCTCTATGGCACACCAGCAGGCACTTTAGGGTACGGGCTGGGACTAGAAGATATCGAAGTTGTAGTTCACCCTCAGTCTGTTGTGCATTCTATGGTTACGTATTGCGATGGTTCAACGATCGCTAAACTATCGATGCCTGACATGAAGCTCCCGATCGGCTATGCGTTAGCGTACCCTGATCGCCTTACACAGCCCTATGGCTCGATCGACTGGTCACAAACTATGCGTCTCGATTTTGAAGCGCCAGACCGTGAACTGTTTCCATGCCTTACTCTGGCATATGAAGCTGCTGCAGTAGGAGGCGTGGCTCCAACATGGTTAAGCGCTGCGAACGAAGTAGCTGTCGAGGCGTTTCTTTCCGAAAAGATAGCGTGGATCGAAATACCTACGCTGGTTGAAAAGGTTATAACGTCTTGCGAGCCTTTAGACGCAACTAGTTTAGAAGAAGTGCTAGCTGCCGATGCTGAAGCAAGAAGAGTTGCAGCTAGGCTCGTAAGAGACTGGAAGTGAATGATGCGGAAAAAACAAAGTGGTGAGCACAACGTTGCTGCTCCTGAAAGCGATGATAAAGCGCCGTGGCTCATGCGCGAGCCCAAAGAGTTGGACGAAGACGAAGTCAAATCAAACCCCATAGGGCTAGTTGTTATTGCTGCGCTGTTTATTGCGCTGTGGGTGTTCGCTGATGTCCGCTATGTTCTAATCATTTTTGGTATTTTGATCTCTATCTTTTTGCATGAACTAGGGCATTTCGCAACTGCAAAATGGACAGGGATGAAAGCTACACAGTTTTTTCTTTTTATGGGGCCAAGGCTTTGGTCGTTTAAACGAGGCGAAACAGAATATGGGATTCGACTGTTGCCGTTAGGTGCTTTTGTGCGGATTATCGGGATGAATAATTTAGACCCGTGTGATGAGCAAGACGCGCCAAGGGCATATATGAATCAAAGCTACCCAAAACGTATGCTTGTGATTACAGCAGGTTCGATAATGCATTTCATCCAAGCTTTTGTTCTTGCGATTGTTTTGTTTGCCGCTGTTGGGTTTCCTGATAGAGCAGGCGCCTGGGAGATAGGCGAAATTAGTGTTCTTGAATCTCCAGATGGCACCGAAAAAGCTGCTCCTTCTTCAGAAGCTGGGTTGCAGCTCGGCGATTCAATAGTGTCAGTTGATGGTATTGAATCGGCAAACTTTAGCGATATGAGTACGTATCTTAGGGCTAACCCTGGGAAAGAAGTTACACTTGAAGTTGAGCGTAATGGCGAAATAATTACCTCATCGGTTGCGTTGGCAAGCAGGGTTACACCGCCAGAGCAGCGTTCATATGGTGCGCTGCTGCCTGAGAACATTTTCACTGATAGAACAGACCCCGACGCAGAATATGGCTTTCTTGGTGTCGGGCCATCGTTTACTCAGCGTGAACGACCAGGAGTGTGGGAGGGCGTTACTTTCTATGGTTCTGCGTTTATGAGCATCCCTGAAGGGATGAGCCGTGTCCCGGAAGGTTTCTCTACAGCAGTTTCGAATATCGGAACTCGTGGGGAGGTGTCTGTTGACGACCCAGAAGCGGGACGGCCTACATCGATTGTTGGTGTTGTGAAAATCGCTGGTGATCCAGACCTAGATTGGTCGATGCCTATCGGTATGCTCATAATGTTCAATATCATTGTGGGCATTTTTAACCTTGTGCCACTGCTGCCACTTGATGGTGGGCATGCTGCGATTGCAACCTATGAAGCTATTCGCAGCCGCATTAGTAACAAGCCATATCATGCTGATGCAAATAAACTAGTTCCTCTCACCTATGGTGTTGTTGGTGTTATGGGAATCTTAACGTTAATCCCGCTTATCCTCGATTTCACTCGCCCTATTGTTTTAGTGACAACACAACTCTTCTAAAAGCGGAGATAGCTTGTGGTCAGCTAGCACGGTATTACTTTGGCAGTGCTAAATAGCAAAAGCTTTGACAAGGCGCTTGTAAAGCAGACCTGAAACTACAAGTCCAAGAAGAAGCGTAAACAGCAACGGCCGTAGTGCTTCAAGCGTGAGCGAGTCAAAAAAGTAGAGAAACACAAAGGTTGCCGTGTAGCCGCTTAAACCAAAGAATTCCCGTATAACGATATATTCAACATCTTGTTGGGCAATCGTAGGGGTATGCGAGACAAAGTTGTATGAGATAGTGCTCCAAGAAATAGCCATGGCTGAGGCTCCAGTAATGTTGAGCACAAGATAAAGGCCATAGGTGAAAAGTGATGCTTCAAAGAAAAGCATAAACAAACCTGTAGCTATCAAAAATAACGCGACGTACCCCATAGAAACTATGCGGTCAGCATTTTTTTGATAACGTGCGAAAGTGACACTAATGAGAATAACGCTACATTGGGTTATGGTCTCGACCATCGTAAATTGCGTTGTTCCTTCAAGTAAGTCAACAAGCAAGAAGGGTAATAGTGGCGTAACTATTGCGCCTCGCACTACGGCAGTTGAAATTGTGCTGTATCCTCCTAACGCAAGAAAGCCGGGTGTTTTGCGTAGCGTCTGCCAGGTTTGTCTCAGAAGAAACGTTTCACTTGTTTTCATGGTGACTTTGGCGAAAAACAAAGCAGATAAGATAGCGGCGATAGCAAGAGCAAAAATCATTTGGTATGCAAGAGCGTCATTTGATGTGGTAGCGAAGATAGTCCAAGCGATAGCAGGCATCAATACAGCTGTCGCTAAACGAAGTGATTGTCTGTAGGAGAAAAATGTTGCTCGGTTAGATTCATCGGTTGCGTCTAACGATTCGGCATGAGCAACGATCCAATATTGCCCATTAAAAAAACCAAAAACTATGCCTAGAGGCACATACCACTGTGCGGTTTCTTCTCCTAAAAGTAGAACGGTCGTCATCGTTGCGGCTAAGCCAAGTAAGGCTGACACTAGGTTGCCTGTGCCTCTGCCTTTTTTGACAGGGCCGGCACAGAGTGGAAAAGCTGCGGTGTGAAATACCAGAAATAGAATATTGAAGATCGCAACAAGCTGCAGATCGCCATCAGAGGTTTCAAATAGGTAGAGATTAGTGAAAAGGCGGAAGCTGTCTCTTGCGTAGAGAAACAATGTATGTCTTGCTATGAGAGCACGAAGGTGTCGACTTAGCTGGCTTGTAGCCACCTATTGAGTGAACCGCTAGCAGCTTCTTATTGCAACATCTGTTTCAACAAGAAATTGCTAGAGTTGTTACATCAGACTTTAGCTAATGCTGACAAGCCCCATGCGGACAGCTTGTAGGACTGCTTGTGTGCGATCGCGAGCGTCAAGTTTTTGATAGATGGACGCAAGATGATTCTTGACAGTCTTCTGGCTTATATAGAGCTGCTCTGCTACTTCTGGAGTTGAACAACCGTCAGCGATAAGCTGCAAAACTTCTTCCTCTCTTGCGGTAATGATCCGGCCTTTGCGTTGGTCTTTATCTTGAGTGTTACGGACTTCGGCGAGGACTGTTGCCGCCAAATGTGGGGAAAGCACTGTTTCGCCTGTCACAACAGAGTCGATCGCTGATTTGATTTCACCCATGCTGCAATCTTTCACAAGATAACCGTTCGCGCCAGCGCGAATAGCTTCTGATAAAATGTTTTGATCAGAATGCATTGTGAGAATAATAATGAATATGTTAGGAACACGTTCTTTGATTTGACGGGTTGCCTCAACCCCGTCGATACCAGGCATTGTCACGTCCATCAAAATAATTTCAGGTCTGATAGCTGCTGCTAAGTCGACAGCTTCGCTGCCGTTTCTGGCCTCAGCTACGATTTCGTATCCAAGATTTTGTAGCGATGTTTTAAGCCCTTCACGTAACATCTTATGGTCGTCAACAAGCATCACACGTGTTCTAGATTCAGTTGCAGCTGCTTGTTGTCTTGCGGAAGGAGCAAATCCTGTGGCAGGTGTTTTTTTATAGAGTCTGTTGTTGCCGTTTACATTTTTTCGAGGATGCACTGTACTATCGTTCCTTTTTCTGGATTGGATATGAGATTAAATGTTGCGCCTATGTTCGTGGCTCGTTCTTTCATGCCGAGCACCCCGTAGGCGTCTGCTTTGAAACCGTCTTCGAAACCAACCCCATCATCGGTTATCTCTAGGGCGCTGAAAGAACCATCACAACGCCACAAAACAGTTACATTTTGTGCGGTTGCATGTTTGGCGATATTCGCTAGTGCTTCTTTGGCGAGTTGAGCAAACTCATGCTCAATAGCTGGTTCGAGGTAGTGTTCTGTTTCGATATCGGCGTACACGTTAACGCTGTGTTCTTTGGCGAGCTTGGCTGTTGCTTTGCGCAGTACTTGGACAAGATGTTGTTGTCGTTTGGTTTGGCTGCGGAGATCCCCCATGATATAGCGGAGGTCTTGCTGAGCTGCAGCTAGATTTCGTTGAATTTTTTTAAGCTCCCGTTGCGTCTCTTTGTCTGAGGAACTGCGTTGCAGCTTATCGATATTGTATGCAACACCTGTGAGCGCTTGTGCAACTGTGTCATGTAACTCACGGGCGACAGCGAGTTTCGTTTCTTTAACCGTGTCTTCATAGGTTTTTTTCTGTACTGCGTGTTGTGAGGTTTGCATAATGATTCTTTTGACTAGACGGCTAGTGCTGCGTACCTCCCCGTACTACTATCGACCTAGTGCAAAAATACTTGAGCATAATGACCTAGCAGCTGCAACGAAAAGGTTATCGTTAACAGATCTGCTTTAGAGAAGCGGTCGAACCTCTTAGGTTTTTAGCTATAATTGCATGCGAGTTCGCTATAGATTGGATTGCAATGGGTGCACATGGTGTTGGGGTTTACGATAATGACGGCGCGGCAGACTGGACCTATGGTCTAAAAGAAGGCGGAGTAGTCTACATAGAAGAGTCTTTGCAAGAGGCCTTACAAGGTGGATATTTTGAAGGAGATGCAGTGCTTGCAGCAGCAGACGTGGTAGCACGGTTGCGTGCAGGTGGCGGAGAACAAAGCGCGTATTGCAGCGAGGTCGTTGAGTTTGTAGAAGCATTTACTGGTGATGAATTTGAGCGGTTGATTCCATCAGCAATTTTGGCACTTGATCGACTTGTCGACGCAGAAGACTCAGAGTCATATCAGCTTTGGGAAGAATCTGGGAGCTTGAGTGAGTGGCTTGCAGTAGTCGCCGAAGTGAAAGATCGCCTAACAAAAGTCTTGTGAAGCGATACGAACAGATCACCCAAGGTGATTTCTCTTCGATTGCTTGGCCTATGCTGTTGGCCTTCTTGTTGATCCCGTTTGTGTGCAGCCTTATCACGATGGCAACGTTCCGAGAGTCATTGCCAACGTTGCCTGAATGGGTTTCTAGCCATATCTGAAGCAACAACAATGATGATAGTGTTGATATATGTATGTTGATTTACTGCTGACCTCTTGTTTGACAACCGGTGAAGGCGAAAACTTGGTATTGTTTGGAATTATCATTGGGGCATTCATTGCTGTTCTGTACTATCTTGTACGTTCCAAGAATCGCTCATATAAAGAAGGAACAACGGGGGCAATAGTATTTGCTTCTGCACAACTCGATCTTGAAAATCCATCTAACCTAGGCTTACCACCTTCTTGCCCTGACACCAACTTCGCCATTTAAAAACCGTCTACTTTGGTGCATCGCCTCATGCATTGCCTCAGTCATTTCTATATCTGCTATATATTATGTGATATGGCCTCTTTAACAGTTAGAAAATAGGTTTAGTTCTTTAGTACGCTTACGAAAGAACAGGGCGGAGCCAGCGGGTGGCTTCGTCGATAGTCATACCTTTGCGTTTCGCGTAGTCTTGGAGCTGGTCTTCGCCGACTTTGCGGACACCGAAATAGCGGCTTTCTTTATGCGAAAAGTAGAGTCCGCTTACGGCGGCTGCTGGCGTTATCGCGAACGACTCGGTGAGCTGTAACCCGATAGCGTCCGGCGCGTCGAGTAAGTCAAAAATGGTAGCTTTTTCGCTATGGTCTGGACACGCTGGGTAGCCTGGCGCAGGGCGAATCCCCTGGTATCGCTCTTTGATCAGTTCTTCGTTGGAATATTGCTTCGTTTCATAGCCCCACAAGTCGGCCCGCACTTGGGCGTGCATATATTCGGCGCACGCTTCGGCTAGACGATCAGCGATCGATTTTAGCATGATCGAGTTGTAGTCATCGCCAGCTGCTTCATACGCTTGGGCTCGCTGCTCGACAAGACTGCCTGTTGTCACAGCAAACGCTCCGATATAGTCACCAACGCCGCTAGCTGTGGGCGCAATAAAGTCGGCGAGCGCAAAGTTCGGACGACCATCGCTATGAACAACTTGTTGGCGCAACGTGTGGATGCGAGCCAGCTCGGTGCTGCGCGTCGCATCTTCATACAGAACGATGTCGTCCTCGTCGCTATTTGCTGCCCAAAACCCGACAACTGCATCGGCTTCAAGCCAGCCCTCAGCAACAATTTGAGTGAGCATGGCCTGCGCATCGTTGAAAACATCGGTTGCAACGTCGCCAACTTCGGGGTGTGACAAAATCTTCGGGTAGGTGCCGATCAGGTCCCAGGTTCTGAAAAAAGGCGACCAGTCAATGAAAGGAACAAGTGCTTCTAACGGAACATGTATCGTGCGCACGCCTAAATATGAGGGTTGCTTAGGTGCTTCGCTCCAGTCTGGCTTAGCTTTATTCGCTCGTGCTTTTGCAAGCGGCAACACTTTGTTGGCCGTGCCTGAAGCCCGTTGCTCTCGCAGCGAAGCATATCGCTGCTTTGTTTCCTGCTTATAGCTATCACTTTTATCACTGAGCAGCGTGCTCACCACACTCACCGCACGCGACGCATCAGGCACATACAGCGTGCTGTGTTTGTAGGCTGGGTCTATTTTTACCGCAGTATGAATCTCACTTGTCGTTGCGCCGCCGATTAACAGCGGAATATCAAAGCCTGCTTTATCCATCTCTTCGGCGATAAAAACCATTTCATCTAGCGACGGGGTGATAAGCCCAGACACGCCAATCACATCGGCGTTGTGTTCTTTCGCTGTCTCTAAGATGGTGGCTGCTGGCACCATCACGCCAAGGTCCACAACCTCGTAGTTATTGCAGCGAAGCACAACCGCGACGATGTTTTTGCCGATATCGTGCACATCGCCTTTGGCGGTAGCGATAACCACTTTGCCAGCTGACTGGTTTTCTCCACCTTCAGCGGCGATAAAAGGCTCTAAATGGGCGACCGCTTTTTTCATCACGCGTGCGCTTTTCACAACCTGAGGCAGAAACATTTTGCCTGCACCGAACAGGTCGCCAACAACATCCATGCCAGCCATCAACGGCCCTTCAATTACACTCAGCGCTTTGCCAAGCGCCAGCCGTGCCTCTTCGGCATCTGCAACAACATAGCTATCTAAACCTTTGACAAGCGCGTGGCTGAGGCGTTCTTCGACAGATTTTTCTCGCCAGGTGAGGTCTTCTGTAGCAGCTTTTGCGTTGCTTTGGGCTTGGCTTGCCACGTCGATAAGACGTTCGGTGGCATCGTCACGACGGTTAAAGATCACGTCTTCGATACGGTCACGCAAATCAGGTTCGATATCTTCATAGGTTGGCAGCCGCCCAGCGTTGACGATCGCCATCGTCATGCCTACCTTTGTTGCGTGATACAAAAACACGGTATGCATCGCTTCACGCAGCGGATTATTGCCTCGGAACGAAAAACTTAGGTTGCTGAGCCCACCCGAAGTATTTGTCAGCGGCATGTTTTCTTTGAGCTGTCGGGCCGCCTCGATAAAGGCAACGCCATAGTCAGCGTGTTCTTCAATGCCTGTCGCGACAGCAAAAACGTTTGGGTCGAAGATAATATCTTCAGGAGGAAAATCTAGTTGCGCTACCAACAGATCGTGTGCTCGGGTGCAGATAGACACTTTCTGTTCGAGTGTTTCGGCTTGGCCTTCTTCGTCGAACGCCATGATAACAACCGCAGCGCCATAGCGTTGCGCTAGCGAAGCGTGACGTAAAAAGGTTTCCTCGCCCTCTTTCAGACTAATCGAGTTGACAATAGCTTTGCCCTGCACGCAGCGAAGCCCTGCCTCGATAACCGACCACTTCGATGAGTCGATCATAAACGGCACTTTAGCTATGTCTGGCTCGGTCGCTATCAGGTTGAGAAACGTGACCATAGCCTGTTCGGAATCAAGCATGGCTTCGTCCATGTTAATGTCGATAATTTGTGCGCCATTATCAACCTGGTCGCGAGCGACACTGACCGCTGCGTCAAAATCGTCGGCCATAATAAGTTTTTTGAAACGAGCTGAACCTGTGACGTTTGTGCGTTCACCAACGTTAACTAACAGACTGTTCGAGTCAATCGTCATTGGTTCTAAACCACTGAGGCGAGTTGCTGTTGTGATGGTTGGAATTGGTCGCGGTGCCTGGCCTTCGACAAGAGCGGCCATAGCTGCAATATGTTCTGGGGTCGTGCCACAGCAGCCGCCGACAAGGTTGATGGCGTCAGCTTCTAACAGATCAGCGATGCCCGCAGCGGTTTGCTCGGCGGTTTCGTCGTATTGTCCAAGTTCGTTTGGCAGCCCAGCGTTGGGGTAGCAGCTAACAGCGGTGTCGGCCATGCGTGAAAGCTCAACAATATGAGGTTTTAAATCTTTGATGCCAAGCGCACAGTTCAGCCCGATCGAAAGCGGTTTTGCGTGGCGCAGCGAATTCCAAAACGCTTCGGTTGTTTGCCCAGAGAGCGTGCGGCCAGACAAGTCGGTGATAGTGCCTGAAATCATAACGGGAATGTCGTTGCCGCTGGTTGCTTTATAGTCAGCGAGTGCAAATAGGGCTGCCTTGGCGTTGAGCGTGTCGAAAATGGTTTCGACTAAAATAACGTCAGCACCGCCGTCAACGAGCCCTTCGATCGCTTCTCTGTATGCAACGACAAGTTCTTCAAAGGTAATGTTGCGATGCGCAGGGTCGTTCACATCAGGCGAGATTGACGTGGTTTTGCTTGTCGGCCCGATAGCGCCAGCAACCCAGCGAGGTTTTTCGGTAGTGCTCTGGGCATCGGCGGCCGCTCGTGCAAGCTGGGCAGCGGCTTCGTTCAGCTCATAAGCTAGATGCGACAGCTCATAGTCAGCCTGCGAAATAGAGGTAGCGTTAAATGTGTTTGTTGTGATGATGTCAGCGCCAGCGTCGAGAAATTCGGTGTGGATTTGCGAAATAACGTCTGGTTTGGTTAGGCAAAGCAAATCATTATTGCCTTTTAAATCGCCTTCATGATCAGTAAAACGGTCACCTCGATAATCTTGTTCGCCGAGCTTAAGCTTTTGAATGCTTGTCCCCATAGCACCATCAAGCACTAGAATTTTTTTGGCAAGATGACTCTTTAAAGATGTAACACGATTCACCTACTCAAGAGTAGCCATATTTGATTGTGGTGACGTACCTTAGTAGAAGATAGATGAACCCAAAATGGGTTACATGATGGGCCAGTTGGTCTGTGCCAGAAATGAACATAGCTTGTTAATAAACGCAAACCTTGGAGGCCCACCTTGCACGCAGTACCAATAATTGGTAGTATTGGTACTATGTCTAGAAACACTTCGATTAGTTTAGATGACCATTTTGAGCGGTTCGTAGATGAGAAAGTGGCCGCTGGTGAATACGCTTCTGTAAGTGAAGTTCTACGGTCTTCTCTCAGGCTTTTAGAAGAACATGAATTAAAAAAAACACATTTACGGAGTTTGCTTACAGAAGGCGAAAGAAGCGGAACAATAACCAGCGACGCCTATACCGAGATTTTCGAAAAGCATCGACGCAACCGTTTAAGTAAAGATAGTTAAAGTATGACGTATTTGCTTTCTGAGAAGGCGGCAGTTGACCTTTTAGAAATCTGGGATTATGGAAATAAGGTTTGGGGTTCAGACCGAGCGGACCAGTATCATAGCCAGATTTTGTCTACAATTGATTTTCTTGCTGAAAGTCCTCTAGCTGGTACAGATCGTAAAACGCTTAGGTTAGGGTACAGAAGCTTCGGAGTAGGCTCTCACATCGTTTTTTATTTTGAAGAGGGTTTCCACATTGTTGTGGTGAGAGTACTGCATAAAAGAGCTGACTTCAGTCAGCATATATGAACTTGCTGATGTTTAGCGAAGACTGTCGTAGTCGAGTAGCTCATCGAAAAGTGCTTGATGAGCTTCCAATTCGTCCAACTCAAAGTTCTTCGCCGCTGGCACGTCGAAACCTAGGTCATATGCGCTGTTTCGCTTGAGAGCTTGATGATATAAATATCGCATTTCTTCAATTGTTCCCACACATTCCATAGGTTTGATATCGGAAAGGCCAAGAAGTTGTCTATAGGTTTCTTTCATATCGGAAGCCGCAAGAAGGTTCTTGCCAGAAAATATTTCGAGCAGCTCTTCTTCAGGGACGTACGCGGCAAAAAGCAGGAAACTGTTCGCGCATTTGGGGCAAGAACCGCACCACGTTAACTGCCCATCATCTTCTCCTTGCTTGTAGTTCGCGAGGTTACAGGAACTAAACTTCTTTCTGTATTTGCCCCAGGCGAATGAAGAAAAAAGCTGCCCAATTTTTGCTTCGTTAAACGGACGAAGAACCGATCCATAATTCAGGTCAGGAGATATCGTTGTGTGAATATAACGTTGGATTGCTTGTTCGATCTCATATTTTTTTGAATACTGATGGTTAACTTCAAAATCGCCGATCATAAGGTTCGGTTCTTCCGCCGAAGTTTCTATTGAAGCTACCGCAATATTCTTGTTTAGAAGCACTGCCTGCAAAAGTGCGAAGCCTGCAAATAGTGCTGAAAAAGGGATATGTCCATTAAGGCCACCATCAGCTAAGCCTTGTTTAAGAGCTGCAATATCGATAGTGCGCTTTGCCACAACTAGCGGTTGAGTAATTTCTTCGAGAAAAGCAGGAAACTTGCCTGTCGTGCTGACGTGAAACATTGTGTACTCATGCCCAGCGGAAAGAAGCAGCTCGGCGCTCAGCAACGAGTCTTTACCACCGCTTTGCATGAGCAAGGTCCCATTGCAGTCATAGGCTGTTGGCGTTGCGGTCTGGCTGGTTGACGTAAAAATAGGCAAAATAGTTGGATCAAGTTCGTTCTCATAAGCATATTGGCTCAACCCTCCCTGATAGAGTTTCGTAAGCAGCTGGGCCTGCTCAGAAGTAAGGGTAATCTCCCCAAGGTCTAGCGAAACAGAAGGAAAAAGTTTGTAATACGAAGTGCCAGCCACCAAGAAAATATATTCACAGACTTTGTCTAGAACGGTCAGGTCGATATTCTTTTCTGCAGAATAGAATTGAATCGTTTCTGTAAATTCTCTTGTACCATCGAATGAATATCGCAAAGTGAGGCTGAGGGTCTTATGATCGAAACTGTAGTTCTCAAATATGAAGTTTTTATAGCGCATCAATTGTCTTTCTGAAGTCGGCTGCACGTTCTTTATAGTTTTTATACATGTCAAAACTTGGACTCCCTGGAGAAAGCAGGACGATATCATCTGGTTGTCCGTGAGCCATAGCCTGGTGGATAGCCTCTTGCATGTCGGCAACAAAGAGATAGTCGTTGTAGCCTGCCGATTGCAACACAGCCGCTATAGCTTTAGCGTTCTCTCCAATCAACAGCACTTTCCTTAAAGAAGAAAAGTCCATTTGTGCGAAGGTCTGATAGTCCAAATCTCTATTTAAACCGCCAACTATTTGTATGATTTTTTTACCTGGAAAAGCATGTGATGCCACAACAGCAGCTGAAGGCGCGGCAGCAAAAGAATCATCGTAGAAGTCTATGCCTTCTGTTTTTTTATAAAATTCGATTCGGTGGGGAAGGCCAGCAAATGTTGTAAGAACCTGGTTAATAGCGCCAATATCTTGAATCTGCGGCCAGATGGCAGTTACTGCTGCGCAAATGTTTTCAAGGTTATGTTTTCCTCGCAGCGCCACCTCTGAAGTCTTACAAAGTTGATGGCCTGCAATAGTGAGATAGCCATCTTCAACAAAACAAGAGTTAATAGAGCTGCTATCCATGTAAGGGATTTTTTTCGCCTCGCCCGCAAGTGTGTCTAGCGTCATCATATTACTGGGATGGTGCACAAGAATATCTTGAGACTTCTGAGATTTACATATCGACGACTTTGCCTGTTTATATTCTTGAATAGATGCATGGATATCTAAGTGATCGGGCTCCATCATCAGCACAACGGCAACAGGAGGGCTTTGTTCGAGGTCCCAAAGCTGAAAACTTGATAGCTCATATACAACGATATCGTCAGGTTGGATATCTTCGATAACAGTTAACGCTGGCGTGCCTATGTTGCCGACAAGATGGACTCTTTTTCCTGCCGTTTTGCAGATTTCTGCTATTAATGAGCAGGTTGTGCCCTTCCCTTTTGTGCCAGTTACTCCGATAATGTTTTTGCTGGCAGAACGTTTAAAAAACTCATTCTCTGCTGTTGAAACAGAATCAGCAGCAGACAACGTATGCGGTTGCGTTGTTGTATGTCTAAAAACGATATCAAAGGCAGAAAAATCAACGGTATCAAAATTGTTGTTTTCTGAAATCTCTATTGCAGCAACATCATCAGGTAAGGCGCTAGCAATTTGTTGTCCACCCCAATACAAGGTATGAATTTTGGTGTTGAGATAGGTCCGTTTTAGGTAGTCGTACAGCGCTTTGCTGGCACTGCCCTCAAGAATGCTAAAACCTGTAAACAGTATTTTCTTATTAGAAAGATTCACGATGTATACTCTATAGGCTCTTGTTCCTTTGGGTTTGCATTGTTGCGTAATCATCGAGCAGAACACGCTATGGTGAGGTTCGTGGAACGACTTGCTGAGATTAGCGACGCAGACTTTTTCGATTCAGATAGTCGGAAAGAGCACCGAGCTGGCCAGCAGCTACATATGAGGCAAGCCGTTCGAGCGATAGTTTTTGATACTACCCAAGGTGTCTTTCTACTTAATGTTTCTGCTTCTGCATACCATAAGCTTCCAGGCGGTGGTGTCAAGCAAGGCGAGTCATATGAAGAAGCACTCGCTCGTGAACTATTGGAAGAAATCGGTGCGAAAGCTCACATTGTTGGTGAAGTCGGTAAAATTGTTGAACACCGCGAACGGTATAACTTCACGCAGACATCATACTGCTATATAGCTAAACAGTACGGTGACCTTGTTGCCCCAGAACTAGAAGAAAACGAGCTAGCTGAAGGGTTTAAGCAGTATCGAGCTGAAACGCAAGCAAGACGACCAGAGTTACGCTGCGCTCTGGTCGATGATTTGGCGGCACAAAGGTTTGTTTCTGCTTGGTGACAGCGGACGGGTCGTTTCGAGCGTTTTACGTGCGTTGCAGCCATATTTTATGGCACAACTTGCTGTCTCTCTCGGCGATAAAGAGCGTGCTTTTACGTACCTGACGCTGCTTTTCATCTCAGGCGCAGTGCATGGGCTGCTTTGGAATAGTGTTGATTATCTCAACACCTACAAGACGCTTCCTTTGTTCTATGAGTTCAAAAAGATAGCGTTTGAAAAATTTTGGGGCAAAAAATATGAGACGTTTATCGAGAAACCTTCTGGCAAGACAGGCAACTATGTGAATGAGCTAAGCAGTCACACCTATGAGTTGTGGCTGCTCTATCAATACAGCTGGTTGCCTCTTGCTGCTGCGCTGCCTGTCTATTGTGTTTTGCTGTATACCGCTGTTTGGCAGAACTCGGTTGTCTATGCAGTTTTTCTTGTCGTTTCGATTGCTGCCCTTGTGCTTTTGACAAAACCGATTAATAAACAACAACGACTAGCGACAGATGCGAGTGCGTCAAACGCTGGCCAAATTTTTGATTCATACGCTAACTTTGTCAATGTTTTTGCGTTCGGCGCGCAGAAAAAAGAAATAGCTCGCAATAATCAACAGCTCGATCATGTCATAACGCAAGAGGTCGGAGCACAAGTACGCGTCACTAATTATTGGGCTATCTCGGCGTTTCTTGTGAGGGTTGTGCTGTGGGCAGCCATCTTATTTTATAGCTGGCATCTTTATAACTCGGGTGCAATTTCTTTTGAAGTGCTTATTATCTCTGTCGCAGTGTTACTTGACTTCACAGCTAATTATTGGGAAATCGTTGAGTCCATAGGTGAGTGGAGCCGTCGCTCGGCTTCTTATAAAGAATCCTATAGCTACCTTTTCCCTGGGCAAAACATTGTTAAAGAGTCCTTTGACAAGCCAGAAACAGCGAACGATCTGGTTGAAAGGCAGATCGACTTCAACGAATCGATTACAATAAAAAATGTTTCTTTTGCATACCCTGACGCTGCGACACAAGGAGTGCTGCACGATGTTTCGATAACGGTAGCAAAAAATGAGAAGATAGGGATTGTCGGCAAAAGCGGATCTGGCAAGTCGACGTTGATTAAAATACTTTTAGGTTTCTATACGCCTGATAAAGGGCAGATCGTCGTCGACGGGGTGTCGGTTACAAGTGAAGAGCTCGCGCAGCTGTATGCCTATGTGCCGCAAGATACAACACTTTTCCAGGAATCATTATTGTATAATATTGCTTATGCCGCAAAAGGCGAAGTGACGATTGAACAAATTGAGGCTGCGGCAAAGAAAGCCTATATCCATGATTTTATCGATCAGCTGCCAGAAAAATATGAAACAACAGTAGGCGAGCGAGGTGTTAAATTGAGCCTTGGTCAGCGGCAGCGAATCGCCATAGCGAGAGCTTTTTTGAAAGAGTCAGAACTGCTTTTGCTCGACGAAGCAACATCTGCGTTAGATTCAGAAACCGAAAGCCTTGTGCAAAAATCGTTTGAGCAGCTTTGGGGTAACAAATCAGTTATCGCGATCGCCCACCGATTATCAACGCTCAATAATGTTGATCGAATTATCGTTATGGACGAAGGCAGAATCGTCGAAGAAGGCACCAAAGCCGAACTGCTTGCCTTAGGCGGCCATTTCGCCGATCTATGGAAACACCAGAAAAAAGGAATGATCTAGTTTTTTCGGAAAAGAGCTATGTCAGTGAAAGGTTGGTTAGGCTCGCTTCGGAAAATAATTTCTGCTCCTATTTCTTCTGAGAGCTTGTCAAAAAAATCATTGTCATAATGTTTCAGTTTGAATAGTTCGACATTGCGAGGAGTGAATCTCTCATGTCCAACGTTTTTACAATGAATTTTTACGGCTATGCCGTTTCTTTCATCTTCTACAGTGCAGTAAACGCTGTCTAGGCTATAAGACGCATTGATAGCAGATAGAGGCTCAAGATAGAAGTTTCTAGTTAAAGTTTCTTTAACTTCTACTTCTAGTGTATTCTCAAGGCAATTCGTGCTCCTAGTTTCCAAGAGCAAGTAGTCGTTTGCTGATAGAGAGCTGGCAAGTGAGCAAGCGAATCTCCAATCCTGTTCTATATTCCCCAGGGTGTTTCCGAGCATACTGATAAATGCTGGTTTGGTCGTTTCCTTTCTCTCAAGAACTAGTTCTTTAGTGCGCAGTGTTTTCTCGCTAAAGTCTGTCACCACGCCTGTAATCTGAATGTTCTTTATTGTCCTTCTTACATGTCCAACGGCGATTCCTAGCATAAGGGGACTAATGTCGGTCGGGTAGTAATGTATCCCGATCGCTGCATCATCAAATGCTTGTAGGAGCTTGCTATCCTTAACCCCATCTCCAGGACCTAAACTTAGAATATCGATGAGTTCAGAATCAACATTTTTAGCTATCTCAGAGGCAATTTTTCCTATACGTGCAACAGATGTAGCTTCATTTGGATTTAAAGTTATGTCTGATAAAGCTAACCATGCGCTGGTTCCTTGGTAAGAACAGAAATTTTGTGTTTCAGGAATTGGCCTGCTAGCTAAAATCGTCTCTATGATACGTTCATGTCTATCTTTAAGATCGTTGATCGCTGTTGGGCTCCACACAAACCATGAAGGAAATTCTCCTATTTCTAATTTAGGGATGGCTGCTTGTTCTAGATTTTTCTCTTTAGTAGTTAGGTGTAGAATAAATCTGCTTATCACTTGCTCTGACTCTTCAGTTAAGGTTTGGAAAGCGACTTGTTGGCTGTCTGGCCAGTAACTACTGGCTTCTAACAAAGCAGGTTTGATTTTCTCTGTAGGTTGCTCGGCTATAAGTTCAGCAAGTGCCGAAACAGCAGTTGCTTCTTTTTGATCAACTTCCAGCTTTGGTAATTGCCCATTGCGTTGTAATTTATCGACCTCTGCATGGATAAGCCAATAATCAACGTTTACCCAAGGTTGAAGACTAACCTTGCCAGCAGCATGGCGGAAAAGGATGTGCCAATTTAAAGAGCGTTGGTCTATTCCTAGCTTTTCTTTTAGCTTGTCTACAGGTCCGTATCTTTTGAGAACCTTGCTTAAGCTTTTCTTTGCGCCTTTCCATTCGTCATTACCAACAGGAATAGCACGGCGTTCTTCGGCCACACGGTGAATCAGATCAACAAGGTCGATGGAGCGTGAAACCAATTCCACGGCGACTGGACCTTCATCAGAAGGGAAGATAAGTAGTGGAGGGCTAGGAGCCAACAATAAACAAACCTGTGCATTATTCATCGCCTTTAGTCTACCTTGTCATCATAAAGCAGTGGGCTGATGACGAGTAGTTGGCTGTCGAAGTAATATATTTTTAACAAAAAGCTAAGAGTAACTTGCCTCTCTATAGCACCGCCCATGGTAGTTGATGTCAGGTTCTTGTTTCTTGATGGTCTAAACCTCTGCATGTATGTGCTTCTTAAGTGGTTATTTCCGTATCCAATTAACGCTCCAAATCAACCCAATAGTGAATTTTTGATCGGAATCGCTGAATGGGATAGATAAGAGAGTACTTTGCGCCCACTTGTGCGTTGGTCTTTTTATAGAAACGGCATTGTTAAACACCTAGAAACAGCAGCAGCGTTAACCTAGGATGAAAATGCCGCACAGCTTAGGAGAGTCGTACACATGCGATATCGTGCAACAAACACATACAGCTTTCAAGAATATTACTTTCGTCGTGATTTTAGCTGGCGGCGGCTCAGCTCTCTTTGGCTGTTAACAGCCACTTGTTGTGTGCTCGGTTATGCAACCAACTTGACAAGCGCAGGGTTCTGGCTCGCAATGTTTATCGGCAGCGTTGTCATAGCAACCACTTGTTATATCGGGCTGCTATGGGGTAGAGCCTATTACGAAAGTCAAAGTATCAGCCCTGCTACCTCTGATGGCACGCCGATAGCTTCAGAAAGCTGACTTGCTGTCCCCATAAAATTTTACGGCAAATAAAAGCCGTCACCGCAGCTTGCAAGCGCAAGCCACAGTGACGGCATAAGCCAGTTCAATTGTAAGATGCTGCTACACCGTCACTTGCCTGCGTCGCATTGCATAGATCGCAACACCTGCACTGCTGAGAACAAGCCCAGCGAAACCGAACCACATCACAGATGAACCAGTAAACGCTAGATCGTCAGGTGGCGCACCAAGAGAATCAAAGTCTGAGGTTCGCAAACCAGCGTCAATAGATTGCTGACGGTCACCAGTGTCAAGCGTGATAGTCGTACTGCTTGTTGAAGGGTTAAAGTCTGAATCAACGCTGTCGTTATCGCCAACATCTTGTGGCGACAATTCCCAACCTTCAGGAACAGTAATAACCACGGTGTACACCTCAGAAAGTAGGCCATCAAAGTTGTAGTTACCGTTCTCATCGGTTGTGGTCTGGTCAATTTCGTTGCCAGCTTCGTCAAGCAGTGTCACAACAATGTCAGCAAGGCCTGGCTCGTCGTCATCTTTGATGCCGTCGCCATTTTTATCATTCCAAACAGTATCACCAATAGTGCTTTCGGGCACCAGCGTTGTGCCCAACACATCGAGTAGTTCAACCTCGTTGCTGCCACTAACAAGCTCAATAGTCTCAGAAAGCATGCCGCCTTCTTCTGTCATGCTAGTTGTTCGCAACACAACATCATCGAGTGGGCCTCCATCTTCAAAGTTTTCAGGTGTGAAATGTAGCTTCACAGAACCTTCAGGTAGTCCTTCAATAAAGAGCTGTCCTTCTTGATCAGTGGTTCCTTTCCCAAGTACCGTGTTAGGAGGCTCTGCTGCAACAACTTCAACGTTCACATTCGCCAATGGTGTTTCACCTTTATCAAATGTGCCGTCGTCATTAGCATCTATCCATAAGGTAGTAAGAAGGTCAGCGGTATAAAAACCAAAGTCAACTGTTGCGTTAACGTTTGCGTCGGTGCCGCTTGTCAAACCAGTTTCGCCTGTTGGCTCGCTACCAGCTTCGATAGTAACTAGATCTGACCAAACACTACCGAAGAAGATCGAACCACCTTCAACAGCTTCGCCGTCGTCGTCAAGATCGACATCGTCATCAGGATCTGTCGCTACGCCGTTCCCAGTCGAAGAGAAATGGCCAGCAAGCGGTCCACCAGCGGCAAAGTTCTCGGCTGTAACAACAACACGATAGTCGCCCGGCGTGAAACCAATAAAGAGGTAATAACCGTCATCGTCAGTCATCGTTGTGGTAACAAGTTGGCCGTCACTGTCAACAAGTGCGATTTCAACACCAGCAAATGGTGTTTCGCCTTCGTCGAACGTGCCTGAGTTGTCAGCATCAAACCAAACCCTGTTGCCAACTCCAACTTGGACAAGACCAAAGTCAACGCTTAAGTTAGAATGCGCATCAGCAATAGGTGTTCCATCAACTGAGCCTGCACCCAGTAAACCTGTATCGGTTTCAGCGAGCGGTTCCCAACTAGGCACCAAGGTGAATGGGCTGCTTGTAATAGCAGAACCAATACCAGCTGGATCGATGCCGTCATCATTGCTGTCAACGTCGTCGTTAGGGTCTGTCGCAGGTGATGATGTCGAAGAGAACAAGCCATGTGCAGGACCGTCTACAACAAAGTTGCTAGCTGGCAACACAATAACAAACGTTCCAGGGGTAACACCTTCAAAGAGATAATGCCCTGTCTCGTCTGTTGTTACGGTTGTGAGTGGTTCTGTTCCTGTTGGTGTGCCTGTTTCGTCAGTGGTCCACAGCTCAACCGTGACACCTTCAATGCCTGGTTCGCCTTCATCGATAACACCGTTATTATTGGTATCTTCCCACACCCTGTTACCGACACTCATCGGTGGGGTAGGGACAAGACCAAAGTCAACACTGAGGTTAGTGTTACGAGGGTCGAAGCCTTGCGGATCTTCGCCTGTTTCGTCGCCAGGTTCACCAGCGAAGCTAAGCTCAATCACGCCAGAAGCTATAGAAAGCCCTGATTCATCCAAATTTCCGTTGTCGTCATTGTCAACATCATCACTAGGTAGTGGAGCGATAACGCCGTTGCCTAGTGTCGAGGTGAAGCCAACGAGTGGTCCGTCTGTCGCAAAGTTCTGCTCTGGTAGCACCACAATAAATGACCCTGGCGTTAACCCAGCGAATAAGAAATTGCCTTCTTCGTCTGTTGTCACTGTTGTGAGTGGTTCTGTTCCTGTTGGTGTGCCTGTTTCGTCAGTGGCCCACAGCTCAACCGTGACACCTTCAATGCCTGGTTCGCCTTCATCAATCACACCGTTTTCGTTTTCGTCTAGCCACACTTGGTCGCCCAACGCCAAACCAACGACACCAAAGTCAACCGTTACATTCTGTGTATCGTCAGCACCAGGGGTAGTTCCAGCAGGGTCTTCACCTGTAGGCGCTTCACCAGCTGACACTTCAACAGCGTCAGAACGTAGCGGTTCGTCAGCTTCTGGGTCGATGCCATTATCGTCATTGTCAATGCCAACAGTTACATCAGCAACAGGGTCACTGTCAGGCGATGAGAACATGCCAGCCAGCGGGCCATCAGCAGCAAATTCGCTAGCAGCAATTTCGACGATATAGGTTTCGCCGTCAATCAAGCCAGTGAAAATAAACATGCCATCTTCACCATCGTTAGCTGTCTCAGTTGTGGCTACAACTGTTTCGTCTTCACCATCAACGAGAAGTAGATTCACTTCAACACCGTTTATGCCTGGTTCGCCTTCGTCCTTGGTGCCATCAGCGTCTGTGTCAAACCAAACCTGGTTACCAAGCGTGAGACGATAGAAACCAAAGTCAACGCTGAGGTTAGACATAGAATCAGGATATGATCCTTCTTCACCTGCATTAGGGTCGCTGTCAACAGCAGAATCATTGCGTTGCGTCTCATCAGTAGGTTCTGTCTCAAACGAAGGGCCAGACCCATCTGGACCTAAAGTTACAATTTCAGAGCTTGCCGCTTCAAGCGTGTTTCCTACGCCGTTGTCATCGTTATCAACATCGTCGTTAGGGTCATCAGATTCGTTCTCGCTTGATGATCGAAACCCATCAAGAGCGCCAGCCACAAGATCGGTCTGTTCGCCAAGCTGCGGTGTCTGCGAAAGTGGAATAACTACGTTATAGTCGCCAGCAACAAGATCAACGAAGAGGTACGAACCATCGGCTGCTGTTACTGTTTCGCCGATAAGCGTTGGACCTGCAAAGAGCTGCACAAGCACACCTGCGATGCCTGGTTCTCCTTCTTCAGCGAGACCGTTAGCATTTGTGTCATCCCAAACAATATTTCCTACTCGATAGCGAGGCACTTCGATAAAGCCGAAGTCTACAAGCAGCTCAGAGTTAGCATCTGGTGTCACACCACTAGCCGCATTTGCTTCAGCCTCGGCATCTTCTGCAGGAACAGCGTCAGTTTCACCCGTTGACTGGTCGCCAGTAGTTAAGGTAACAACTTCTGATACTGCAGCGTGACCATCTAACGGCGCGCCATCGTCATCATTGTCTGTCGACAGGGGAGTACCTGAGATGCCTGTAGAAGAGAACTCTTGGTTCGTTTCCAAACCATCGGCATCACGAATAACAACAAAGTATGGCTCGCCATCTTCTAAACCTGTGAACCAATAGTTACCTTCGGTATCGGTAACAGTAACATCTAGTGCAGAAAGGCTGTCGTCTCCTTCTGGTTCTGCGACACTGTCGCCGTCAACGTCACGCCACAGCTCAACACGAACACCAGCTAGTCCTGGCTCGCCAGCATCCATCACACCGTTGTCGTAACCAGCTTCACCTTGAATGCCATCTAGCCACACCTGGTTACCAAGGCGTAGTCCGCGCCAGAAGCCAAAGTCAACGGTTAATTCTGTGCGGTCAGCTCGTGTTGCTGCCGGCTCTATCGAAGCAGCATCATCGCTACGGACTGTTTCTCCAGTCGGTTCGCTATGGGTGTCTCCGTCGCCGAGTGTGAACGTGCCGCTCACAACAGCTTCAGTCACAGCAACGCCGTTAGAATCATGATCTATCGATGTTGCATCATCAGGGTCTGCCACAGAAACGCTGCTCGGCTTCAAACCAGCAAGTGCCTGGGGCGTTGGAACAAGTGTAACGTCAAGCACAGGTGCCTGATTCTCGGGAATAACGATGGTGTAATCACCAGCAGCAACGTCATCAAAGCGATAGTTGCCGTCTTCATCTGTGAGAAGCTCGGCGATAACTTCGCCATTGTTGTCTACAAGGAACACAAGCACGCCAGCAATACCCGGCTCGCCGTCATCGGCGATGCCGTCGTTATCGTAGTCTTCCCAAAGAAGATTGCCGACGCTATAAGTAGGCACGGGAACGAACCCAAAGTCAACAGCTAAGTTAGAGTTTCCATCTGGCAGCCAACCGTTTGCGGTGTTCGCATCATCTTCAGCAGCGTCAACTGTCGCATCGTCGAAATCGCCGTTTTCATCGGTTGGCTCTGTCCCATAGCCAACGGTGACGGTTTCAGAAAGAGCAGCAAACCCAGTAGCGGCAGCACCGTCATTATCATCGTCAGCTGTTTCTGGGTTCGTTGAGACAACAGAAGAGATCTCAACATTGTCGAGAGCACCCAATGTTGGCGCTAGCGTCAAATCAAGAACAGGTATTTGTTCGGCAGGGATTGCCACTTTATAGTTAGCAGCAAGAACAGCTGGGAACCAATAGCGCCCCTGTTCATCGGTAACTGTTTCAAAGACAACCTCGTCGCTGTCGTCAAGTAACTGCACAAGCACGCCAGCAATACCAGCTTCGGTAACATCAGCTTCACCGTCATTTTCATCGGCCTCGTTGTAGGTGTAATCGCCAGGATTGCCACCACCATTATCGAGCCACACAAGGTTACCGATACGCGCGGGAAGCACAAAACCGAAGTCAACTGTTAAGTTAGAAGACGCATCTTCAACAGAAGCATCGTCGTCTGTTGTGTCATCCGATCGAAGCGTTTCGCTTTCAGATTCGCTTGGATTATATGGATCTGGGTCGCCTACTGACACAGCGCTAGTGCGCAATGTTGTGGTTCCGATGCCGTTATGGTCGTTATCAGTATCATCGTTTGTGTTAGTCGCAACAGCTGAGCTTGCAAGCAAAGCAGAAAGGTCGATAGCTTGTTCGCCAATCTGTTGACCTGTCTGATTTTTATCGATGCTTACTTCATAATCACCGGCAGGAAGATTTTCAAAAACATACTTTCCATTTTCGTCAGTTTCAACGCTGTCATAAACGTCTGTTTCACCAGCCACATGCAATTCGACAGTCACACCTTCAATACCTGGTTCACCATCTTCAGCGATGCCATCATTGTCAAGATCAGCCCACACAAGGTTTCCGATTGAGAACACTGGCTGTTCAACAAATGAGAAGTCGATTGTTAAGTCAGAGAAACTGTTCACGTAGCCGCCAGTTTCAGCGTTGGCTTCTGCTTCAGCGTTGCCGCTGCCGAAATCGCCGCCTTCGCTTGTAGGCGCTATAGCAGCATCTGCTGTGAATAGGCTAGAAACTGAGGCGAAACCGCTGCCAGCGGAGCCATCATTGCGGTCGTCTTCGCCATCGGCAGAGTCGCTGATTGGTGTGGAACGGAAAAGCGTGTCAAGATCAACACTGTTGCCGTCAAGGGTTTGGCCCGTCTGATCTGCTGGAATAGCAGCAAAATAGTTGCCAGCGTTGACTGCTTCAAACCAATAACGGCCAGAAGAATCTGTTGTCACAGTGTCAATGAGCTCGTCCATGTCTGGCGAGAATGCTTCGTCGCCGTCGTCTTCATAGAGTTCGACGGTTACTTCACCTAAACCAAGGTTAGCTTCAGCAGCATCTGCAATGCCATTGTTGAACCCAGCGTCGCCGAATTCGCCGTCAAGCCACACAAGGTTGCCTATGCGCAGTTTTTGAACAATACCAAAATCTACCGTCAGGTTAGAATTATCATCTTCAATAAAATGGTCGGTCGTAGCGAACAGGGCAGCTTCAGCGTCAGTATCTGGTGAAGGCGGAGTATCTGTTTCATCAGTTGGTTCTGATCCAACGTCGTCGCTGAGCGTTATAGCTTCGGTAACTGAAAGGAAGCCATCAGTTGGCTGGCCGTCGTGTGCATTATCTGCGCCGCCGCTACCATTGCTGAACGATGTCATGAGCGTCGATCCATCAAGAGTTTGGCCGTCGACTACGATGGTGCTACCGGCTTGATCTTCTGCGATTGCGACATAATAAGCATCGCCTTCAATGATCTGTTTAAACGAATAAACGCCATTTTCATCGGTTGTCGTAGTAGTAACAAGTTCTTCGGTGCCGTCGAAGCCAGCAGCGCCATTTTCGCGGTAAAGTTGCAGTTCGATGCCTTCAACAAGCGGTTCGCCGTCATCTGCATCACCATTATTATTAAGGTCGAACCAAACCATGTTGCCGATTTGTAGGCCGCCAGTGAAGCCTGCGTCGAAGCTGAAGTTAGAAACGCCTGAAGAGCCAGTGGTAATCGCAATTCGATTTGTTGCTGGATCAATATCAGAGTCATCATTGTCGTCAGTATCGGCAGCATTTTGTGTTGTTGCTTTTAATAGAGAGACGTCTGCTATCTCTTCAATTCCGATAAGTTCGGCAGTTGAAGCATCAAACTCTAACGTGTAGTCGCTTAGCGTTGTTAGCTCTGCAATCTCTAGAGAAGAGAAATTGTAGATACCAGATGCGTCGGTTGTTGTCTGCGCAATAACGTCGCCGCCGCTGTCACGCAACAGTACAGTCACGCCAGGCAATGATGGCTCGGACGGGTCTTGGCGGCCGTTTGCGTTACGGTCAAACCATGTTCGGTCGCCAATTTGGAACGGAGCAGCTTCACAAATAAGCTCTAAATCGCCAAGGCCAGCTGCTTTACCAACACCTGTCTGACCCGAAGGAGGAGCAGCTAGATTATCTGAACCGCCTTCAAAAACTTCATACCTGCGAGTTGTACCATCAGGGTTGACTGGGATAAGACCCGTTTCTTTATCAAACCAGCCAATACCACCAGACCACACTCTAATTGGGTCAGCAATAGTCATCGCTACTTCACCATTGGCGAAGTGCATCGCTATGCCGCCCCAACCAGATTCAGGGTGTAAGTCAGAACCACCTGGAGCGTTATCACCAACATAGAACTCTGAATTATCTGCCCTACATGGAAAGGTGAGCGATCCTTCGTCATTACAAATGCGGATAAGATCGCCGCCTGTTGTGCCTGAATGAAGCGCTGTGTTTGTTCCAGAGTCATCGTAGTTACGGAAACCTGATTGCATGCCGAAACGATCTGCAAAAGCAAGAACTATTGAGCCATCAGCATCAAGTTCAATATCAGTTAAAATGGGTTGAGGTGCAGCATAAAAACGATGATTTGCGCTCAGAATAAGTTCTTCTGGACTTCCCCAAGATGAAGCCCATGGACCCCAACCATCACAACCAATACCGCTTCCGCCTAGACGGAACGCACATTCTTCATTAGCTGGTCGAAGTGTTGCGCGATAGTCCATAGGAAGGCTATAGACAGAAGTAAAGTTGCTGTCTGCCCCGTTTGGATCGTGAGAAAGTACGTGTGAGACAACGTCTGCGGCAGAGCCGCCGTTTTCACCTGAACAAACACCGCCAGCATAAACTTTGCCGTCTCGTACACCTAGGCCGAAGGGGCGGAACTCGCCATTTGTACAACTGACAGCGCCGCCTAGGTCGTGCTGTGTGATTTCTGCAGCTGTTGGAGCGACACCAGTCGGGCCGATTGGGATTTCGAGCAAGGTTCTGTCGTTAACGTTAACCGCCCAAAGGGTTTCGCCATTTTCAGAAATGTCGATGTCGCCTAAACTGATTTTTCCTACTGCGTCAAATGAAGCAGAATCATACGAGGCTGAATCTGCAGGGTTTGATTGCACCCACGATTGGTCTGGAAGGCCAGTGTGTGGATCTGCGCCTGTAGCAATTCCGGCTAGTGCGTTGAGGTCTAGAAAATTGCTGAAAGAAGATCCGTCAGTGTTAACTTTATAGATCATACCTGTGCCGCCAGGGCCGAAACCTGCATGGCGTCGCTGTGCTGCACCGATATAGAGGCTGTCTGTCGTTCGTTGATGAGCAACACCCCAAGTTGTGCCAATCTGGCCGTTGTATGCCACATGCGATGGGTTGGTTGGAAGGTTTAAATCTGTTGTGCTTGAATGGCCATCCCACGGCAAGGTGACAAGTGCATCGAGGGTGTCTGAGTCGTTAGGGCCGTCGTCACTATCACCATCGGCTTGACCATTAACCCAGCAGGTAACCGCTAACGTAGGGTTAGCCTCACAGAACTGCGCAGGGTTTGTAACGCCAAAATGAGCATCTGAAGTGTTAGCCGCAACAAATTGAACAGGGCCTTTGTTGTCATCGCCAAGGAAGCTGTTCTGCAAATAGTTGTGCGTTGTAGGGATTGTGAACTCGACACGATACGTGTCGGTTACTGTCTGTTCAAGCGATGATAAATCGACGCTATAGGCACCGTCCTCGTCAGACAATACGGGCCCTGCCATAGCGTTTTCATCGTCATAGACACGCACCTCGATGCCTGCTTCGCCACTATCAACGCTGTCAAAGCTGCCGTCTGCACCGAAATCGCGGAAGACGGTGCCTTCAATTGTGCCTGACGCAGGAGCGGCGCTAGCTGTGCCCCCAAATGGTATCGGGACGACAATTGCTGCTGTCGCAATAATCAGTGCTAGCAGCGACCGATAAGTAGATTGCCGAAAAAGGACAAAGTGGCGCATTAGAAACCCCTCAAAATAACTAACGTATGTGTTGTAAGGACTCTTTCGGTAGAAGATCGAAGAGATATTAGGCTTTCTTGCTTAAAAGTATGAATAGAAAGTGAGTCGGGAGTCCTTTCCCTGTCTAAAAATATGCCCAAAACGATATTTTGGCGAAATAAATTGTTGTCTAATGCACTATTTCTTTGAATTCGCAGATACCATTTATGAAGCCTTGCCCCGTTCGTCTAGCGGCCTAGGACGCTGGCTTCTCATGCCAGTAGCACGGGTTCAAATCCCGTACGGGGT
>JAHDDW010000025.1 GCA_020629155.1 Acidimicrobiales bacterium | reverse complement strand
TCAAGTCACTATCTACACTGCCACAACAAACACCCGTTCGCAACCAAAAAACGCTCCAAAAACAAAAAAACGCTTAAAAAGCGAAAAGGTGAGGCGCGTGTCGAGCTGCGACAGTGTGGGGCGGTGGGTGATTTGACTCACTGCTGACGGTTCTTTTGTACATATCTAGCGGGCTAGCGAGTCGTCGTCTGAGATTTTGGTTTGACACTCTTAACAAAACCAACTGTAGTTAAAGACTGTTAGTAGTGAATCCCTCAATCTTAGCCGTAGGAGAATATGATGGCCGCCACAAAATTAATGATCGATTTTGAAGGTTGTAAGACAATGCTTGAAAGCCTTCAAAAGCACAGCGGCGAGATCAAGGCGTCCGCTGCTGAGCTAAAAAAGGCCGCTGATCCTGAAGGTGTCTATCAAGGTGACAGCGCTGGAGCGTACGACGAAGCTCTCGCTAACTATGTCAAAGAGCAAGAAGACCTCGATGCTGCTATGGAGTCGCTGATAGCGATCGTCAAAAAATTTACGGGCGCTGTTGAAGAGGGCGATGCAAATCTTGCAGCCAGTATCCTAAACGGCTGACTGTACTAGATCCATGCCTTATCGCTATAGCGAACCGTTCGTCGCTGACCTTGAAAAGGTCATCGAGACGATGGAGCTAACCCAAAAATCGATCGAAAACCGCTCGCTTATCGCGAGCCTGCTTGGGCAAGCTTCGGCAGCTGTCGACGCTAGCAACGTAAAAGACGATGTGGATGGCAAAGCAAACCATTTCTCGAACCGGTCGAAAAAAGAATACGAGATACGAATCGACCGAATCAACAGTATGAACGAGATGGTGGCGTCCGAAGTCGCCATTTGGTTTGCGTCCGATAGTGAAGTAGCCGCCGCTCTTGCAGGGCCGGAATAAGAAACGGCGAACCAGCCTGTGTTCGACTTCAATTTAGAACAACTCGATACAGCGATCAAAGCCTATAACGATGCAGCCGATGTAGCTGACACGATAACGACCGACCTGGCGGCAGCTAAACAAGCATCGCTAGTCGGCCTCAAAGGCGACGCCGGTCACCGAGTTGAACAAAAATACACGAAGCTAGTTGATGGTGTATCTCCAGGCGGGGAACATATGCGTAGCGCTGCGACCACGCTTCAGGCGCTAAAAGGTCATCTTGAAATACTTGAGAACCGAGCCAACAACCTCGTTGCTAGCATCCAACACATCGAACAGAACATGGCGACCATGGAACGTCAGAAAGAGATTGGATGTGACTCTTTCGAACACGAAACACTTGTTAATGATCAACTCAAACGAGACAAACTAAACATCAAGACGCATCATCAAGAACTGGAAATAATCAAAACCGAAAAAGAAAGCTACTGTAAAACAGCCGCCAAAAATCTTGACGAAGCAGCGAAATGGGCGAAAGAAGCCGACAAAGCCGACAAAAACTTGTTAGAGCACGCCTGGGAATTCACAAAAGGGGCAGGTTCGGTAGTTATCGATCTTCTTGAATTCGCAGAAGACCATACCATCCAATTTTTCTATGACCGAAAAGGATGGCAACGTAACTGGAAAGGAACGGGAGACGGTTTGCTTCATATCGGGGAATTGAGTCTCCGTACCACTCCATGGGGGGCAGCAGCCCTATCTAATGTCGAATACTTCTTTAACAATGATGATGACCTTTCGTACCTCGAATTCCAAATGAAATATCACACCGAAACAGCTGAAATGCAATTCGAAACAGTAAAGGCAATGCTCCCAATCGACGAATATGAGCAACATGGAGCAGGGCGAGCAGCTGGAGTGGCGGCGGGCGAGTTTATACCTCTTGCCAAACTCAGCAAACTCAGACACGTCAACAAACTCAAAAATCTAAAGCATTTCGATGAACTGTCTAACTTAGACATACTCCGGTACATAAACAAGTCTAAAAAGTATGGCCTCAACCGACTCAACGATCCCGACACTGTTCGTCGATACGACGATTTTTTAGATGACCCGAACCTCCCTTCAAGTGAACGACAACGACTTCTTAAGAATGTCGATCAACTACATGATCTATTCGAGCCCATCCCTGATCTAGACCTTGACCCATCAGCCTTGGCTAAGTCCCGGATGGCAGGCCTACGAGACTTAGAGATTGTCGATGCCACAAACCTTGGGCATAAAGATCCAATGGAAATAGTCTGGTCGCAACGTGGTACCCATAGGGCAGTAGAGATTGCTAAACAGGGTTCTCCAGAAGCGATATTGGAACTTATACCACCAGACGCCAGCGTCAGAAAACTGACACCAGTGCCCGGAAAAGTGATAGAAGGGTATGAGTATAAGTGGAAATCGACTGACCCTGATGGCAAGCGAAGAGGATACACAGTCAGAATCCATGGGCCTGATGCTTCACGAGCGATAGGTGAAAACGCGAAAGATGGCTGGACTATGCGAGTTCTCGAAGGGAGAAAGTCATTTGACGCGTTAGGTAATTTGCATCCACCAGGAGTGATGAAAGAGAGCAGTCCTTTTTATAATGATAGTATTGCTAATGATGTTCATATCCCTGTTGAAATTCCGGATAATTCCGATGTTTACCTTCGGTAAGGGGAGTAATTGATGAAACAATATGCCTTTAATATCTCCGAACTGGTGAGGCAGCTAAGTCATAACCCTGACGATGAAGATGTTATAAGCCGCCTGGTAGAATTTGTAGATCTTCGGCATATGGCCCCTGAGGAACTGGATGAATTGTCATACTTGATTCTCAAGTTATTAGATTCAGGTATAGCCGATGATCTAGACATACTAGGTCTTATGGTTGCCATATACAGTTCGAACGATTTTTTACACAGGGATCAAAATCTTTGGCCGCTAATTAAGTTATTGAGAGAAGAGTCAGATTCCGCTGAATATATATTGAATATTCTCGGCTTTTCTGGCGATCAACAGTTTATGTCGATAATCTCAGATTTTCTGGACCATCCGACTCTGAAGACTGCGGCAGCAGAAGCATTGCAGGAGATACAGTTCTCTATGGGTGATTGAAGACAGTTTTGTGCTTATTGAGAAGGTATTCGTATCATGAGTTCTGAGGTTGTTGTTTCTATCCATGATGGTCGGGTTGCGAGTGGTTTTGTTGGTGATATCAGGCTTGGGTTTTCTGGTGATGCTCGTGTGGTTGATTTGTTGGAGAAGTTCGGTTCGGGTAGTGATGAGGGTGTCCTTTCGGTTCGAAACACGAACTTTGCGGGATGGACACGCCTCGTTGAATGCGGTTTAGTTCATGGCGATGTGCTGCATCTGAAGGTAGCGTCTGACGACGTTAAATATGATGTTGATAGAGGCGTGTTTTCTGGGTTAGGGCTTGTCCAGATCGATGGTGCGGAACGTGGGAAACTTTTTCGTGTCGCTGAGTCGGACACACTTGATTTGACGTTACTTCCCGACGGCGATTTTTGTTGGACAAGATCAACGCGAACGGGTTTAGAGTCATCAGTGGATTCAGGCTTGTCTGTTTCTACTGGTGAAACAGGCGGTTTGTTTGTGAAGCCGGTCGGCCATTACGTCACTCTTGACGGCGAATCGATGGTTGAACCACGTGAAGTGTTAGCTGGTTCGACGTTTACTTTGGGGGCCGTTGATAGGTCAAACTCGGGGAAGCTGTGGAACCTTTCTTTTCAAGTGAGTGAGTTAGGGGACCGTTCGGACTCGCTCGGTGGGTGGGTGCCTTATCGTGTTTCGAGCGTCGGGCATGATAGTGAGTCGAAGCTTGACGTTGACGAAGTCCGCGTCCCTCCAAAACCCAGTGAACCTAAGAAAAAATCGGTCACTGATTATTTCTTCGAGTACGCACCGATGCTCGGTATGAGCCTTTTCTTTTCGCTACGTTTCGGTCAGGTTTGGTTTTTCTTGGTCTACGCCGCGATTTACGCTATGCGAGCCTTCTCCCAATACCAAAAGTACAGGGAAGCGAAAAAGAAATACGTCGAAGATGCTTTAGATTGGGAGGAACGGCTGGAACGAGCGAAAGTTAACTTCCAGGCCCACATATCGGGCGAGAACGGTCGCCGTCGTAACGTTTATGCTGAAACTTTAGACAAAAACGAGATCTGGAAAAGCTGGAACCGTAAAGCTGGTCTATGGAGTCGACAGCCTGACACAGATGAATATCTTCACGTCTGGGTCGGGACCGGGCGATGGCGTTCTGATGCTTTGTTTCCGATACCGCCAGGCCTTGACAACGACGATCACGACAAAATCGTGCAAGAAACAAACGATCTCCGCCTGATCGACAAGGCTCCGATAGTCGTTGACCTTAAAGCACATCACATGGCAGTCGTCGGCGGGCGCAGCGAAACGTTGCGTGGCTGGTCTTTTATCGTCGCTGATATAGCTGCGAACCACTCCCCTTTGCACGTAGCATGCGCCGTCATCGCTCCGAACGAGGGCGACGATATCGATGAATTCGTCAACGCTGTTAAATGGTTACCTCACATTCGTGTGCCCTTCGGGGTCCTCACAGGTGACAGAGTCGTGCGAGGAAAAAAAGCGGCGTCACAGTGGATACAGAACTTAGCGTCGGAACTAGCGCAGAAGTCAGTGAACGAACGCCCTATGCGTGACCTAATACTCTTTGTTCATGAAGCATCAGAAGTTCCGATCGCTTTGTTGGAAGAATGTATCGACGCAGCAGACGGCAAAATCCGTCTCGTTTGGTGCGGGTCAAGTAGAGAGCGGGTGCCTGTCAAGATTACTGAAACAATGGAATTCTCTGGAATGGTCAACGGTAAACCTATAGCCGTGCTCGATTCACACAATCTCGGATCTATCGACGACCAAAAAATAGAGGAGCTAAAAGAGCGGCCCGACAAATCAAAAATTATTTACCCGAAAATCATCGGCAACGTATCGAAACTAAAGCAAATGGCTAAAGGAATAGCGCCACTAACAGACGAACGTTCCGGTCTTGACACGGCAGCCATACCAACGATGGTACGACTTGACGAATACCTAGAATTTGACCCGTCGAAAGGTGATCAAACGAAATGGCTCAACGGCCAACAAACTAGCGACACAATCAAATCACTGTGGCTTGACCTGGGAAGTAGAGCTGATAGCAAACAACGAGTAGACCTAGTCAAACAAGGCCCCCATATGCTCGTCGGGGGAACAACCGGCTCAGGAAAAAGCGAGTTCCTACAGTCCCTCGTCGCCTCAGCGATTGTTCAATACAGTCCAGCGGAACTGAACCTAGCGTTAATCGATTTTAAGGGCGGCGCTTCGTTCGACATGTTCACACCAACCGAACACGTCATCGCCGAAGCCAGCAACCTTGACCCGACACGGATCGTTCGAACCCTCAAATTTCTTGACGGGGAACTCGATTTCCGGATGACTCAAATGCGTAAACACAAGGCAAAAGACTACGAAGAGCTCCGCTACGCTGGCTGTCAACTCCCACGACTCCTTGTCGTTATGGATGAGTACGCCGCAGCGAAAAAAGCGTACCCGACGTTTTCAGCAATAACCGACACGATCGCAGCACGAGGACGATCACTCGGCATCCACGTCATTTTCGCTACTCAAAACCCAGCGAACTCTCTCACCGCTGACATGGACACAAACATAGGAGCGCGTGTATGTCTACGGATGCTATCGAACTCCGACGCTAAGTCAGTTGTTGAAGACCCTGCGCCAGCGCGAATATCAATCGAGCAACCCGGCCGAGCGTTTATCAAGGCAGCGGACGGAGCCTTAGTCGAATTTCAATCACCATGGGCGACAGCCCCTCACCAGTCAGATGACCGCCCGAAAGTAGAAGTAGGACTCTTTGACCACCGAAGCTCAGCCACCGCCTAAACCACCAACCGTCGTTAAAACTCTCACCCAGCTTGTCGCGAACCAAACCGAACCTCAAAACATCACACGACGACAACTACCTCTAGAACTACACCAAACAATAGAGACGGCCGAAAGAGAAACACTACGTTTACGGTACCCGCAGATTTGTGTAGGTCTCTATGACGACCCCGCCAACGGAAAACAACGTCCCCTTACCGTGAACCCAAGCTCCGGTGGAATCTGGTTCACCGGACCGTCGAGTTCGGGGCGTACCCATGCCCTGAAAATCGTGGTTGCAGAAACTAGCAGACTTTACTCCGACATAAACATCGTCGTCATAAACACACCGCTAGGCGAAACTGTTCTCAACCCAACCGAACTGCCGGCAACTACGCAAGGCCCCCACGTGTGCAGCAGCGGCAACCTGCTCGAAACGTCAGTGATTCTAGAACAACTACATCGCCGCTATTTCCAAAATGAAGGAACGACCGAAACAACCCTTCTCGTTATAGATCGTGTAATAAATTTGAGTCGAAGCCTCATCGACAGCGATCAAGCATACTCAGCACTCCAAGATATTCTCAGAGACGGCGCATCAAGACAAATATATACAGCCGTTTCAGCCACTGATTTTCGTGAACGCCTCGTAGGCCAAACCAGCCAACACATAGCTCTGGCTCCTCCGTCCGCAACAATCATCCCGACAGCGACAACAGCTAGCGGTAACGACGCAATGCTTTACACCAACACGGGCGAACCCACCGCAACCGGTAGCGTTAACTTCGCCCAAAAATTGGGGAAACCAGCGCCACCTAAATGGAACACGCAAGCAGTAACCGAACACACAGTGCAAGTCGGATCACGCTGGAGTGACCACCTGCCGCTCATGATCGGTGACTCACACCTCTCAATCGCTGGAGACAAAGCAAAATCTCACTACATGATGGAAGGTCTAGCGTTTGCCTTTTCCCGCAAAGCCAAACGACCTGTAGTTCAACTCGCAGGACCGAGAGACACGAACTGGGCAGAACGAACAGCAGACGAAAGAATCGCTGACATCACACTCACTCCAGACGAATGGAATCTCGAAAAAATCAAAGAAACAGTAGACAAACTTGAAAACATGCCGGGCGTCTTGTTCGCTCCCAACCTTGACTTCAACTTCGATCGAATCGAATCCGCAGTCAAAATAGGTCGTTTCCTCGATGAACAAGGTTGGATCATAATCGCTAGTTCAAAAGAAACACAGTTCCGGCAAGGCCAAATGAAATCCAACCGGATGGTTCTCTACAGCAGCGAAATATGGCTAGCGCCTAACCGACGCAAAGGAATCGACGCGGTACACAGCAAACAACTCCCAGGCCGACCAACACAACTACGCTACCCAAAAAACTCTGCGTTTTACCTTTCCTACGACATCTCTGACGAAGTGTCACTAGTCGAACTAGATCCACATAATGGGTGACCGCCTGGCCGAAGAGATCCAACAAATAGAAGACCTCGTCGCCCAAAACAACAAACAAACAGGTGTCCTCGGGGGGTTACGTCGACTACACGCTGAGATAATCGGACGGTTCGTTGGCCAGCAACCCAAAATGCTCCTCATCGCAGGAGGAGCAGAACAAGGCATAGCAACCGTTTTGGCCCTCGCAGTCGGACTCACCGTCGCTCTGGCTGGGTTCTACGGATCTGTCAGCTGGTCTCTAATACGAACCGGCAGAGTTGAAACGACACCCTCATCAATACGAGCAGGAATACTGCTAGCAGTCGCTATATACATCGTTGAGCGGATCCTACTCAAAATGATGACCACCGACTTCGACTTCGGACACGCAAAAACGAGCGGTGCTTTAAGCGGATATCAAGATTCGACACCACGCATCACAATCTGGACACGACTCCTCCGAGTCGCAACAACACGATTTGCAATAGCGTTACTCATCGCCTCCATCGTCTCAGACCCGCTTTTATTAATCGTCTACGAAGACGATATTGAACAAGTCCTTCAAACACGACGCGATATAGAACTACAACAAGTAATCGACGAAATCGAACAACGAGCAGAACCCCAGATCGAAGACGAAAAACCAGAACCTAACGAAAACATTGTTGACCTCCGAAACCAAATCGACGGACTCGAAGGAGAAATCACTTCCAACGAAACAGCAGCTAAAGCTGCTGATAAGCGGCAAGAACAGCAGCAGCAGCTAGCTAACTGTGAACAAGAAGGAAGTCAATCTCCCGCATGCACTGCGCTGCAAGGAGACGGCGACCCAAATTTGAGCGGAGCTGAGACCTGCGACAGGCTTTGTCAGGGATACCTGACCCAAGCAGCAAAGGAAGGTGAAACAGCTACCGAAGCACGAGAACGCATAGAACAAATCAAGAAAGACGAACTCCCACAAGCAAAGAGAGCGCTTGAACTTGCTGAAGAAGGACTCGTATCATCCTTAAGCGTCGACCTAGGGGGCGGCTTCACTTCAGCAACGCCAAACACAGCACGCAAGGAATGTGAAATCGCTGCAGCTCAAATGTTATACAGAACCCTAGCTACCGACGACCCTAGATCGAACGCTTTATTCACTTACTGCAACGAGCAGGGTTCAACGTACGACACAGAGGAAATAGAACAAGCTAAAGCCCCATACACCGGACTCTACCCACGGCAAGACGCGTTCAACGTCCTTGAAGAATGCAGCGACCCTCTCGGTATGCGAAGCAGTGAACCCAACCCAGAAGAGCCAGTCTTTTGCAGCCAGCTCACAAACCCAACAGAAGGCCTCCCCGATACAGAGATACCAGGAACCAACCTAAACACAATCGAACGTCTACTACGTACAATGTCAGACCTTTTCGACATCCCAAACTCAACACTAGGACAAAACGCAGCCAAACTTAGATGGCTCATCGTCGCAATTGACACGCTACCCATTTTCCTCAAATTTTCGCTTTCGGCAAGACGAAGACGACCATACGACGCCCTTACCACATACGAAAAATCGTACAGACTGGCAACAGTAAACGAAGCCCTCAAAAAAATAGAAACCCATACACAGCCAGACCCGAAAGACAGATACTGGCGGACCATGCTCGGAAGCGGACGAACCTTGAACCTCTTCCCAGCAAACCTCTTCGGAAAAGAAAACCAAACTGATGAAAAACAACAGCCCGAGTCATCAGGCGATGACCGAATCCAAAGAAACTTAGACAAAATCAACTACGACGACAGCACCGACCCATTCAGCCCGACACCAGAAACATCACCAGAAAATGAATCAACCACTAACCCAGAAAACGATCAACCAACTAGCGCTCAAGACATACCAAAAATTTAGAAACAACGGGCTCTGGTTCCCCATAGTCGACTCACTCACAGACATCGAAACCCAACAAATTCACTTCGAACTGATAATCATTCACCGAACCATCCCCACAGAACCAGAACCAATACCATTCGCCCCAGGATTCGACACCCGTGAACAAGCCATCGAGTTCCACGACTTTCAAACAAACCCAATGAAACTCTACCCACGCCAACTAACAGCGATACTCCCAACTACATGGCTAATCGCCAACGTGACCAGCGAACAGCCCGTCCCTATCCCGCCACAAACAATCAAAAAACTCAACGAATATAAACCAGGGGAACCGCCCAAAGACCCGCCAATCGACCTCGACTTCTTCCGAACTCACTAACTTAGACAAAGTGGCATGAGCACAAACAATCAAGGCATACCAGAGGTCTACCACCGATTCAAAACTCTCCCCTCTTACGAGCAGGTCCTACAATCCTGGAGAGAAACCGCCGATGAAACTTCAATTGGTGTCGGACTAGGGAAAGGTGGCCAATCAAGCCATATCGGTCTTAACCTCGGACCTAGATCTGGATCCGGACTATGTGTAGTCGGAGCTCCAGGCTCTGGCAAGACAGAGCTAATACGATCTGTAGTAGCCCAGATCGCAATGCGTTACTCAGCAGAACGAGTCAACATAGCCTTCTTATCAATTGGTAACGCCAACTACACTCTCGCCGGAATACCCCACACCGTCATGACAGACACGGACGGAGTAGATCTAGAGCAAGAATTAGTCAGGCGAGTAAGACTCTACGCTAGCCTCAACTACGCCTCTCATTTCGAATACGAGTCGGCAGGTTCACCAGCAGGTCGGGAACCGTTTTTAGTCGTCATCGCAGATGAGATAGCTGACCTATCAAAAGAATCAATCACATCTCTTGAACGCATCGGAAGAGGCGGGCGGAGCCTCGGAATGTTCGTAGTCGTAACCGCTCGGCTAGCTCGGTCGATCCCAACAGAGTTACGTCAGGCATTAAGAGCCAACGTTGCTATGCGCGTACTACGAGAGTCTGAGTCACTTGCTTTACTCCGCAAACCATTGGCCGCCGAGATTCCAATCGAAAAACGAGGACGCGGTTACCTCGCTATTGGACAGAGTCTAGATCTGTTGCAAACTGCATACATTAAGCAATCAAACAGCGAAATCTTGAGCGTAGTAAACCAAGCGTTCAAAGAATCTGGAGGAAAAAGGCCTCAACTAAATAACAACAAATCTGAACCAGAACCAAATTCGAATAACCCAGCAGAGATCGTACAAAGCCTTACCTCCCGATCAGAACTACCCCCCAAAGAAGCAGGCGAATTCTTTAAAGACATCGAACCACACCTCGGTGAAATATCTCTCGCTCTCCAAAATGGCTTGTATGAAGGAGATCCACTTACGGAAGACCTAATCCGGCGGCGCATCCAAGCTATCATTCAGGAACAAACATCACCTAAATCCGACGGGAACTTGGACTTGTCAGTCGTTGGAGCACTCGTCACGAGCCTAATCAACGCAGCAGCGCCCTTCTCGAACGATGACGATCATCAAGCCCAACCTGAAGAATTCAGCGAAGCGATCGGCGATGACCCACTAAACCCCGAAGTGCCGAAACGTGTCCTCCAACTTAACCAATCAAAGGGAATAGAAGTCATTGATTCCGCCGAACGGTTCGGTTGGGTGCCATCGATAACAAGAACCGCTGAAGTTGCGACAATTGGAACAGCGGTTGGAACTTTGGTTTCTCAAAGCCTGGGAGTGGCGGGACTGTCCGCTTCACTCATTTCGCTATGTTTTCTGATAGTGGCATACGGGTGGCGACACATCGACAGAAATGGATAACAGACCAACAAGCTAAGGGCTCGCGTCTTATAGAGATATTTGCTATTATGGAGTCATCTTGTTGGGGAGGTTTTATGGCTACTGCTGAGCAGTTGAAGGCGCTGGTTCGTAGCCATGTAGCTGGTGATGACGACCGGTTTTACTCGGTTGCTTTGCAGGTCGCTGCACGAGAGGCCCGTAGTGGTCATTCGAATGTCGCTCAGGATTTACGCGAGCTGGTCGATTCCGCTGGTAAACGCAAACGTCGCCCTGTCGGAGGTCCAGTTACCCCGGTAGCTCGCCCGAAACGTGAGCTTGCCGACGTCCTATTGGTGGAGTATCCGACAGAGCGTCTAGCTTCGTTATCAGTCGAACCTGACATAAGTGCTGGGTTGGAACGTGTACTTCACGAAGTGCGGCAAAGCGACCGGTTGCGTGAACACGGGTTCTCCCCAGCGCGCCGCCTACTACTTGTCGGTTCGCCGGGTACCGGAAAAACGATGACAGCGAGAGCGCTCGCAGGCGAATTAAGTTTGCCGTTGTTCACGGTCAAGTTAGACGGTCTGATCACCAAGTTCATGGGAGAAACCGCTGCGAAACTTCGTCTAGTCTTCGACGCTTTGGAAGAAACCCGTGGCGTGTACCTCTTCGATGAAGTCGATGCACTGGCGGGCGAACGCTCCGACAGTAACGATGTAGGTGAGGCGAGAAGAGTGTTAAACTCGTTCCTTCATTTCCTCGACCAAGACGTGTCGGACAGTGTCATCGTGGCGACATCTAACCTTCCCGGCTTGTTAGATAGGGCTTTGTTTCGACGTTTCGATCTAGCGTTGAACTATCAGCTTCCAGACAGCGACGCCATTCGGTCGGTAATAGAGAACCGGCTCGCGGGAATCGAACTCGTCGAGATCGACTGGAATGAAATCTCGAAAGCTGCTGCCGGGTTAAGTCACGCTGAAGTAACAACTGGCGCTGAAGACGCAGCCAAACAAGCGCTCCTCGCCGACGCGACCGCTGTGACAGAAGAAATGCTCCGGGAAGCTTTATCGCGAAAACAGAACTCGGCGTCGTTGAGAGAAACCTAACCGAGTCATGTCCCGCCGCTATAGACACATCGTCCTAAACCCAACAGCTCGCGTTGATTCTTACAAAGGCGTAGGTGGCGGGGGTTCTAAACTGCCGCCGATCAGTGATATCGGAGCGCATGGCCGCAGGCTAAAACGCCTCCTAGAACAAGCAGATCAATCGACCAGTGCTGATCAAATCGAGATCGATGGACGTCTCGAAGGTGTTTTCGTAGAGTTTGAATCGTTCCCTGATTTCGAACTCACACTAAAATCACTAGACCGCAAATCTAGCGGGATCGAACTACGAAACGCCACGACGAAATTAGTAGCTGGGAAAGAAACACAATACGCGGTTGTGTTTGTTCCTGACGGTCAGATGGAGACGTTTCATAAGCTGCTCGATGACTACATGACCGAAACAACTGAGAAAGGTCACCCGAAGAACAATACGTTGGTTGCGTCGATAGCTGATCTTCGACTGGCGACGGTTGAAGCGTTCTGGACTGAGAACGAAGCCCTATTCCCTGAAACAGATGCCGACGTTTGGTGGGAAGTGTGGCTGCATCGAAGAGACGGCGAGACGCAAAGGTTTGCCCAGTTCGTCGAACAGATAGGCGGGCGACTAAATCGCAACATTCTCTACTTTCGAGACCGTGTTGTCTTGCTCTACAAAGGCACAGCAGAACAACTCTCCCGAGGCATCATCTCCTTTGATGATTTCGCTGAGCTGCGCCGCCCAGCACAAACCGTTTCGTTTGTAGCTGACCTTTCATCAGTGGAGCAATATGAATGGGTTGAAGACCTAGCGTCCAGGCTGCAACCTCCACCAGATGACGCTCCCAGAATATGTGTCCTAGACACAGGAATAGATAACGGACATCCCCTACTAGCGCCCGCTATCAATCCGCAAGATTGCCACCACGTCGTCGGGGTGAATGCAGCCGACATCGATGGGCACGGCACGATGATGGCCGGAATCAGCCTGTACGAAAACGTCGGGGAAGCCCTAGAAAGCAGCGGCCCATATTCACTAGGGGCTTGGGTCGAATCAGTAAAGATCCTCGGACCCAACGCCAACGATCCGGAATCATACGGAGCTATCACAGGCCAAGCAGTAAGCCGAGTCGAAATCAGCAACCCAGACAGTCGCCGTGTATTTGCGGTCGCTGTAACAGAAGAAGATACCGGTAACCGTCAAGACCCTCATTTGCCGACGGCATGGTCAGCAGTCATTGACGCTCTCGCTGCTGGTCAAACTGTCGATATCGACGACACCCACATCACCTATCTAAACGACGCAGACGACGAACGGATAACCCGACTGTTCATTATCTCAGCGGGGAACATACCACTACATAAGCAAACGAAAGACTATCTCGAACGGTGCGACCTTGAACCAGTCGAAGACCCAGCCCAAGCCTGGAACACGCTCACCGTCGGCGCATACACCGAACAGCAAAACCTCACAGATCCTATTTTCGATGGGTGGACGCCTTTAGCTAACCGAGGGGAACTATCGCCCGCCAGCCGAACCTCAGTCCTGTTCAACAGTAGTTGGCCATACAAACCTGACGTTGTTTTCGAAGGCGGTAACACCGCTAGCTCGCCCGACGCTACAACAATCGACCAGCCACCATCGATGCAGATCCTCACCACGAAAACCCGGGCACCGGACAACCGGCCCTTAACAACGATGATCGGCACAAGCCCAGCGACAGCAAAAGCTGCGAACTTAGCCGCAGCCCTCCAACATGAATACCCCGAACTATGGCCAGAAACCATCCGAGGACTGATCGTCAACTCCGCACGGTGGACCAAACCCATGCAAAACAGGTTCGACACAGCCCAGAAAGGCAAATCCCCTAAAGCTCATCTCGAAAAATTGTTGAGACGATACGGGTGGGGCGTTCCAAGCCATGAACGAGCGAAAAGAAGCGCCGACAACTCGGTAACTCTCATCGGGCAGCAAACCATCCACCCATTTGAAAACGGGAGTATGCGTGACATTCACTACCACGACTTGCCATGGCCTGAACAAGAACTCCTAAACCTCGGCGAAATAGAAGTGGCAATACGAGTAACCCTCTCGTACTTCATCGAACCCAACCCCTCACGACGAGCGTGGAAAGGAAAATTTCGCTACCAATCGCATGGCCTCAGGTACGCAATCCGCTACGCCACAGAAACAGATAGCGAATTCCAGAAACGCTGCAACGCAAACTCACGCGAAGAAGACGAAGAAAAACCCGAGTCACAAGGTAACGAAGAATGGCTGCTTGGCTCAGCCCTCCGCCCTCGTGGGTCGTTAGTACACGATGTCTGGACCGGTAGCGCCGCCGACCTCGCTGAACGCAAACAACTTGCCGTCTACCCAATCGGTGGATATTGGAAAGATCAACCAACACACGACCAAAGTTTCAATGGTGTGCCTTACAGCATTATCGTCACCATCGACACACCCGAAACCGGGATCGATTTATGGACACCAACCAACATCGCTAACCAAACAGCCATCTTGACCCAGACATAGCTCTAGGTGAATGAAGACAACCGAGACACCACTAAAACGATTCCTGTTCTACACACTCTTAGTCGCCGTCGCAGGACTGGTGATAGCAGTATTCTTCGATAGCCCAGTCTTCGGTGAAGACACAGACTACGTTGACGCCTTTCGTGAGGTTGGTGGAGCGATCGTCTCAGGCGCACTCGTCGCCGGGCTAGTTCTCTGGTTCGAAGAAAAACGAGAAACCGAACGAGTCCAAAGAGAAGAAAAACGAGACGACCAAGCAGCCGAAAAAGCATGGAAACGAGAAATCGACATTCGACTAGTAACGGTCGTTAGCACCGAGCTAGCACATCGTAGAACAACCAACCGAAGAGAACTAGAAAAACAAACAATCCCAAGCGATTTAGTTACTCTTTCTAGCCCGCCATCCAAGCACCGAAGCATAAAGGAAGTTCGCATCGAAATTGATGGACTCCTCGAATTCCTGCGCGACGATGCACTAACCGAAGAATGGAACAATTGGTCAAAGGCGAACACAGCATTAAATCAACCGATGAAATCTGCAAAAAAACAGATGAACGCACTGGGTCACCCAATACGGGACTCCGAACTTCATGCTGAAGCGGCACACGAAGAGCAAACAGCCTGGAACAGTTTCAAGACCTGTCTAAACAACCGAATTGAAGCCGAGTACCCAAACACCACCGACTAGTTCCAGTGGTACGGCCAGCGGTACGGAAATTCCGATTAGGTCCCGTACCACTGTGGTACCACTAGCAGAAGTAAAAACCGGGTTACAGCGGTAAACTAGAAACACTACGAAAACCAGCTAAAACAGCGTTCTAGCTGGGAAAACGTGTGCTGAGCAGGGGAAACGAAACCGAACGTGTTTTCGTCTTGAAAACCGACGGGCCTTCGCGGGTCCCGGGGGTTCGAATCCCCCTCTCT
>JAHDDW010000004.1:6017-235778 GCA_020629155.1 Acidimicrobiales bacterium | reverse complement strand
ACCACAACAACAACCATACCACAAAAGTCAACAAACTAAACAATCACAACACTAGTAGAAGGTCTCGAATATCTTGTTGTGTTAACAGCATTAGACACTTTCCAAAGATGAGTGATGGATAAATATACCTCGGTTTGCAAGCTCAGGCGGTGTATTCACAAAAGCTGACGCCCAAGTGGACTTGTACTGACTGATAAAGTGGCATGGCTCAGCAAAACGCGATTCTAGCGCTGTCCAAGTTGGAGCCCTCACTCCTTTCGCACGAGTTGCCATTTCGACAATTCCTGCGACCATTGCATCCCATTTAGGGTTGCCAAGCAAACCGGGGTCGGCTTTTGTTTCTTGGAGAATCTGCTCATTACTGCAATGCTCAAGCTTGCCATACAGTTCAGCCACTAGACGCAGAACCTCATTTTCTAGCTTGTCTTGTAAAGAACGTCGCATTGCAGTTATTATCTGTGGCAAAATATTTTCACGTGAGACAGTTCCCACAGCCAACTGTTTGCCGAGCGACTCAAGAAGTTTTGTAGCAATTTCTACCGACAGCGCGATTCGACCTGCTTCACTTTCTTGAATAACAGCCAGATCTACGCCAGAGCGTTGTGCTAGCTGCTCTTGAGATACACAAGCCTGCACTCTTTCATGTTCAACTATTGCATGCAACATAAAGATAGTTTAACAGCAGTAACGCATGACGATTACGGATAGACCTGCGTTGTGGCGCAAAGACTACCCTTGCTAAGGCAATGTTCACAAAAAAGTTGAATTTCGACGCTGTGAATGCAACTGCGCCGATTGAGACGATACCATTGTGTACGCTGTCTATAGAGAAGGCGACGCATGAACGCTGCAACAACTTCCATACAATTTGATGCGGCGCGAGCCCAAAGATTTGCCTCGGCTTTTAATGCCATCAAAGAAAATGTGCAATACGTTGTTCGAGGCAAGCCTCTCCTCGTAGATAATGCGATCCTCTGTATGATCTCTGGCGGCCACCTTCTTATTGAAGATGTGCCTGGTCTAGGGAAGACACTTCTTGCTAAAGCTATGAGTGCGTCCGTTGGCGCTAAAATGGGCCGAATCCAGTTCACACCTGACCTTTTACCTTCTGACGTCACTGGCGTGAGTATTTGGAACAGAACAACATCAACTTTTGAATTCAAAAAGGGGCCTGTCTTTTCTGAGGTTCTTCTCGCAGACGAAATTAACCGAGCCGCCCCTAAAACACAGTCGGCTCTTCTAGAAGCGATGGCTGAATCTCAAGTGACCGTCGACGGCAACACCCATCAATTGCCAGACCCGTTTATGGTTGTCGCCACCCAAAACCCTATTGAACAAGAAGGAACGTATCCGCTGCCTGAGAGTCAGCTAGACCGCTTTCAGATGAAGGTTTCTGTTGGCTACCCGACAAGAGAAGACGAACTTGCGATTCTGCATACGCATGAAAGCGAAAACGTTATAAAGAAACTACAGCCAGTGGCTAGCGTGCAAGATATTCTTAAGATGAGCCAAATGATTTCTGCTGTACAGATAGCGCCAGCGTTACGCAGCTATATTGTTTTGCTTGCAGAGGCGACAAGAAATCATCCTGCGATTCAGTTAGGCATGTCGCCACGAGGTACGTTAAGTTTGCAGAAAGTAGCGCGAGCTAAAGCAGCATCACGAGGCAGAACATTTGTAACTGATGATGATATTAAATCTAGCGCTGTGGCTGTCATGGGTCACAGAATTTTGTTGAGACCAGAAGCAGGTTTGCAATCAACCTCAACTGAATCTGTTATTGTTTCAATCCTTCAATCAGTTCCGATACCTCAAGCCAGATCGTAATGAGACCTACCAAGGCAGGCATTGGTCTAGCGCTCGCAAGCATTCTCTCCATCTTCTTAGGCAGAATGTTTGGCATTCTAGAGTTTTACCTTTTGGCTGCTATGTGTATTACCGCACTCGTTCTTTCTCTCATAGCTGCACTTGCGAAACGTCCAAATATTAGCGTTGCGAGAACTCCATCTCCACAAAAAATTCGTGTAGGTCAAGAAGCAAAAATAACGCTGTCAATTTCAAACGCTTCGACAAAGACAAGCACCCCTATTTTTTCGGCGCAAGACAACATAGCTGGTGAAAGCACTGCGAAAGTGTTAGTCCCTCCTATTGCGAAACAAGCAACAACAAGCGTTAGTTATCCGCTGCATAGCACCACGCGCGGTGTGACAAACGTTGGCCCATTAACATTAGCCGTTCAAGACCCATTGGGCCTTTACAAATCAAATAGCACCGCTGCTGGTGTGCAAGAAATAATCATCAGGCCCAGGTTGTTACCTTTACGACCGTTAGATGCAAGCTCTGGATCGATGAAACAAACACACACGATGACACAAACTTCAAAAGGTAACGGTGACGAGTTCTATGCCCTTAAGCCTTATGTGATAGGCGATGATATTCGTAAAGTTAATTGGAAAGCGGCTGCACGTACTGGCGAACTTATGGTTCGCCAAGACGAAGATGTTAAACTAGGCATCGTCACCATTGTTCTAGACACCTCGCTTGCTGTTTATGATAGCGAAAGCTTTGAACGAGCTGTTGTTGCTGCTAACAGCGTTGTCCATAGCGCCTATGCTGGGAAAGACACCACTTGGTTCACGACAACCTCGGCGCATCATCCAATAGAAATAGCAGATGCATCAGCTCTTGACGGCTTCGAAAGAAATCTAGCACTCGTCCAGCCAAACGAAAATGCGAACCTTATTACTAGCCTGCAAACGCTTTTACGAAACCGATTTGGTGGCACACTCATTTTTATTACTGGCAACCCTTCACAAGAGATAGCAAAAACTGTTTCTTTGTGCCGTAGCCGATACAAAAAAGTAATTCCAATTACTTCACGCCCATCGTCTGATGCTACATGGGCGTTATCCTACACAACAGATCAAGAATTTAGATCTCTTTGGGAGAAGACCTTGGCGGTACGATCATGAGAAGCTTTTCTACTTCTAACTCACACCAGCATTTTCGCTTCACTCGAAGTGCTGTCATGCAGGTTTTCGCTTGTTCTTCTCTACGTGATGCAACAGTAAAACTATATATAGAGGTGCCCTAATGGAACAGAAAAGTGCTTTTCAATTACAGCTTGAAGTCGCAGCCGCACTTTTAACACCTGCTGCGCTTTTTGGTTTCATACGAGTCTTTGACGCTACAAGTGCGCTTACGCCAATGATTATCACCGCATTAGTTTCAACATTACTTGCAGCTGGCATGCGACTTTTAAAAGTTCCTTTGTTGCTTGCCATGATTGTTTCTTTCGGCACGCTACTTGGCTTTTTGGTGTATAGATTCACACCTGGAACAGCAACCGCAATGGTTATTCCCACGGGAGCAACCATTGAAGAAGCAAGATTTTTAGCGCAAGAACTTGTCGCTAGTTTCAAAGAGCAGCGGTCCCCCGTCACCGTTAACGACGCTTTTCTCGCCCCAACACTTATAGCAGCCTGGATCATGGCGTTCTTAACTGACTGGGGAGCTCTGCGTTTAAAACTAGCGTTTGAGCCTGTACTCCCACCAACGCTGCTTTTTGTTTTTGCTTCAATCCCGCCGATTAATTCAAAACAACATCAAGTTGTTGCCACACTTGTTTTTGGTTCAGCTGTAGGAATCTGGGCGATTACCCAGCGATATTCTAAATTTGGCAAATCGTTGACCTGGCTCGGAGGAAACAAGAAAAAGGGCTTAAACGTTATGGTCGCAAGCGGCGTGGTACTCACAACCATCGCAGTGACCAGCGGTGCGCTTTATGGCCATATGCTGCCTGGGGCGCAAGATAAACCATGGTATGACCTTGACGACAAAGCAAGCGAACGCGTTGTTACGAACCCATACCTTGACTTACGTGACCGTCTGGCTAATCAAACTGACGACGTTCTGTTTAATGTAACAGCGAGCGATCAAGCGTATTGGCGTATGGTGGGCCTAAAAACCTATAAGAATAGAAACACAGCTGACGATAACGGTTTTTCTACCTCAGTTTGGGAAGTTAAAATCGGTGGAGACAGCAAAGACAGCCGCTTCAAACAGCCTGAACTCCCAACCTCAAATGCGACGTTGAAACACACGGTTGATATTCGCTCTTTAAGCATCCAGCGCCGATATGACGGTGAAGCTAAAGTCGATCAAAACGTTTGGGTTCCAGCAGCTCTTTCACCTATTAAGGTGCTTGACTCTACAAAAAAATTAAGTACTGATAATGCAACACAGACAATCACTGTCGATGAGGACGAGGAAGAAGGCAATACTCAGAACCTAGTTTATAGCGTCGAGTCAGCATTGCCGAAATACACTGAAGCGCAGCTCCAAGAGGCTTCTCGATCATTACAACCAGATTTTAGTGGAGATGATATTTATTTGGAGCTGCCAAGCGCAGCAAACGGCCAGTACGATATACCTCCGATTGTTGAACAGACCGCTAAAGAAGTTACTGCTGACGCTAACGGCCGTTACGAACAGATGGTAGCGTTACAAAATCATTTCCAAGGCTATGAATACAGCTTGGATTTACCGCCGCTAGAACCTGGTGAAGATGCACTCGAATCATTTTTGAACACGAGAATAGGTTTCTGCCAGCAGTTCTCTGGAACGTTTGCTGTTATGGCACGCCAACTTGGTGTGCCAGCAAGGGTCGCTGTTGGTTTTACCTGGGGTGAGCCTGTCGGCACGAATGAAGCTGGCGAGGCAATTTACGAAGTCCGAGGCAAACACGCACATGCTTGGCCTGAGGTCTACTTTGGTGAAGAACTCGGCTGGGTTCCTTTCGAGCCAACACCAGGCCGTGGCCTCCCAGGCAGCACTGATTATACAGGCCTTCCTTCTGCGCAAGACTCAACGGTAGACCCAGGCGGCCAAACCACACCTGAGCCAGAACCGGAACCGCTCCCAGAGCCAGAACCAGCACCACAGCCAGAAGGCGGCCAGTCTGAAAGCCCAGAGGCGCAAGAACCTGCTGAACCTAAAGAAGTAAGTTTCACAACCTTTGACGCTGATACTTCCTTCTCGTTTGCATTTCTCAAGAATTTCCTGTCAAAGTGGTGGAAATGGATCGGGTTTACTGTGCTACTTCTTGCTTACCCTGTGCTGCTTCCAGCTTTCTATAGCCTAAAGAGAAACCTGCGGCGAAATAAAATAACTGGACTTTTACAAGCTAATAACCCTCTAGATAACGCTAAAGGAGCAACACTTTCCTGGCAACATATTCAAGAGTTGTGTATGGTGTCAACGCAGCATCGCCAGTTGCAATCTGAAACTTGTTCTGAATTTGCAGCTCGTTTACCAGTACAAACCTATCAGAACCCAGCGGCCCTCTATGCCTTAGCAAATACGAGTACGCTCGCAGCGTACAGCCCTGAGGGCATCTCAAATGAACAAGGGGCACAAGCATTTCATGCTTCAAACGAGGTTGAGAAAACAGTGAAGCAGAACACCACATTTTTCTCTCGATATCTCAATTTGCTAGGCAACCCGCTGATCCTTTTCAAAGGAACGAAACGCCAAGGCGATAAATCAACAACGCCTTCTTTAGCACCCGCTTAAAAACAAGCTGTACAATGACCTAGATGGATAAACCTCTCGTTCTAAGTTTAATCAGTGCAATAATTATGGTTATTGGCCATCTATTCTATATACGATCAGTGCTCAAAGGCGCAACCGTTCCGAATAAAGCAACATGGCTAATCATTGCTTTCACAACCTATGTATTTTTAGCTAACCAACTAGCTAGTGAAATAAACAGCGCTATTTGGGGAATGGCACTACCAGCTACAACGATAACGGCTATAGCCATAGTGTCTTTGAAATACGGAGTCAGTTCGGTAAACAAATTTGATGTCGTTGTAGTATTTGTTGCTTTGGCAGGTTTAGCAGCTTGGTGGCTTCTCGAAGATCCAAGAGCCTCTATCATTGCGACAGCTATAACAAGTATAGTTTCTGTGGTCCCTACAGTGAACAAGCTAAGAGGTCACCCAGGTTCAGAGAATACGACCAATTGGGTAATGGCTGCAATATCAATGGTTGTTATGGTATTTGCAGTAGAACCAGAATTCGATTTCTTACTCGTACCGTCAATATGGATTGTTCTTAATTTCACTATCGCTTATCTAAATACAAGAGAGCATGTTCAAACGCAGTTAGAAGGAACTGGTTGAAATTATTCTGACTCGTTTTTCCTAGGAAAGTTAACTTCTTTCAGGGTTTTTGTGACTTGTTGCGCACCGATCATGCCCATAAATTTTAACTTTTTTGCCAATGCCAAGCCGCTTAAGAACATCAGAATAAATCCAAAAAACGCAAGAATATAATTCTGAGAAAGTGTCAGGACCATGAAAACAAGGCCGACAACGATACCGAGAATAGGTAACTTCAATGAACTAACGGCGTGTCGATACACCGTTGTTTCTCCAACCTCGCGAGCTAGCTTCGGATCAGATTCATGAAAACTCTGCTCAATCTCGTTAAGGATTCTTTGTTCATCTTCTGAAAGTGGCATACCTCGGTTCCTTACACGCAGCAGTACTAGTAGTCTACCTGTTTTACAAGCGTTGCGCCAGGCTTCCCACTCGATATTTGGCTGGCAGGTTGGAAGATCTCTAAAAAGTGTAGACCTCGACATTTCCTCGCCCTGCTATAACGAATGCCTGATGAAAACTCAATACGCAATTGATTCTGAACCAAATTTTGATCGAATTGTATCTACGGCTGTGTCGACCTGTTCCCACTTCTTTTTTCCATGTCCTTCTACGTCTAGCGCAAGCTGGCTATAGGCTGCGTCGCATAAAGACGAAGCAGCAACTCCCAACAACCGCACTCCGTCTTTATAAGAGAGATCGGCAAGCAGCTGAGCCACAACCGACTTGATATGATATTGACAGTTAGTAGCTTCGAGAACAGTTTTAGATCGCTGAATAACCGAAAAATCTGTGTGCTTCATTTTCAATGAAAAACAAAAAGCTTTCATTCCAGTTTTTCTTAAACGGCTCGCAACAGCATCAGACAATGCAATAATCACAGGATGCATCTCTTCAAAGGTATAGAGATCTTTTGCAAAGGTTCTTTCTTGACTTAGCGAAGAAGCACGGCGAGATTTTTGCACCTCACTCGCATCAATCCCACGAGAAACATTAGCAAGGTGCTGACCTCGCCGTCGGCCAAACCTGTTTGAAAGAATGGCAAGCGAAACACGCTGTAGATCAGCGACATGGGTGATACCCAACCCATGCAACTGCTGTGTTGTTTTTGGCCCTATCCCCCATAAAGCTTGAATAGGCAACGGGCTAAGGAATGCCGCTTCGTTTCCAGAGCGAACTTCTATAATTTTTTTGCCCGCCAAAATTTTTCTGCCCGCCACCTTCGGCTTCGCCAATTCAGAGGCAACTTTGGCGACAACTTTAGAACTAGCAATTCCGATAGAACACGGCAGCGAACTTGAATTCCAAATCTTTTCTTGGAGCTTTGAAGCCAGTTGGTGTGGAGAGTCCCAATGAGGGCTCGCACCTGTAATATCAAGAAAAGCTTCGTCAGTAGAGACTTTCTCCACTGACGAGGAAAATGCAGAAAATATTGATGAAATTTCGCTACTTGCTTCTGCATACCTTCGGAAATTGCCTGGTATAAAAACGCCATGAGGACAAAGCTTTTCAGCTTTATATCTAGCCATCGCCGATCGCACCCCATAAACACGGGCTTCATAGGAAGCCGCAGAAACAACACCCCTTGTGCTGGGACCGCAAACAATAACTGGCTTACCACGCAAACGAGGGTTATGACGCATTTCCACGGAAGCGAAAAAGGCGTTCATGTCGACATGTACTATCGATCGGGAGGCAAACATATTTCTACCGTAACATCTAGGTGTGACATGCAAGAAAAACATGAACCCAGACTCGTCTTCAGACTTCTACAGTTCATAATCAAAAAATCTCTATTCCTTTCCAAGGTTTATGTCCGCTAGAAAAACTATATCCTTCATTGCTATGGAGCTACCTCAGCCACAGTCGACCTCTACACCGCTTTTAATGAGAGTCCTAGCGTTTTTGCTTGTGGCTATTGGCGGCGTTCTCTCGATGACAAGCTGCTATGCCATTGCCAAAATGTTTGGGCTCGGAACTCTTTGGCAAGCTCTTGCTCTCATCGTTGGTGCAATCATAGGGGCTGTCGGCATGGGCATAATAGCCTATCTTACGATACAGTCTATGGCCGAATGGCCAGAGGCCAAAAAGAAGCGCGCCTCAAAGGCCTCTGTTACAGAGGATAGACTTCTGCAAAGCAGCAACCTACACAAATCGACCGACCAACAATAGGGCAAGAAGAACACAAGAAATAAGAAGAAATCAAGAATTTCTTGCAAAAATGATTGCTCAATGACAACTTCTAAGGCAGCATGCATTGATGGGTATAAAAATACTGACAATAGAAGACGATGAACGAATCCGCCAGGCAGTAACCTTAGCGCTCAAAGAAGAAGGTTGGGAAGTTCTCGAAGCAAGCACAGGCGAAACCGCTTTAGAGATTTTTCAAGAGACGCCAGCCGATGTTGTTCTTATAGACATCATGCTGCCAGGCATCGACGGTTTTGAAGTGTGCCGTTCTATCCGCCGCGCAAGTGACGTTCCAATCATTATGGTCACGGCAAGAGCAGACACACACGATGTTGTCGCTGGGCTCGAAGCAGGCGCAGACGACTACCTCACAAAACCATTCGCCCCTAAAGAACTTTCAGCTCGTATACGTGCCATGCTACGACGATCACGCAGCGCCGACACTGGCAATATGGAACGCATTCAGGTCGGCGAACTTGAAATAAGTGCCGATGAAGGCCTCGTGCTCAAAAATAACGAAGAGCTACATCTCACAAAAACAGAGTTTAAACTTCTTGTCGAACTTGCTTCCCAACCAGGCAAAGTCTTTAGCCGAGAAGTACTCCTTGAACGTGTGTGGGGCTACGATTACTTTGGTGACGGCCGCCTTGTTGATGTCCATGTACGTCGCCTGCGAACAAAAGTTGAAAATGACCCAGCAAGCCCACGCTATGTCGTCACCTCACGTGGTTTAGGCTACAAACTGCAACCGTAGCGTTATGTCAATATATTTTTCGATCAAGCTGCTTAGGCAGACAACTGCTACAAGTTGTGTAGTAGCGCCCCGAGCGGAGTGGGAACAGTAACAGGATGTACACTCGAAAGGCATCCTCTTTACGACGACATAAGTGGTGGCAGGGCTTACTTGCAAGAGTCACGATTGCCTATGCTGTTGGGTCGTTAGTGCTTGCAACCATGGTTGCAAGCTTCACCTTTGCTGTTGCCCAAAATAGGCTATTTGATGATCTTAAACAATCTTCTATCGATCAGTTCAATAGCAACGCAGCAGAAGTTCGAAAAACATATGAAGATCTGCCTGACACAGAAAACGCGGAAGCTAGCGCTCCGCAATCTTTGAATCAAAAACTTAACCGTTCTGATGCCAGCACACCAATCCTCGTCCGGCGAGGCGAACAAACAGGGCTTTCGAATATCCCCGAAAAGGATTTGCCAGACAGTCTTCGTTTGGCGATAGAGGAACAGAAACGGCCAATAGAGATAGTTGCAACAGCAGAAACTGAACAAGGCAGCGAGAAACGCTACATCATTGGCATGGAAATGCCCGACTTAGACGTAACATACTATGAAGTTTTTCTTCTCGCCGATTTAGAAAAAACTCTCTCGAACTTGCGCAATATTTTGATTGGCGCAGCATTCGTCTCAAGTTTCGCAGGTGCGGCACTTGGCTATTATGCAGCTCGACGCGCTCTTGCACCCGTCAGCAGAATATCAAATGCTGCAAAAGAAATCGCAGCAGGCAACTTTCAAACAAGACTTGATTTAGAAACAGACCCAGACCTTGCAGTATTGTCGCTCTCCTTTAACGAAATGGTTGACGCGCTGAAAGATAAAATAGAACGAGACGAGCGTTTCACCTCCGATGTTAGCCACGAGCTACGATCACCGCTAATGACATTAACTGCTTCGATAGAAGTGCTTGAAAGAAGGCGCAACGACCTGCCAGATGTAGCGCAACAAGCAGTCACCCTACTTAGCCAAGACCTACTACGTTTCCAAAAACTCGTCGAAGACCTTCTCGAAATATCTCGGATGGATGCTGGCGCAGTTCAGCTCCAACTCAGCCAGTTCGGCCTCTCAGAGTTTTTAACTATTGTTATACGAAACTCAGCGACACCAGAAATAGAATTGCGTCATTCAACACGTGACAGAGACCTCACGATATCTGCCGACAAACGCCGCCTTTCACAAGTGATAAGTAACCTCATTACAAACGCAGCCAAATATGGTGGCGGGGCAAAAGCAATTTCCTATCGCAAACTCGGCGATGCAGTACAAATCACGGTTGAAGACGAAGGCGAAGGCATCCCCGTGAAAGACCGACAACGCATATTTGAACGTTTCAGCCGAGGTGGAATCGAAGCAGGCAAGCGAGCATCTGGCACAGGCGTCGGTTTAGGGCTCTCGCTTGTTGCTGAACATGTGCGCCTCCACGGTGGCAAAGTGTGGGTCAGCGACAGGATAGACGGTAAATCAGGTGCACGATTTGTTGTTGAACTTCCTGTAGGCGATCAGATAGACAACGATGAGGAGATGGCGATATGAAAAAAACTTCTTGGGCTGTCGTCGTTCTTGGACTTTTCTACATACTGGCTGGTTGTGGCATAGCCAACCAAGAAGCCAAGCCTGTGCCAGCAGATAAAGTTGGCGAAGGCGTAATAAAATCACAGTCAGACAAAGCTATACAAGCTGCAGGTGAAGGCGAGTTTAACCTTCGGCTCTATTTTGTTGACCAAAATAATGTTTTAGAGATGGTCCCACGCAATGTTGCTGAAGAGCCAACGGTGCAAAGTGCTTTAGATGCGCTTGCAGAGAACCCTCTTAAAGAAGAACTCGAATCTTTCTTTTTCTTAGACACAAAACTTATGCCAGGGCTCAGCCCACAGGCCACAGAAATAGACGAAAATGGCAATCAGGTTATTACTGTCTCTAGCGAACCAGCAGACTTACGGCAAGAAGCGCGTGATAACCCTGAACGTGCCAAACTCATCTTCAGCCAAATAAGTTGCACTGTTGACTGGTTTCAGCAACAAGATGGTTCTCCCATCAACGGGATCATCATCACCGATGAAGACGGCCCTATCAATATCTCTAACGATAATGGCGAGCTTCTAGAGGGTGCCGCCACCCCATCGGATTTCAACAACTGCCTCGGCTGACACAGTAGAAAACAAACCCTTCATCAGATGACGAATACCTTGATGGCTGTGACCCGTTTACTTCTATAGAAGTAGTAGTTCTGCATTATTTAATTACGCAAAGAAGTTTTTAGCAGTCGCCCATAGTTGTGGGTCTACGAATTTTAACTCTTTAACAGCTTCTGCTAAAGGTACTTGCACGATTCTGCCTTTTTGCAACGCAACCATTTGACCCCATGCTTCATCATGCACAGCATCGATAGCGGCGATACCAAATCGTGTCGAAAGAACTCGATCGTTGGCTGTTGGCGACCCGCCTCGCTGCACATGCCCTAAAATAGTCACCCGAGTTTCATACCCTGTACGAGATTCTATTTCGTCGGCGACAAGCGTGGAAATCCCCCCTAGACGGATATGGCCAAAATCGTCGTATTGGTCCTCTGGAATCGTCATTGTGTCTGGCTTCGGTTTCGCACCTTCTGCCACAACAACAATAGAAGCGTAACGCCCAGCATCGTGACGACGCACCAGCGCTTCGCACACATCGCTAATATCGAACGGCTCTTCTGGTATTAAGGTAAGCGTTGCACCGCCTGCAATACCCGCCCATGTGGCTATATGGCCTACATGGCGCCCCATAACTTCGACAACCATAATACGGTCATGACTTTCAGCAGTAGTGTGTAAACGGTCGATCGCTTCTGTTGCAATTGTCAAAGCAGTATCAAACCCGAATGTCATTTCGGTAAGGCCGACATCATTATCAATTGTTTTTGGCACACCGATTGTAGGCATTCCTAATTTGGCGAACTCGTTTGCAACAGAAAGAGTACCCTCTCCCCCAATTGCTATCACAGCGTCAAGAGCATGTGCAGTAAAAGTTTTCATTACAGCTTCTTGGCCGCCTTCGACACGAAACGGCGTTACCCGACTTGTGCCTAAAATAGTGCCACCGCGAGGCAATGTTCCGCGCAAGTCTGTGACTGTAAGCTCTCGATAGTCATCATCGATAAGACCACGCCAACCATCTTTGAAACCAAGCACCGTGTCGCCATAGGTTCGTTTCGCTTTACGCACAACAGCACGTATAACTGCATTCAAACCAGGGCAGTCGCCTCCCCCAGTTAAGACACCAACTCGCATCTAGGTTCTCCAAACAATGTTAAGAATCAGACTAAACTGTATCAAGTGAATCGCTAAAAGGCGATGTTTGCGCATTCTAACTACGGCCTTACTGGCCAGCTTGGATAGGGGCAGCTGAAGAGGTCGACGAAATAGTTTCATCGCGGACAGCTGTCTCAACAAACGTTGAAACCTCAACTTGCACTCGGCCATCAACGACAGCAAACGATTCGAGCTTCATTTCTGGATATCGTTGCATAAGTTTTTTCGCAGCAAACAATGCCTGTTCCTCATTCAAAACAGTTTTACCTTGCTTCTGCGACTGTTCCCAATCAATTTCTTGCGCTGCGGAACGTGCCACATTTGATGCTGCTTCTCGCGTTCTTGTGTGACCAGCTACAAGCTGGGCATGGCTCATAACAGCTGTGAACAAGATCATCATAAATATCATCACAAACGCTGCGGCTATGGCGATAGAACCTTTTTCTGTTTCACTTTTCATTCGCCGTACTGCCCTGGAGTTGGAACCACCAACGCTTGAATTTCATCTACCTGCGTCTCAGTCGTACCTGTCACTTGAAGATCAGGGACTGGAAGAATTTGTCCAGTATTTGTTACCGCCGAAACTGCAAAATTTGTTGTCGCTTCGATACTATATGGTTCGTTTTTGCTTGTAGCTGTCTCATACACATGGTGGCATGCGTATTGTTCAGGCTCTCGACTAAAATCATTGTTCCACGGGTCGTTAAGGCCACAATAGTGAATTCGGCCGTCGCCCATATTCCACGTTGTAGATCTGGGCGTAAGCGTCACCGTAACTGAAATAGGCCCAGCAGAAACCGTTTCGTTACGAGGCCGATTCCAATAGGTTTCATCGACCCATAGCACTGTACCACGCTGGGTTATTTGTGCTCCAAGTCCTGTGTCATTGATTTTCACTGGAGGCGGCTGCACTGCAATCGTTTCAATCGCTTGGGCAACCAGAACATACGGGTCAATAGCGCCAACAGGAAGTATATCAACTGTTTCCGAACCATCAGGATTAATGCATGTACGAATGCTCCACTTCCCCGACGAAGAATATTCACGGATAGTTTCTTTAGCCGTACCATCTTTTGCGATATTTTCGTATGTATCAGCTACATAGTTCCCAAATTTTCTCAACGGGTCATCCTCGGCAACAGTACGCTTCTTCAGAACTTCCACACCGTTTTCAAAAACAGTTTTCGTCGAAGTATTCACCGCCGTTTTAGTATCATCAGCAACATATGGTTCATAGACACAATTCGACGCAGGAGCTGTAGACCGCTGCCCAGCTTTAGCAACCGCTTTATATCGCAACGAAATTCTCAACGAATCAGAATTCTTTTTCTCTGCTTTAATTACTGACTCTTTTTTAAGAGGTGCTTCTTTCTTAGGTTCACTAACTAGAGAAATTGAGGATAGTGCGTTTTTTTGTGTATCTGCATGCGCACTGATCTCATCCATCAGAAAAACTAGGATCCCCAGCACGCTACAGGCAATTACTCTTCTAAGTCGAACTCTGAAAAATCGCATTCCAGCCCACCTTCCTCATACTCAAGAAGTACTTCTTCATCAAATACCCACCATTTGTCGTCTTCGAAACGCATCTCCACAATCGAACCTAAACGCCCATATGTATCATCCAGGACAGCCCCTTTGCCGTCTACTAATGTTGCATAGTCCACCTCACAGACAGTGAGAAAAGCTTGCTGACCTTCAAGGTATAAACCATCAACCATATATACCGGTTTAAGTAAGCTGGCCTCAAATGTATTAGGCGAACCCTGCGAATAAATGCGAACTTTATTCGCACTCTTAAACTCTTCGAGATGTTTCTTATAGTCTTCCCTGAATGTTGGATGCAGATAATCTTGTAACGGCTCGAAGTCGGGATCCACCTCTGGCGTTGTATACGCTAGTTGCAACGTTTTTACAAAAGCCAGATAACGTTCTACAGGTTCGTTGGATTCAAAGATGGCTTTGTTCTCTGGCTCGTTGATATATTGCTCATAGGTGGCTCGTGGGTCATCTGTCACGTCAAACGTTGTTGATGGCGAGGTAGCAGCCACAGAGGCGACTAGCTCTTCCTCGTTACCTGCAGCTTCGTCAGCATTTTTACTACCACTGCTACACGCTGCAAAAAAACCGCAGATAGAAACCAGACACACAACTGAATATATTTTCATCAACAAGCATTCTTGCAGCAGAAACAACGCTTGTCAACTCCAAAACAACAAAAAAAATCATACTATTTTTCAAAGCCAAGCATGACGTTTCTCAGAGTTGAAACCCTAGAAACTAAGGTTTCCAGTCATGAGATTTCAGGCAATGCGCGCTTAAGATTTCTTATTGCTTGCAACGTTCGCTGTTCATTTTCTATCAAAGCAAAACGAACATAACCATCACCGCCAGGGCCAAAACCAACACCTGGCGACGTAGCCACATTTGCTTCTTTAACAAGAAATGAACTCATCTCTAACGATGACATAGACGCATACGCTTCAGGAATTTTAGCCCACACAAACATGGTGCCTTTAGGTTTTGTCACGTCCCAGCCGATGCGAGCCAAGCCATCGCATAATACATCACGGCGTTTCTGATAAATATCTTTCACCAATTTAGGGTGTTCCATCGCCTCGTTGAGTGTCACTGTTGCAGCTATCTGAATCGGCTGGAAAGTGCCATAATCTAAATAGCTTTTCATTTTTGCTAATGCTGCGACTACTTCTTTGTTGCCGACCATAAACGCAACACGCCAACCTGCCATAGAGAAAGACTTTGTCATTGAATACAATTCGACGCAACAATCCTTAGCCCCAGGAACTTCCAAAATAGAAGGAGGATCATACCCATCGAAGCCAACGTCTGCATAGGCATTGTCATGCACAACAATCAAGTTCTTGTCACGCGCAAACTCGACGATCTTGGCGAAAAAGTCAGTATCTACACAAATAGTTGTTGGATTATGAGGAAACGAAATCACAAGCGCACGAGGTTTAGGCCATGCATGCTCCCAAGAGATACGGAGGTTCTCAAGAAAATCATCGCTTTCTGCCAAGGGCACCTCACGAATAGCAGCCCCAGCAAAAATAGGCCCCCAAATATGAATTGGATAAGAAGGAGCAGGCACTAGACAAGAATCGCCAGGTTGAAGAAGAACCCACATAAGGTGCGTAAACCCCTCTTTGGCACCGATGACGTTAATCACTTCGGTTTCAGGATCAAGATCAACTCCAAAACGATGTTGATAATAGTTCGCCGCCGCTTCACGAAGCTTAGGAATGCCTCGACTTGCTGAATATCTGTGGTTACGACCAAGCTCAGAGGCTTCAACAAGTTTATCGACCGCCACCTGAGGTGAAGACAAATCGGGGTTGCCGAAACCGAAATCTATAACGTCATTACCATCACGACGTGCAGCTATTTTAAGCTCGTTAATAATCGAAAAAACATACGGGGGTAAATTATTTATCCTGCGAAACTCCATGTAAGAACTCTAATCGCATTTCAACAAAAAATTATGAACACTTCTGACTTCTTTTATATCCAGCAGGAAACTATCTCTACGATCTAATACTTGTTCTTTCTGTAATAAGCATCGAACGCTGAAAACCTACTTCTTGACACCAGTCGATTGCCTCACGGTTGTCGCTTACTAAGATAACCTGCACGCTTTGAGCTATTTCTTCAAGCCAGTTAAGCAACTCTTTTGTGTCTTGAGGCGAGAACCCAGCAAAGTCGCTCACGAGAACAAGAGGCAATGATCCGCCGCTTTCCTGAAAAACCTTTGCGGCGAGATAGCCGAAATATTCTTCAAACTGTTCTTTAGTAAACGACTCGGCGTTTGAAGCTTTTGTATACGTCATTTGCAAATCACTTATTGTTGCTGATAGAACTGCCAGTTCTTTCTCTAGCAGCTCGATGCGAGCCATAGAACGAATATGCTTTGTTAAACGTCGCTCTGCTTTAAAAATCTGTTGCGTTAACTCTTCTTCAGAAAGGTTCTCTTCTTCGGCTGTTTCGCCTTCAGAAAGGCTTGTTTGAGCACGCAGCCACGATTTCGTCCACTCTAAAATTTCTTTTGGCAACAAATCATTTGGTGGGTTCAGATCGTTGCTGCCAAGAACGTCACGTAACTTATCGACCGACTCTAACCATTGCGGATTGTTACTTACTTTGACAAGACTGCCAAGTGCTTCATCAAGCTGGCCTTCTGGAGGGATCATGAAAGAAAGATGCTTCTCCGATTCTGTCATGATTCTAGATAGCTCAGTATCGATTCTCTGCTTCTCGTCGCTCTGGTTAAGCTCAGTTTCCAACTGTGCAAGCTCGTCTTGCGCTTTAGAAAGGTTCTGAGCAGAGATAAGTAGCAAATCTTTTTGAGCCCGAGTAGGTTCAGGCGAAAGACGGAAAAGAGAGTATTCTGTCCAGCTGGAAACACCAACTTTATCTAGAAGAAATTTCAATTCGATTTCTTCATCTTCGTTAAGCTGTTTACGCCATTTCCCTTTGCGTGAAGAATCAGATTCGGGATCGCTAAGAAGCTCCAATCGACGTTCTTGTTCTGCCGAAAGTTCGGCTGGTTTTGCGTCCTCTTCTGCTTGCTTCATCCGTTGTTCTGCTTCAAGCACTATCGATTTCGCCGTATCGATTTCTACAAGCAAATCAACTGACTTTTCTTCGAAAGCTTCTTTATCTTTTAAATATTTACGCAAATCTAGCTGCAACTGTTCCACGCCATCAGGCATAGAAGAAACAGTCGGATGTATGGAATCAGCAACTTCATAGACACGTTTAACAGCATCGATGCGACGATCATTTGTGGAGAGCGTTTGCAAGTACGAAGCTGACCCTGTAGCCATATCTAAACGATTTTTGAAACGAAAAACATCTGCTTTAGAAGAAAAATCTATGTCAGCCCGCGCTTCTTCTAATGCGACAAGCAGAACAGAGTTTTCGTGGTTCCGCGATTCTATCTCAAATTTTAGGGCTTCTAAGTTGCGGCTAGACGAATCAACACCTAGATAAGCAACAACATCTTGCGTTGTTTTTCCTTGCCACTTCATATCGTTTGTTAAACCGTCAAGTTCGACAAGAAGACCTTCATGCTCAACAAGGCCATACAACTCTTCGATAGATCCAGCAGCAATACGTCGGATCGAGTCAAAAAGTTGCAACTGCTTCGCTGCCGAAACACCCTGAATCACACTAACCAGCGGGTGAAGGTCAAGTTTTTCCAAGCTGTCGGGAAAGTTCAGTCGCAATAATCTCATACCCTATATACGACCGAAAAAACGATGAACTATAGAGGTTACATCTAAAAGAGCATCAGTTTTTGTTATGCTGCCCAGCCATTTGAATAGCTAGCACTAGAAATGCCCTTAAAGACCTTCGACTCGCTGTTTAAAGTCAGCGAGCGCAGATTGTAAGATTTTGTCTTCGGCGCGACGTTTAATAAATGCTGGCAATTTCACAGCTAAATCGATTGTTAGCTCGTATGAAACGTTTGTGATTTGTGAAGACCCATCAGCTTGTGCAAACGAATACGATCCCGCTATTTCGCGAGCAACATCGCCCTCAACAAGGGACCAAGCAAACTGATTTGGAACATCAGCGCTATATGCCAGAACATAGGAAGAACGACGACCGAAAGATTCAGCCTCAAACCGAACTTTCGCTGGAAAGCTTTCTGTGCCCTTTTCAAGCACTTCCGCTGCGACGATACCACTGGCCCACTGAGGGTATGATTCAACGTCGACGCAAACATCAAAACATTTCTGTACTGACGCCTCAACTAGTATGCTTTCGATTTTCGTAGAAGTAGCCACTACCGTTTAGCTTAGAGGCGTTTGCAAGTGAGGCAAACCATAGGCCATGTCTTTTTATGTTTCACGTGCTCTAAAGCCGATTCTATGGTGGCGGCAACAACCTACTGCTATCGCTTAGAAACTCTTGCAGCTCAGCAGCTAAATAGTCATAATCAAAAAAAGTTTCGCTGCGTTGCCTAGCGGCTGCGCCTAGCTCTCTACGATATGTTTCATCGGCCTGCACTTTAAGAATCGCTTCAGCAACAGCGTTTACATCCGTTGAATCGTCAACGACGATACCTGTTTTGCCGTCTTCAACGGCTTCATGCGAGCCGCCAGAGCGGCCCGCTATCTGAGGCACGCCACACGCAGCAGCTTCTAGAAAAACAATACCAAAACCTTCTTGTTCGAGCCCAAACCAACGCTCATTACACAACATAGCCATAGCATCAGATGCACCATAAAGCTTTGTCACATCATCATCGGAGAGCCTACCCACCAGTTCAACAGGAGCGTTAAGCCGTTCAACGAGGCGACGAAGCGATGCTTCCTGCCTGCCTGTTCCGCCGACAATCACCTTAACATCGATACGGCTTTTAAGCTGATCGGCGGCTTGAATAAGCGTATCCATACCTTTACGAGGCACAAGACGACTTACCGCCGACACCAGAAACTGGCTTTCAGCAACACCGAAATCAGCACGCGCTTTACTTCTATCTTCCTTATCTAGAGGAACAAACCGTTTGCTATCAACGCCAGGTGGAATATGTACCGACTCGATCGAACCCCGCAAGCAACGCTTGGCCTCGGCCAAAGGATATTGGCCAGCAGAGATAGCAAACGAGGCATGGCGCAACGCTCGGCGCAACATCGTGGCCGTCAATGGCAGCCGACCAGGGATAGCAACCTCAGCACCATGAAGAACGACTCCATAAGGTGCATCCACTTTTGGTGCAATAAACCCTAACGGCCAGGCAGGGTCATAGATGATGAAATCGGCCTGTGTTTGCTTTTGAATGGACTGAATGCGTTTAGGAAGCCAAGGGAAAGGCCCAAGAAACTTTTCTTTCGCTCGGATAACCTCAAACGGCTGTTGGGCGTCAAACGATTTAGCATCTCTATGCGCAGTGGTGTAGACGGTGAAACTATCAGATGGAAGACGACGCCACAGCTCCCACAAATAGTTTTGTATCCCACCAATTTTTGGGGGAAAATCATTAGTCACTAACAAATGTTTCATGCCACAATTCTCCTAACATCTGACGCTAATTCTTGTTGCAACGTTTCGTTATCTGTTTTGCGAACATCGCGAAGTAAGTCGTCTAAACCTAACCTCCGAGCCGCCCAGATAGCGTGCGATTGAAGAAAGATCGTCGGGTGTGCAAGATAGCGGCGCAGAATTTCTCGCACTTGCTCACTTGTCGGGTCTCCAACATTGCCAAGCACAACGAGCGCCGTCCGTCGAATCACATCGATATTGCGATCAGCGATATACCAGCTCGCATATTTTGCTTCTATCTCATCATCTGAAGCCTCTAACAGCCAGGCTACGTCGACTCGACGCGATGATGGCGTATTTTCGGCTGGCTGCTTACCAACAGATCGGTTCGGTGGGCAAACTTCTTGGCAAATATCGCAGCCATAGATTCGATCACCTACAGCTTCACGAAACTCTATCGGAATCGGTTCAGCGCTTTGCACAAGCCATGCGATACAACGTTTGGCATCTAACACACCAGGAGCAACAATCGCTCCTGTGGGGCAATCTTCGATACAGCGAGAACAGCTGCCACAGCCGTCTTGCACAGGCGGACCTGTCGCTTCAAGCTCGCAGTTAGTAACAACCGCGCCGAGGACAACCCAGCTTCCAATGTCGCCAAGCAGCATGTTTGTGTTTTTCCCATACCAACCAAGGCCTGCTTGCCACGCAACATTACGATCGACAAGCGCATTAGAATCAGCGACAACTCGGGCTTTATAGCCTTCTTTGCGCAACCTAGAGGCGATAGCCTGTAGACCTTTATCGAGCTCGATATAGGCGTCGAAACTTGCATAGCGTGCAATTTGTGCCGTCATCGCCAAACGAGAAGCAGGTTGAGAAGAATCACCGCTATAGCGATAGGCACCTGCAACAACTGATGAAGCCGTGCTCATATGAGCATGCACATCAGTTGAACGATCAGGGTTGCGATAGGTGAACTGCATATCGCCTTGCAACTGCTTCTTTTTTCGCAGTTTCAGAACTGAACGAGCAGGTTCTAGAATGCCAGCATCTGTGACGCCAACCGCGCATAAACCATTTTCGAGACCTACGTCACGCAGTTGTGAAGTGGAAAGCATAAAAACCTAGCGTCAATACCAAAAACCGCAGCAGCAATCTAGTGTATCAGTCGCTCGTCAGAAGCAGGACGACACAAGCGCCTAACAAAAACAAACATGTGTGTATCCTCTTGTGCAGCTCTCAGAAACTTCAAATACTACAGAGCTCGAAAACAAGAAAAATACATTTTTTTGACCTCACCTGTATTCAACCAAAAAACATTTTTTTACAGATACCCTTAGTCGAGTGAGTAAATCCAAACAACTGGTGGTCAAGGGCCCCGAAGGAGAAAAGACATTTTCTTTTAACGACTCGCCTGTACTCATAGGCCGTTCATCGACCGCTCATATCCGCTATAGCGAATCGTTCATTTCAAGACAGCATCTAGAAGTTGTTTGGAATGGCACAGGTTGGCATATTCAGGTCAGCTCGACACGAGGCATATTTGACTCAGATGGATCGAAGCTACCTGACCTTGTTACTGTCGAGTCAGACACAGAAATTAGACTGGCGATTAAAGACGGGCCGCGACTTAGCCTGCGACTAGGAGAAGCTTCAAGCACTCCACAAAAGCCCGCTCCTTCTAAAGACGCTTCCCTTTCACGCTTTTTTGATGAACCGACAACAACTACAGTCGCAGGCAAATCTGCTGCGCGCTCTACAAATTCAACACCTACAAATTCAGCACCTCCCACCCATAGTCCTCCACTGTCGAATCCACCTGCACGAACTGACCACATGGTGCGTTCTGCGAAAAAACCAACGACTAATCATACATCGCAGCAGGTAACACCCCGATCGGCTGTCACCTCTTCTTCGCCCAATGCTTTACAAATAATTGTAGATGACCGTAACTATTTTTTTGAACCAGGCACAGTTGTAACCGTCGGCAGAGATCCAAATTCTCTTGTCAAAATAGCTGAGAGCCACTCACTTGTTTCAAGAAAACATTTGCAGATTATTTATCAAACAGGCAATTGGTGCCTTCATGACTCATCCAGCAAAGGCACGTTTATTCAAGGCAAAAAAATACAGCCTGGACAAGAACCTCAAGGCACATCAGTTGTGTATCTAGGCGACCCACAGTCAGGCGTTCCGCTAACTATTGTTACACCAGCTATTTCAGATGAGTCAGAAGATTCAAAGACTCCTTTGATTTTAGGTGCAATAGCAGTCCTCATACTTATTGCTGTTGTTTGGCTTGGCATTTTTTTTAACCGAGGCGAAGAATTCAATTTAGAAGACGCAAAGAAGTCTACAGTCCTTCTTATAGGTGGCCAAATAGACGACGGCACGTTTGTCCCCAAACAAGTAGGAACTGGCTTTTTCGTTGAGGACGACCTTATATTAACCAATCAACATACAAGCCTTGAAGAAGTGCTTCTCGTCGGGGTCACACGAAACCCAAATGAACCTGCAGTCATTGAATATTCAGCAACGAAAGTTAGAAACCATCCTTATCTTGACGTTGCACTATTGAAGGTGGACGCAAAAACTGTTATCGCTGACGGTGTCGTTAGAAAAACCGCCTTAGTCGAACCGATTGGCCTTCCAGCAGTGAAACTTGGCGATTCAAATGAACTGAGAACAGGCGACGAAGCTTTGAGCACAGGGTTCCCCCAATCGTTAGCACCTAATGCTTTTGTTTCTATCAATAATATCACTACACAAGCGAGCGTTTCAGTTGTAGAAGGCGGCTTTGCAAATATTAATCGTTGGCCTGGCTGCAATGCTGACCAGTCCGAAAAAGATCTCGTCTCAGGTCTAGCAGAAAATGTTGGCTGTTCTCCAGATGGCAGCATCGATAAAGCCATAGCGATTTCAACCTTTGCCAGCGGCAGAGGTGCGTCAGGAAGCCCTGTCTATAGAGGCGACGAAGTTATAGCTATTCTTTATGGCGGCCCACCTAACAACGCCAGCACTAGTTACAGCATTACAACTGCAGCCTTTTCAAGTTGGCTCGAAAAAGAGATTACTGCCAACGGGCAAGAGCAAACATCTTAAAGGCTGATAGTCTGGTGTAGATGCGCGCAAATACGCTAACTGAGGATTTTCTTACTATCGCATCGACTGGGCAAGTAGAGGCTACTTTCGTGGTTTCTGACCCTCCACGCAACAGTTCGATAGCTTTCTGGAGCGGGGTTACGACCACGCAGTCTGTCAGAGATGCGAACCATAAAAAACTTCAGCAGCTCTTTCGAGAAGCAAGCAGCAAAGAACTTGCTATCTATTCGGTCAATGATGAAGATGAAGTAACAACAGTTTCAACTGAAACAGTACAGGTTCCGCTTGTCAAAGTACTTGAAAGCCTCATGCCTTTGTCGCATCAGCCAACACTTTCGTCTTCACTGGCGGCGCTATGTTTCGTGGCTAAAAATGCTCTAACGACCATTAGCGAAGGACGAATATTTCCTTCGCTAACAACTTCAGGTATTGACACTTGGCGTATCGGCCCGTTAGAAAATACGCATAGAAACTTTCAAGCAGAGCTTGCTCGTTCGCTGCCGCCGCACCTTTATGCGATCAAAGAATCTGAGAACGACGAAGAAGCAATCACCTCAGCAGATGTTCGTGTAACACAAATGTTTGACGCAATTGCTGACGTTTTTGTACGAGCGCCTTTCTCTAACGTATCTACCGATTACAAAGCGTTTGCGTCCCAAGAAGCAACCGTGCTTGATACTAAATCTGCTCTTGAGAACTTCATCAAACAAGAAACAGCGCAGGGTCAAGACCTGGCATTGCCGCACCTTGTGCTTCAATTAGCAACGAAGGAAGATACCAATAACTACACCGCTGAACTATTTTTGAAAGGCAGAAACAATTCGCAAACCTTTTTAAGTACCGAGAGCTTCTGGACAGCACAGCATGAAGACATTCGTTATTTTGAACAAACAAAAGCGCTCATTAAAAGAGTATTAAACGCAACTCAGCGAATCTGGGAACCGGCGACACGGCTCGCCAAGCAGCATTTACCTACGTCGATAGAACTTTCAGAGCAAGAAGTTGATCAGCTTTTCTTACTTACAACGCAACGACTCGCAGCAGTAGGTTTAACGGTGAAGCTACCCCAAGACCAGCTGTTTGATTTAGAGATAACGCCTTCTATTCGTGCCGAAAAAGAACCTTCACGGGAGCAAGCAAACTCGTCACTCGACCTTTCTTCATTGATGCAACTCAACTGGGTAGGTACAATAGATGGCGAGAAACTTTCTGATCAAGAACTAAACCAGCTCGCCGAAACAAAACGGGAAGTGATTCGCATTCGTGGGCGATGGGTCAAAGTCAACGATGGAACGAAAAAAACTCTCACTGCTAAACAAACAATAACTACCTCAACAGCATTAGCCGCATCGCTCAGTTCGTCATTGACGATCGAAGGTACTGACTATCAGTTAGAAACATCTGACTCGTTAGTTCTCTTGCGCGACAAACTAAAAACGTTAACCAGTTCACGTTCGCGAGACACCCCAGCAGGGCTTAACGCTTCACTACGACCCTACCAAAATCGCGGTCTTTCATGGCTCTACGAAATGGATAGCTTAGGTTTAGGCGGTATTTTAGCCGACGATATGGGTCTCGGTAAAACCATCCAAATTCTGTCTATGCATATTGACAGGCAGACAGACAGGCCTGGACCTACGCTTGTTGTTTGCCCTGCTTCTGTAATCGGCAACTGGGAACGCGAAGCAAACAAATTTGTGCCTTCTATCAATGTCCACCGCTATCATGGCGCTCGGCGAAGACTTGACAGCATCGGAAAAAATGACATTCTGCTGACCACCTATGGTGTTGTCCGTATTGATGCTGAACTGCTGAATGAGATCAGTTGGGGTCTTGTCGTCGCCGATGAAGCCCAAGGCATCAAAAATCCTTATTCACGAACAGCTAAATCGTTACGCCAAATTTCAGCAGAAACAAGATTTGCACTCACAGGTACGCCTGTGCAGAACAAGTTAGCCGATTTATGGGCTTTGCTTGATTGGACAACACCTGGTCTTTTAGGTCCGCTTCTTAGTTTCAAACGTGAAATCGCTGCTCCTATCGAAAAATTTGGTGACGAAGAGGCAACAGAGAAACTTAAAAAAATTCTCAAACCCTTTGTTCTACGTCGCCAAAAATCTGACCCTGAGATAGCCCCAGAGCTGCCACCTAAAACCGAAACAGACGAATTTGTTCCACTAACAGCAGAACAGGCCGTCTTATATAAGGCCGTTGTGGCTGAAACTATGGCCGAAATCAAAAACTCAGAAGGTATGAGCCGCAAGGGTCTTATTTTGAGACTACTTACTCGTCTCAAACAAGTTTGCAACCACCCAGCTCAGTTTCTTCAAGACGAAGAAAAAGGTATCGCTGATCGATCTGGCAAACTCACTGCGTTACTTAACCTTTTGTCCACTATTAAAGCATCTGGCGAACATTCACTTATTTTCACGCAATACACTCAAATGGGTTTTATGCTTGAAAAATATTTAACAGAATGCGGCTATAGCACAATGTTTTTGACAGGGAGTTTAACCTTGCCTCAACGAGATAACCAGGTGAAACGCTTCCAAAAAGGCGAAACCGACACATTCATTATCTCGCTCAAAGCCGGTGGGTTCGGTCTTAACTTAACAAAAGCGACTCATGTGATTCATTACGACCGTTGGTGGAACCCAGCAGTTGAAGACCAAGCAAGTGACCGTGCATGGCGCATAGGACAAGACCGCCCCGTGCAAATTCATCGCCTCATCTCTGAAGGAACAATTGAAGACAAGATCGCTACGATTCTCGCCGAGAAGAAAAAACTAAGTGATGCTGTCGTTAGTTCTGGCGAGTCTTGGATTTCCGAACTTAACAACGACGAAATAGCAGAGCTTGTCTCTTTGTCAGAAGATAGTGTTTTATTGAATGAAGAAGTGTCGCCATGAGTATGCAAGAATCAGTCATCAACTCGCTTTCTAAAGTATGGGAACAAGGCATAACAAGAAACGGCGTCAGTCAGGAAGATCAAAAACGGGCAGCGACTTTAGCCGCTCGACAACGTGACGTTGACGTCGAAGTCTCAGCAGGCCACGCAGCTGCTTTCATAACGGCTGGACGCAGAACACAATACGAAGTAGCTATCGAACTTGCTCCCCTTTCAGACAAACAGTGGGATGCTTTTCTACATGCCGTTGCTAAGCAACCGTCCCAAACAAGCGCGTTGTTAACAGGTGACAATCAGTTAGATCTTGCACAAACAGTCACAGCCAATGACATAGATTTTGCGGCTGAGTCAAACGAGATTACATTTTCGTGCACCTGTTCTATGCCTGCCGATTTATGTAACCACACATTAGCCACCATAGGGCTACTCACCGAGACGTTTCACCAGAACCCTTTCGAATATTTTCTTTTCAGAGGCAAAACCCATAAAGAAATAACAACTTTTCTTACTGCAAGTCAAGGGTCAGCCGTTTCTTTAGAAAATACGCTTGATTCATTAAAGAAGCAGAAAAAACTACTTCCTGATTCTCTTGCTCTTCCTAAGAAACCACAGAAAATTAAACAGTGGGCAAGTGCCCCGCCTCCAAACTCACCTTTCACACAAGAAGATTTACTTTTGCTCTCACATGATGCCTGCAAGCGAGCGCATGCCTTAGTTGCAGCTAAACCTTAGATCTGCAATGTACTAGCGTGTGTCGTTTCCATGGCGGCGTTGTTATAGCGAGCAATGAGACGAGATACCACTAGATACCTCATCTCATACATAGCTTGTGCTAGCTTTTCCCCGTGACGATTTCACAACCAAAATCGCCGACACGTAAGCTACTCAGGTATTGTGATGACTAATAAACGAACATTCGAGTTTCCCGGTCCAAGACCGGAGAGCGATTATGAAGAGACAGCTGAACTGCCAGTTCAAACAGAACCTCTTGTTGTTTCAACCGTTTCAGATATGAACCTGACGCAAGTGCCACCAGTCGATGCAGGCACTTCAATTTTTGATTATGAGAACAGCGCTGTTATAGAAGGGCCTCATTTTGCAGACGCTCCAAGGTACCAACAACTAAGTTCTTATGAGCGTCTATTGAATATGCTTTGGTACGAGAAACGACGCGATTTTCTAACGGTAATCGCAGCTTTAGGGTTACTAGTTCTAGGAGTTAGTGCTTTCATTCTTCTGCTAAAGGAATCACCTGCTTTTGAAACAGCTGTCGAACCATCAGACACAGAAGAATCGCCAAGATCGACGTTTCTTCTCCCACCTGCTGGTCCAGCTCTTACCTCAACAACAGCAGCCACGTTGCCAGAGCCGACTCAAAGCAAGCAAACGAAACCAGCTCCAACTGCGACAACAAGTGTTGTTGTTACAAATCTGCAAGACGCTCAAAGCAACCCTGAAGCCTCTTCCGACTCAGGCCTAGACATTTTGTTACCGCAAGTGGTAGAGCAAACCATCACATCTGAGAATGTAGACGCAGACCAAGCAACAACAATTTCTTCAACCCCATCAACAGAAGAAAAGATAGAGTCGACAACAGTAGCGACGACTGTTTCACCTGCCGCCTCTGCTATCACCTCAAAGAAGATAGCACTCGATGCGTCGCTCACAAAAATAAACTTTTCAGGCAATTTCTGTGCAAGTGCATACACGCTGACGTTAGCTAGCGAGGAGCGGTCGCTTGACAGAACGGTCGATAAAAGCGCAGAGGATTGTTCGAAACTGTGGCCAGCGTACTTTACAGGTCTTATTGCTGGCCAAAAATATCAGCTCACAATTGGTGCTGCGCATAAAGAAACAGGCAAAATTTTCTATTCTACAACATCTTTTATCGCAGAATAGCTTCTCAAGCAAATATCTCTGTTAGTCTCACAAGTGTGAAAAAACTATTGCCAGGACTTTTTGTAAGCTTCGTTCTTCTCGCTTCTTCGTGTGGGCTCACACGAGATGCCGCAGAAACCAAAACCGACACTTCTGACTCAACGGCGACAGCTTCGGTAGCTGACCCGACAAGTTCAACTGCTGCTCCCGTGCCGTTTCCTGATGGGGAGATTGCTACTATCGCAGGCAGCGGCCTAGACCGAACAGTCGACGGGAAAGAAGTAAAGGCAGTTATCGCAGCGGCGAAGCAGTACGAAGCCGATGGCCTTTACACCTCAGTTGACGATCCGAATCAAGAAACATATAGCACATTAAACAATTTGATCTATCTGCGAAGTATCCAACTTGAGCTAGAACAAAAATCTATTGAAGTTACAGAAGAAGACCGAGTAAGAGCGAAACAGAAGTTTATCGACGACACCAAACGACGTCCTTTCACCCGCCCTTCAGAAGAAATTATCGAAGAGGACAACGCTTTTATCTCATTCATCGTCGAGATTGAATCATCGCTACAGGCATTGGCCGAAGAACTCCCAGCTGAAGAAGGCATCACCCAATATTGTGCCAGCCATGTATTGCTAGAAACGCAAGAAGAAGCAACAGCTGTCTTTGAAGAACTCGAAGGCGGCGCAGACTTTGCCGCTGTAGCGAAAGAAAAATCGACCGAACCAGCTGCCCAACAAAGCGGAGGCGATCTAGGCTGTGGCAATCCAGAGCAATATGTGCAAGCATTCGCCGACGCTATGACAAATGCAACTGTGGGCGAGCTCGTAGCGCCATTTGAATCTGAATTTGGTTGGCATGTCCTGCTTGTCGAAGAGCTCCTTACTACTGACCCTCGTTATGATAAAGCTCTACAAACCAGTAGCGAATTTGTTAGCACGTTAGAAATCAATATCGACGAAGAACTTGGGGAATGGCAAGAAGGGCAAGGTGTTATTCCAAAGTATTTCCTTGAGCAACAAGCGCAAACAAATCAGCCGCAGATAAACCCAACAGAACTAGAACCTGTTCCGCAATAGCGATGACCAATTCGATAACGGTTGTTGGGTTAGGTCCTGGCGATAGCCGCTTTGTAACAGAACAAACTGTTGCCGAAATAGAATCGGCTCAACGTTGTTTTCTTCGCACAACCTGGCATCCTTGTGCTTCGTTCGCAAAAGGTGCGCAAAGCTTCGATCGTCTTTATGAAAAACACGACCGATTTGAAGATGTGTATGCAGCCATAACAGCAGAGCTGATTCAAGCTAGCGAACAAGACGATGTTCTTTATATCGTGCCTGGGTCTCCCCTTATTCTTGAAAGTACGGTGCGTCAACTTAGACAACAGACTGACGTGCCTATTACGCTGCTTCCAGCTATGTCATTTCTCGACGTTGTGTGGAACCAACTAAAAATCGACCCGATAGATGAGGCTGTTACGCTTATCGATGCGTTCTCCTTCGAGCGTGACGCCGCTGGCAGTTCAGGTCCTTTCCTGGTAGCGCATACCTATGCGCCGTGGATCCTAAGCGACATTAAACTAAGCGTTGAGGCCGACGACGAGAACGTGCTTTTTCTCCAAAGACTAGGAACTAAAGACGAAAAGATAACAGAGGTTTCTTGGCATGATTTAGACCGGTCGGTGGAGCCTGATCATCTGACCTCTCTCTATATACCTCAGTTACAAATGCCAGCTGGGAAGGCTCTCCATGAAAACGTCTTGCTTATGCGCACCTTACGTGAGAAATGTCCATGGGATCAGGAGCAAACGCATCAAAGCCTAGCCAAATATTTACGTGAAGAATCTTCTGAAGTTATTGAGGCTATCGAATCACTTGATCCGCAAGACTTGTCTTCATACGCCGATTTAGAGGAAGAACTCGGCGATGTCTGGCTGCAAGTACTTTTCCATAGCCAACTAGCTTCTGAATCTGGCCATTTTACTATTACGGATGTAGCTAATCAGTTGCAAGAAAAAATGGTTCGCCGACATCCTCATGTCTTTGGAGATAGCGACGCTGTGACTATGGATGAACTATCTGAGCAGTGGCAAGAAATTAAAGAACAAGAAAAGCGGAAAAAATCTCGCTAAATGTTACTTCCCAAGGTTCTTGGCGACGCGGCGAGCAACAGCGCTGGCCTTCTGCCTTTTATATGTTCGACTGTACAACTCTGTGTAGCTGGTTGGTTCTTCTTGCATCTCTAGTGTTGTTGTTACTTCAATTTCTAGTTCTGAAGGTGTTTCTTCTGTCGTTGTTGTTGGTAACGGTTCTTCTGTTTCTGAACTTGCTGAAGGCCCCTCAGGGCTTTCTTCTAGCGTGCTCTCGATTTCTTCGCTACTAGTGGTTGTGGCTTGCTCGTTGGGGTCGTATTCATCGTCGGAATCTTCTTGCCTCTCTTCAGGAAGCGAACGCGTTGTTTCTGAGAGGTTTTCTTCAACTTCTGCGGTTTCAGGTTGCACATTTTCGACAACTTCAGTGATAATCGAAACTCCACTGGCAACTGGTTCTTTGCTGTTGACGATTATTTTTTCTTCGCGCTCTTGCTCGGATATATTTTCGATAGGTGCTTCTTCGATGACGCTTTCCACAATCGAAACGTTCTCCCTTATTGCATCTCGTAACTCGCTAGCATCGAAAGCATCATCACTAGTATTGCGCTGAAAAAACTTCGACACATCAAAGACCTTCGCTGATTTTTTTGCTTTGTTAAAAGGATTTACAACAATACTCTCATCATCGCCACCCTCTACAGATGACTCGTTAGGTAAAACAGTTGTTGTCTCTTCGCTATAGTCTTGTGATCCGAAGGTTACAGGGCCAAGCGGTGAGGGGCCGTTTGATTTCACTGCTGCGTCTGAAAGAACTGGCTCTGCTTGATTTTCGAACGATACGTCCATCTCCTGATTGCCGCTAGTCTCTCTTGATTCTTCAAACGAAATTGTGTTCTCTGGAATCCGAATTTGCGTTAGGTATGTCCAAAGGAACGCTGGGACGAAGAAGAGGACAACTACTGCAATAGTTAACTTTCCCCTGTTCAGTAGCAAATATTGTTTCATCGACATCAGGCACCAATCTATAGCCTAGAATTCGTTTGTTCTTACGCGTTAAAAATAGAACGCAAAGGAGTTACAAAGATGGATATAGGACATTTACTTACTGCATTTTTGGCCGATAAGGAAACCCTATGTTAGTAGCTACGCCCGCTTTACAAGGAACACAGTGGTTTAATAGTGAACCTTTTGAACCTTCTGAATTAGAAAATAAAATTTCGCTTGTGTCTTTTTGGTCTTTTGGCTGTGAAGCTTCGCTGTGCCAGCTACGCCAGCTTCAGCAATTACGACAGCGCTATCACGAAGACCAGGTACGTATTGTTGCAATTCATTCGCCTCGCTTCGCCTATGAGCTGTTACTAGAAAATGTAGCGGCTTCATTGGAGGAAAATAAAATATCTTTGCCTGTTTTGCACGATCCTGACTACAAAAATTGGGATAGTTTTAACCCTGAAGGCTGGCCTTCACTTTTTCTTTCTGATCAGCAGAACCAGATTTTGGGCTGCATTGAAGGGTCCGACTTACATTCGGTGTACGAAACTATTGATCATATCCTCGGAGATACGAAGCTAGACCCAATTGTTGGCAGCTCGCCGCCGCTTGATGAGACCTTGGGGTACCCAACGCATCTGTCAGTCACAGAATCTGGGCAGCTGCTTATAACAGACTCTACAAAAAATCAGGTTCTGATTTGTTCTTTGCGCGACGACTTAAAGTCTGCAGATGTTACGCAAGTTATCGCCGAGCTTGATCATCCGACTGCTGTGGCTTCAGCGTCAGACACCCTTTTGTATATAGCCGAAGCAGGTTCAGGCAGTATTCGACGATGTGACTTCAGCGCACAGACATCAGAAATTGTGACGCAAAATTTGGTGGCGCCGACAGCTCTCATCATAGATAGAGACCAAAGCATTGTGGTCGCAGACGCTGGTGCTGAGCAAATTTTGCGTTTCACTCCAACGACGGCTACTGCTGTGGAGTCTGGTGTTATTGCTGGTTCTGGCCTAACGGGCTGTGTCGATGGGCCTGCCGATAAAGCGCAACTGGCGCAGCCTGTTTCTTTAGCTCGGACAGAAGTCGGTATTATGTTTTGTGACGCAGCTTCAAGCAATATTAGGCTTTTAACCGACAACGGGAATGTTTCAACTCTCGTCGGCAACGCACAATTTAACTGGGGGCTTGAAGACGGAGCTCCTGATAAAGCACTCCTGCAACGCCCGACAGGCATAGCACTAGCCCAAGATGGTTCGACTATCATTATCGATACTGGCAATAACCAGCTGCGAAGGTTAGCAAGACGGCGTGTGCGTTCTTACACACTCGACGGGCTGAATCGCCCGACAGGCGTTGCTGTTCTGCCATCAGGCCACATTGCTGTAGCTGATACGGGTAATCGTCGCATAATTATTGTCGAGGCTAGTTTCAGCGCCGCATGGCCGTTAGAAATCTCTTAGCCATTTGCTAAAGGCTCTTTAGCCTTGCAAAGCAACGGCTTCTTCCCATTGTTGCATCAAGGTTTGACATTGTTCGTTGGCTTGCTCATGTTCTGTAATGAGTATTTGCATGCGTTCTTTATCGCTATAGGTGTCGGGGTCGGCTAACGTTTTTTCAAGTTCTTCAACTTTTGCTTCGGCGGCCATAACTTTTTTCTCTAGCGCTGCGACTTTTTTTGCTAACTTCTTTTTCTCTTTCTGGGTTTGCTGCTGCCGATGATCTGCTTGTGCTTTGCGTTTCATCTTCGGATTATTCGACGACTTGGCTTGTGGCGACTTCTCTGTCTGTGTTTCTTCGCTTGTGCTCAGCTCTTCAAGCGAGCTATATTCTGTCGCTTTGCCATGGTCGACGTTGATGATGCGTTGCGCTACATTTCGCAGTAAATACCTGTCATGGCTTACTAAGATGACTGTGCCTGGGTATGCTAGCAGCGCATCTTCAAGCAAGTCACGGCTCGGTAAGTCGAGGTGGTTTGTTGGCTCGTCAAGAACCAACAGGTTAACAGGGTTACACATCACCTCGGCTAACGCTAGACGGGTTCGCTCCCCTCCTGAAAGATCTAACACGCTACGGTCAGCCGATTCGCCGCTGAAGCCGAAAGAGCCGAGCACGGTACGCAAGTTGCGGTTACGGTGCTTGTCTCCGATATAACTTCTGAACTCTTGTTCAACGGTCTTCGTTAAATCAAGCGCTTCGACATGATGCTGTGCGAAGTAGGCAACTTCAACGTTTGAACCAAGTTCTACCGTGCCGCTCTCTGGTTTTAGTTCGCCTAAGACGGCTTTAATGAGTGTAGATTTGCCAGCGCCGTTTGGCCCGACGAAAGCCATTTTTTGGCCTCGTTCGATATGAAGGTTGACATCTTTTAAAATAGGCGTGCCGCCGTAGCCGACACTAACGTCTTTCAGTTCAGCCATAACACGAGACGATCGGGGCGGCTCAGGAAACGCGAACTTTAATTTCAGTTGCTCTTGCGAAGGGGCCTGGATGATGTCGATTTTATCTAACGACTTGATACGTGACTGTACCTGTTTGGCTTTGCTTGCTTTAAAGCGAAACCGTTCGATAAATCTTTCGACTTTGGCTATCTCTCTGGCTTGGTTACGAGCAGCAGCTTCGAGAACTGCTATTCGCTCTTCCCGAGCAATCACAAAATCTGAGAAACCGCCAACATATTCGTTTGCTTCACCCCATGCTATTTCGACAACTCGTTCAGCGACACAGTCAATGAAATCTCTATCGTGAGAAACAAACAAAATCGCTCCAGGCCAGTTACGCAGGTGGCTTTCGAGCCAACGTACCGAGGTGATATCTAAATGGTTTGTTGGCTCATCTAAGATGAGCACATCAGGGTTTTGCAACAAAAGGCGAGCTAGTGCCGCTCGCATTTGCCAGCCACCTGAAAGATCAGCCAGCTGTTTATCCATATCAGCGGCGCTAAAGCCGACACCGCCAAGGATGCGTTGCGCGCGTGCTTCTAACTGGTAGCCACCTTCTGCTTCAAATTTGCTTTGCAGAACGCCGTAGGTTTCTAACGCTTCGTCGTATTCTTCACCTTGTGCGGTGCCTAATGTTGTTTCTATCGCAGCAAGCCGCTCTTGCAACTTGATAATCGAGCCAGCGCCCTTCATTACTTCGTTTAAGACAGTGTCTGACCACGACTCAAGTAGTTCTTGAGGAAGATAGCCGATTTCATAGTCCTTCGGCTTAGACACAGAACCCGAGTCTGGCTCTTGCAATCCCATAACAATTTCTAAGATGGTAGATTTGCCGACACCGTTGCCACCAAGCAGCGCGACTCTTCGACCTTCTTTTAACGCAAAGGTAACATCGCTAAAAAGTGTACGTCCACCAAATGATTTACTTATCTTAGAAATTGTTAACACATCAGTAAGGCTACCTTTGAAATAGCTTTTCTGATTGCATAGAATGCTCACAGAACGAAAGATTAACTGACATATTCTTAGGCTAACGGAGCTCTTCTAGCTTGTCGAAGAAGTTTGGGAAAGTTTTTGAGACGCACCCAGGGTCAAGGATTTCGATGTTTGGGTGCACCAAACCTAGAAGTGAGAAACTCATTGCCATGCGGTGGTCTTCATAGGTTGCAATTGGCTGCGCATTGTCTGCTGGTTTGCCTGGATGAATTATGAACCCATCTACAGTTTCTTCTGCTTTGACACCAAGGCGTTGCAACTCTGTCACAACAGCTGCGACTCGATCGGTTTCTTTCTTACGGATAAACCCAATGCCAGTTACTTCTGTCGGCGTGGCTGCAAAGGTTGCAACAATAGCGAGGGTTTGTGCAGTATCGCTGCAATCACGCATGTCAACGTCTATACCTTGGAGTGTTTCAGGTCCTTGCACTTGCGTCCAACCCTCGCCATAGGAAACCGTTGCGCCCATCTTTTCAAGAATGTCCACGAATGCCATATCGCCTTGAATGGTTTTTTTGTCCAATCCACGAACTCGAACTGTCCCCCCAGTTATTGCAGCTGCTGCAAAAAAATAGGAAGCAGCTGAAGCATCTGGTTCGAGTTCTAGTGCAGGGCAAGCGATATAAGGCTGAGGAGCAATTTCAATCGAGCGATAGTCGGCATCAATTTCAGACGAAACGCCAAATTTCTTCATCGTTTCGGCAGTTAAATCGATATACGGTTTCGAGACAGGATCTTCTGTAATCGCAATAGTTAGCCCAGCAGGAAACGCTGGCGCTGCCAGCATCAACGCCGAAATAAATTGGCTCGACACACTACCACCTATAGCGACTCTATCACCGGTGACTAGCCCTCCTTCGATGGCCAGTGGCAGCGAGTCGCCTTCTATTTGCACGCCTAGTGACTGCAATGCTGTGACTAACGGCCCCATAGGACGAGAACGCAGCTGCTCATGACCATCAACGTTATATGTGCCCTCTCCAACAGCCAGCAACGGCAAGATAAATCTGCCTGTTGTTCCAGATTTGTCAACATTGAGTTGGCCATCAAAGCGTTGAACAGCACCTGCTTGCCCTGCAATTTGCACGCTCTGTAGGTCGCGGTCAACTTTTGTCACAAACCCTAAATCTTGAATTGTTGTGAGCATCGCTTCTGTATCATCGCTGAACAAAAATCGCTCTAACGTCGTCACTCCGTCAGCCAAAGCAGCACAAACAAGTGCTCTATTCGTATGGCTTTTAGAACCAGGCAGATCAAGATCGGCGTGAGGTACGCCTGCAAAAGGTTCGAGTCGTAACGATTTCATATGTTGTAGCCTTGGTTTAGGTATTGTTGGAAGTGAAAGACTCAGGGATGAGACCTCCAGCTTCTATCTTACGTCGGATCTCACCAATTGCTTGACGAGCTTCGAGCAACGACTGATCTCGTTCTGCGATCCCTTCATGGAGTCTTTCAATCTCAGCTTCAAGATCTGTTATACTTTCGCTGTTCTCGGCTACTGATGCTACGACAACAGGCGATTTTTGCGCGAGTTGGTAGCGCAAATTACGCATAGTTTCACGATTATCAGCATTCTCAACACGAGCCCCTTGCAGCTCGGCACGCAACGAGATGATCTCTTCTTGTACTTTTTTCTTAGGGTGATACGCCGTAAACCAGAAATAGACGAAACAGGGAACCGCCCCTAATAGGAAACCTAGTATCAATACATATAAATAGTTATATCGCATGCATCCCTAACATCATTCTTGTTGCATAAACATAGCGGAATTATTTTCTAGATGAAAATCAGGATGAATGATAAAGGTAATCTGCCTACGACCAAACCAATCATCGCCGCATCATGAATGCGTAGTCAGCACAGAGGCCCATAACTGGAAAACCCCGCCTGTTGCGGCGGGGTTTTTTCCGAATCTTTTGAAGCTTCCCACCTTCACTCGAGACAGGATGTCGATAGCATTCGGGGTCTCGGCGGCATCTTTGCTGTCGAACACTACTCATAGTAGGCATATGACACGCCCTCTTGTCAACCCCTATTTGCGCTGCAAGCCAGACTATTTTAATAGACTCTTAATGTAAACCAGTGAACCAAGCAAAATAACCTAATAAGTTTACGTTTAATACTGCAAATCACGAAGAACGGTGGTAATGTTCATCGGATAACTATGCAAATTTAGGCGGAGGAAGTAATGAGCGGCAAATCCGATAAAAACACATCCCAACAGTGGTTTAGCTATACACAAGAGATATTTCAACAAGGTGAACATAAAGTTCTTCTCACCACTTCACAGGAGTGGGATAAAGATTACACAACGAAGTTGCGACAATCTGGCGATTTAGCAGGGCTCATTCCTGTTCTTGATAGTGACACGTTAGGGAAAACATCGTATGCAGTCACTCCCCTGCCTGCTGCGCCAACTTTAGAAACACTACTCGAACAAGGTTCTATCACTTGGCAGGAAGCCGCTAGTGCTTTAGAAGCAGCTACACATATTCTTTCTGAAACACATGCAAGAGAGCTTTTTCATGGGGCTTTAAGCCCTGCCTCTATTCATATCCAAGACGGCGAAGTTGCTCTTTCAAATGTTGGACTTAGCTGGAGTGGCACACCTGAAGAAGATCTTGAGCAGTGGACAGCTCCCGAACTACAAAAAGGCGCGTATCTTTCTGAAAGCTCTGATGTTTATTCATTAGGCAAGACACTCGAAAAAATAACTGAATCAACTGATGAAGAAATTCCTCGCTCGTTGAAACGGCTAATCATGTGGTCAGCGTCAGAACTTCCTGAGGCTCGCCCACCAGCTGAAGAATTTGCTTCTCATCTTGCTGATGGGCTTGGTGATGAGAAAACAACTTACGGCCCTGCATTCATTGATGCACGCGACCTTACTGAGGTGACGCAACAAGCACGAGACTCGTTAGCCGCACAAAATAAAAACAAAGTTAGTCTCATAGATGACGCCGAGGAAACTATAAGCGACGACACTAGCGAACTTCGCATTCACAGAAATGATATCGACCAGAAGGCACTCGATATCAAAAACTTGGATCCTATTGTCGGAACCAAACCTGAGATAGCAGCGCGACCAGCAAGCGAGGAGCTAGAAAACCTCACAGATACCGATGACAATGACAGCAAAAGCAAAGCGACAGCTCCAGTGATTACTCCACTAGTGCCGCTTGACGAAGAGTCAAAAAGCAAATCTGGAGTCTTAATAGGCACATTACTTGCACTGCTTGTTGTGGGTGCTGGTTTTCTTTATTTCGGTAACCGAAGCAACTCATCTGAAAGTGCTGGAGAATCACAAGACACGGCGCAGGTCTCTTCTGAAGATTCTGAGCAGGAAGATTCCAAGAACGATGCGGCTATCTCAGATGAGCAAGATGCATCGGCTGTCACTTCTTCACAAGAATCAAATGACAATACAAAAGACGAAGCGTCTAAGCAACAAGAACCTTCTGACAAAAAAGATGAAGATGAAAAGGTAAGCGGGCCAACAACGCAGAAGTCTGATTCGACAGAAACAACCGCATCTAAACCAGCGGCCGTTTTAGAACAAAAATCTTCGACTCGTTCTGCAGTTAAGGCTCAAGATCTTGGTGTTCAGATATTACATGCCATCCCTGACACCGATGTTGATGTGTACCTCAATGGTGACTTGCTTCTCCGTGGTTTCTCTTCAGGAGATTTAGCTGGTCCAGCTGATCTCGATCCAGGTTCATATGACCTAGCTTTACTTGCGACACAAAAAAACCCTGCTTCCAAGCTTGAGCAACGCAAAGATACAGCACTTGTAACCGACACTGTTGAGATAACCAAAGAATCAAACTTTTTGGTAGCTCATCTAGATAGCACAGCAGCGCCGTCTCTTTCTGTGAAAGTAGACTCTTTAGATAAAATAAAACCAGGTGCTGCTAAACTCGTTGTGCATCATCTAGCGAACGCGCCTAAAGTTGACGTCGCAGTTGGGAATACAAAACCTGTTACAGGCCTAGCTGCTTCAAAAACAGAAGAGCTTACGGTAGACGCTGGTGAACAAATTGTGTCGATAACAGCAGAGGGCAAAACACTGCTAGAACAAAAAGTGACAGTCACCGATGGCCAGCTAGCGAACATTGTTGTCTTCGGCTCAGCGGAAGACAACACGTTATCTCTTGCTGTTCAAAAAATCTCTGGACTTTCTTCCACTCCAACAGGTATTCCATCTGGAAATAGTGGTCTGGCTGCCAAAACTGCATTGGCTAATGGTTTACCATTACTAGCAGGTTTGACTGCCTTGCTACTCGCTGGTGGCTTCTTTGCTACACGCCGATCATTTAGGTAATGTCTAATGTCTAGGCTGCTGCTGCTCACACAGTGTTGTCTTCTACTACTAACTGGGGTTGCTTTTGCAACCTCAGGGTTTGTAGCACGGCCAAACACTGTGAGCAGTTCTTCACAGCCGCAGCCAGAAAGTACCGCTACCTCTGAGTTTGTGTACCCCATTAAAGAGCAAATCGAGATTCAATCAGCTCTTTTAGATGACCAAGATGTGCAAGTAGCCGCAGGACCGACCTCCATTTCTATTAACGATATTGATGTTGCTAGTCCTATTATTCCTGTTGGCGTTGATGCAAATAATTTGTTTGATGTTCCTGCCCAATCAGTGGGCTGGTATAAACACGGGGCATCGCCTGGCTCTCCAGGGTCGACCGTCTTAGCAGCTCACGTTGACTATAACGGCGAGAAAGGTGCTTTTTTTAATCTAAAAGAGCTACAAGTAGGCGCAACATTTACCGTTACTTTGCAAACAGGGAATCGTGTCACCTACAGTGTCACTTCTAATGTTTCTTATGACAAAACAGAACTGCCGCTAGATGAGATCTTTGCCAAAGATGGGCCCGAAACGCTCAGGCTAGTCACCTGCGGAGGCAATTTCGATAGCGCTAACCGTAATTATCTTGACAATGTTGTTGTTACAGCAACAAAAATAACCCGAGGGTAAACCAAACGTCATTTGACTGTTGCATGCCAGATGAACTTCTTAGAAGAAAGAGTGTATCCTAGGAACTATGGCACATCCAGCGGCAAGGTTACGTGAAGGCGAACAGGTTATCTTAGACACCCGACCTCACTGGTGGTATTTCGCTCGGCCAATAGCTATTCTTCTCGCGTCTATCTTTTTTGGCATTGCTGTTTTGATTACGATTGGATCTAAGACACAGCCTGAAGGTTCTGAAAATTTATTTGACGCTAGCACATTTACAAAATATATTCAGATGGGCACCGGGCTTGTAATCTTACTTTCTGTGGGCATTCTGATTTTGTCAATCGCTTCATGGTATTTCACCCACTTTTTTGTCACTACCGACCGTATCGTCCTTCGTTCAGGCGTGCTCAATAGACGAGGCGCTGAAATACCAATCGAACGCATCAACACAGTTTTTTATGAACAAAATCTTATTGAACGTTTCGTAGGTGCTGGCGATATTCTCGTTGAATCAGCAGGTGAAAGTGGAGCACAAAGATTCTTTGATATCGCTAACCCTCTTGCCGTCCAAGAAAAAGTTCGACAGCAGATAGAGAATCATCAAGCCAAAATGGCTCAAGGTGGACATGGTGAGGATCACACAAACCATATTCAGGCACCTGAAATTCCCGATCGTTCTAGCAACTTGACTAAAGAGATAACAGTTCTAAGCGATCTGCATAAAGACGGCATTTTGACTAAAGAAGAATATCAAACTAAAAAGGCTGAAATTCTACGACGCTTCTGATGCCACCGTTTTTGTGCTTCTATCACGTTTGATTTGATCTTCTAACTTCTGAAGCTGCGCATCGATGTCAAGTAAACTTATTGTCAACTCGTCAAGCTCTTTGCGCTTCTGCGTTGCGTATTTGTTTTCTTCTTCCATAGAGCAAAAGTTATGCTGTCACTCCATTCCATAAGTGCATAGTGGAACATTTGCTTAGACCAAGTGGAAGCTATGCTAAAGCGAGCAGCGAGCAGCGAGCAGCGGATTGCTACGACAGCAACATAGCGCTAACTGTCTCTTTCGATAACGACGTTTGTAGCGCAGCGTCAGAGGCATACCAGTCGCAGATTGAGTGTAGACTGAGCGAAAAAACTTCTTCGCACGACTTAAGATATTCATAGACGAAACTCAAAGCGAATGTTTCTGAGCTTTCTACCGTAGATTCGTTCCAAAGCAGTGTGTGAATTCGGCGGGCTGTTTCAATTGTTCTGACAGAGGTATCGCCCCAAGAAAATTTGTAGTCGTTGTGTTGCATCAAGGGAAGGATCTGCAAGTATTGTCCAGATGGTGTGGCGATAAAAAGTGTATGGCCCTTATCTGTCCGATAACCAATGAGCTCTGGAACGCTTTCACATGACGAAACTTTATCTCGTAAGTCAAATATTTTTTCGACTGAGGTGCTGCCTACTTCATAGCCACGCGCTCGTAAGTAGTTCAGCAGCGAATCTGGCGTTATGAACTCAGCGAATCGTGAACCATATGTGACGTTGCAGCTAACCATTTGTTCTATAAGAGCGATACTCACCTGATAGGTCTGCAAATGAGAGTTCCAACAGAACTCCGCTGAGAATGGTCCGACTGATATTGGGGTTGTTAATAATGTCATATCTTCTCATGTGCCTTAGCGCCTGTTTGTATCACATGTTTCTACAAATTTTCTTTATACACATTCGGCGCGACAAGCTGTTGCACAGGAAATCCTTGTGATTCCGATAGCATCATTTTCGTGAGCACATCTACTAGACTTCCTACGAATATTAAACCAACGCATTATGAACTTACGCTTGATGCGAACCTTGACGATGAAAATTTTCGAGGTGAGATTACAACAACAGTCAGTATTGAACAAGCGACTGACACAATTACTTTACACGCTGAAAACCTTGCAATTATTTTTATCGAAACAGAGCAGGGGAACCAGAACCTTCCTTGCTCATACACACTTGATGCCAAGATGCACCTTCTAACAATCAATTTTGAAGAGGCGCTAGAAGCAGGTGAAGCCTCAGTCACTATCAACTATGCCGGCAAGATGGACACACCGCTTGCAGGGCTCTATATAAGCCGGTTCACCGATGACGACGATAACGAGCAGAAAATAGCGTCGACGCAGTTTCAAGCACCGCATGCCCGAAAATGTTTTCCATGCTGGGATGAGCCTGCATTCAAGGCATCGCTGAGCCTTACGCTAGTTATTGATGAATCACTAGATGCCATCGCAAATGGAGCGGAGCGTTCGAGAACAACAGAGAACGGTAAGACAACTATCGTTTTTGAGCCGACAATAGATCTAAGCAGCTACCTGTATGCACTCGTTATTGGCCCGCTCGAAAAAAGTGAAACAGTCACTGTTGGCGACACGGAAATTCGTGTCGTGCATAGACGAGGGAAAGAAAATTTAACGTCGTTTGCTTTAACTACTGCTTCATTTGCATTGCAATATTTCAGTGACTACTTCGGCGTTAACTACCCTGGCAAAAAAATAGACTTAGTTGCTATCCCCGATTTTGCTATGGGGGCGATGGAAAACCAAGGATGTATCACCTTTCGTGAGTCGGCGCTACTTATCGAACCGAACCTAGCGACACAAAATGAACTGCAACGAACCGCCGATGTTATAACCCACGAGATTTCGCACATGTGGTTCGGCAACCTTGTGACAATGAAATGGTGGAACGGTCTTTGGCTAAACGAAGCGTTCGCGACCTTCATGACTCTTAAATCCGTCGATGCATATAAACCGCAGTGGGACTGTTGGACAGATTTTGCTCTTTCACGATCAGCAGCCTATCAAATCGATGCTACAAGCTGTACTAGACCGATCGAATTTGAAGTCCACTCCCCTAACGATGCTGAAGCTATGTTTGATGTTTTAACCTATGAAAAAGGTGCTTCGCTTGTTCGCATGCTTGAGCAATATTTAGGCGAAAAGGACTTTCAAAAAGGTATCCAAAACTATATTTCTCAACACAGTTATTCAAACACCGAGACGGAAGATCTTTGGCTAGCACTTTCACAAGCATCGAACCAGCCAGTGAAAGAAATTATGGAAACATGGATTTTCCAAGGCAGCTTCCCTGTTGTGGAAGCCACAAGTTCAGAGAAAGGCCTAACAGTCTCCCAGCGACGCGTTGCCCATGCTGGCGACCCTGACACCGAGCAGCAGCTATGGTCAGTGCCTGTTAGCTATAGAACGCTGACCTCAGCCGACACCCCTACTATCAAAACATTTCTGCTGGAAGAAGCATCACAGCTGATCCCAGATGTTGATAAAGATGCGGTGTTACTGCTGAATACACAAAGCACAGGATTTTTTCGAGTTGCTCGAACGGTAGAACAAGCCGAGCAGCTACTAGACAACCGCAGCTTCTTAACAGCTAGCGAACGCTATAGCTTGGTTGACGATTTCTGGTCAACTGTTTTAGAAGGCAAGGCAACAACAAGCGAATTTTTAACTATTCTCGAAACGATGGGGTCAGAAACAAACCGTAGCGTATGGCAACGTATTCTTGCTGGGTTCGGTTCGCTATCGCATCTTCTTGATGGAGATACGCAAAAACGGTTCGAACCAATCATCGCAGCTGCTTTACAGCCAGCAATGTTGCGACTCGGTTTAGGACCGAGAGACCAAGAAACGCAATCGACAAAAGCGCTACGCGGTGACCTGATCAAAGCGCTAGGAATACTTGCAAATGATCAGGAGATCCAAGACGAGGCGCAACGAACTGTTTCTGTCGGCATTCGAGATCCAGAGCTTGTTGATCCCGGCGTTTTAAATGCAGCACTGGCTGTAACAGCTTTTGTCGGCGATGAAGCAGACTACTATCTTTTCAAAGACAGTTGGAAAGCTACCAAAGTACCGCAAGAGGAAAACCGCTACCTCGCAGCGATGGCATCCTTTGATGATCCTGAACTTGTTGCAGCATTCCAAAAGCTTATCTTGGACAAAGAAATACGAATCCAGACGGCACCTTTTATGATTCAAAAAGCATTGTCAGATAAACGGACAAGCAGGTTGACATGGTCGTTTGTGAAAGATAATTGGGATTTTATAGTTGACACTTTTGCCGATGCTACGTTGGTGCGGATGCTTGCAGGAATTGTTGCGTTAGACACGCCTGAACAGGCACTTGATGTGTCAACATTTTTAGATGCAAATCCAATACCAGTTGGCGAACAGACGCTGCTGCAACTTCGAGAGATTTTACAGGTGCGAGTGGCTTTGCGAGAACGTGAAGCTTCCCGTCTCGCAGCTTTTATTGGAAACAGCTAAGGCGTTAAACAACGTGCAATTTTCGGGCTAAGAAACAAGCAAACCCTTGTGATAGCTATCTAGAAGAAGACAGTATCACAAGGGTCTAGTAGAATCTTTAGAAGATGCTATTGAGCTACGAGGCTAGTTCTCTGTATGCTCTTGCTTTTTGCGCACGTACGTTACTGCGACGCTTCCATGCTTTCGACTTCCAGAACCTAAACTTTTTGGGCGAAGTTGTTGCATCGTTTTTAAGTGACGGATCTAACTTGTCGGCGGTACGTACTGGGCGTGGGATAGTCAAATCCTCAGGCTCAGCAATATCGGCTAAACGCATTTTGGCGGCACGTCTTACAGATTTGTGTGATTTATGTCTTTCAAATCCAGACGGTTTATTTTTCGAAGCCACTCCTGGCTTGCGGCTTTTGTTCATTCTAGTACGGGTGGACAATTTAGCATTACCTCCTCGCAATCTTTGCGATTGCTGTACAGACTATTTACAAGTCAATGACGTATCTATAGTTTTACTACTTTTTTGGGCATTTGTCTATCCCTACCTTCCGCCAGGTAGGCCTTTTGACTACCTATCGGGCTTCTTAAGATGTCTAAGTACCTGTTTTTAGGGCAAAATCTAATCCAAATCCTTCACAACAACTGATTCGACAAGCAGTCAGATTCGCTATAAAGACCTGACTATTGTAGGTAGGCTTGAGGGGCATCTTTAAAAAATTGTAGATGCCCTCTGTATTTCCGCTTCGCCCGCAACGTCAGCATGTAGCTTTACGCGATTTGTGTGTAAAGCGGTTCAGCAGAAAACAATAAATAGAGAGATACCCTTAAAGATATGCTCGAAGGTTTTTCTGCTTTTGAAAATGACTCGCTGGAAAATGCTTTTTGGGTTGCAGCTTTTTTAAGTGTTGTGGTTTCGCGAATCCCTTACGGGAAATATTTGATTTATCCCTTCACCATGTTAGGCACCTGGGCTCATGAATCAGGGCATGGCGTTGCGGCTATTGCAGCTGGCGGAACGTTTGTGAAACTAGAGTTACACTCCAACTTTGGAGGTTCTGCTTATTTTAAAGGAGTCGGCCGCTTCGGCGGTGCTTTCACTGCTGCTGGCGGCCTACTTGGACCTGCAATCGCTGGTGGTGCAGCTATTATCTTCGGTTCAAGAGAGAAAACAGTCAATTGGGTGATGATTGTCACCATTATTCTTATTGTACTTTCGCTCATTTTTGTTATACGCAATCTTTTTGGTGCCGTTGTTATGGGTTTAACTGCGTTACTTTTCGCAGCTACTGTCATCTGGGCACCTGAGCCGCTTCTTGTTCTTGTCACACAGCTTGTCGGCATTCAGCTTTGTGTCACGAGTTTCAGTTCGCTCGATTATATGTTCACAAAAGATTTTAAGCGAGACGGCAAAAAATTTAACTCAGACACCCAAAATATCGCTGAAGCGCTTATTCTGCCCTACTGGTTCTGGGGCGGACTCATCGCGTTGCTAAGCTTCGTTATTCTCGGGTTTTCTTTCTATACCGCTTGGGGTATCCCCGTCGAAATCTAGCTGGATATCTCTACAATGACTTTTAAGAATTCCTAGAATCTTTCGAAAGTTAGATTTTCTCCTGGGCTTACCTTCTTAACAAACAACCCTTGTGAACCTAGCTAGATGGTGATTCCAAGGGCACGTCGAACTTAAAATATTCTACACACAACTAGCACTATCATTTTTGCGCTCTCTCTTGATTCCAGGGTGATCATCTCTGAGGAAACGGGGATCTTGCCCAGCAGAGATTCCTGCTTTCGTGGGAATGACGACCTGAATAGGCTTGGAATCAACCATATGTTGCTTAATCACAAACAGAAAAGGCCGATCGTGCTGATATAGCTATTTTGTCTTAGCGAAATGAGGATCATCATGCAGGTTTTTAGCAGTTCTTACACAAACGACCGTTGGGAACCGCCGTTGCCGACAATTGATTCTGACGCTATTTTGGGTTTCGTTTTCGCTGACCCGGCATATTTTGACGACCCAACACCATTTGAAACGTTAACAACAACATATAGCACTATCAAACTCATTGGTTGTTCTGGTGCAGGCGAAATTTTTAAAGACCAGGTGCAAGAAGAATCTGTCGTTGTCGCACTTGTCACCTTCGACAATGCCCGCTTCGCTGTTATTCACGAACAATTAGAATCGCCAGAAGATTCTTATCACGTGGGCTCTTCTATCGCCAGCCAGTTGCTAGCCGACGACTTGCAAGCTGTGTGGATCGCATCTGATGGCTTGGGCGTAAACGGCACAGCTTTGGCAGCAGGATTTAACGAGAAACTCCCACCTTCTGTTTCACTTAGCGGAGGTCTCGCAGGCGACGGAGACCGATTCGACCGCAGTTGGGTTGTTATCGACGATAAACCTCGAACATCGTTTGTCAGCGCTGTCGGCCTCTATGGCGATTCTCTCCAAGTGACATGCGGCTCTGAAGGTGGTTGGCAACCTTTCGGTCCAGTGCGCGAAGTGACCAAATCTGACAACAATATACTCTATGAGATAGACGGGAAACCAGCACTCGAACTTTATAAACGCTACCTAGGCGAACGAGCTGAAGGCTTACCAGCAACCGCACTACTTTTCCCGCTACAGATCAGCGACGACGAACGTTCACTTGTACGAACAATTTTAGCGGTTGATGAGGAACAACAATCGATGACCTTTGCCGGCGATATTCCGCAAGGAGCGCAAGTACAACTTATGCGATCAACACTTGACACGCTGATTAAAGGAGCCGAAGACGCAGCAACAAATTGGAACTCGCAAACCGCTACCGATGCGCTTTGCTTGGCAGTTAGTTGCGTTGGTAGACGCCTTGTTCTTGGCCAAGACTGCGATGAAGAGGTCGAAGCAACCTATGCTTCTTTAGGTGACAACAGCCACCAAATTGGATTCTATTCTTATGGTGAATTGGCTCCTACAGGGTTCCAACCTTGTGATCTTCATAACCAAACCATGACACTCACATTACTTACAGAAAGGTAAGGTTTTTGTGTCTGACAAGCTTCATTCAACGTTACAAAGACAGTTGCGCCGCACAGCTCTTTTAGACGACGAATTGACACAAGAAAAATTTGATGCATTTCTACAACGCATCAGCGCTTCATATAAAGAAGCAGAAGAAACTCGCTATACGTTGCAGCGTTCAATGGAGCTTTCTTCTGAGGAGATGCGCGATCTCTACAACGATTTGAAGCAAACCTCAGCCAAACTTGTCGAAGCCGAACAAAGCAAATTGCACGCCGTGATGGAATCGCTAGACCACGGGGTTTGCACCGTCAGCCCTAAAGGTGAAATTCTGTTTTTAAACAGCGCCGCTAAACGCCTTTTTGGAACCTCGCCAACTCATTATCAAGACATGTTACGACGTTTCGTTCCAGTTTCTGCTCAAGGCAAGAAATTGGATCCTCTAGCATTGGCCAAAAAGGCGCTTCGAGGCGAACACCTTCTTGACTACAGTGCTACGCTTCAACGTTCTTCCAACGACCGCATTAAAGTTTTAGCTTCGCTAAGCCCTCTGCTTTGCAAAGGTTCTGATCGAGCCGAAGGTCTTGTTTTAACCTTTCATGACCGAACGCAACACAACCAAATGATGCGCAACCTTTCCGTTGCGTTAGAAGCAGCTAACCAAGCAGCCCAGGCGAAAGGCAACTTTCTTGCCACAATGAGCCACGAAATTAGAACGCCACTAAATGGTGTTATCGGCATGCTCGATTTGCTGCTTGCCTCATCGCTGACTCAAGAACAAAATAAATTTGCTTCTATCGCTAAATCTTCTGGCGAGTCGCTGCTTAGGATTATCAACGATATTTTAGATTATTCAAAACTTGAAGCAGGAAAGGTCCAACTTGAAACAGCCGAAATGGACCCGTTAGCTATCGCAAATGACGTTGCCAGTGTCTTGCGCCCTAAAGCTCAGGCGTCTGGACTGCCCGTTGACGTTACTGTCGCCCCTGGATTAGCCTCATCGTGCAAAGCTGACGCAGGTCGGATTCGTCAAGTACTTTTTAACCTTGTAGGCAATGCGATTAAATTCACTGACCAGGGCAGTATTTCTATTCATGTTGCTTCGCTTTACCCTGTGACACGAAGTCGAAATGGCAGTTTTTTTCTCCGTTTCGAAATTTGTGATACTGGCGCTGGGATACCGACCGAAAAAATTCCTTCGCTCTTCACACCTTTTATGCAGTTGGATGCTTCGACCACTCGCACCCATGGAGGCACAGGGCTTGGACTTTCTATAAGTGGTGCTTTGGTGCGACAGATGGGCGGTGAAATGGAGATTCTTTCAGAAGTTGGACACGGCTCCACATTCAGTTTCTCGGTAGAAGTTCAGCCGAATGATCTTGTTGTGCAAGAACGCCGACGCCAAGGCGAACGCAGAGAAAAGCTTCTAGAAGAATCTAACGACGAAAACTTTTCACTTGCGCTCTTGGTTGCAGAAGACAATCACACGAACCAGATTGTTATTGATGCGATGTTACGCAGACTAGGCTACTCAGACATTACGATTGCTGAAGATGGCAAAAAAGCTGTGGCCTTAGCTTCTGAGAGGCAATTTGACGTCATTCTAATGGATTGCATGATGCCAGAACTAGACGGGTTTGAAGCAACAAAAACTATCCGCTCGTCTGCTGGGCAGGTAGCTTCAATACCAATCGTGGCGTTAACTGCAAATGCAATGGAAGGCGACCGAGAAAAGTGTCTTGCAGCAGGGATGAACGACTATATCGCGAAACCAGTTTCGCTCGATAGTTTACGTCAGACGTTACAACGGGTATTTCAGCAAACCATTCTAGCAAGCACCAAATAACATTAGCCGACCTGTTCTTTCTCAGTTTTTCTTCCCAAGCTCACCTTTTTCTGCTTTTGCACAACGCTCAATGCAACGGAAATATCGATGAGATGTATACTGCAAAGCATCCCTTTACGCTGAGGAGCGCTATGTTAATCGATACCATCCGAGAAGATATGAAGTCTGCGATGAAAGCGAAAGATAGCGTACGGTTACAAACAGTTCGCTCTATTATCGCTGCTGTTAAACAGGCAGAAGTTGCAGAGTCTTCGACAAAAACACTTACCGATGCCGAGGTTGAAAAGATAATTCAATCACAGGCTAAGCGTCGCCAAGAAGCAGCAGAAGCTTTTGCTAACGCAGGGTCTTCTGATCGCGAGCAACAAGAATTGGCAGAGAAAAAAATCTTAGAATCATACTTGCCTGAGCCAATGACAGCTGATGAGCTTCAGCTGCTTGTTAGCACAACCTTAAACGAAGGTGGCTGGACTTCTAAAGCCGATATGGGCCAAGCAATTAAAGCTGTGAACGAGAAAGCCGCTGGACGAGCAGCTGGCAAAGAAGTGGCCGCGCTTGTGAAAGCGGCTTTGAGCTAAAACATTCCCTCTTTCTTCTTGATAGCAGCAAGAAGAAAGAGGGAAACTATTGCTGCACCCAACCTTGACGCCGCTGTCCCTTGGTAAAGGTGGTTGAGTTAACAGTAGTACTCACAGTAGCTTCTAGCGTCGCGCTATTCCAGATGCTTCTGCGTCTCTTTCCTTGCACCACATTCAACAAAAAAGACGCAGTATCGGTCTTTTACAGTAAGTCAGACACGAAACTACGACATTTAGGAATGTTTTTGATCTCAAACCGTTCACTTAACGACCACTTGTGAGTCAAAGGTGGCTCTTCTACAGCCACACCTATGTGTTTACTCGCTGATACGTGCACCAAGATCTCTAAACTCATAGAAGTCGCTATCTTCAAATTCTTTATATACAACAGCCGTGTTGGTTTGAAACTCACCAGAACGAGTTATTGACGATTGCGTTTTGCGCTCAGTGTTGTCAGCAATATTTCCGCCTTCATTAGTACCGCTAGTCAGCTGCGCCGAACCTTCATGCTGCATAATATTGTTGCGCACCGTAACATTGCGATTCGGTTTAGTACCAGAAGCGCCGCTAGTTGCAAAGTTAACTATATGAAACGCAGGATTTCCACCTAGATAATTGTTTTCGACTAGCACATCCTCTACCCCTTTCAGGTTGATGATTTGAGAGTCATAGACTTCGCAAACGTTATTGCGAAAGGTAATATCGTAAACCAACTTCTGATCTGTTTTATTGTTCTCTAGGATTAGGCACTGTCGAGAAACTCGCACACAATAGTTGTTTTCGATGACGACATCAAAAGTACTAATAGGGTTCACATCTGGATTGTACTTTTCATAGGTTGTAAACGTTTGAAAGCAATCAACATGTGGGGTGTCTCCATCGTTGCCACGCATACTTTGGAACTCATTAATGTCATGAATGTAGTTGTTGACTATCCGATGTCCTGATCCGAAAAATCGGATCGCGTCAACGTCATAGCCGCTTGATGTGCGGCGTAGACCAAAAATATTGTTGCGCTCGATGAGAGCGTTAGCACCATATACTTCGACAGCTAGGCTTTCGACATTTGTAATAGTATTGTTTTTTACAACTAAGTCTGAGCAGTTGGTTCTAGTCACACACCCTATACCGACACGGGTTTTTGGCGCGTCTATATACGTATTGTTTACCGTTACTGAATTGCCTTCGATCCCAATCGCAGCTGGTACTCCGTCACTCCCCCGAACAAAGAAACCATCTAGCGTCACGCCATCTGCTTTCACAGCAAACCCTTGCACTGTGACATCAGCATGTGCCCTCAACGTTGCACCATCAGATGTTATTTCTATTATTCCTTCGTTCTCGTAATTGCCGCTAGCGACACAGCCGACGCTGTTTGCTGGAGCCTCTCTCAAAGACTGCGCAATATTTTTTGTGATTGAGAAAGTACAGCCACTGGTCGCGTTGCTACCTTTTTTAGTGCTGCCATATACCGCTTTAGGCTGTAAGTTGTTTGTCTCCTCAGGCTGGCTTGTCGTAACAGAGGTGCTGCTATTGTTTGTTGACACTGCTATCGATGTGGTTTCACGATCAATCGATGCCATGGTAGTGCTGCTAGTGGTTTGTGTCTCGTCGGCGGCATTGGTGATCATTAGCGTTGTAGCTACTTGTGAATCAACTGTCGCTAACCTATTGGCTTTATCTGTTTGAAGCAGCACTGCTATAACCAGGCATCCCAGAACACCGACGATACCCGTTGCTATATATTTTGTCTGCTTTCCTATTTTCGCCATAGCCACCTCTATCTATGCTATAGAAAGAAAACTGTAAAGTGGTAGCGCCCAGGCGCTACCACTTTACAACTATGACAGTTACATTTTTGCTTTGATTAATGGCGCAAAGTTGATGCTTTTATTCAAGTGCCCACGCGCCTGCGAATAAGACCGACCCGATGAGCAGTGCAGTTGTGGCAGCGCCAGAACTGAAACTACTTATTGATAGCAGCGCCGCGATTATCCCTAGCGTTAACGAGGCAGTCATCCCGACTCCGCTTTTTTCAAACCAACCGAGAAATCCTATGACAAGTGCACTCACAAACAGCAACATGCTTACGAACCAAATTTCGTTGACATATAACCCAGCGAGAAGACAGCCACCACAGACACCTGAGAAACCAGCGACATATGGTGTGTGGTTTGTCTCAAAACCGTGGTTATGAAGATCTTTCTGAGATTTCAGCAAAAGGTATAATCCTATAACAGGTCCTGCGAGCAGAAGAACAACGCCAATCGTTGGATTATCTAACGGTTTCCACAATGAAAAAACTATAGCCGCCGACATAGCAAAAAAACCTAAAATAAGTAAGGGGAATTTTTGGTATCTTGCCGAAACCACTTTCGCGTTTATTGCCCGCTGCGTGGCGAAAAAATCTTCTATTGTTACCTCTGTTGCAGTCATTGTTACCTTTGCCAGCGATGCACCTTGCATCGCCTACCTCGTGTTCGACAGTACTACAAACCTTTCTCACAGTGGTGGACTCTAAGTGGTTAAGCCACCACATTTAGCGAGTGCTCTGCTGCACGCAAGACCAAACCTATAACTGTGGGCTTTTCTTACTCATTCATTTCGAACTATTGTTGCCTAAAGAACCGCTTAAACTAGGGCTGCTGCATCGAAAGGTAGCGGAAAGACCGAGGTGATGTACAATAGAAAGCGTCGCCAGGAGAGCTATGAAAAAGTGGTCTACACAGATTCGTTCATCAGTTATAGGGTTGCTTTCTGCAACAATTTCGCTTGCGATCGGAGAACTAAGCGCTAGTTTACTGTCGCAGACAGGCCCCGTTTTTGCTGTAGCTGATTGGGTGAAAAATAATGCCCCAAACGCTGTCGTCGAATTTGGCAAAAATGTTTTTGGCCTTGCAGACAAACCTGCTCTCGTCGCTGGCACTATTGTTCTAGCGGCGGCTATCGGCGTCGTTCTAGGCTGGTTCTCTTCTCGCTCCCCCCGTCCGTTACAGGTTGGAATCCTTGCGTTTTCAGTTCTTGGTTTTTTCGCAATTGCTACCGATCCGCAGGCAGGCGTGTTGACTGCTTTCTCTGCCACAACTTTAGCGGTCACCGCTGGACTTTTTAGCATTTCATTAGCTCGTCTAGGTTCTGATACTAAACGACCTTCTACACAAAAAATCGTGGCTACAGAAGAAGAGTCAAGTGCCGGCTCTGCTATTTTGCAGCGCTACGATAGGCGTAGATTTTTTGTGTGGGCAGGAGCTACCGCTGCTGTCACCGTTGTCGCAGCTTTAACTACAACTTTTCTGAACGCGAAAGAAAAAGTAGCCGCCGAACGCGAGAAAATTAAAACAAGATTTGCCATCGGAAAGCAACCTGAAATATCGAAAGAAGAGAAAACTGTCCAAGAAACGCCTGACATTACCCCTCTTATTGTGCCAACAAAAGATTTTTATCGTATCGATGTGGCCTTACGAGTACCGCAGGTCAGCGTTGAAACATGGAAGCTACGTATTCATGGGCTTGTCGATAATGAACTCACCTTCACCTACGATGAGCTTCTCGATTTGGCACAGGATGAAGAAGTAACACCTGTAACATTGTCATGTGTTTCTAACGAAGTCGGCGGCGAGCTTGTTGGCAACGCATGGTGGCAAGGAGTGCCACTCACCACGCTGTTAGATAAAGCTGGGGTGCAAGAAGGAGCGACCCAGATCGCTAGCCGAACAGCCCATGACGATTTCACCTGTGGCTTCCCAACTGACATAGCATATGACGGCCGAACTGCATTGCTTGCCTTGGCGATGAATGGCGAACCTTTACCTCCACAACATGGCTATCCTGCACGTCTTGTGATAGCTGGTCTTTATGGCTATGTTTCGGCGACAAAGTGGATTACAGAAATTGAACTAACCACGCTTGAAGGATTTAATGGCTATTGGATGCCGAGGGGCTGGTCGAAAGACGGACCTGTTAAAACTCAGTCCAGAATCGATGTCCCTCGACGGGGTCGGCAAATCCAGGCAGGCCAGCCAACTCCTATCGCTGGAGTCGCTTGGGCCCCTAATACTGGCATCGAAAAAGTTGAAATCCGTATTGACGAAGGCGAATGGCAAGAAGCTAACCTAGGGCCTTCGCTTGGTAAAAACGCTTGGAGTCAATGGCGTTTCGATTGGGAGAAACCTACCGCTGGACGACACGACATTGCATGTAGGGCCACTGACAAAAGCGGCAGTACGCAAACCGAAGAGCTAGCCCTTCCAGCCCCAGACGGAGCGACGGGTTGGCATACTGTTAACATCGAAGTTGCCTAAGATCTGCTACGTTGGTATCTATGGATAACTACATCTCGGCAGAACATCACCCAGCGTTCGAAGAGTACTGCGAGACCATTTTTGAGCTCGCCGAAGATGGCACTAAAGTTATCCAAGCACGGATAAGCGAACGACTCGGCGTTTCTCGACCAGCTGTTTCTGAGATGATTAAGAAAATGGTTGCCGAAGGCCTCATAACACTAGAAAAATCTGAAATTGTTTTGACAGAAGACGGTTCTGAACTTGCTAATGTAATGGTCCGTCGACATCGAATCGCTGAACGATTTCTGACTGATATTTTGGGCTTATCATGGGCGCAAGCACACCACGAGGCTGGCAAGTGGGAACATGTTATCAGCCCAGATGTTGAAGAAGCCCTCGCAGCAAAATTAGAGAACCCTACCACATGCCCACACGGCAACCCTATTCCAGGCACTGAATACGAAGCGCCCGATATGGTGCAGCTTTCAACTGTTGCAGCAGGGGAAAACGCTGTGATCACCCGCATTCCTGAAGAACTAGAATTTACTCCGGGCATGCTAGAGTTTTTAGAGACAAACCAGCTACTTCCAGGCGCGAGTGTCGCAATAACGACAAACGCCCCAGATGGCGCTACCACTCTTGCGATCGGTGAAGCGACTGTCGACATCAGCGCCTTCTGCGCTGAACGTATTTTAGTGCAAGTTGCTATCGAGGCTTAATTTCAGATGCTAGACATCAGCATCAAACTCGCTGCATCTTCGCCACGGCTCATCAATCTCTCAGAATTTTTTCCATTGCTTTACCTTTAGCAAGTTCGTCTATCAGCTTGTCTAGATAGCGAATTTCCTGCATCATCGGCTCTTCTATTTCTTCCACCCGGATCCCACAGACAACCCCTTTAATTAATGTGCGTGCTGGGTTAGGCTTGGGCGCTTCAGTGATAAAGGTTTCAAAGTCTGTCTGTTTCTCTAACTGCTCATTCAATTCTTTTTGGTTATACCCCAGTAGCCATGAAATAATCTCATCGACTTCTTGTTTCGTGCGGCCTTTTTTCTCAGCTTTCGCCACATAGTGAGGGTAGATACTTGCAAAGCTCATTGCATAAACTGCATGATTGGGCGTTTTTTTACTAGACATACTTCGATCATACTAGCAAGAGCTTCATACTATTTCTTTATTATGAGCTACATGAAAGCATTGAGCAGCCTGGTTTGTTGCGAGCCCATTCGGGGCGTTTCGCAGCATATTTTTCTTTGCCAGGTTGTTGCTTATACGGGTTACGCAACATTTTTTGCAACTCACGCAACGGCTCATAGTCACCTTTTTCAGCGGCTTCAATCACTTGCTGCCCGAGGTAGTTACGAAAAACATAGAGCGGATTCACTTCATTCATAGCTTCACGTCTAACAAGCAATTGCGTTTCATCTACTGTTGCAGCAACCCGCTTGCTATAGGCCATTAGCCATTGGATCAAGCCATGATCGTCATCAAACTCTTTTGGTTCATACAACGCCTCTTTAATATGGCTGCGACATTGCAGCGCCGTTGCAGACGTTTGCAATGTTGCCAGTGACCGAAAGAAAATCGTCATGTCAACCTCATTGAGCTGCAACGCTTGCTCAAGGGCAGCGATCAACGCAGCGTCTTGCTTCGCATCTGTCTGCGTCAACCCTAGTTTTTGCAGCATCATCGATTGATACTGCTCTGTATACTTTTGCGGATACGCATTTAGAACTTCTTCTAGCGGTGAAACATATGCAAGCAAAGGTGCAATAGCGTTCCCCAGTTGCAACAAGTTCCACTGTGATACTGCACCTTGCGCACCAAAACGGTAGCGTTTATGAGCTGCATCAGTTGTGTTCGGCGTCCACTGCAGATCATAATCATCGACCCAGCCATAAGGTCCATAATCAATAGTCAACCCGTGGATAGACATATTGTCTGTGTTCAAAACCCCGTGAGTAAACCCAACACGCATCCAACCGACGACAACTTCACATGTTAGCGCTGCTACTTCTTTAAACCAGGCGACATAGGCTTCTTCATTTGGCTCGCCTAACTCTGGGAAATAGGTTTCAATCGTAAAATCAAGCAGCGTTCGCAACGTTGCCAAATCCCCCCTAGCGGCAAACAACTGAAAATTGCCGAACCGAAGAAACGACGGAGCAACCCGACTCACTACCGCACCAGGTTCAAATGCTTGGTTGCCATCATAAAACATGTCACGCAGCACCTGATCGCCAGTGAGCACCAAACTTAACGCCCGTGTTGTCGGCACACCAAGGTGCTGCATCGCTTCAGAGCACACATATTCACGTACCGACGAACGCAACACTGCCAACCCATCAGCGCTACGACTATATGGCGTCAGGCCTGCGCCTTTTAACTGCAACATCGCTGCGTCACCGTTTTGTGTGGCTACCTCCCCCAGGTTTATTGCTCGGCCATCGCCAAGCTGACCAGCCCAATTGCCAAATTGGTGCCCACCATAGCAAAGCGCATGCGGCACGCTACCAGGCAAAAGCTCACTACCACTTAGATACGCCGCAGCTTGTTTCTCTTCCCAGTCAGCTATAGGAAGTTGTAGCTCATCGGCAAGATCTTGCACGTAGTCAACCACAACTGGCGATGCAGCCTTTTTGGGAGCCACACGAGAATAAACAGCCTCATACACTTGCCGAGGTTTGATCGATTCGTCAAGATCACCTGGCAATGAAGAAACGAACTGGTTGTCTAGCTGCATGTGTTAAGGCTATCTGCCAGGTATCGCTCGAAGCGATACCAGCGTTTTCCGCAGCAAATCTGTGGATAAAAACCGAAATCCACAGGGTTACCCTACTAGCACCCCACAGGCACTGTGCTTTATGATAACTCTAGTAAGCAACTAGGCAGGGAGCAGACAATGACATTGTTCGCAGTAACACTAAGTGACAACACCATAGACATCATTGAAAACGCTGATGCCTACCAACAAGAAGGACCTATGACAACGTTCTTCTCATTCCGAGAAGGCGGAAAAATTGTTGATTCATGGAGCAAACGGCTGGCGAGTTATCGCACCAGCACAATCGTAGCAATACGACGCAGCCCACAAGAACAAGCCGAACCAGCAGCTAACGCACCGACACTTAAGGAAGTAAGCGCAAATTACCTAGCGCTTGCATAAGTAACGCTACAGCTACTCGCAGGAATCTTGTTGTTCTATGTTGACATGTCCTTCATAGACAATAGCGGTAGGTCCCTGCATCCATGAATAGCCATCTTCATCTATCCACACTTGTGCTTGGCCGCCAGCTACTTCTACAGTCAAAGGATAGCTAGCTTTCCCAAGGTGATGGGCTACGGCTGCGCATGAAATCATGGCTGTGCCACACGCTAACGTCTCGCCGACACCTCGCTCCCAGACACGAACTTTGAGAAAGGAAGAATCAACTATTTCAACAAATTCAACGTTAGTTCTATTAGGGAAATGCGCATCATTTTCGATACGTGGACCAAGTTCGAGAACAGGAGCAGCCTCAACCGAGTCAACGAAACAAAGAGCATGAGGGTTTCCTGCGTTAGCTTCATAGAAAAGCGTGTCGTGTAGCGTACTAGTTTGCTCAGCAACACGCACTTTTCCTATCTGAGCTTCCACCATGTCAACGTTTGTGCCATCCCAACGAACTTGCAGTATCCCAGCATCAGTTTTTACGCTATGCGTTCCAGGCGAGACAAGCCCTTTCGATATTGCTAGCGCAGCGACGCATCTGAGCCCGTTCCCACACATTTCAGCAGGAGAACCATCAGCGTTCCAATAACGCATCCGCAGCAGCTCATCTTCAATCGTCACACTGATTATCGCATCAGCGCCAACGCCTTTATTGCGATCGCATAAAGCTTGAATCGTCGAAGCGGGCAGAACAATATCATCGAGAAACATGATGAAATCATTTCCCAAACCATGCATTTTCGTAAATGTAAGAACAGTCAAAACAGCTATCTTTCTGTCAGCCTACCGTACTAGTAGGGTACCTTAGAATAGCTTTCTTTTTGACGGTTTGACCGAACTAGAAATTCGGAAATTTTATGACGATGCAGCAGCCATCTGTTGTTTAGACATGCTATGACGCACAAGCGTTATCACTGTGTCACGCACGGACGCTTTATCTCTCGCATCTGTCACGACAATAGGGATATTCTCATCAAGATCTAACGCCTCACGAACATCCTCTGGATGGTGGCTAAGAACACCATCGAAGGTGTTAATCCCCACGATGAATGGCACATCTAGCTGTTCCATATAGTCAACAGCGGTGAAACAATCATCCAAACGATTTGTGTCAACAAGCACAACCGCACCGATAGCACCGCGTACAAGTTCATCCCACATGAAGTGGAAACGATTTTGTCCTGGCGTACCGAACACGTACATAATAAGCTCTTCGCTTAAGGCGACACGACCGAAGTCCATCGCAACAGTTGTGCCTTTCTTTGACGTAGCGTCACCAAGGTCATCAACCTCCTCGCTAGCTTTTGTCATGTTGGCTTCAGTCTGCAACGGTTCGATGTCAGAAATTGTTCCGACGAAAGTGGTCTTGCCAACGGCAAACCCTCCGGCTACTACTATTTTTACTGGAAATGGGTTACTCATTTGTAGGGTCTCCTCACAAACTCTGAAGTCCATCGAGGACACGTTCTAATAATTGCAAATCTGGTCGTTCATTACTCGTGTTTGTAGCACCCGAGCTTAGGTATCCGTCGCTTAGCAAGTCACTGGCAACAATTTTTACCACTTGCAAAGGTAGGTGTAGATAGGCTGAAACTTCGGCGATAGACAAAGGCTCAGAACACAAATCGATAATGGCTTTTTTCTCGTGACCGAGGCTTTCAACTCCAGCTTTGTCCACTCGATGCACCATCGATTCGATTCGTAGCCCATGGTTGTCTTTGGTCCGCCCGCGTGTTATGGCGTACGGTGGGATCCGAAATCGCTTATTTGGTTCGGATCCGCTCATTGAGGCAACGCCGCCTGAAGCTCTGCTCGCAGCTCCGGAGTCAATGCTTCGCCAGCTTTATCGACCAATACTGCCATCTCGTAGGCAACGAGCCCAACATCAGCCTTCGCCTCAGCAATAACAGCGAGAAGCGAACCATCGCTGATACCTGTTACGAAAAGGAAAGCTTTTTCCATTTCTACGATTACCTCAGTTACTGCACCTCCGTCGAAACGGCTAGCAGCACCATAGCTCAAACCTATAAGGCCTGACGCAACGGCAGAGAACCTGTCGACTGAGTCGCGGTCTAGACCTTCAGAAGTTGCGATAGGCAGACCGTCAGAAGATACAACAACCGCCTCAGAAACCCCAGGCGTTTGCGCTACAAAGTTTGTAACCAACCAGTTGATATTAGTTGCGAGATCACTTAGAGCCATTATTTATCTCCTTTTCTATTCCTATATTTTTTAGATTTTTTGCGGTTTTTGTTTGCGTTCCCAGATGGTGCTGGCGTTGATTTCGCTTTGGGAGCGTCTTTAATCATTTTGACGTTCGCTGCTTCAGCCTGGGCTTTAACAACTGGCTTTGCAGCAGAACCGCCGCCTTTCAAACCTTCACGATATTTCGAAAGCATCGTGCGTATCTCATCAGGCTTACGTGTGCTCGCTGTAGAAATAGTACGGCTTTCACCAGTCGTTATTTTCGACGCGCCTCGTTTGCGTTTCGTTAAGCCAGACGAACCTCGTTTAGGTTCTTGCAGCAACGATTTAACGCCCTTATCGAAAGCTTCACCTTCAGGTATAACTTCATCTAGTTTCTGTGGACGATCTTCGACCTTGACAGGGTCAGGGATATCACCAAATTCTGTGACTTTTCCTTCTGACTCTTCTGCTGCAGGCTCAACTTCTTGCTTCTTGCCCTTTTTATTTTTATTTTTCTTGTTCCCAGAATCCTCTAGAGGGATCTTTATAGGATCAAGACTTTCTTCAGCCTGAGCTTCTTCTACAACTTTTTTCTCGCCTTTGGCTTCTTTTTGTTTCGTCGTAACTTTTTCTTTATTTGTTTCGTTTGCAGGACCGTCAGCTTTCTTGCCAGTGACTTGTCCGCGAAGTAGTGACTGTGGGATTTTCACAACGCTAGTCACACCAGAACCTGGCGTGCTATACAAATTGACAAACATGCTAAGCCGTTTAGCCAAACGACCAACAACGTTAAACCCGAGCGAACGGCTCATACCTAACGTCATTTCAGGCGGTTCAGCAAGAACAGCATTTGACGTTTCAAGCTGTGTTTCACTCATGCCTACGCCGTGGTCAATTACGTTGACTACATAGTCACCATCGATATTGAATTTACCGAGCACTTCCACTTTGGTTTCTGGAGGCGAGAACTGTGATGCGTTCTCGATAAGTTCAGCTAATAAGTGAGCAAGGTCAACAGCTGCGCCAGCAGATACAGAAGCATCGTCTTCGTTCGCTAAGGCAATATGATCATAGTTTTCGACCTCACCCATAGCGACACGCATAACGTCGCTGATAAGTACTGGCTCACCACGACGTTTCCCAGGGTCAGCTTCTGCTAATACTAAGAGGCTTTCAGAGTTACGACGCATGCGAGTAGCAAGATGGTCGACTTTAAAGAGTTTTTCTAAACGTTCTGGGTTCTCTTCGCCTGATTGCAGATCATCGATAACTTCTACCTGGCGGTCTAGCAACGTTTGGCTTCGGCGGGCGAGGTTGACAACAATACCTGAGATGCCTTTTTTAATAGCGTCACGCTGTAGCTGTTTGATCCCTTCAGCAGAATCATAAATCGAGTCGAGCGATTTTGCGATTTCTCCTACTTCAGTCTTATCGTTAACATCATAACTATAATATGAACCGTTCTCAGCTAGCGACTGAGCTGAGTGACGAAGCTGACGCATCATACGAATAATATTTTGAAACACCAAGACGCAAACGGTAATGCTTACGGCTAAACCTGAAAGAGCAAAAATGCCATACGTGCGAAACGAAATATCTGTTTTAAAAAGAGCTCCCGCAGCAAGTATAGCAGTGATCAGAGTTGGTATGGCCGCCATAGCAATGAGCTGATAGCGGAAAGGAATTTTGTCGAACATTAATCCTCGCAACGGGTAGGTGGTATGGGTCTATGGATGATGTATCGGACAGTTTTTGTACCAGTTGAATTTTTATTTTGGATTCTCTAAAAATTTTCAACTCCCTGTTGACTTCTTGTTTACAGCTCATACTGCTCGTTCAAAAAATGCCTACAAATAACTTGAGATGATGCTTTTCTCAACCGATAAGAAAGACGTGTTAGCAGCTGACGTGACAGACGATATTTTTTCAGGCACACTCAACGAGTTCGCCTTAACCGATTTACTCACCATGTTTTCCAAAGAAAAACGAACTGGTTTGTTAGTGATAGGAGACGCAAGCGAAGTGTGGCTAGACGCAGGCCTCATCTACCTTGTTAAAACTTCGCAAAGCCCTCCGTTAACTTCTGCACTTTTTTCTGCTGACGCTGCGTCTTTAGACGAGTTAGAAGAAATGTTCACATCTACTGAAGATGCGGGCACCGTTACTCAGCAACTCGTTAATTCCAAACCTGAGGTTCGCTCTATCATCCAACGAGTGCTAACAGAATACAATATGAGCGGTCTTTTTGAACTTCTTGTTCCTTCAAGCAATGCTTTCAGATTTGAACCTAATCGACAACATAAGCTGGGTTCGCTTTTTGCAGTACCCTCAGAAGAACTCACGGCTAAAGCTCAAAAAAGGTTAAGCGTTTGGAAAGAGATAGCAGCAGCCGTTCCTTCGACAGAAGCTATCTTTTCGTTGACAACAACATTGCCAGATGGCAAATTAGAGCGCATTATTTCGTCAGATGAGTGGCAATATTTATCGCGCATCGACGGCCGCCGCACCGTGGCTTCGATTGTTCATGAGACAGGCCAAAGCGCATTTCGAGTATGCTCTACGCTGTATCGATTGAAACTTGAAGGCATTATTTCGGAAAAAGCCTAGAGCGTTCTAGACTACCAGCATGCCACAAGATTTTTCCTCACAACTTTGCCGCGATATTAATGCATCGCCGACACCTCGGCACTGTGTCAAGACAGTCAAAGGGCTCCTGACAGCGCAGGGTTTTGTGGAACAGAAACGTACACAGTTTGCTCGCACACCTGGGAAATATTTTCTTCAGGTTGGTGGCACACTTATGGCTTGGATACAGCCTGAGCGTCTAAAAAGTTTTTCGATAGCCGCCGCCCATACTGATTCGCCGAATCTTCGAGTTCGGCCGCAGCCAGATACAGAATCTGCAAACTGTAACCAGCTCGGCGTCGAAGTGTACGGCTCTCCGCTGCTTAACTCTTGGCTAGATAGAGATCTTAGTCTCGCAGGCCATGTCATCATCGAAAACGGCGATACGACAACCACTACATTGGTCACAGTTGAAGAGCCGTGTTTGCATATACCTCAGCTTGCTATTCATCTAGATCGGACGATCAAATCAAAAGGGTTACAGCTTGACCCTCAGAAACATCTCACCCCAATGTGGTATTCAGATGCCCCATTTCGGTCTTTTCTTGCCAAGCAATGCGATACTGTTTCAGAGAATATTTTAAGTTTTGATATGCAGCTTTTTGATACGCAGAAAGCGTCGATAGTTGGTTTAGAAAAAAATATTCTTACCTCTTCGCGTATAGATAATCAGCTCTCGGTTTTTTGTGCGACCTATGCTTTACTTTCGACGGCTCCACTCGAAACGGTTTGTCCTGTTGCCTTTTTCTACGACCATGAAGAGGTCGGCTCGCAATCGGCAATTGGGGCTGCTGGTAACCTAGCAGCAAACACGCTAGAGCAGATAGCGTACAGCTGCGGTTTAGACAGGACACGTTACTTAGCTGCTCTCGCTTCTTCTTTCTTACTGTCGATAGATGGGGCACATGCTACACACCCGAACTATGCTGACAAGCATGACTCACAGCACCATATTGCCTTAAATGGCGGTCTTGTTATTAAACAAAATGTGAATCAGCGCTATGCAACCTCTAGCGAAACAGCAGCGTATGTTACGTCGCTGTTGAAGAATATTGGTCAGGTTCCTCAACGCTATAGCCATCGCAATGACATACCGTGTGGCTCGACGATAGGCCCGATCGCCTCGGCGAATCTAGCAATTGCGACCGCAGATATTGGTGTCGGGCAACTTGCGATGCACAGCATTCGCGAAACAGCAGGCCTTGAAGACGCCCAGAGCCTTGTCGCGCTATGCCAATCTTTTTGGCAATAAAATTCTCAACTTTGATTGAAAATTTCGCCTCTAAAAAACGTGACTTACAACATGTTTACTGCTTTGTCAAACGCTTCACGCTATGAAGAAAACGTAGCCAACAACGTTGCGACCAGGGGTTTCTAATTACTTTTCTGGCCGATAGCCTCGCCTCATAGTAAAACATTGTGGGAGGTTCACATGGAAGCAATACCGTATTTAGCTTTCGGCTCAGCCATGCTAGCACTCGGACTAGCGACGTTCTTTTTCAGCAGCGTAAAAAAAGCTGACCCAGGCGATGAACGCATGCGTTACCTGATGCAAGAAATCCAGTCAGGAGCAAAAGCGTTCTTGAAACAAGAATATACCTGGGTTGCAGGTTTTGTTGCTGTGCTTGCTGTACTCATCGCAGTTTTCATCCAACCTCCTGCTGCTGTCTCTTACATTGTTGGTGCGGCCCTTTCAGCTCTAGCTGGCTATATAGGCATGACGGTTGCGACTATGGCTAATGCCCGCACGACACAAGCCGCTAAATCTGGTCCTGCGCAAGCGCTAGCGGTTGCCTTTCGTGGCGGTGCTGTTATGGGCTTTTCGGTTGCTGGTCTTGCATTAGGCGGCTTGATGGCTATTTATGTTCTTTTTGTGCTTGTTTTTAAAGTCGATTCGGCTTTTGAAGTTGTGACTGCTTTCGGTTTAGGCGCTTCCTCTATTGCTCTTTTCTCTCGTGTTGGAGGCGGCATTTTCACAAAAGCTGCCGATGTTGGTGCTGATCTTGTCGGCAAGGTAGAAGCTGGCATTCCAGAAGACGACCCTCGCAACCCTGCAACTATTGCCGACAATGTTGGCGATAACGTCGGTGACGTTGCTGGCATGGGAGCCGATCTTTTTGAAAGTTATGCCGGCTCTATTATTGCTCCCGTTGCGCTTACTGCTTTCAGTCTTTCTCTTGTCGCTGATCAAGCGACAGACGCTGTAAATATTTCGCTGCTTACCTTTCCGATGGCTATCGCATTTATCGGCATGATCGCCTCTATCATTGGCTCATTTTTTGTTCGCGGCGGCTCGTCGCTAGATAACAAATCGTTGAGTCGCGCATTACATATGGGCACTAACGTGGCGATGGGTCTTACTGTTGTCGGCACCGTTGGCGCGGCCTATTGGATGTTCTCTGATAGTGAGGTTTTTGAGAACCCTATTGGGCTGGCTGTTTCGGTTATTGGTGGTCTTATCGTTGGTTGGGCACTTGGCAAGACAGCTGAATATTATACTTCTGACCATTTCAGCCCAGTCAAAAAGATTGCGCAAGAAACTGAAACTGGTCCTGCGACTACAATTCTTAAAGGCATTTCGGCTGGCATGATTTCGGTCGCAGCTTCGGTTGTGCTACTTGTTGTCGGTGTTGGTATTGCCTACTGGGGCGGCCAGTACGCTATTAGCGACACGTTAGGCGACGGCGATTTCGGCGGCATCTATGGCATCGCAGTTGCAGCAATTGGCATGCTAGCAACAACTGGCGTTGTTGTTTCCGTTGATGCCTATGGGCCGATCGCCGATAACGCTGGTGGTATCGCCGAGATGGCCGAACTCGACCCTAAGGTTCGTGAGGTTACCGACGCGCTTGATTCTCTTGGCAACACGACAGCTGCGGTTGCGAAAGGGTTTGCTGTTGGTTCAGCTGCGTTAACAGCTCTTGCGTTGTTCAAATCGTTTGAATTTGCAATTAAAGAAGCTTCAGACGGTGAAGTCATTTTGAGTTTAGACGTTGGCGACGTTGCTGTGTTTATCGGGTTATTTCTTGGCGCTATGTTGCCTTTCTTGTTTGCCGCACTCACCATCGATGCTGTTGGCCGTGCGGCCAGCCAGATGATTGTCGAGGTTCGCCGCCAGTTCAGAGAAATCCCTGGCCTTCGTGAAGGCAAAGAAGGTGTTCGCCCTGACTCGGCAAAGTGTGTCGCTATTTCAACGGCTGCGTCGTTGAAAGAGATGGTTGTTCCTGGCGCACTCGCTGTGCTTGTACCACTTATCATCGGCTTTATTAATGTGAATGCACTAGGTGGCTTCTTAGCTGGCGCGTTAGTGAGCGGGTTTGCGTTAGCTATCTTTATGGCTAACGCTGGCGGTGCTTGGGATAACGCAAAGAAATATATCGAATCTGGCCATCTCGGGGGTAAAGGTTCTGATCAACATAAAGCTGCCGTGGTTGGCGACACCGTCGGTGATCCGTTTAAAGATACGTCAGGGCCAGCAATGAATATCCTGATTAAGGTCATGACCATCGTGAGCTTAGTGTTTGCCTCTGCGTTCGTTTCAGGGCCTTTCAGCTAGAAGTCTTACCTAAAACCAAGTTGAGAACATTTGTTTGCCTAGCTATACTCTACCCATGACTGGTTTTATATCTCCCTTCACCGACTTTGGATTTAAGCGTTTATTTGGCGAAGAACCAAATAAAGATCTTTTAATTGATTTCTTAAATCAATTATTGTTCAAAGAGCTGGAAGAAAATGAGATCGTAGATCTTTCCTATACACAAACTGAACGCTTAGGCATTTCAGTTATTGATCGAAAAGCTATTTTCGATCTTTATTGCACTACTTCTTCAGGTGAAAAAATAATAGTTGAGCTCCAGAAAGCCAAACAAAAGTTTTTTAAAGATCGAAGTGTGTTCTATTCAACATTCCCGATTCAAGAACAAGCTCTAAAAGGAAACTGGAATTTTCGACTTAAAGCAGTTTATACCATCGGCATTTTGGACTTTGTTTTTGAAACTGACAGTGATGACATCGTTCACATAGAGAACAAATACTTACACAATGTGAAACTTACTGATCAAGAGACAAATCAGGTATTCTACGACAAACTGAGTTTCATTTATATTGAAATGCCCAAGTTCAATAAAACTATCGACCAACTCGAAACCAAATTTGATAAGTGGTTATACATATTAAAAAATCTTGAAGAACTTCGGCAGCGTCCAGAAAAACTACAAGAGAGAGTGTTTAAACGCCTTTTTGAAGTTGCTGAGATAGCAGCATTTACCCCTCAAGAAGCTCAGAGTTATCAGCAAAGTCTTAAATATTATCGAGATATGAATAATGTTGTCGACACAGCCGAAGAAGAAGGCTTAGCTAGAGGAATGGAAAAAGGAATGGAAAAAGGAATACAAAAAGGAATGGAGCAAGGAATACAAAAAGGAGAACTTCGCAGCAAGTTTCAGATCGCTCAGAACCTTCAGGACATGAACATGCCGCTAGAAAAAGTCGCTCAAGCAACTGGATTAACCATCGATCAGCTCAGACAGATGATCGATGAGTGATTTGAAACCTAAAGCTTTAGGCTGAACCAGTAACTAAAATATGTGTTAGGTAGAAACTATGGTTAGGTATGATAGAAGCTCGGCTCGACGTGGAAGTAAATACGTCAAAGATCTTCGCGGCAAAACACCAGGCGGCGGCAAAGCTCTTGGAGGCGCTGGCGGCATAGTAATGTTACTACTTGCTGCTTTTCTTGGGCCTGATGCTCTCAGTGGATTAAACCTTGGAGACTCTACTGGCACTCAGCAAGGTTCGGGCACGACAATCAGCCCTACAGATGATCCTGATGCTGAAACAAAAGAATTTATGGGCTTCTTAATGGGAGACTTAAATGAGACCTGGGCCGAGATATTTGAAGAAGAAGGTGTTCAATATAAAGAAGTTAACCTTATTATCTTTGATGATTTTGTGGAGACAAACGGTTGCGGCAATGCAACTTCGGCTGTAGGTCCTTTTTATTGCCCTGCGCCTTCTGATCAAACTGCCTATATTGATTTTGATTTTTATCGTCAACTTGAGTCAGAGGCGCAATTCGCTGCTCCTGGCGATTTCGCTCAGGCATATGTTATTGCCCATGAGGTTGGCCATCATATTCAAGCTATAACTGGCACGAGCAATGATGTTCGTGCAGCACAAGCACGAGACTCTCGCAATAAGAATAAGTATGCTATAGCCTTGGAACTTCAAGCCGACTGTTACGCTGGCATGTGGGCTGAATCGGCTTCAAAAAGAAAAACTGACTCTGGTAAATCGATTATAGAAATAGGCGATATTGAAGAAGGTTTAGAAGCAGCTGCCGCTGTTGGCGATGACCGCATCCAGGAAAAAACTACTGGACAGATTGACCCGCATACTTGGACTCATGGCTCGTCTGAGCAGCGTCAGCAGTGGTTCGATCGTGGTCTTAACTCACGAGGTGACGTTACAGTGTGTGACACGTTTTTTGAGCAGGGCCTACAGCTATAGGACATCGCCTCAGAATTTCCGCTGCGCCCGGCGCATTAACACCCAGGCTAGAGTTTTCTATTCGATCGTTACGCTAGCCCACTTTATGACTTACAAATAGCAGCAGCTTCTTGAACTGTTCTTTCTATTTTTTTCTTTTCCGTTACAAGAACTGTTGGGTCAGCAAAATCTTTAGCCAAGCCTGAAAGTGAAGTGTCTGAAAGGTCTGCTTCAAGGAGTATTGCTGCGATACATAGCGATTGTTCGTCACTAGTATTTAGTGTTGGGTCCGCATCACTAGCCTTTTTGATTGAGGTTGCTAAGTCTTGTGCGGTTGGCTGTGCAGCACAGCTTGTGAGTAAACATAGTCCAGCAGCTACAGCTATATATTTTATCGAGAAAACCGTCTTCATAGCTAGCATCCTACTGGCTGGATAGACATTCAGGCTACGCCATCTCTCAGTTGGGTTACCCTTATTGCGCAGATTTTTCGGACCAATATTGTGAGCTGTACTAACAGGTGGACCACCAAACACCCCGATGAAGACACTTGTTACAATTCTAGACAGCTAGCATATTGTCATACATCCCTGCTAGAATGGTAGTAAGTTTGGCGAGGAGTATTCCATGTTCTTAAAATCACTAGTTGCAGCTCAATCAGCTCTATTTCAGACGCAAGTAACTGTTGCACCAGGTTCCTCAACAACTGTTGATAGCACTGAAACAACCCAGGAAGGCGGCAGTGCACTATTTGATGCTGTTACCGCTGCTGATAATGCCAGCAAATCTGGTGGCGTGACGCTTGACCCTAGCGACCCTGAATCACTTGCCACACTTGGAGATAAACTTCTTGCTCCTCTAACAGTTTTTGCGGTGCTTGCAGCAATTGGCTCTCTTATCGTCATTGCTATTCGTATCATGTTTGCACGTGCCACTGGCGATGTCGATGGGGCAAAGAAAAGCAGCAATGGAATCGGCTGGATTATTGGTGCGTTGGTTCTTGTACTTGCAGCTCCTGCTCTTATCGCATATTTCTTGACTCAGGTCACTACCTAAAGATTTGACCTCTGCTTCTCAAAGGCGCATAACGGCGACTGCAAAGCTTCTGTCTGAACAGCCAGAGGATATGGTATCGGTTTTTTCTAGACTTGACGAATCTACGCTATCTGCTGCTGCTGAGACTATTACTCAAATCCAACGAGAACGTGCGCTTGCCAGGGGTGACTTAGATGCAATCATACAAGAGGCTTTTCTTAACGGTTTCGGTTCTAATAATTTGCCGCTACTCCCCTGGGTCGAAGGTAATGTTGTCGTCTGCCCAGGTGGTTTAGTTTCTAAAAGCTATACGAACCATACTTGCCGATTCATAAGTGTTAATGACTGTTGGGTTTGGGAGTCTCAAGAACTTATCCGAGAAGATAAACGTTCAACTCCTGGCCCCAAAGAAGGCTTCCAAGCAATTGCATTAGTTCCTGCCCTAGATGGCATGCAGCTTGATGTTGTTTCAGGCAAAGCACGCGGAGGCCAACATAGCGTCGATAAGGTCATCTCCTATGAGGTGAAGAAACAAGAGCTTATCGAAGTTTCTCAACGTATTGTGAAGGCGCAAGGCATGAGATAAAGAAAAGCCTCATTTACTTTCTTACAGCCTGAAAAGTCGTCCAATCCCTGTCATTACTAACGCTGTAGCCATCGAAGCACTCAAGGCCAACAGTACTATATTGTCGGCATCAGAACCCATTTGATAACCGTGCAACGCAGCTAGGCCAAGAATAGGAAATGACAATAGGTGGATGCTATGCCACAATTTTTTTGGTAAATGTTTTTTAATAAGTGATGTGCCTTCAACAATAACTAGAAGCCAAAACGCAATAATTGCAAGCGTTAATCTTATACTACCTTCATTTTTAGAACCAGGAATCATGTCGGCTTCTGCCGCATGACCAGGGACTAAGATATCCACTACCCCAAATTGTGTCCACTCTTCAAATAAGAGTGCAACCATATGAACAACAACAAAAAGAACCAACATCGAGCTGAAAAATCTATGCAAATCATTTAGCCATGGAAACGAAGGTTTGCGTCCTAACAGTCGCGATGAGAGAAGTAAACCTACCAGAACGCTAGCTCCAGCAGCGAAATAAGCCATCACTCCAGAAGACCTGACTAAATACCAAAAAAATTGATCGCTTAGTTCGAAATCAGAGAATTGCATCTGGTTCTAGTGTAACCGCAACCTTTGTCAACTCCCATTTGCGTAGGAATAACAAACTTTGAATGCATCACCTAGCTATTTCGTACTGCGACAGATCCCCTATTCTTTCGACCTGGCCTTTATCGTCAACCATAACACCAGCCGTTCCTTGATCAATCAAAAAACTAGCACCCTCTGTTTTGCCCATAAGTAAAGCAGTTTTGGCAAGAACTTCACCCTGCGTTGCTCGTTCACAAATCACACTAACTGTTAAAACATCGCTTTCGACCGAACTGCCAGTTAACGGATCGCGAATGTGAGTTTCCAACCCATTTTGGCTATGCCAGCTTCTCTTCACAACTGAAGACGTGCAAACAGCTCCTGCTTGCAGATTCACAACTATTTTTTCATCGGCCCCTGGGCAGTTCAATGTTACTCGCCAAGCTGGATTTTCCTTAGGCGTGCCTTGAACGATAATGTCTCCCCCTAGGTTAAGTAAGCAGCCTTTTACTCCGTCTTGTTGCAATTTTGCCGCCAGAATATCAACGCAGTATCCCTTCGCTATTCCTCCAAGATCTATAACAGTGCCCAATGGCAGTTGTACACTTTTTAGGCTGTCGTTCATTTCTATCGCGGTTGGAGTGGGCGCGGGTTGTGGTTCGGGTGCTTCAGAAAAGTCAGGGATTGTGTCAAAACTGATATTGTAACCAGCAGCTTGAAGTGCAGCCCCAAGCGTTGGGTCGAACACCCCTTTAGTAGCTTTCCAAGCCAGCAAAGCTTGTCTAATAAGGCTATACGTTGACTCTGACACGACAACTGGTTTACCAGCATCGTTATTGAGCTGCGATAGTTCTGAGTCAGGGTCGAATCTGCTCCATAGACGTTCGCATTGCTCAACAAATTTCTGTGCCTGATGTAGCTGGCTAGGTAGCGCTCCGACAAGGATAAGCTGTGCTGTTGTCCCCATGCAAGGAAAAGAAGTTTCAAGCGTCTGCGCAGCCACTTTGTTTAGCTGGCATCGCTTTCAGCGTCAGATTCTGATGCTGCTTCTGCCTTCGGTGCGGGCTGTTCGGCTTCTGTGCTTGCTACTGTTGAAGGAACCTCAGCTGGCGAAGGTTCAAGTGGCTCAGATTCGATACTTTGAGGCGCTGCTGGAGCCGGAGCCGCAGACCCTTGCAATGCAAACGCTTCGCTATTAATGCTGGCAGGTTGTGGTTCTGACTGAGGGGCCTGCAGAAATGAAGAAGAAATTTCATGAGAAACAAGGGAATCTTGCAGGATGGCCATCGAGGTTAAAGCGAAACCAGCTGCCCCCATGCAGCCTGCTAGGAATCGAGCTTTTTTTGCTGGATGTGCTTTTGCCATACGTTCTGCCTTACTCCGCTTATCTTCAGTTTATAGGAAGATACAACTGAAAATAGCGCAGGTGGACACCCGCCTTCATTTTGAACTCGAAAATTTACTGAGGACTGTGTTGCGTTGGCACAGATGATGTATCGCCAAAAAAGATAACAAGTGCGACCAGGCCGATAATCCCAAGCAATGCGATAACTATCCATTGAATGTTTGCTTTACGATTTTGTTGTTTAATCTGCAGCTCTTCTGATTCGACTGATTTAGAACTTGTAGCCATTAGTATTCTCCAGGTATGTTCGATAGTCCATACTAGTACTACTTTCTTCTTATAGGTGCCAATAGGTTAGCTTTTCTTGCTAGACGATTAGAAAACGATAGTGGAGAGAGAAAGCGAAGGAGCATTCGCAACTTTTTGATCGCACGTCAGCAACCGAGCATCCAGGATAGCTGCCAATGCGACGTAAGTAGCATCATAGGCGACTATCTCGTAGTTCCTAATGGCTTGAGAGCATACATCTAGTTGTACTCCACATATAAGGCGGCGACCTAGCGATCTTGTCCAGCGATTCGATCCGTGTTATAAAGCTCCAGTTCAACTGGCAAAAGAAGCACTTGGATAGGCAGACCTGTACGATCACCCGTTTTAATCATGAAACGACCTCGTCCAGGGTGAGCTTCTGTACCGCTCCATGAAGATGGGGCCTGCCAGCTTGTGAGGATCTGCTTTTCGCTTTCTGACAATGGAACCACGCCGCTTATAGCATCTGCTTCACGAGGCGAAACACCTCCGAGGATAACCGTGCCTGAACGTTCAACCAAACCACGAGCTTTGCGGCGGTCTGACTCTGTTGGCAGTGCTTCAAGGTCGTCGAGAGAGTGAGTGACCATAACTTGAGCCATGCCACGGGCACGGTTTACACGAGTCAGCGCATCAGCTCGATCGACTAAGCCAGGGGCTCCTCGCAATGCTCGCCATAGCTCGTCAAGCACAGCAATATAGTCACGCGGCGGCTCTAAACCAGCTTCGCTTAGCGCCATAGCGGCGTCGACGACGCCAAACCCATACGCCCAAACTGCTAACATGGCAGACGATATCGCGTTTTCTTCACCTGAACGTGCGATTGAAGAGATATCAATTTCAATAGCAGGAGCATTGATGTCTATTGGATGTGTTGTGGGGCCGTCGAATAGCCCTTTAAGCGTGCCTGTGAGCATTAATGAAAGCGTTTGCCGTAGCGGTTTTGAGTCCTGGTCGAACTCTTCACGACTTCTAGCTTCAGCAGAGCTTATAACAATATCTGACGGATTACGAAGAAGCTCTAATACGTCAGGGATCGTTGGCTGCGAATCGCCTATTTCTTCGAAATGTGTCAGACATGCCGCCAACATTACTTCTTCAGCAGGCACAACAGGTTGACCGTTACGTCCAACCTGACAGATGGCGATAAGCAGCGCCAGGCGTCGACCGACAGCTTCAGCCATAAGTTCTCGCGCTTCTTTTTCGAATCCTTCAGCACTAAGACGCTCTGCAGCACGTCGAATAGGGCCTGCGTCTAAAGGATTGATAGTGTCACGGCCTCGACCCATTTCGATAACCTGACCGCCAAGCGCTTCAACTACTCGTGGATAGTCTGGTTTAACGTCACCGAGAATGATCGGCACTGATCCAAAAGCTGTCATGCCAGTGATAAGCCGTTTCACTGTGGCTGACTTGCCACAACCAGGTTGTGCGATAATAAAAATACCAGGGTTAGTGACTAGACCGTGTTGGACCCATTTGAATGGATCCATGCACACTGTCTCTTGATTCATCAGGTGCAGCCCAAGAGGCACACCGATTTTAGGCGCCCCCGAACCAGCAACAAAGGGAAACAGCCCACATGCCTGCGTTGTCGGCGCAGAAAGCCTCGTAGTTTCTGCAATATATGCCACACGCCCAGCATTACGAGTACGCCTCCCCCATGGCGGCGCTATTGGGAGGTTTCTCAAAAAAAAGTTTTTATCCTTCTCAATTCGATCGGCTAAGGCTTTTGCTTTCTTTTTTTGCTTCCGAGTCAGAATTTCTCCTGAATCTTTTACTTCTTCAGGTTCTTTTTTAGTAAATAGCCCCATCAAAAAACACCTTTGCCACGTTTTGCTGAAGGGCGAATACCTACGCCTAAGCCTGCTGCGAAAATAGCTGCATGGCTACATGTCGCAAGTCTAAGCTTTAGCTTTGATTGCGCTGCTCTCGCTCCGATATCAATAATCGCGTCTTCTAAATGATCTGTGGACCCAACAGTTACTGTCAAGTAGACTGAAATATCTCCAAAACCTGAGCCTTTCGCCTCTTCTCGTGCGGCCATCTCAGCAAATTGTCGATCAAGACGAGCCCGTTCAGTTTCGTTTGAAGATGAGCGTTTCATTAGCATTGCTTTTGCTTCTAACGCTAGTTTTTCATTCTCTAGTTTTCGTGCTGTTTCTCCAGGGTCTGAAGGTTCGTAGAATATTGTAAACCTTTTTTGGTAAGGTCCAGGGTTTACCATGTTCATCAGTATTGTTGCTGGCACTGGAGAACGTGGCCCATCTGACCAGACCCAGGAAACAGAAATACCGCTATCGTGCATGTAGAAATCTCTGTCTTCTTTCGCAGCCATGGGCCCTGCCTGCACCCACCGAAGGTCAACAGCACCAACAGCTTGCGCAGCTGACACTTCATCGTGAGCATCTGGGTCATAGGCAATACGCAGGTTACCTATCATTTCTTGTGGTGACATTCTACGCACGCTGGAAACGCCACAGCTCAAAAGTTTATTCTCCAAAGAAACAAGCAGACGAGAGATCTCTGCAGCTCGTTCGTCAACCGTTCTGCCTTTTGCTGAGCCCTTACGTGGATTAAAAGTTATTGCTATACGGGTTTCAACTATTGAAGCACTTTCCCTGCCCATATAGGCTAAAGACGAAACGACATCATAAGCATGTGCTGGAGCAGTCGGCACTAATGAATTACGGATATTCTCAGCAACCTGCGCTCCAGAAGCTTGCGCTGATTCAACGGTTACGCTTATGTGTTCGATTTGAGGTTCAAATCCTAATGATGCAAGCCACTGATGCCATTGATGCACCCATCCATTAAATTGGTCAGTGTCGACCAACCAAGGAGACTGCACGTTACAGAGAAGATTCACTGTAAGAAAATCCGTCGTTTGATCCCATACAAGCGCCCATTCATTATAGCCATCTCTGATTCCCATCAGTTTTGTTGAAGCGAGTAAACCAGGCAGTTCGAGCTCTACATTATCTGGCAACGGGTTTTTGTTAACTAGGCCTGATTGAAACTCTAAGTATCCTCGGTTTTTTGCCCAGCGCCAAGACATCTCTCGTCGTAGATAATCCCACCCAGGCATGCCGTTGTAGCGAAAAAAAGCTAGGGAAGAAAGTAAGAATAATGGAATCAGGTACAATAGGGCAAATGGATTTGTCCCGCCAATAAGCAAGACAACAAACAGTAGAACCGCTAATACCGCAGTTTCTCCTTGACTAAATCCAAAGAAGCCTAAGCCTTTTTTCCGACGCCACCCTGAATATAACGGTTGATCGCTCACAAATTCCTTTTCTACGATACGTTCACTTCAAAAAACGAGTTACTCACATGTCCCGCATTACGAAGTCCTCATTGAAATCTTTTCCTGTGTTCGCTGCATCACCTACGCCATCAGCGATACCTGTCGCTGCTGTTCCAGCAACAAACGTTTTGGCGTCAACATTGCCAGAATTTAAGGGGTTAGCATAGCTAGGTATACTTTTAGCTATTGACAATGCTTTCTGTCCCTTTGCGGATTGCTGTATCTGCTGCGCCTTTGAAGCTATTTGTGCGGCTTTCCCACCGCTGGCCGCAGCTTTCGCCGCTCCTTGGGCAGCGACAGAAGACCCAGCTGAGAAAAAAGCGGCCGCACCTTGAGCGGTTAAGCCCGCAACTTTGCCTGCCAGCTTGCTTCCCTGCAACTTGTTAACTGATGCGCCACCGCCGCCCCCTGGCAGCTTCGGCCCTTGACCAGTTAGACCCAGGTTACTAGGACTGCCACTGCCACCGCCACCGCCACCAGCAGCTGTTTGACTTTTGTACTCAGCTGCATCAGATAAAAATCGCTTAAACATGTTATTTGCGGTATTATCGCCGTTCACTCCCGCAAACGAGAATAACTTCATCACCTTCGGCAAAGTAAAGGGCAAAAAACATAGGAGTATGACACCAATAATAGTCATCGTAAACGATGAACTAGCAATCATCATGAAGATAAAGGCAACAGATGAGGCTGCAGCTGGTTTAAACAAATAAACACCTATTATTGCACCAACTAAACGCAGTAGCCACCCTCTTGTACTTTTCAACATCAGACCAGATGCTGCAAATGGCAGTAAACCTATCATGAAAACTACAAGCACTTGCCTCATCAGTAACATTAACTGAAATATAAGAGCTGCAAGATACAGAAATGGGAAAAGTATCAAGGCTAACATCCACGCCCAGGAGACAGACATGAACCCAACAGCCATACCTTGCCAAATATCAAAAATACTTACAGTTTCACCTAGAACATCTCCAATATAGTTGGTATAAGCATCTGCTGCTCTAGCAGCAATCATAGCAGCAACGGTTCCCAATCCATGGACGAACATTATTGTCACTAAAGACTTAATCACAATAGTCAAGCCTTCGCTTTTCTGCGAGACGATAAGCCTCGCACATTGCCACATCAAGCCTATTAGAGCCAGTCCTAAAGATGCTGGATAGAACAAAGCATTAATTGGAAGAACTACCTCAGTAACTAGTTCAGGGTTGCCTGAGAGCTCATTGCTTCTTTGATATCCGAAAAGCTGGCCGATGAGAGACCAAGCATTTCTTTCGAGATCAACATCTGCATACGCAGACGCAGCGGTAAGTGTAATTCCATTGCTCTTTTTCGCTCTAAACGAAAACCCTTCCTTTTGGTCGTACCCCTCAGTTTCAAAATATTCCCTGTATTGATTTTGACATTCAAAAGCCTTATCGTAAACTTCAGGGGTTTCATTAGTTACTGATCCATGAACTAGTTCAAGGTGATTTTTAAGAACTTTTTCATCCATTCCAAAAATGAACTGGCCGGCTGCAGCTAGTGTTTTAAATCTAAGCTGATCTCCGAAATTATCTAAAGCTCGACTAGCCCCATCTTTCGCCGTGTCTATCGGATTGACAATAGCCTTTCCAGCACCCCAAACTTCAGGAAGAGGATTTGCTGCATCTAGCGCTCGATCTCCCCACCCAGGCCCTGATAATACTTCCTCCACCTCGCCACAAACGTTATCGACCGTTTGATCTGCGGCAGCTAAGGATGCTGAACCTACAGCAGGCTGAAAAAAAACACCACAGAGTATCACCGCTACAGCTACATAAAGTTTTGACCGAGAGTAAAACTTTTTTCCATAACGAACGATACCCATACAACAATACTATTATTCTTATGACCTAAATACAATGCGCCCACTCTACTTCTGCCGTCTATCGATGCAGAAACAACAAGAAACTTGAAACATCATCAGGGTTTTACATTGACTGAGATGCACCAGAAATGTTAGAAGAGTTGACCTGCACACCAACAAGTTCTATCGGGTTCCCGTCAGGGTTTGGAACATGGATCTCTACATCTTGCCCATTTACTTCATAGTTAATGGTTTGCACGTTACCTAAAGCCTGCTCAGTATCTTCAACAACCTCAACCTCTGTGTCTTCAACAACCTCGACATCACCAACAACCTCGACATCATCGACCGCAGTGTCTTCAACAACCTCGACATCATCGACCGCAGTGTCTTCAACAACCTCGACATCATCGACCGCAGTGTCTTCAACAACCTCGACATCACCAACAACCTCAGTGTCATAATCCTCAACAAGTCCAACGACTTGGTTTGGCGTAAGATCTTCACCAACGAAAACTAATGTGTCGTCCGAGGTGCGATAGTACTCGACGCCATTAGCAAGTGTTTTTGTCTTAACTCCTTCAGGAGCAAAACTGATGGTCTCTACATCCACTACTGACCCGTCACTAAGCACTGTCGATTCATAAACCCCAACTTCAGGACCATCATCACTGATAACACCCGAAGGCCGGTCGGCTTGAGTACTGGTTCCAGTCGACGCTGAAGCAGAATCAGGCGACCCAGACATTCTGGAAATCCCAATAGCAGCTAAGAGACCAACGACAGCAACACCTCCAGCTGCTACAGCTTTCTCGACCTTGCTAAGCGATGACCAAAGAGAAGATAGTCCTTTTCGATTCTGTTGCCGAAGTTCAGCAGGAGGACGGCTAGGATCCTCCAAAGAGTGTTTTTGCTTAAGATTGTTAACTTCATTGTTGTACTTCAATTCGATTCGACGAAGCTTGCCTTGCAAATCCTTCTGTTCGCTTTTAACATTATTAACAACCTTAACCGACTCTGAATCCGCAGCTAAAGTATTAAGAAACGCAACTAAGATACGTATTTTTTCCTTAAATGCAGCCTTCGGGTCATCATCACTTCCAATATATTTTCTAGTGACTCGCTCAACATCTGCCAATGCAGCATCTGCCAATGCAGCATCTGCCGCGTCACCACGCTGAGCGCTTAAAGATTTCACTCGCCTTTCAACCAGATTAAATTGGTCAGCGAGCGAAGCTAATTCGGCTGCATCTTTCTTTTTCTGGAAAGTTTCGACAAGATCTCTTCGTTCTCTTACCTGCCTAGCATCCTGTCGCTGTTGAAGTGTCTCTATATACTCTTCCCTTATTTGAGGGTCAATAAGAGTATGATAGGCATCTTTTGCAACTTGACTAGAAGTTCCCTCTTCCTTAATCCGATCATAGGCATCTTGAATCTCGTCCTCTGCCGCGTTTAACCCAACGCCCAAAATCATAAAGTGTGTTGCCATAACATCCGCCTAGATTAGAATACTGCACTCATTTTAGCGTTACGTTAAGACATACACAAACCTAGGCCCTGCTTTGTAGGACAAAAACAACTACGATATTATTAACAGTGTCAACGAAGGCGGTTATTACACCATGATAAACAATCTTTTGCTTAGCTTTTATCTGCTTAATCCTAAATGCAAAAATGTCACCAACAACAATGACGATTTTAAATATCAGCTTGAGATAGCCACATGCCCACCAGAGCAAATAACAACAGGCAATAGCGACAAGTTTTATGATGAACTGCAACAATATCTCGACTATATGCAATGGGTCCTTGCTGTTTTAGCGGTTGGATCACTTATTATAATTGGCACAAGAATCATAATCGCCCGTTTAAGCAATGACCCAAACCAATCTGCAAAATCGATTGAGGCAATAGGATTTGTTTTTCTTGGCTTAATAATCTCTGGCGCTGCGGTATCAATTATAGATGTTGTCTATTAGAAATATTCAATAAATTGTCTCCTGCCTAAATTTTATCCATTCAATGCTCTATCATAAAGGTTGAACAGGAGGCAGAAGCATGAACACCCAGATTCACGACCAACATGCAGTCACTTCTGACACTTTACATCAAACCTATGAGAACCAAACAAATTTCGAGACGCCGCAAACAGCGATGGTTTTTGGAGGTACTGGCGGCTCTGGAACAACGACTTTAGTTAATCATTTACAGCTGATAGGGATAAGAGCTTTTGAGCCGCAATGCCGTTGTCAAGTCAATTCACTACTCGCTTCAGATCAAAATAATTTGCCGCAAACAAAAATAGTTGTGGTCAACTCCTCGTATGTTGGGGCAAGCAAAGCTGCGGAGCTTACTGCCCAACATCAGATTCATCTCGTTGCTGTTGTTCGTGAAACTCCATTAACTATACCATTCAGCACTAAACTTAAATTAAGAGCTCTAACCGGCAGAGCAGATGTTGTTATTTTTCCTCATGTGTGGCAATGGCACAAGGGCAACCTAAACAGACAATCGAAAAAATATCATCGTTCTCTAACATTATTGGCCAACCGTATCCATTATCATACAAATAGAACTTACAATTAGAAAGGCACATATCAATGAATAATCTACTCCATCAAGCTTACTTACTAGCTTTCCAAGTCCCAGGAATTACAGATCCCAATCCCACCCCACCTACAGGTTTCAAAAACGGGAGCCAGAATCTAGCAGATATCAATAGTATCCTAAATTATTTGAGCTGGATAGCAGCTGTTGCAGCTATTTTTACAGTGATACTTATCGGCATAAAAATAATTGTTGCACGAGGTGGCAACAGTCCAGAGAACGCAGCCAAAGCTTTAGGTAGTCTTCCATGGGTAGCAGGAGGCCTAATCCTAATGTTAAGTGCGACTCAACTCGTTGGAATAATTGTAAAATAACTCATGGACAGCTCGACTCGCAAACAGCTCATCATCTTGCTTTGCGTTATGGGTGGGTTGATTCTTGCTGCGGGTTTGTTTTTGCCGTTGTTTTTTAGGGGCGGCCAAGACAACAGCGCTGATGACGGGCCTAAAAATTCGATCAGGATAGAATCATTAGAATGGCGAGAAGTAGCGGGATACAATCTACCAATTTCACCAACGTTCGGACCTACTAAAGCGGAAAAAGGTTTCACTTCTGGCTTTACCCAAAACGAAAACGGCGCAGGGCTTGCGGCGACTCACTATTTGTTTTCAACTTCAGACGTTGCACCAAAGTCTGTTTCTGATCTAGCTTACGCTACTAGCGTGAGGGGTCAATTCTCCTCTTCACTTCAACAAGCAACTGATAATGCTCGATTGCAAAGAACACCAGATTCTTCTAGCCTACCTATTGCAGGATGGGAAGTTAACGTTTTAACAGACGCCTTAGCTGAAGTGGATGTTTACTTTTCCAATGACGACGCATACTTTTATTTAAGAACCAATTTACGATGGGAAGACAACGATTGGAAACTCGTCGCACCTGACGGATGGAAGACGCAAGTCAATGCATTCGGAACAACAATCCCGCCTAAGATTGACCTTACAAACTTCAATCCTTCGATTCAAGCTGTTTCAGATCAAGCGAGTTTAATCAATCCAGGCACGACAAGTGGCAATACCACCTCATTGCCGTCTGAAAGCGGAGACGGAGAACCGCCAACAGCAGAAGATTTTCTGCCAGGAAGCACATTGGTTACTGAAAGTTCGGCCGAAACCTTATTAAAACAATTTGGACAAGCATATTTTATGGAAGACTATACAGTGAGCTATACGGAAAAGACCCAGAGTCTTAAAGCATTCACAACACCTGAGCTCTATATAGAGATTCTAGAAGATCAGCCAGAAAATTTTGAGACAGAACAAGCAAAACGGTTTGAAAAAAAAGTGACTGTTGTATCAGAACCTAGAATCAGCAAACTAACTGAAGGTGCATATCGGATAACGGCAGAAGTTGAAGAACGCAGCACGAGCGAGGTCACACAGCGAGTAACTAAACAAATTACAGTAGAAATAAAGCAAGACAGCGAGGCAAAGCTTGTAAGTGAAATCTTAGTCGATCTCTAGGGCAAAAAATGGCGAACCAGGATAATGAAAAAGGAGCAGTAGTGTTCGCAGTTATTGCCCTTGGCCTTCTGGTTTTGGGAATTATTCTTATAGTTCTTTTTATTGTTATAGATAGCGAAACCAGGAAAGCATCATTGCAGGTTGATCGAGCTGCTGAGGAGATACCACCTCACGTTTTAAGCGCTTATAAATCAGCTCCTAGCTGTTCTGCTATCCCATGGCAGGTGTTAGCAGGAATAGGCAAGGAAGAATCGTTACATGGCACTAAGTATCTCAACCTTCGTGGTGATATTTCTTTTTCGCGACAAGTGGCTACTGACGGCACTGTTGGCGACATAGTTTCAGTTGGAAGTGCATTTACACAAAGTCTTATCGACAATTCTGATCTTGACACTCCTATTAAAGACGGGCTCTATGGCATCACTACTGGTTCTGACGAGATGATTGTTAAAGAAATCAGTGTCAGAGGAGCTGTGGGGGAAGGAGCGGCCGAAGCCAACAATACTCAAATTAAACCAGCTAGTTTTGAAGACGTAACTGCAGCTATCCCAACAAGTGACTCTTTAAACCCTGGGTTGAACAACATACTTGGAGACACTCTTCCAGGACCCACTGGCACTATAACCTTCAATGAAGAAAAGCTTCTTTCAGCACAATACCTTCTCGATGTTGGAGATGTTTTCAACGCTCCACCTAGAGCCAAGATAATCGCACTATCGACAGCGCTTGTGGAAGACGAGTTAGATCATAAGCCAGAAGGAGATCGAGACTCTGTCGGCATGCTTCAACAACGACCTTCGCAAGGATGGGGTACGAAAGAGCAAATTATGGATAGGCGCTGGGCTGCTTTTAAGTTCTATGACGATCTTTTTTTTAAGATGCCTGAACGTCAGAAAGTTGCAAGTTGGACAGATTTACCTCCAGGCGTAGCGGCTCAGGAGGTTCAACGGTCGGGTTTCCCAGATAAATATACAGAAAGAATGAATCAAGCCGAAGAACTTTACACGCTTCTTGGAGGTAAAGGCGGTTTAGGTTCTACTGCCTGGACTCTGCGGAAGGCAGTTATGGTTCCTGAAAAGGAAATTCCTGCGATGGACTTACCCTCAGGAACATTCGATACATATGGTACTGACGGTAATCAAGATGGCATTGTAGATCAATATAATTATCTCGATGGCATCGCCACACTAGCTGAATTTCTTTGCGCAAAAGCGCCTAACCCAGACATGATAAACACAGATGGCTTGCTCCGCACTTCGACTGACAGCACAACTGAGAAATCCAACGCTAACTATGACAGCACGATAGCGGCTATACGGACTAAATTTGATAAATCAGGCTCCATAACATTTAGCGAGAATTTACAAGTGGCGTTACATGCCAAAAATCCAGATGCAAGCTTCACACGAGGAACCGTCGAGAAAGCAAACTATTACACGCCCCAACAGAACCTAGGCTCTGTTGGAGATATAAGTGGAATAACTAAATGTTCTGTCGGCGATGATGGCATGGTTCCAATCAATACATATATAGAAGCAGGTCCAGGTATTATCCAAGGCGTCACAACAGATGTCTGCCCCGAAATTCAAGCGAACATACAAGCGATGCTCGATGCCGCAGCAGACGATGGCATAGCATTATCAGGTTGGGCTCATCGCCCACATTCAAGACAAATTGCACTTCGGAAGCAGAACTGCGCCAACGTTTGGACTACCCCCTCTAGCAGTTGCCGACCACCCACAGCTAGGCCTGGTCGCTCTATGCATGAGCAAGGGCTTGCAATGGATTTTACTTACAAGGGAAGAACAATCAAGTCACGCAATTCCGCCGCTTTCGTCTGGCTTAAAAACAACGCAGCTGAATACGGATTCAAAAACCTACCCTCTGAGCCCTGGCATTGGTCAGTTAATGGCAACTAAAAATCTTCCACTTGCGCAATGGTGCTTGATGAAGTAGATTGGTGGAGCTAGGAAAAGTAAAGGCGGCTCTTGCTTTGTGTTTGTGCTGTCTTGTGTTCCTAGAAAGACTCCCTCTCACATGTCCGATACAATCGAATCTGCAGCTAGCTACTCTGTTCTTGGCCCTGTCACTGCTGCTCTTAACGGCGAGATAGTTTCCCTTGGTGGACCACGCCAAATTGCTGTTCTCGCAAGGCTTCTCTTATCACCTCGTCGTGTTGTTTCGATGGAACAACTTGCGGTCGCTGTTTGGGAAGACGAAATACCTGCCCAACCTCACATCGCTATTCGCAGCTATATCTCCAACCTGCGTAAACTTCTTGAACCACACCGCACAAACCGCCACATGCCAAGCTGTTTCGTTAACATAGCACCAGGCTATCGCCTAGACATACCAGACGAAGCTGTCGACTGGGTCGCCTTCGAAAAGTTTCTAAGCCAAGGCCGGGCCGCATACCGCAATCAAGATTATCTGCAAACCGTCAACTTTCTAGGGACAGCACTGGACCTTTGGCAGGGCGAACCCTGCGCTGGCCTTACCGGAACTGAAACACTCATGGGGTTTCGCAACCGCCTTGGCGAGCAACGTCTTGCTGCCACAGAACTTCTATTAGACGCACGAATACACTTAGGCGAACACAAAGCAGTTATCCCCGAAATAGAAGCGCTAATAGCTAACAACCCATTGCGAGAAAAACTAACCGAGCTTGCTATGCTTGCGCTCTATCAATCAGGGCGACAATCAGAGGCCTTAACAATGGCGCAAACCCTACGAGACCGCCTAGTCGACCAGCTTGGAATAGACCCAGGCCAACCAATACAAGATTTAGAAGTCAAAATCCTTAACCAAGACCAGACGTTAGCACCACGCAAACAAGTGCTTTCTCAGATACTTGTACCACCTTCGTTAGCTGCACTCCCCCAAAGTGAAGCTATTCAGCAAGAACTTGACCTACAAGCAACAGACGTTTCGCCATACATAGGTCATGCTCAAGAACTACACAAAGTACAAAAAGCCATCCGACAGCTAACTGAAGCAGAACTTTTTATTATCAGTGGCGAACCTGGAGTAGGCAAAACCAATCTGATAGAAACGCTAAGCAAGCAACTAAACGATACTGTCACCTTTTACAGAAGCAGCTGTCTCGAAAACGACTCAACATGGCTTTGGCCTTGGACACAAATACTTTCAGCTCTAGCCCAAACACTCCCTAAAAAAACGCTGAAGGATTTGCTAGATCAGCATCCTGCATTAGTCTCTCTGCTTCCTCAATTGAGTAAAACAAAAACTAATGCGGCTGAGAGTGTCATGCCATCGAAAGCTCACACGTTTGCCTCCATCGATGCACTACTTGAAACAGCTTGTGAAACAAAAACGGTTCTCTCAATAGAAGACATACATCATAGCGATCGCGATTCTGTTGATCTGCTCTCTTTCATAATGCAAAGTAACCGCAAGAAAAAAATAGCATTCATCATCACCTATAGCACAACAGAATTCCACCAAGCAGCAGCGAAAGGAGAAATTAAAGACCTAGCGCGGATACGGCCGATGCAACGGTTCGAGCTTAACTCTTTCTCCCCAGAAGATACATTTGAGCTACTCAACGAGCATAAACCAACCTCTTCGAAAACATCAGCCACTTTACATAGCTACTGCGGCGGAAACCCTCAGATGATCGTAGAAACATTCTTTGCCTCAACAAACGATTTACAATTGCAACCCAACAAGAACGTTATCGATCTAATTACTCGAAGAGCTGAACGTTTAGGAGAAACAACAACTTCTGTTCTCAAAACAGCCTCATTGCTCTCGATGCCATTCAATCTTGACCTTATCAGCCACTGCCATAAAAGGACAATAACCGAGATCGAGGATGCAACAATAGCAGCCATCCAAGCTGGCCTTCTCGTCGAAGAAGCTGACGATATACAGTTTCGAAGCAGAATAATTCAAGATGCCTTTGCTGCCTCACAGAGCGGTTTAGAGAAACGACAAAAAACTCGACAGCTCAGAAACGCTGAAACAATGCTCGTCTAGGCATTGATTCAGCTGATCGTACAAATATTTTCTCAAACACCATCCAGCTCAAATCGATACCTACAGACAACCTCAAAACATACCTGCGTCAAATACGCATGCACGGAAACCTAGCCTCACTCGGGTCAGCATGAATCGCAATTGGAGTTTCTCCAATCGATTCCAATTGGTTTCCAATTAAACCCCAATAGAGCTATGGCATAGTACATATGTCGGTAACTTCGGCCGCCACCGAAGGCACCTCATCTCATTGACCAGACGCCGCCACGTATGGTCAATGTGATGAAACCAAGCCAGTCTTGATGATTGCCATATGGCTGCATTGAGACTGGCTTGTTCTTTCAACTAGCAATCATATCGGTTGTCCATGGTTATCAAACCAGCAGACACAAGAAACAACTACGACAACCTTCCCAAACACCACGCTGCCACCCAGACAGCTGCCCTTTTAGGCGGCACGATGCACTCTATTCGATGTGCTTCGACAAGCACATCGAAATAAAATATTTTCCTTCATCTACTCATATCGGTGACACAAAATCCGATCTCTGTACTCTATGGAGAACTCGAACGAGACGAACGAAACTGAAGCAGTAAAATTTTCGATGCGTAACTTGCGAGCTGGGAAAATAAACTCTCCCGTAGCAGAAAACTCGACAACAGTCGGGACCCAAATGTTCTTCACGCAAGAAGAGCTGCTATACAGAGACGATCTTGAAGCAGCAATAAAAAACGACTCGAACAACACCAAACATATTGCCGAATTTCAAATAAAATTCGAATTGCTCGCACCTCGTTCATGGTCCTCAACTCGCACCTTCCAACCCACTCAACAAGAATACGCCGAGGCACTTGAAAAGAAATTCCAGAAGCTAGGCGTGCAAGCCTATTACTTCTTTGACCACCACAAAAACGAGATCAGAGGTTTCATCGGCAAAGCAGCCACCACACAAGAGGCAGAACAAACAGTTGGCACGATAATAAAATCATGCAGAGACCCTATTCAAATAGGCAAAACCTGGGTGTGGCTTAACTGCATCGCAGCGTGTGTTCTGCTCGAAGACGCTGAAGATCCTACAATTGAGTCGCTTGACAATGCTTTAACCCAAACGCTGCAAACAACAAGCAGTAAAGCACCATTTATGATGTATAGCTCGTACCTTAAAGACAGACGAAGCCGAGATCAGGAACTTGCTGCTGAAATACGCAGGCGTATAGAAAACAAAACCTGCAAAGTTCTTTACACCCCGACATACAGTACGACAAGCAAAAAGCTGCTTGGCTTCACTACGGCGCTGCAAGGTTTTGAGTACCAAGACCAAACTATAGATTCAAAAACCATTTACGCTTGCGCCGAAAGCAACCAGCTGCTAGCAAACTTGCAACAGTTTGTTTTTGCCGAGGCGCTTAACGACTTTGCTCGCTGGAGCAAAGTCAAACAAATCAGCGGCGCTCAGCTGTGGCTCCAGACAGGCATCGGCGCTTTAGCAGATCCTCTTATGACAAGCTATGTGAAAGAACAAGCAAAAAAGTATCCCCCGCTCTCAATCGGCATGACCATAGGCAACACAAAATGTCTCGCACAGCCTTTAGTGCAGAACGTGCTCGCAGAGCTTTCAGCAACCAACATCATGCTATCAGTCAGCAACGTTGACCCCCGAGAAGATACCTTACGCTTGTTCGCTCAACAGCAATACCACAAAATAGGGTTACATCCACATTTTGTACGCTCAGTTGAAAAAGAAAATACGGTGACACAACATTTTTACATTGATCTAGCTCAGCGCTCTCAAACAGACATCGAGGCTGGAGAGATCGCTACTCCAGAGAACCTCGAAACAGCACAAAAGCTAGGCGCAACAACTATTAGTGGCCCACTTTTTTCTGGGTCTCTCGACGCGCAAAAAATCGACGAACTGCTTAGTAATCGCAGCTCACTATTGCGGACATAAACCTCAACTTCATCATTTCGACCGATCAGGTGTCATTCCAGCCATGACTGGGATCTAGATCTCCAATCAAGTTGGAGATGACGTTGACAAGTTGGAGATGACGTTGACAAGTTGGAGATGACGTTTACATATTTAAAATAATTTTGGTGTAGTTAAAATAATTTTTACGTAGTTAAAATGGCGACGATGAGGCATTTCTGTCTGAACGTATAGTTATGCCTCTTCAGGACCTTCGACAAGATCAGCTGACGCCGCTAAAGCAGTTGCTAAGCCAACAGAACGCTCGTATAGAACAGAGAAAAGTAGTTCAGGCTGGTTGTGCTGCCCAACAAGCGGGATCGCCCCTAATGAGCGGACAACTGCTGCTGGGTCGGTTGAAGGGCTGATCTTTTCTCCAAGTTTTGGCACTGCGTCATGATCGCCCCAAAACTTTGCAGGATCAGTTTTTTTAGAAGTTTTGCGTCTGCGAGATTTACGTTGCGGTCTTCGAGATTGTGTCATGACATAACCAGCTTATCTTTTGATTCTTCACTCTCTTCGACAGCAAGCAACAGCTCTGGATCTATCCCCAACGCTACTTGCAGCTGCTGTGCATCCAAGTCACCTACCGTGCTTGATTTTGGCAGCACCATATCGGCGATGCGGCGCTTACCAGCAACTACTTCTTCGACTCGTTCATCAACCGTGCCTGGACACACTAGACGATGGCACACAACCGTGTTTTCTTGCCCTATACGCCAGACACGGTCACGGGCTTGGTCTTCAACTGCGGGGTTCCACCAACGGTCATAGAGCACTACATGGTTTGCAGCTGTTAGATTCAAACCAGTACCGCCAGCTTTCAACGAAAGCACCATAGCACCAGCTGTTTCTAAGCTCTGGAAATGATCTACCATCTTGTCGCGAACACCGCGACTTAAACCGCCGTGATAACAAGGGATAGGAACACCCATACGTTTTGTCAAATAGTCGGCCATTTTTTCGCCCCAGCTAGCGAAATGCGTGAAAATTAAGATGCGTTCATCGGCAGCAAAGACAGCATCAATAATTTCATTAAGCCTATTCAGCTTGCCTGAACGACCTTCTAAACCACCGTCATCATCTTGATAGGCGTTTGGATGGTTACAAATCTGCTTTAATGCAGTGATAGCCGCAAGCACAGCGCCTTTACGTTTCGGCGTATCGCTATCGCTTGCTTCGATAACAAGCGAATCTAACACCGCTTGATATAGCCCGATTTGCTCGGCGGTCATCGCACAATGCGCCAAATTGTCGATGCGGTCAGGCAGCTCTGCTGCAATCGCTGGCTCGGCTTTTGTGCGACGGAAAACCAAGATGCCGTTTAACGCTTTCAACGCGCTTTCCGCACTTTCTTTCGACGTGCCATCAAGCGAAAGCTGATGAATAAACGAGTTGCGATCACCCACAAGACCAGGGTTTGTATAGTCTAAGATTGCCCATAAGTCGCCTAGACCGTTTTCTATAGGTGTCCCTGTTAACGCAATCCGTGTCGTTGACGGGATCCGCCGCAGTTGCTGCGCCGTTTCGGACTGAGGGTTTTTTATTGCCTGCGCTTCGTCAAGAACGGTTTTGCTCCACTCAATTTTTTCTAGCGCAGAAACATCTCGAATAGCTGTGCCATAGGTTGTAATAATAACGTCAGCGCTTTTTGCTAACGCAGCTATTTTGTTTAACGGCGCTCGATTCGGGCCGTGATGCACCTTTACACGCACATCAGGCACAAACGTTTTTGCTTCAGACGCCCAGTTACCAACAACCGCTGGCGGCACGATAATAAGCGCAGGGCCTTCGCCTTTGGTGGCCCCTATGTGGGCAAGCATCGTCGGCGTTTTTCCTAACCCCATGTCGAGAGCAAGGCAGCCACCCAGACCAGCAGAATCTAAAAAGTTAAGCCATGTGCGGGCTTCGGCCTGATAACTACGAAGCTCGCCTTTAAACCCTTTAGGTGTTGCCAGAACTTGATTCGACGCGTCAGAAGCGCTTTGCAATAGATCAGCAGCCCAGCCAGAACCTGCGAGCGAAATACCGCCAGAGAACGGGGTGCCTTCTAACCCAAGTGCATGACGTAACATGTCAGCACCAGTTAGGTTTGTTTTGTCAGCGCGTTCTTCTAACGCAGCTGCCGCTTCGGCCAAATCGGCTTTGTCTAGCTCGACCCAACGACCGTGCGACTGCACCAGCGGTTTGGCTTGTGAGGCAAGCTCACGCACTTGCTCTGCGCTCAGTTCAACATCGTCAAAGGCTACAGACCAAGTAACATTTGCGAGCTGTTGAGCACCAACGACGCTATCTTCTGCAGCCTCGAACGAGCTGAGACGCAGCGACGGTGACGGTTTTTTGCGAGAAAGCACTGGCGCTCGGACTTCGTAACCAGCGGCGACCATTACAGAGCCAGCAACGGTCATCAAATGCCACGCCTCGTCTTGGCTCAGCAATACCTCACCTCGACGCCGCGCGCCTGGACGAAGCAGCTCAGGATACAAGCGCTCTAGTCGCAGCAAATCAGCTTCAACTTCTTTACTTTTACTGTTCGAAGAGTTGACAATCACTCGCTCTACTGGCATTAGTTTATGATCGCTGTTATAGGCAAGCACGGATAAGTACCATGCGTCGCTATCGTCTGGAGGGTCAAGCTGAACTACCAGCTGCGAACTTTTTGTCCCAGCGATAGGGAGACTCCACTTGTCTATTTTGCGGGTAATATCACCAGCGAACTGAGACGACGCACTGAAGGTTGAACCGTCCACACTGGCAAGAAACGATTCAGAGACCTCTTCAGCTGATGTTGCCGTTTCAACTCCTGCAGGCAGCTCAAGCCGACTAGCAGCTTCACGGAAGATGGAGGTAACAAAATCGTTGAGGATCGAAGTGACAACACTACGGCGGTCAGATGACTGGTCAGAAATAGCCACGCTAGCAGGCACTGACGAACTGAGTTTCGCGAAATGTTCCTGATCTAGCAATGCAGGACTCCAACGAACTTCGAAACTTGAAACACCTTTAGGAAGCTGTTTTGGTAAGCGTTTCTTATATTTACGCATCTGAGGAAACGCTCTGCCTTGCGCCACAACTTTTATGCTCAAAGAAACAGCTACGGCAAGCCAACGTGCGCTCACACCAAGTTTCGCATCATCAGCGTCAAGCGAGAGCAAGCCAACTAGCCAGCCCAACGCAGCGCCGATAGGGGCAGTCAACGCATCGATGTTGCCCTGGCCTGGGATGCGTAAAGATTTATATGGCTCCCAGTCAATCGAATCTGCGCCTAACTCGGCTAGAACCTGTTCTAACTCTTCAAGATTTTTCGCTTGCGCATTACGCTCAGACGCCCATAAAATAATTCGTCCCGGCTGCCAAGAAAGCTGCACAAGCGGTTCAACAAACGCCTCTTCTGACGACGCTTTCTGTTCTTCTTTTAGCGGTTTCGCAGACGGGCCGATGAGAGCAGTTAACGCTTGGTCTATCTGCTCTCGCTGCGAGGTGTAGTCTGCAACAACGTGGTAGCGTTCTCGTCCATGCAAAGACTTAGACGCTTTATCTAACGAAGCTGACACGCTGTCGAGCAGTCGTAGCAGCGCCGCCGTCCATGCCTGAGCATGAGCTTGCAACATCTCACGTTGTTCGTCAGTCGCGAACCCGTCTATATCATTTTGCACCACTTCCATAAATTCCGAAACCGAAACTGGAAGCGGCTGAACAGTTTGAGCAGTAATTGTCTTACCCCATTCAACGTAGCATCTCCGCTAGACGCTCTTGAAATATGTAGTAGTCGCACAATCAACAGTTGCTTGTTCGCTGCATGGAGCTGAGTAGCAAATTGACGGTGAGAACTCGTAACGTAAAAAACTCACGGAAAATCTTTACAACTCAACAGTAGCAGCTTGTGACACTATTAGCCACCTCAGCAACCTTTTCGTTATGTGCTCCAACAGTAACGCCTACGTCAGATACAGCGTCGGCTCGCCAGAAGGCTCATCGGAAGCTAAAAGCTCTGTCACATCAACCTTATACGCTTCATAAATCAGATCAGAACTTCGCTGCTTATGCCGTGAAACTTGGCCTAATAACTCTATTGCCTGTAGCCGCACTGCGTTAATTTCTTCTCCCTCACCATCGTCTTCAAGATGGACTACTTTTTCAAACAATGCATCAATTGAAACCTGGAGCCGCTCATGATCAACAAGAAGTTGCGAAACTTTACGCGCTTGGTTAGGAAAGTCAGCAGCAACAGCTTTCAAGAAACCATCTTCAGACGAATGGACGTGATCGGAAAGTACAGCTTTAAACTCAGTCAAAGCTGCAACCACCTTGGACCTCCAATAGCGGGGATCCCCAGATGGAGCAGACAATGCAAGCTCTAAATTATTAGAAACCTGCGATAAAGAAACTCGGCGGGCACCAATCTCATTGAGACTGACAAGTTTAGTCATATTTCCTACTACCTAATTTTGGCGTCACCAAAATCTTAGTAGCTTAGCCGCAACTTAGCTAGTGCAATCTTCGATTTATTACGAACTGCAAGGAAATGGCGACGTTGTTCTAAGATACATTTATGACCAAAACCGCAGTACTAGCAATGCTAGACGAGCTTATAGCTTTAACTATTCTTGACGAAGAGAACGTGCAATCTTTTAAAGTGCGCGCGTACGAGAAAGCTCGTCGAGGTGTTGAAAATGCGACAGACGATTTACCTGCGCTTTCTGACACACAGCTCACAAAGATAGACGGCGTCGGCAAGTCTACCGCCGCCAAGATTCGCGAATATCTTACTATAGGGAGCGTCGAAAAGATCGACCAGCTTCGCAAAAAATATCCGCCCGAATTTGTGGCGCTTAGTAACATTCCTGGGCTTGGCCCAAAATCGATAAAAACATTACGTGCGAAGCTTAGCATTAACAATCTTGCTGATTTGCAGACAGCTATTGATAGTCAACAGCTTCGCGAACTCGAAGGTTTTGGCGCTACGAGCGAAGAGAAGATAGCGAAAGCGATTGAACGCCTAGGCATTTCTGATAAAAATCGACGGTTTCCGATTGCTGATGCTCTTCCACTTGCTCAAGCACTTGTTGATCGTTGGATAGAAGTTGAAAGTGTTAGCGACGCTACTTTTTGCGGCAGCCTTCGACGGATGAACGAAACAGTAGCCGATATCGATATCACTATTGGCGCTAGCAATGGTCCTCTTGTGGCGGAAAAGGTCAGAAGCAGCCCTGAGATTACTGAGATGCTAGCCGCTGGTGACACAAAGATTTCTTTTCTTGTAGCCTCTGGGCTGCAAGTTGACGTGCGTATTGTCTCGCCTGAACAGTTCGGAGCAGCGACGCTCTATTTCACAGGGTCTAAAGCACATACTATTGCTATAAGGCAGCTGGCGTTGCAACAAAACATGTTGCTTAACGAATATGGTCTTTTCAAGAAAACTGATGATGGCAAGGAAAACATTCTGGTTGCGAGCCAGACCGAGCAAGCTATTTACGCAGCTTTAGGATGTGACTATGTGGCTCCTGAACTGCGTGAAGCTTCTGGCGAGCTTGAAGCTGCAGCGAAGCAGGCGCTGCCAGATTTTATTGCACTAACCGACATGAAAGGTGATTTGCATTATCATACCGACCGAAGCGGCGACGGGCGATCGAGTGTGGAAGAAATGGTCGCAGCAGCGGCTGCGAAAGGCTATAGCTATCTGGCTATTACCGATCATGGCGAAGATTTAGCTATCAACGGTTCAAATCGTGAGCAGATGCTAGAACATCGAGACAAAATCGCAGCGCTTCAACCGAGCTATCCGAACATGACGTTACTTTTTGGTTGCGAACTTAACATTGGGCCTGACGGCGGTCTTGATTATGACAGCGATTTTCGAGCACTTTTTGACTATACCGTTGCTTCTGTCCACTCACATTTTGATCAATCAGTTGACAAGCAAACGCAGCGACTTTACAACGCAATCGCCGACCCATCGGTGCATTCAATTGGCCACCTCACAGGGCGATATATCGGCAAACGGCCAGGTATCGAGCTAGACATGCAAACCGTTTTTGATGCATTAGTAGAACATGATGTGGCGCTAGAAATCAACGGCTCGCTCAATAGGCTAGATGCAGCAAGCGACGTTGTCCGCCAAGCCACAGAACGTGGAGTAAAACTTGTGATTAACACTGACAGCCACCACAAAAGCGAGCTTGGACGCATGGAATACGGCGTATTGACCGCACGGCGAGGCTGGGCCACCAAAGACCTAGTTGTCAACAGCTGGCCACGAGACAAGTTCCTCACCTGGATTGGCTACAACTGACTGGGAATCTACACCCAATTGAATTCGAGTTTTTTGTTATTCTCAACGCAGTCACGCAGATATAGGTTTATTAGAGTTTGGTACGGCATAGTAGTTTCGTCAGATAACGACCTAAAATAATCAACTGTCGATGTGTCTAACCGTATAGTGACAGATTTTTTCAACTTTTTTATATAGGGGTTTTTCTCCCCTTCCATATTTTCAAAATCGTATTCTTCTCTCATAAGTATCTCCGATAACTCGCTTGTTCCTTTTTATTAGCTTTCCTTGCCGAAATAATTCTTATCACTTCATCATTTTGCCTATAACAGTGACATACAACTAAAACTCGTAGTTGTGAGCTTACTCCTAGCAACAAGTATCGATCTTCAAGTTCAGAATGGTCCGGATCTGCAAATACAACAGCATTCTCATCCCTAAACGCCGTTACCGCTTCTTCGAAACTCAAACCATGTTTCTGTTTATTAACCGAGTTCTTGTTACTGTCCCAAGCAAACTGCAAACCTTCCACACAACTATTGTACATACAATGTACATTTTTATCAAGATACTTATTTATTAGAAATCTAGATTCCTAGTCGTGGCTGGAATGCCATGCAAAGAGCAGGAAAGGCAAGACCTGTACTGAAAATCTTACCTCTCGTATTCTGTTGACGCTCCGGAGCGCAGAGCTTCGCGACGCCATGGGGTTTCATATCGGTCTCGCAGCCATTCCATACCAAGGTAATAGAACGGGAAAGAAACAAGCACAAGGAACGTACTCGATAGCAGCCCGAAGATAATTGTGAACCCAAGTGCTTCCCAGAACGGATCTGACAACGCAAGTGGCAGCAAGCCAAACACTGTTGTAAGTGATGTAGCAACTAGTGGCCTGAAACGCATGCGCACAGCTTCTTGAATCGCTGTGACTCTATCGGCTCCAGCGACACGCTGCTGGTTGGCGAAATCTACAAGCAAAATAGTATTGTTTACCGCTATGCCCATAAGGCCCAACAGCCCTAGCATTACGAAGAAACTAAGGTTATTGCCTGTAAGCCACAACCCGCCAAAAACACCAAACATACTAAATGGAATCGCTAAGAAAACAAGCAACCATTGTGCAGATGAACGGAACTGAATAATCAACAGCACAAGCATCGCCAGTAAAGCAAAGCCAAACGCCAGCGGCATCGAATTAAACGATTCTTGGTTCTGGCTTTCAAACCCAAAATCAAATTCCAATGCATCCGCAGAAAGCCCAAGTGCTGTCAACTCGGCTTCTGGATATTTTTCCTCTAAATATTTTTGTGTGCTCTGTGTTAAGGCAGTCACTTCGTCACCGTCGAAACGTGCCTCTATTTGAGCAAAACGTTTGCCGCCGTTACGCGAAAGCGAATCAAGCACAACTTTTGTTTCTAGCACTGTATATTCTGACGGCTTACCTTCATCTAGCACTTTGCCAGATAGTTCAGAAGAAATTTGTGTAGCTGCGTTCTCTAGAACTTGAGCATCTTCAGAAAATATCTGCATCTTAAACGGGAAAACCTCTTCGGGAGGGCCAGCCGAGACTACAGCAAAATCGACTCTGGCTCTATCAGCATATTCTTCCTCGATAGGGTCTAGAAGATCAGCAACAAGATCAGGCGCTTTCTCACGACCGCCAATAGGGGTCAAACGAAACGCTCCGAAAGAAAGTCGCTCGTTACCATCATAAAGATAACCAGAAATAAGATCTTCACCCAAAGCATCAGCGGCTTTCTGGTTTATTTCTTGGATAAGAGCATTTGCCTCTTCGACGCTTTCGCCGCCTTTAAAATCGCTTACAGTAATAGAAAGGTCAATTGAATCTTTCTGCGGCGGGAAGATATTAAACTTAACGTTCGGAGCAAATACTCCGATACCGACAGCGGTCATGACAATGCTGATAGCAACACCTATCGCTGCAAAAGTTGTTCCTTTTGACGTATGACCGATAACAGAAGCTAAAGAATGTGCAACTTTCTTTTCAAGTTTCAAAATAGGATTCTTCGACTCTGGCGCATTAATCGTTAGGAAACGAGAAGCAAATGGAATCAGAACTAGCGAAAGAACTAGTGAAACTGCCAACGCTATCATTACTGAAATCGGCAGAATTTTGATGAACTTGCCCAACACACCAGTAATCGCAAGCATCGGAGCGAACACTAAAATAGTCGTTATAGTTCCAGAAACACTGGCTGAACCGACTTTGTTGATAGCGCTGCCAATCGTTTCAAGATAGCTTTCACCTTTTTTCTTAAAGGTATCTATCGCTTCGGTAATAACGATGGCGTCATCAACAAACAAGCCCAAAGCCAGAATAATACCGAACAAAGAAATTGTGTTCAGCGTAATGCCGACGAGGTACAAGATCCCTAGCGACGTCGCCATAACAGTAACGATAAACAACGCAGCGATAACTGACGCTCGCCATGAGATCACCAGCAAAGCAATAAGAGCAACAGCTAAAATACCAGTGATCACGTTACCTTGCAGCGAACCTATTTGTTCTTCAATTTGTGGGGCATAGTCAAAGGCAACAAAAGTTTCATAGCCCTCAGGCAACAGCGAAGAAGCGTTGATTTCGTCAACAGCTTTTTCAGTTTCAGCCCGAAGCTCTATCGAGTCGTACCCATCGCTAGCAACGATTCCGACCGTTGCCGCTGGATTAAAGACCTTTGCTGAATCGTTCAAGCTAGTCAGCTGATTAAACCCGCTTTGCACCGTCTGGTTTGTTCCCTCTTGCTGAAAACTTAGTGGATACACTTCTGCAGCTGCTATCCCCTGCTGATTTGTGTAGGCCTCTAGCGTTGTCGCACTTATCTCTGTTAGCTCTTCAGCTGTCGCATCTGCTGGACCTCGAACACCAACAAGCAAATCATACTTCCCTAAAAGCAAAGCTAGATTTAAAGGTTCAGCTCGAAACTCTAAACTTTGTGGCATGTCAAGTTTGGCGTACTCTTCATCAATTATTTCTTTGCTTTTCGCAGAAGTAAACCCATCTTTTAGCTCAACAGTAAGCTGGAACGAATTTGGTCGAGCAAACGAGGCAACTCGCTTTTTATCATTAAAAGTTTTCACTTCAGGCCGGGCAGCAAGAGCCTCGACCAACGGCTTAATTTGCGCGTCTACTTCATCAGGCGTTAATACCTCTTCTTCGAAGAACTGGCCGCTACCTATAGCCGTTGGCACCTCAACCGCTGGGAATCCTTCACGAGGCAGCCAGCTGGTATAGGCCAAAGAACCAAAGACCAGTAAGAAAATCCAAAGGGCGAGTGTGAGCACAACATTTTTTGCAAAAAATTGCGAAACTTTACTAAGCATATATAGCTTCCGAATCTCTATGAAAGAAGTAACGCTTTCACACTACCTGAATAGGTTACTAGAAGTGTTGTTTTTCTGAGAAGCTCGAAGGATTCTAACGTTGATGCAAAAGCATAGCAGTATCGGCAAAAGGCGCGCCTTTTTCTGTCATCGCATACGCCACAAAATCAGCGATCTGGTATTCAAACGTTCCAGGAATTTCAGGTTGCAACTCATCAGCCTCAGCCGACAAGAAAAGACTATGACACGCCATATTATTTGCGGCAGCATAGGTAGCACTAAATTTTTGCACAGCAGCATATGACGTTTCCCATAAAGCAGTTGCTGAAGGGTCGCTCGTCAGATACCCAAGTGTTGGCATCACGAAGATAAAAATACCCTCTCCGTCTTCTCGAAAACCTGACGCAGCAGTTTGCGCAAAGGAAAAAATCGCCTGCAACGATTGAGTAACTGCCGCTAACGCTTTTGACTCATCTTCATCATTTTCAACAAATAAAGTCAAGTCGAAAAAAGCTGAAACGTCAACAACAATGCTGTCAAGCGGTGTAACAACAGCCAGCACCGAATGTTGCCAGTCAACATCGCTAACCTCTCCAGCATGGCTTGTGATCGAAACCTCGTAGTTAGAACGAAGATCTGTTGTCACTTCTTTAAGATCTTTGATATTGCCGCCAGCCAAAGCGAGACTACACCCTTCGCTTGCAAGCACCTCTGCACAGGTATACCCAAGAATCTGATTAGCGCCTATAAGCAAAACCCGCTTGCCATCAAGATCTATTTCCATCTGTCCAAGCGTACCTCTAAAAACGTCACGGCACATACGATACTGATACACAAGCAGTTAACAATCATAAACTTTGACGCAACCACATAAATATGTTAATGTAGTCACATGAAGATTGGCATACGAAATCTTAAGGCTCAGCTTTCCGAGCACATACAGCTGGCTAAAGAAGGGCAGACTATAATTGTCACCGATAGGGGCAAACCAGTGGCTCGTATCGAGCGATATGAAGAAACTGGTTTAGAACTAGGAGAAGAACAAGGCTGGGTCCAACCACCTTTGCGTTCGTTAGGGCCGCCTCCACAAAGATACACCGCTTCAAAAACAACTACTGAAATCTTAACCGAAGATAGACAATAGCAGCTCGCCATGGTTATGTATGTAGACACAAGTGCCTTACTTAAAAGATACGTTCAAGAACACGATTCTGAAGCGGCGCTATCACTTATGTCAACAGATGCAGTGCTCACAACGAGCAGACTGACAGAAGTTGAAACAAGGCGAAACCTCGCTCGCCTTTTAAAAGAACCTGAGTTCACTATGGCTAAACAGCAGTTCACCGTAGACCTTGATGGATTTGCGCTAATTGCTATAGACGAAACTACCTGCAACGAAGCCGCACGCATAGCCGAACAAACGCTTTGCCGCTCGGCAGATGCGATCCACATAGCATCTGCCCTACGAGCAGGACGCAACACCACATTTCTGACCTTCGATATCAAACAAGCCCAAGCTGCAAGAGCAACAGGCTTACACGTCGTCGGCGTCTGATTCCCAGAGCTGCCATTCCACTAGAACCCAATACAAAACGCTACAGCTATGACCACGACTACTTCAAGACTCTGCGAAAGAGTGAAGAATCTCAACAAATACCAAAACCCACTAATTGTATCTTGTTGTCAAAGAAGCTAGAATCATTTCTGTGCGCATGGAAGACACAAGGAATTACTACGAGCAACTATCCAAAGAACAAAAAAGCGACTTTAAAAACGAGCTTTTACCTCTTGCTGGGACTAGAAGTGTCTATGAAACGCTCATTGATCAAAGTATCCCTAAGATAGAAAAATTAGCTCTCCTTGAGTGGGGTAAAGACAACTTTGATGAACCAGGAATGCGAACTGCTGCAGGTGAATACCATAAGAGTCTCACAAGCCCACAAGACGGCTCTGGTGATTTCCACGAAATAATTATGTCTGTTAGAAAAGTCACTGAAAAGTTTGATACACCTCCGCAACCTAAGGCACCTTTCGCAGAACGTCATCCTAAACTGATAAAGAGAGCCAGGCAAACTAGGACGGTGGCACTAGGCCTTTCAGCTCTTGCTACCATTGTCGGTGGAATCTATTACATAGCAAAAACTTTACACACCCCTGATGCTGAGAAACTTGCATTCGCAAAAGAAAAGTTTGGCCAAGGTTGCGAAATTAAAGAATTAGAAGGCACCGATGCATTTCGTGTGATCACGCCCGATGGGGATGAATATGAAATAAGAGTATCAAATGATAAAGATTCGATTGAAGGCGGCGATCTAGAGGCGCATGCTGTTCCTGAAGGGACAGTGCACGAACTAAACGACGACTACTTTACGGGCGAGAGCGACTTTGGTCAGAAATCTCAAACAGCGTGCTACGACGGGAAAACAATAGAAGGTACAGCATTTTCTTATTCTCCAGATAGCCAACCTATCATAACACTAACAGAAGAAGGCTATATTATCGCTTCCGCACCTACAGAAGATGCGTCGAAAGCTGTTACATTCGAAATAGCAACTGCGACAGCCACAAGCCTAATCGTTTCAGAAAGAACTGGCCCGAAGGCAGCATAGTCGAGAATCGCTCCTACAGGATTTGGCTGAGAAAGAGTTTTGTGCGTTCTTCTTGAGGATTTGTGAAGAAATGTTCAGGGTCGCCCACTTCGACAATTTCACCGTCAGCCATAAACACAACACGATCAGCAACTTCACGAGCGAAACCCATTTCGTGCGTCACCACAATCATCGTCATCCCCTCTTCAGCTAAGGTTTTCATCGTGTCTAACACTTCACCAATCATTTCTGGGTCAAGTGCCGAGGTCGGCTCGTCGAACAGCATCACCTTCGGTGCCATCGCTAACGCCCTAGCTATAGCAACACGCTGTTGCTGACCACCAGAAAGCTGACCAGGATACTTGTTTGCCTGCTCAGGAATCTTTACTCGTTCTAACAGCTCCATCGCTGTCGCTTCAGCTTCCGCCTTCGCGATGCCGCGCACCTGCCTCGGCGCCAACGTAATGTTTTCAAGAATACTCAAATGTGGAAACAGGTTAAAGCTTTGAAACACCATGCCTGTTTCTTTACGAATCTCAGCGATGTTACGCACGTCTTTTGTCAACGCAACACCGTCAACCACGATATTGCCGCTTTGATGCTCTTCAAGACGGTTAATGCAACGAATCATTGTCGACTTACCAGACCCAGACGGCCCGATAACAACAACCACTTCTTGCTTGCCAACAACCAAATCAATATGTTTCAATGCATGAAATTTGCCGAAATATTTATCGACGTTCTCCAGCACAATCATAGGCTCGCCAGTACCACCAGCCTGCGTCGCAGCAGCCGCTAGATCAACCATATTTTCTTCTGCTCCACTCATACACCAACTCCTAGTTTCTTCTCAAACCTTTGACTCTCTTTCGACACGGTGTAGGCCACCGACCAGAAAAGCAGCGCCGAAAATAGAAGCGCTTCAAACAAACGGCTGTCCGCCTTAAACGCATCTTGTTTCGTAATCGACTGCGAGATAGTCAGCACATCAAACAGGCTCAACGCAATGCCAGCAAGTGTTGTATCTTTAAACAACGAGATCAGCTGACCGACTTGTGCAGGGATCACATTACGCAGTGCTTGGGGCAAAATAATCAACGTCGTCTGTTTATAGGGGCTCAGCCCCAGCGCTTGCGCCGCTTCTTGCTGACCTTTCGGTAACGACTGCAACCCGCCGCGAACAATCTCGGCCATATAGGCAGCAGTGAAGATGGTGAAAACAATAACCGCACGCAAAATATTTGGCGGGCTGAACGTTCCTGGCAACACAAACTCAACAAGTGTGCCAGCAAGCAGAAGCAAAACATAGAGCGGTGCACCTCGAACAAGTTCTATATAGGTAGCGCTGACAACAGAAACCGCACGCATCTTCGAACGACGACCCAACGCAAGCAAAATCCCGATAGGCAAACACAACGCTATAGAGCCAACCGCAACGACTGTGTTGAGGAAAAACCCGCCGAGGTCATCAACTTTATCTAGCGGCCGAAACACAAAATAAAGCGCAACCAATGGCGCAACCATAATGATCGCATAGGTATAGGTTCGCATAGATTCAGGAACCCTCGCAAGAACAACAAGACCTAGTGCTTTACCCACCAAAGAAACAGCTACGATTGCCACCGCCACAAAAAATGGCGGCCACGTCCCAGCCCACAAAAGTAGCAACACAATAACCAAACCGAGAATCCAAAACCTTTTTAAGTAACCAACCATCGTGCGAAAGAAAGGCTCAGGTTTACGTTTCAGATTTTTGATAGCCGCGCCTTCAACGAGACCAGCAACCATCGCAATGCAAACAGCACACGTTCCGAGGAATAAAACAAGCAGCCATTCGCTCTCTTGCGGATAGCGCCCAAGCATCAACAGCCGTAGATTGACTCGGTTTATTTCCCAATCAGAATCGAAGAAAACGAACCGTCCGACAAAAAACAGAAACAAACCAGCAATCGCCGAAACCAGAACCGTAATAAATGAATCTTTTACGGTTCGGAAAAGGTTGTCTTGCAGCCACGTACGCATCTGATTCATCGTGTCACCAACGCCATTCTGCGGTTATAGATATTAATCAACAAGGCAATAGTTAGGGAGAAGAACAAATAAATCGACATTGTGACTAAAAACGCTGGGATAGCTGGTGAAGACCCGCCAACAGCGGTGCCTGCAACCTTCGTCAAGTCGAAATATGCCACAATGCCAGCAAGCGAAGAGTTTTTCATAAGGTTTAGATATTGATTGCCCAACGGTGGGATAGCGGTGCGCAATGCTTGCGGCAAAACAACATGCCACATCCGTTGGAAAGCAGAAAGAGCTAACGCCGCAGCAGCTTCGTCTTGGCCTTTATGCACCGCCTGAATAGAGCCACGGATAATCTCGGCGACATGGCTAGAGGTATACATCACCAACGCGACAAGCATCGCGAAATAGCCGCCAGACATGTTGATGCCACCGGTCGCTTTTGTCACTGCTCCGTTATTTTCGTCAGGGATCACCTCTGGCGTTGTGATGCCATAGCCAAAGAGCAACCATCCTGCAAAAAATACCACCGCAAAAGCCGCAACCCCCCACAGACCTGTTCGAGCTGCCGCGCCAGTTCGCGCAAAAACAGATCGACGCCACCTGGCCACCACAAACCACGCCAGAACCGCAGCAGCAAAGATGAACAACAACGTGCTTTTCGACCCGACGAACCAAGGAATATCTAAACCTCGACGCGAAACAATAACGTTGCCTTCGCCAGATTCAGGAATAACTTCCGAGAAATTGATGGAATAACCAAACCCAAACCAACCAACTAGCATGACCGTGACAAAAGCCGCAACCCCCCATAGTCTCGCTTGAAGAAAGCCTTGATCTCCAAGAATATCACCACCCCAATAGAAGACAGCTATCCAAGCTAGAACTGCAATCATTAGCACAATAAACAAGGTACTTCCTGTACCTGCAAACCAGGGATCTAGACTTCGACGTGAATCAATAACGTTATCTCCCCAGAAATCCCACGTTGTAGGTACCGTGTCGTCTGTCGCTGAATTAAACCGAGGGAACACTGTTTGCACAAAACCGAAATACACCACAATCACAAAAACAAGAAGCGGAATGTTTCGGACTGCCTCGACATAGCCAGAAGCAGCAGATCGCAAGACAACATTTTTAGACAACCGAGCAATGCCGATGAGTATGCCAACTATGGTTGTCAGGATAAGCCCTGGAATAACAAGACGAACCGTATTGAGGAAACCGACAATGAACGCTTTCCACAAAACGCTATCGTTATCGAAACTGCTACCTTCGATAGGAAAACCTGCACGTCCATAAAGGAAATCAAACCCTAACGGCACAGGCGAAGAAGCCGTCCTGGTTTTGAAATTGCTATAAAGATAGAAGAAGAACAAGCCTACAATCGCTAACAGCAACGCTTGTAATGCCCATGAACGCACACGAACATCTCGCCAGAACGGAATTTTAGAACTCTCTTTCGCAACGCTATGTTTAGGCATGTTTGGTCTCCATAGAGGCAGCAACAGGGTTTGCTGCCTCTATGCAAACCCGGTGACCAAAGCCACCGAGAATGCCATTACGAACTCGTTACTTCAATGGGATAGCGTAATGCACGCCACCTTCACCATTAACAGCTAAGTCATTTAAGCTGCCTGCACGCTCTAGACCAAGCGGAGTCAAGTTGCGCTCGTAAATATCGTTATAGTTACCAACTTGGCTAATGACTTGATAAGCAAAGTCGCTAGGCAAACCTAGCGCTGGAGCAAATTCAATTTCGTTGCCATCATCATCAGTTGTTTTCCCAAACAGCTTTTGAATGTTAGCATCATCGCTATCTTTCAACGACTCGATGTTTGCTTGCGTAACGTCTAGCTCTTCGGCATAGATTGTCACATTCACTGCCCAGTTCACAACCTGCGCCCATTCACTGTCGCCATCAAGCACTGCAGGTGCTAGAGGTTCACGAGAGAAGGTATCTTCAAAGATAGTAGGCACTGGGTCTAGATCTGAACCAAGTGACACAAGCTGGCTCTTATCGGCAGACCAACCTTCACAGTTGCCAGCTTCAAAGTCAGCAACGGCCAGATCGGCTTCGTCGAATGCTTTAACATTCCAGTTTTTACCTAACTCGTCAGATTTGTCAGCAACGTTACCCTCTGTAGTTGTCCCTGAGGCAACACAGATAGTCGCATCGTTTGCAATATCTTCAAGGCTTGTCGCACTTGAATTCCCTGGCACAGCCATGCCTTGACCGTCATAGAAGTTTGGTGTCACAAAGGTAGCTTGCTCTAAACCATCACGCGTTGCGGTATAGGTTGTGTTACGAACCAAGACATCAACTTTTTTAGTTTGTAACGCGGTGAATCGTTCAGGTGTTTCGAGATCAACAAATTCCACCTTTTCGGCATCACCCAACACAGCAGCTGCGATCACACGACAGAAATCGACATCGAAACCACTACGATCGCCGTTATCTTCAAGCTTTGCAAAACCTGGCAGTGCGTCCCGAGTACCACATTTAACAACGTCGGCTGCTTTGACTGCGGCTAGCGTTTCACCTGTTGCAGCTGTTTCTGTTGTGCCGTCATCGCCGCCTTCTGCAGGGTCGGTTGGCGTGCTACCAGAACTTGAACAAGCTGTAGCAAAAAGAGCCAGCGCTGCGGCAAGCGCAACTAACTTTTTAGCATTCCTTTTCATATGTATGACCTCCAGGTCTCCCAAGTGCATTTGCATGCAATCAGATTCTTATTAGGTGTAAAAATGGTAGCACACACTCAGAAGCTGGTCTGGTAGGCAACCGTTTCTGTAACATTGTGACGAAATACTTTCCTAGATGGATTCCAGGGTCATCCCCGAGAAGTCGGAGATCTTGTCCAGCGGAGATTCCCACTTTCGTGGGAAGGACAATCAGAATAGGCTAGAAATGAGCCTACAACTTGTGTGGTGGATCTCACCAACGCGATTAGAGTGTTTTTATGAGCATTCGCTTTCTTCAATCAGGTACTCTTTTTTATGGCATGACACCTCCCAAATCAAGAACTGCTGCTGACGCTGTTGCTTCAATCGCCCAGCGACAAGTCGACCGTGTCGCTCCGCTTGATGTTGACGGCATTGTACTTTATGATCTACAAGACGAATCGGCTCGCACTACTATGCCCCGCCCGTTTCCATTTACATCGACAATAGACCCTGAACGTTACGCACAAGAATACCTTCACGTCTTAGCAGCTCCGAAAATAATTTATAAAAGCGTCGGTAAGTTTACTGCGCAAAGCTTCACGGCTTGGCTACAAACCCACAGCCCCACGATCGATGCGTTAGTGCTTGTTGGGAGCCCATCAACACAAAGCCCATCGACACTTAGCTTGAAAGAAGCGTATCGAATTAAACAGAACCAGGCTCCCGAGTTGCCACTTGGCGCTGTTATGATCCCAGAACGCCACAGAGCGAAAGGTGACGAACATGAACGAGTGTTGCAGAAAAAACACCATGGTGTCAGCTTTTTCATCTCGCAATGCGTCTATAACGTCGAGAACGCTAAACAGTTTTTGCAAGCCTACAAAGATAAGGCTACACAAAATAATCTTGCACTTTCGCCCATATATTTCACGCTGACCCCTTGCGGATCTTCTAAAACACTTGACTTTATGCAGTGGCTTGGGATTGAGGTGCCATCTTGGATCCAAAAAGACTTGCACAATGCAAAAGACATTCTGGCTACATCGCTTGCTGTCTGTAATGCTGTAGCTAGCGAACTTAGCGAGTTTGCTGCCGCCCAACAACTGCCAATAGGTTTTAATATTGAAAGTGTTTCAATTCGCAGAGAAGAAATAGAAGCATCTGTAGAACTCGCAGCCACCGTTAAAAAGTTGCTACTGTCCTAACGATACTGTGCTACGAGTATGAACGACTTTCTACTGCTTGTCTCCATAGGAGACGAAAGCGCCGTTACCTAGCGTGGCCTCACCTTGCCATCTGTAAGCAACGAGTGCACGGTTGTTGGTAACAAAATCGACGCAAGCAAGCTGTGGCGTCAACGTTGCAGGTGTGCCACGTCGCCAGTAATGGCCAAAGAGTACAGGCACCGAATCGCTATAAGGTTCGACGGGGGGCGTCACCTTATCATCGCCTAACGCAGGGTATGGTGTGCCATCTTCAAGACGTGCACCAGCTGGAAGAAGCGCCGCCGAAGAAAGCTGCGTCGGTGTAGCAGACCACCACGCAAACCGCGATGTTATGCTCCGCCTTCCTTCTGGATAAAGAAACGGCGGAGAAATCTCTATTTCAGGACCTTTCAGAACAGTAGCTAGCGCACCATGTTCGTCAGAACCTGCTTTGGCCGCTACTAAGTCGGGCGTTAACATGGCTGAATCGCCAATCGATTTCTTGAGAAGCTCTATCGATGGGCTATCCCAACAGGCATGAACGACACGTAAACCATCAGCATCAAACCATAACGGGATTGTTCGAAACCAGGCCATAACATCTTGGTGAAGTTGCGATCCATAGCTAACTGCGTTCAAAAAAACTTCATGCTGTCTACGGCTATGTTCAGTATGTGGGCGTAGGAATTTGTCAGGGGTAGCTGGGTCTTTTGTGACATAGGCTAGGGCGTTCAATTCGTGGTTACCCATTACTATTTTTGCGGCACCGTTGACAACCATAGCTTGCACAATCTGCACTGTCCGCAACTGTTGTGGGCCTCTATCTATAAGATCGCCGACAAAAAGCGCTTGCCTATTTCGGTGCCGCCAACACTTCCCGTTGTTGGCATAGCCCATTTTGTTCAGCAAGCCTTCGAGAAGATCAGCTTCGCCGTGGATATCTCCAATTACGTCATATCCTGCTTGTTGTATTTGCAAAAAATCATCCTTTCAAGACTACTCTACTCGTTAGTGGTATCTATCTGGAACCGCAACGTTACTTCTCGTGTCTTTTGGTCGTTGAATGAATCATCTTGAACACCGCCGCATTTGACAATAACCGACCTAGATCCGATATTCGACTCGTCGCAGGTAACCAGGGCTTTTTCGATGCCGTATGATTTTGCTACTACCAGCCCTTGACGCAACATAGCAGTTGCATAGCCTTTCCGCCGATGTTTGGGCAACACGCCAAAGCCAATGTGACCACCTTTTTTAAGCAAGAAATCATTCAGTTTATGACGGATTGAGATACGCCCAACTAGTTCGTTGGCTTCGTTGTACGCGAGCAAAAAAGAACAAGGAACCCAGCCTTTTGGCAAATTTCGACCCTCGCTATGGTCACGCATCATCGCAACAAAACCAGACCAAGAGTCAGCTCTGCCATAGCCATGAAGAAAGTCAAACCCTTCATTTTGGAGCACTCGATGAGCAGCTACTGCTTCGTTTTGATCTTCGTCCTCTAAAGTACGTACTGTTATAGCCATAATCTGCAATACTAACGCACCGTAGCAACTCGCGAATTTATTTAAAGTTCATCGTGGTTTGCTACACTTGCCGAGATGAAGACACGAACTATTAGCCGTACTGGTCAGCAAATTTCTGAGGTTGGGATTGGGACTTGGGAGTTAGCTGGCGACGTCTGGGGACCTAAAGACGACACCCAGTCAAAAGCTGCCATACTAGCTGGAGTAAACGCTGGCGCTACATTTATCGACTGTGCTGCAGGTTATGGTTCTGGCCATGTCGAAAAACTGATCGGCGAGCTTCTCAATTCTGGAGAACTTGATAGAACACATTTGCAGCTATCCACTAAGATTCTTCCTAAAAACGGCGTTTTTGCTCCAAGCCCACATATCCCAATAGAAGATGCTTACCCAGCCGACTGGATACTAACACAATGTCACGAAAGCATTTCCCGAATGAACTGTGACTATATCGACATGCTCTTTATCCATACGTGGAGTCGTGCTTGGGATGGCGAACTAGCTTGGCTTGAAGCAGCAAACGAGCTCAAAGAAAGTGGTGTTGTCAAAGCAATTGGCATTTCTGTTCCTGATGAACGACCCGATGACGCAAACTATTTCATAGGCACAGGACAAATTGATGTTGTCCAACTCGTGTTTAATGTTTTCCAGCAAGAACCACAATGGACAGTACTGCCACTCGCTAAGGCAAACGGTGTTGGGGTTATAGCTCGATCTCCTTTCAGTTCTGGAGCTATCGTCCAAGATTGGAACCCAACCATGACATTCGCAGATGGTGACTGGCGAGCTTCGTGGCCGCTAAGCGTTAAACCAGGATGGCTTGAGCAGCAATGCGCTATGGCAGAAGCCGTTAAACCATTGTTAGATTCATCAACCCTTACCCATAACATAGCGGCGCTACGCTACGTATTGGACTTTGCGATTACCTCTGTTATTCCAGGGTCAGCGAACCCGCAGCATGTCACATCAAATATGTCTGCGACCTCGGTTGATCCGCTGTCAAAGAGGCTACACATGCAACTATCGCAACTCTGGATAGATAAAACCGTTGAGGGGACATACAACGGTTCGATATAGCCACATGCATTAAATCATTTGATACCAGATATCTCTCCTATTGCAAGAACAACGGTATTGAGCCTGTGAAGATTCGGGAAAAGAACTTACTCAGTGTGTTTTGTTAGTTGGTTGGCTTTTGTTGCGGACATTCCTAGAAGTTGCCCGATGTCTCGTAATGGGTAGCCTTGCCCTTTCAGCTCTTTCGCTATAGCGATTTGCCTTGCCTGTCGGTCTTGCAAGTATTTTTGTATCTGCCCGTCAAGTTCTTCAAGATCAGATATACCTTCTTGAATATCGTCAGGAGTTTCTATTGCCACGACAAGATCAATCTCTTCTGCTTCAACATTTTCAAGAAGAGCAAGGGCATCTCTTGCCATAAAATCTACTTGATCAAGACGTTTCGCTTGCGTTAACGCCATATCAGATTTACCTGGTCTTTCCAGATACACAATCCACCACTTCTGAAGCCTGCTAGCTTTTACTTTAAATCGATTCACACTCTTTACCCTTCCTCTTCAACGTTACGCAGAATTCCTTTAGCCAAAGGCTCTTTCACTTCACCATGACGAGGCACAGGGAAACGATACTCGCCGCATTGCCATATTTCATGATTACCACCTTCACGAACCAGAAACACCTGCACCCCTTTACGCTTCCCTATCTTGCGAATCTCCTTGATAAGTTTCTGCTTCTTCACAAACTAAGTACACCATACCACACTATTGCAGTAAAATAAAATTTACTAAAATCCCTATTTAATGTTTTGCAGTACTTGTTTTATTAGATATTTGATTGTTATCTGGTCGCTTGACAGTTTGTAGTGATTTCTTAATTTTTTGGTACCTTTATGCACCTATGGGCACAACAAAAACTACTTTTGCAATGTATTGGCGTGCGGCGAAACACTATCGCTGGCAGGTAACAGTTTTACTTACTCTTTTGCCTATCGCAGCACTTGCGAGTCCTGTAGCAATCCCATATTTCGTTTCACAAATCATTACTGAGCTTATAAATTTTTCTAACGGAGATGAAGCCACACGAAATCAAATTGTTCGACATGTTTTCATTGTTGGCTTTTTGCTTTTTGTCGACCTTGTAGCTTGGCGAACTATCGCCTATGTCATGTCAGCGCTTCAAGTAAACGTACTGCGTGATTTAGAAGCAAAGGTCCACCGTTGGCTTTTGCAGCTCTCCTATAGCTTCCATATACAATCGTTTAGCGGCTCGCTTATTGCCAAAGGAAAGCGTTTCGTCAACGAATACGAACGTATTTCCGAAACGGTCTATTACGATTTTATACCTATAGGCATCAAGCTCGCTGCCATCAGCGTCGTCCTGTCATTTCAGTCGTTGACGCTGACTGCTCTTTTTGCGGTGTGGATGATTTCCTATGTGGCGTTTATGTTTTTCTTATCAGATTCAAATCGCAGTACAGCCTTGCTGCTGCAAAGACCGATTCGAACGCAACTGCTCATTTTGCCGACTCGATAACTAACGTGCTAACAGTCAAAGGCTTCGGCAGAGAAGACTACGAGCAGCAAAACTTTGAAGAGACACTCAGCGCACGCCATAAAGCGCTGCGCAAAAGCTGGTTTATGGATTCGCATACAAGAAGCGCTCAACAAGCTATCCAAATGTTCATTGAAGTTTCTCTTCTTGGTGCAAGTGTATTCCTTGTGTTTAGAGACCGCATCTCAGTTGGTGAGCTGGTGCTTCTGCAGCTCTATGTGAAACCATTATTATCGCTGCTTTGGGACCTGAGCAGGCGGATGAATGCTTTTGAACGTTCTGTTTCACAAGCTGCTGAGATGACCGAGCTTTTTCTTCTAGAACCAGAGATACAAGACACAAGCGATGCTTTACTTGCAGTCAGTGATGGAACTATCACCTTTGAGAACGTGTCATTTAGCTATTCAGATCAAAACGAAGCTACCTTACCGACTGTTCTAGATGACTTTTCGTTAACGATAGATGCGAAACAAAAAGTTGGGCTTGTTGGACCTTCTGGTGGCGGCAAAACAACTCTCACCAAATTATTACTACGCTTCAGTGATGTCGATCAAGGCACAATTTTGATAGATAACCAACCGATACATGCTGTGACGCAACAAAGTTTGCGCCACCAAATTGCCTATGTTGCGCAAGAACCGTTGCTTTTCCATCGTACACTGCGTGAAAATATTGCCTATGGCAACCCAGATGCAACGTGTACACAAATTGAAGATGCAGCAAAACGGGCATGCGCTCATCGCTTTATACAACAACTTCCAAATGGCTATGACACCCTTGTTGGAGAGCGAGGCACAAAGCTAAGCGGCGGCGAGAAACAACGAGTCGCTATCGCACGAGCCATCTTGAAAGACGCGCCAATTTTGGTGCTAGATGAAGCCACCAGTGCATTGGACTCTGAGTCTGAACATCTGATTCAGCAAGGTTTATACGAGTTAATGAAAGATCGCACAACTATTGTTATAGCGCACCGCCTCGACGATTGCCAGCATGGACCGTATCCTTGTTCTAGAAGATGGCCATATTGTTGAAGACGGTTCGCACGATGATTTACTTGCACAAAATAACTTGTACGCCGACTTGTGGAACCGTCAAAGCTAAGACACCTATCGCCGCTCAGCCTTGATGCGAGGATAGCGTTTGCATTATGCTCGGCAAGTTCTCGACTGCATACACAGGAAGAAAAAGTAGCGTTGCCTCAACAGTTTGTGTACCATCACCTGTCACTATCGTATGGTTCGCTTGTATCGAAGCTTGTTTTCTTTCTGATAAGTCAAATCGAATTGCTGTCAAAAGATTCTTTTCAAACAGAAGCCGCCAGAGCGATCGCATTGCGCCACTTGCACCAGCTTTGACTTCAACTGGAAAAATTTCGGAGTTATGAGAAAGGATAAAATCTACTTCAGCTTTTCCTTGCTGTTTATTGCGAAGCCAATAATAAAGGTTGGCAAAACCTTGTTTAGGCGTAAGCGACACAAGGTGTTGAGCTATAAATTGTTCAGCGATATTACCCTTCGTAAGCAGTTTGTCTGAAGTAAGAGTGAATAAATCTTGCCAGGTTGTTCCCAAAAGGCAGTTATACAACCCAACATCAAGAAAATAAAGTTTCTGGATACTGCGGTCAACCCCGGCTTCTAAAGGCATACCGTTGCAACTATTGTGAGCACATACATGCAGCACCCTGGCAAGCGATAACAGCTTGATAGCATGCTTAAGATATTCAGTATTTTTGTTGTTTATTTTTGAATAAACAACCCTGTTTCCAAGATTATGAACAGCGTAGTTAAATACATCTAGTATATTACTACCCTGTTTCGCAGCGTATTTAGGAATGTCGTCTTGATATGTTTGCAGCAACGACCTTTGCACATGCCTAGCAGCGTCGAAACTCTCGGAATCTAAAAATGTTTGTACAACTTCTGGCATACCGCCAAGGAAGTAGTATTTCTTAAGGAACTCGATAGCTTTACGGTTTAGGAGCGGCCCTGGATAGTTAGTAGCGTGTATATTTTTTATTTGCCTAAGCAGTTCATTTTGACCAAGAGCCTGTAGAAATTCAAAAAAAGTTAAAGGGCCAAGATGATAATATTCAATGCGGCCGACAGGCATAGAAAAGTTATGCTGGTGGGAAACGACCTCAAAAAGTGAGCCAGCAGCTACCACTTTGATATCTGGCCGTTGCTCAAAGAAATATCGCAAACTTTGAACGGCTTGAGGTTGTGCTTGAATCTCGTCAATGAAAACTAGCGAATTTTGCGTTATTTTTTTGTTTGCAACTAATGCTAGTTCTTCTAAAACTTTTTCAATCGAAAACGTTTCCCTATTGTCTAGTTCAAAAATTTTTGTGATCTCTAAATTTACTTCAATAAGATCTCGACCAGCACGTTGCGCTAACTCTCGCACCAAGTAACTTTTACCAACTTGCCGCGCACCGCGTATAAGCAGAGGTTTTGATTTGTCTTTAGCTATCCAAGAGTCTAAATCTACTAAGGCATTTCGAAACATATGTCACACACTAGAGTATAATTTCTGAAAATGGGGGCAAATTTAGAAATAATTTCTGAAAATGGGGGCAAATTTAGAAATAATTTCCTGTTGTATGCAGCTATAGCCAACGGCAGAAACATGGCGATTGGCAAGCTAATGGTTATTTCTACCGCTGAGGCGACGTAGAACCGACAATTGTTGACCGGCTCGTGTAGACAACTGCGAGCAGCAGCAAGAACATAGCGATCAGCTGAGCGTTGATAACCGAGTTGGCTGAGTCTTTCATAATGAAAAGCAGCAGCGTTTGCACTACGCCACCAGCAACAAGCACGGCCACTTCTTTGATCCGCCCTGAAGAAAGCTGCAACGTCACGATCACGTTTGCTACAGCAAACAACGACGTAGCCAAAGCATATTTGGTAAGCAGCGATGAGGTTCCTTCGAACTCTGGACCAAAAAACCCAGTGAAGAACCAGTCGCCAAGAAGCCACGCTCCAGCTGTCATTGCTAGACACATCACCGCTACAACACCAGTGCCGCCAAGCAACAATTGCTTCGACGAGTGACCGCCTTCTTCACGTTGCGTCACCGCAGGAAACAGTGCGTTAACCACCGACCAAGATAAGAAAAAGACTGCTCTGCCGATCAACGCAACCGCAGCGTAAATGCCAGCGTCAGTTGCATCAAATGAACCTTTAACGATTAGAACATCGCCATTGTTAATAATGATCTGACCGATAAGTAGCAACGCTAACGGCCCGATATAGCTATAAAGCGCTTGGCGCTGCGCTTTGGTCATCGACAGCCTACGCTTCACAAGATGACCTGCTCGCTTCAAAATAATTTGCGTTGAACCCCATGTGGCAATAAACGAAAGCGTTAAACCAACGGTTGCGCCTGTGACACCAAACCCTAACGCCACAAGCAGCAAACCAGCGGCGACACGCGCAACCATTTCGACGATGAACGTTAACGCTAGCGGCCTATAGATAAGGTGACCAAGCAACACTCCCCTGCCGACAGATTGCACTAAATAAAACGGCATGCCGACGCCAAGAACCACGAAAGGCCACGCTGATTCTGTCTTAAAAATATCGCTCCAGACAACAGCTGGCAGCGCAATCAACGCACCCAGAGCTACACCCGCCCATAAAGAGAACCTAGCCAAGGTGGACATAATCGCATCGCTGTCTTCAAACGAATCTTTCGCCACCGCAGCGCCAACATAGTGTGCCCCTAGCAGCTGTAGGCTGACAGCGATGGCGGTAACAAGCAGCATCAGCGTCACCATCAAGTTGGCATCAGCAAACTCTGCTGGTGTCAACCACCGCCCCAGCAGCAAGTTGAGCACATAGTTGCCTGCATTGGCAAGCAGCGTCGCTAGCGTCAACGCTGAACCGCCACCTAAAACCGAACGCAATGATGTTTGCTGCTCTACTTTATTTTCTTGCGCAACATCAGTTTTCGTGGGCATCGTCTAGAGCACGCTTCGTTCGAGTGCTGCTTTCGACTGTTTCCGTTTTGTCAGCTCTTGCATGTGAATCAAATGCCAATCCATCACTTCGGTAAACGGCACACCTTGTGCAGCGGCATAATTTTGGCGACCCATTTCTTCACATCTGGCAGTGTCGTCTAACATTTTTGCTAACGCATCAGCTAGAGAGCTGGCATCGTTTGGCGTGAAGTATTCACCGACAAAACCCTCTTCTTCAATAACTTCAACAAAGTCTCCAATAGCAGGCAATACAGCGCAACGACCGTATGACCCGGCTTGATGCAACACACCTGAGCTACCTGTTGTTGATGAGTACGGGAACACGGTTATGGCTGCAGACGAAAATAGTGGTTCAACGTCTTGTTCTTCGACATAGCCTGGGAAACTGACTCCTGGCAGGTCTTGACAAGAGTCGGCAATGCCTGCCAAATAGCCTGGCGAATTTGGGCTGTCAGTGCCTGCGACGACGACTTCGACATTGTCGTAACCTCTCGCGAGTAGATCGCGATAGGCTTCGATCAAAATATCTACTGTTTTATACGTGCCCCATTTGCCGAAAGCGAGCAGCTTACGTGGGCCTTCTGGCACCTCGAATGACGGCTCTGCGAGCTGCTCAAACGACCCATGTGGTGCCAGCAAAACGTTTTTCGCACCATAGCTCTGCTCTAACAGCTCTACATATTTTGGAATAGTTAAAGCAACATAATCTGCTTTAAGCAGCGCTTTTGTGAGCAACCGACCAGCAAATGACATTGCTTTTGCTATCAACTTGTTTTCGGCAAACCCTGCATCTTCCATATCGACATTTTCAACCAAATTATGCAGAATAACTGCTGTTGGCGTGCCCATATATTTTGTTACCGCTGGGGTTAACAAACCAAGACCACCAGCAAGACGAGTGTCGCCAAAGCTCGCAAACTGCAGGTTAAATATCACCGCATCAAGCTTGGCTTTACGAACACGGCGAGCGATCTGGTAGATAGTGCTTTTGCTATTAAATCGCCAACATGGTTCCATTGTGGCGTTTTCTACTTCGACTGGGGCTCCAGCACCAGTAATATCAGCGAAGACAACAAGCTTTTCGACTTCTTCTTTCGTTGCAAAGCTTTGCACCATATGCCAGCCAAACTCGTTCAAACTATTTTTTCCTGGAGGAAAGGCTGTTATAACACCAATTTTTAATGGTTTTTCCATCGGATCGCTCCGTAATATATAGGTTACAGAACCTATCGGATCAACCGCTGGCGGTATTTAACGTAAATTATCCGTTAAAATGGGAAAAAATGTTAGCGGAGGTATAACAACACAATGGAAGCACTTAAAACGCCCGAACAGTTACAGGGTATATTCAACTGGTTGGGGCTTAAGAAACAGCGCCCAGCACCTACTTGGCAGACGATTCTATCAGCTGTCGGTGGCGTTCTTTTCTCTATAGGGTTCCTGCAACTGGCTCAGGTAGATGACAAACCTTGGCTTAGTGTTTTGATTGGGCTTGTTGTTATGGGCCTCGGTTACGGTGCGCATTTTCTTATCCCTGCAAAACGTGAATTTCATAGCGCACTCCTCGGTGTAGTCTTTGGAGCGCTTTTTGTGACAATCGGACATTTTGTCAGCGCCTTGGAAGGCGATAACCTTTGGCTTACTAGCTTATTTGCACTTGTCGTTGTTGGGGGTCTTTTTGTTGCTCCACACACGAAAGGGCACCTATTTATTTTGGGTGCTGCACTGTACACATTGTTGTTTCTGTTCTCTGGTAATGCTTTTAACGGTTCAACGCAGTTAGCAATTGGGCTTAATGAAGATCTTGTTTTCCCAATCGTTCTTCTTGTCTTGGCAGGAGCATACATAGGTGCTGCATGGTATCTCTCTCAGATAGATCAGAAACGTCTTGCAACGCCCTTCATTGTTGTTGGCCTTTTCGCACTCTTTTCAGCAAATAGTGACTTACCAGATAAAATCGGTATCGCTGTTCTAGCTGCTGTTGTTAGCGGCGCTGTGCTTTGGCTTGGCTCACAAATGAAAAACTGGTTTATCAGTATCGTCGCAGCTATCGCATTAAGTTTGGCTCTTCTCGATCTCTTCGATGCGCTGCAAAGTGGAGAACGTTGGAAAGGCCTTGTTCTTGTTCTCTTCGCTGTCGCCTTTATCGCAGGCGCTAACTATCAGACAATCATGGGTCTTGTAAATGGTCAGAAAGCTCCGCAGGGACAAACATATGCTCCGCAGCAAGGTGGCCAGTCGTATGCTCCGCCGCAACAACAAAACTTTTCTGCGCCACAGCAACAAGCTCAACAGTTTGCGCAACCGCAGCAACAAACTAGCAGTGCACAAGCTCCTAGTAGCAGTGGATTCGATGCTGGGGCTACACAAATGAGTGATCAAAGCGCTAGCGGTTGGGGAGAAACTCCTGTTGACTATAGCGCTCCACAAGCCGCAGCAACGAAAGAACCTAACTGGTACCCAGACCCTGCACAACGGTACGAATATAGATGGCATGACGGCGTGCAGTGGACAGAACATGTTTCGACCAATGGCAACACATCGGTTGATTCGAACCCAATTCCTTAAAAAAGGGGATGTCTTTTCACTATACATCCCCTCACTAGTTCCGCTCCGCTCGGGGCGTTGTACGCAGCCTTTAGCAGCGGAACTCAGCTCTCTGTTTCTGGAAGGCGACTTTCTAACCAAGCAGACAGCTTATTGTTTCCGAATATGGAAACAGGAGCTGTCTGTTTTTTGTTTTGGAGTTCTTCTGCTAGCAGCACCGAAAGTATTGAAGCAAAAACAACCATCATAGAAAGTGTTGTGACTGTCGCTAAGACTATAGCTACAAGAACAGGAAGAGGAAAAATACTCGAAAAGTTAGCGATAGCCATATCGCCTACCAGAGTCGGTGATTCATTGTTCTGTAAACCTGAAACAGGGAAGATAAAAATAAAGTAAATAAACAGATACGCACCCATGCTTAACATCATCAGGTTAAAAAGTTTGTACACCATCTTTACTGTTGCCCCTGTTGTCAACGTGAAGCTGGTTTTTAGTGAAACTAAACGAATTTTAGACGTTTCAACAAGTGCAGGCCAAAGAAACGTTTTTGTATTTATCGCAGCGATAAGGTACGTTGCGACAAGAAAAATCCAAGGACGAATGACTGACAGCGATAAAAGCCCAGCATAGCTAACAAGCAATGTTATTGTGATCAGCAGATACACCGGAAATAACTTCGCAGATTCTTTAACTGTTACCTGCCATGATTTGTCATAGAATTCATCACCTGGCGCATCATCTAACGCATCTAGATACAGTTTTGTGCGCCGCACTGACACTGCACTAATTAACAGCATAGAAAGAAAGCTGACTAGCAAAATAACAAAGATGGCATAGAACCTTGGGGATCTCTCAAACCCTACGATAGAAATTTCGAAGCCAGTGAGCTGCACCTCAAGATCTCTAAAAATTGACCAGATGAAACCCGTAAGCAGAAAACTGATAGGCCAACCTATAAGAACAATAACTGGAGCTATATAGCTGAGCTGTGATTTGACTACTCGTAAAACCTCACGCATTGTTGACGGTCTAGTTGTCGGTTCAGGCGTAGATGCAGCCTTTTTTTTAGCGCCTTTTTTGGTCACTCTCTAACTTTAGCGCTCGCATTACCCATTAAGGCATCTCGACAACCCGAGAAATTTTATGCGGTCTGCCAGGCTTGCCTATTGGTGTTTGACTCTAACACCAACGATGCCAACAAAAATCCCGAGTGCTTGAGCTATTTTTGCTAAAGCAAAACGGATTTCAGCAGGCTTTTTCTTAGCCACTTGTTGTCCAGGACGTATAACTGCCGCTACGAAACGACGACCTGCACGCAAAAACAAACGCTTGCGAGATGCCATGCCGCTTTCGATATTGGTGAGATATTCTGTGTTACCCATCCAATATGATGCTCTCAAAACAGCTCGCAACGTTGACCGCTCTGGAGGTTGTATGCCATAGCACACCGCCTTTTCGCTGAAGTACGCTTGCAATCCAGCGGCCACAGCTTCACGATAGAAAACCATATCTTCGCCGCCTAATTCGCCGAGGTCGTCACGGAATCGGATAGCAGCGTTTTCTTGCAGAAAAGAACCTCGCAGCATTGAATTGCCAGTGGAGCATACATCGACCTTCGTTTGATCAGGCTGTGGTTCTGCTTCTAAGATAGTTTCAAATGGCTGGTCGGAAACCCACGAACCAGCATGAGGATAACGCAGGAAGACAGGGCCAGTCACGGCATCGCCGCCTGTGGCTTTCTGTGTTTGCACTAACGCTTCAAACCATTCATCGACAACGACTTGATCATCATCAACCATCGCAACCCAATCAGCAATTTCTAACGCTGTTTCTATACCTAAGTTGCGAGCTTTTGAAATGTTTTGCGCACCAGAAAAAGTATAGGTTAGACCAAGATCAAACGCTTCTTCTGCAAAACTGTCACAAACCTCTTTCGCTCTACCATCAGGATTATCGTCGACGACAACAACTCCAATAGGAAGCGAAGGCTGGACTTTTTTCGCTGCGACAGCGAGGGAATCAAGCATAACTTGCAAAGGCCCGTTGCGACGGTGTGTGCAAACATAGACCGCTATAGATGTCAACGAATTACTCATACCTACCTATCGTCAAACCCCTCCGAAGCTAAACTCTATAGCGCAAATCTTCGTTACCCACTAGTTGCACCAACAAAGACCACTATTACTCTAGGCTAGCTCTATTTAGTAGTTCTGTATCGAACCGCTTTACCAGAGATCTACAATTTTTAGAAATGCACTCGTGTTATTCACCTGTTGGTCTTGTATCAAGTGTTGCTTTAATTTTTAAGCGCTCTTCGCCTCGCAATATTTCTAATTCGATAATGTCGCCAGGAGCATGCACAGCGACAAGACCAATAAGTTCTTCTCGTAAGGTGACAGGAGCACCGTCGACGCTAAGAATACGATCGCCAACTTCAAGACCAGCTTTTTCAGCAGCTGTCCCTTCGGTGACACGATCAATACCAACCCCGACCTCACCTAACGTTGGATTCGTCGGGATGATCCCTAGAAAGCCAGCCTCGATGGGTTCGCCCGCAACAATTTTGTCTGCTGTCGCAACGGCAATTTCGGTAGGGATCGCAAACCCAACACCTGCGTTAGTAATACTTAACCCATCTGTTTGGATAGAAGTGTTAATCCCGATCACACGGCCCTGACTATCAGCCAGCGCGCCGCCAGAATTACCAGGATTAATTGGGGCATCGGTTTGAATCATCGGACGGAAACTATCAAGTGTCCGATTAGGAATCGGCCGATTCAACGCCGAAATAATACCCTCAGTAACTGACTGCTGAAGCTGAAATGGCGCGCCTATCGCTATAGCTGTTTGCCCAACCTTTGCATCTTCAGTTGCAAGCTGCGCCACTTTGAGGTCACCGCCTTCAACCTGGACGACAGCGATGTCTATCCGTTCACTTGAGCCTAATACTTCGCCTTCAAGCACACGACCATCAGCTTGCACAACTCGAACCTTACCTTCGCCAAGCGCTTGAGATTCGAGACGCGGATCATTATCGGAAGGCTCATCATCGACGCCATCAATGACATGATGGTTTGTGATAATCAAATTATCTCGATACACAACACCCGAACCAGACCCTTCGTTTGTCAAGATCTGTACAACAGCAGGTGCAAGTGCTTCAGCAACAGCAACAGCAGGTTCAGCAGTATTTCCTTCAAGAATAGGGGTTTCACCTTCTTGGTTATCGACTGAAACAGGCTCTTGCGCAGGCTGTGCTGTTATAGCTTCCTTCGTTTCTTCATCAAACGGATATCGAGCAGCTAAGAACCCTCCGCCAGCTAAAAGGCCACCTGCAACGAATGCGACGAGTGTGCGCCAACCCCAGAACGACTGTTTCTGGATAACACGAGGTGTTGCCTCATCTGAAGGTGCAAGCAGCGATGACGTAGCCAAAGGAGTTGATTGGCGAGCTTGTGGTGGCTGCAAATGGCCGTTGGCTACAACTGCTGGGCTTTCAACCGTTGGAGAAAGGTCGCTGGGGCTACCGATGCTAATCGGTGGCGACTGGGGAGGATTTGCCGCAGCAGAACGAGCAAATACTGTCTCTGCGCTATCGACCGCAGAGCCTTCACTCGCAGAATGTTCTATGCCATGAAGAAAACGCGGACCTGGCACAGGTATTTCAGGCACAGAAGATTCTGAAGGAACGCTTTTAGACCCTGGCACCTGAAAATTTTGGCCTTGCCCATCAAACGTTTCGTTCATTTCAGCTCCATTCATATACGCCACGCCTTTGTATTGCTTTTCTAGACTGATCGCTTGGACAAACACACGCTATGACCTGCGTAAAGTTGACCAAACGCATCGGCAATAACGAGTAGATGTAAGATAAAAAAACATCCTCCATCAAGACTACCTTCATTGCGGCATGAATTGCCACCCACCTTCTAACCATGTCGTTGTGTCGCTTCCTACTCAATCGGCAAGGGATGGGCATTAAAAGACATCCTCTTACATTCTCATCGGACTTCTTAGTTTCTAACAAAGCAAGCCGACTATAAATTCTAGATATTTTTGGGAATACACGTCTTATGGCCATTGCTACAAAGCCGAGTCGCAGCTCGGCGCATCATATGGAAGATGTTTTCTTCGAGATCAAAAAAGTGATCGTTGGCCAAGATCATATGGTCGAGCGGCTCCTCGTCGGGTTGCTAAGCAAAGGTCACTTATTGCTTGAAGGCTTACCTGGGCTTGCGAAATCTCTCGCTATTTCAACGCTTTCTCATGTCGTTGGCGGTTCTTTCACCAGGCTGCAATTCACGCCTGATTTGTTGCCGTCAGACATTACAGGCACCCGTATCTGGCGTGCGTCGCAAGAAAAATTCGACATCGAGTGGGGCCCTATTTTCGCGAACTTTGTTCTAACAGACGAAATCAACCGCGCGCCTGCGAAAGTGCAATCGGCGCTGCTTGAAGTGATGGCAGAACGTCAAGTTTCACTCGGTGGTTCAACAAAACCGCTTCCGTCGCCTTTTCTGGTGTTAGCAACACAGAACCCTGTCGAATCAGAAGGTGTCTATGCTCTTCCAGAGGCGCAGCGAGACCGCTTTATGATGAAAATAACAGTTGGCCATCCAACGAGCCAACAAGAAGTAGAAATTGTGCGACGCATGAGCGGCCCGACGCCAAAACCGAAACAGCTTCTTTCGTTGCAAGAGTTAGAGCGCATTCAGCAAGAAGCCGAAGCGATCTATATCGACGCTGATGTGGTGCAATACTGCGTTGATATTGTTATGGCAACACGTTCACCTGAAGACTATTATCTGCCAGAACTTGCGCCCTATATTGAGTTTGGCGCAAGCCCAAGGGCTACGCTTAGTTTAGTAGCAGGCTCCAAAGCACTAGCGCTGCTTCGGGGACGCAGCCACGTTATCACACAAGATGTTTTTGACCTTGCCGCTGACGTGTTGCGGCACCGTCTTGTTGTAAGTTATGAAGCTCTAGCCGAAAATATTTCTGCCGACGATGTTGTCTCCCGAATTTTATCTATCGTCCCTTCGACGCAAGTGACCCCTCGCCAACATAAGAGGTAGGCGATGTCTACCCCTATCCAACAAGTTGTAGCCAAGCTCGATCTGCCAGTTCATGAACGTCTCGATGGGTTTTTTACTGGCGACTTTCAAAACCTTTTCCATGGTTTCGGCAGCGAGTTAGGAGAAACACGCGCGTATGAGACAGGCGACGACGTCCGCCGCATTGACTGGAACGTGACCGCCCGCCTGCAAAAACCCCATATTCGCCAAACAATCGCCGATACAACTATGACGGCGTGGCTTGTTGTCGATCAATCGCCTCGTCTTCGTTTCGGCACTGCTGATTATCTTAAATCTGATATTGTACTGGCAGCCTGCGCAGCGTTTAGCTTGCTTATCAGCAACAGCGGAAACAATCTTGGTGTTCTTTTCGCACGTGGCGAAAACACAAAAATTTTACCACCCAAAAACTCTACGAAACATGCTGCTGAAGTTGTGCGCCAGCTGCACGACTTTCAAGCTACAGATGGCATCGGCATAACAGATTTAGCGGCGCAGCTTACTGTTTTACAATCAGTTTGTCGACAAAAAAGTCTAGTTATCTTGATCTCAGACTTTCTGGTTTCCTCTGGGTGGCAGAAACAACTCAGCGCTTTACGCAAACAACATGAGATTATCGCAGTCCAAATATGTGATGAAAGAGATTTCGTTTTGCCAAACGTCGGGACTGCTGTTTTTCAAGATCCAGCGACAGGCAACCAAGTTGAAATCGCAACGCAACAAGCCTCGGTTCGAGAGAGCTTTGCGCAGGCTGCTTTACAACGGCAGGCCGAATTGGAACGCTTTTTCACAAAAAACAGACTAGATCATTTGCAGCTTTCCACTACCCAAGACTGGTTCAGCGACCTTCTTGCCTTTCTGAAGCGCAGGACCGTACGCAAGCAGGCACGTCGATGACCTTTGCCGCGCCATATCGTCTTTTTTTCCTTGTGTTTGTCTTCGCCCTTTTTGTTGCGTACGTTATTTTGCAGCGCAGAAAGCGTGTGTATGCGCTGCGTTTCAGCTCGGTCGAGCTTTTTGATTCAGCAGTTACTCGCTCCCCCATGTGGCGAAAACATATCCCCGCTGGGCTCTTCCTCTGCGCACTCGCAGCAACAAGTATCTCATTCGCGCAACCGCTACGCAGCTTTGAAGCGCCGAAAGAGCAGACAACCATTATTTTAGCGCTCGACGTTTCGCTCTCGATGGAAGCACAAGATGTAGAACCCACCAGGATTGAAGCAGCGCAACAAGCGGCGCAACGCTTCATTGATGACATGCCCGACACGATAGATGTGGGCCTTGTCACTTTTTCTGGGCAAGCCAGCGTGGTAGTCTCGCCGACAAAAGATCGGGCGACTCTTGCTGCTGCGCTTACTCATGTCCAGCTTGATCAAGCCACAGCGATTGGTGATGCTATTGGCATTTCACTGCGTTCTATCGAAGGGTTTCATAGTTTAAATGCAGCCGAACCATTCGACCCACAAAGCGCCAAGATTGTTTTACTTTCAGACGGAGAAACCACCGCTGGCCGTTCTGAACAAGACGCCATAGCTGACGCGAAACAAGCAGGCATTGAAATATCGACCATATCTTTCGGCACACCTAGTGGCTATATATTGTATGACGACCCAGCAACAGCAAGCATTGAGCGCCTCCGCTATAACGTGCCTGTCGCCGAGCAGAATTTACAAGAAATTGCTACAGCAACAAACGGCATTTCTTTTCAGGCTTCGTCGCTGGAAGAACTCGACAATGTGTATGACAACATCAGCTCCACGCTTGCGTATGAAACGAAGACACAACAGATCGCTCACTGGTTTAACGCAATCGCTCTTGTGCTGTTAGTTGCTGTGGCCACAATGAGCCTTTTCTGGTTTCAACGGCTGCCATAGAGAAGTATTGATCTAACCACTTGTAAAACTTTAGCCGCCAATTAATAGGTTATATTCACAACGTAGGACCAGTTTTTGTTTTTCTAGGCTGGCTAATGCTGCGCCCAATTCTATAGGGTACGCTGTTTCGATTTATCGGCTTATTTTCGTTAGAGAACGTTTGAGCTACTCGCTGCGCTAGTACTGTGCCGAGTTGAGGTCTAGATTCTACGGTTTGCTTCTCTGCTGGCACCTGCGGAGGTTCTGCCAAAGCAATCGGAGAGACAGAAGACTTTATTGGCTGCGATGGCATAGGTTCTAGCTTGTGAGACAAAACAATAGTGCTATAGAAACCATACAGCAGTATCTGGGGCTAGCTCTGCCGTGTGTGTTCTATCGCTTTTTAACAGCACATTGTCTATAGCATCGAGAGGCAAAGGCGACGAACCAAAGTTGACAAGACAGCTCAAATCGCCATGTTTATAGGCAAGCACCTCGTCAGGAAACCCTTCCAACCAGGTGAACGCTTTGTCTGCTCCGCAAAACTTTTTCCGCAATGCGACAGCCTGCTTATACAGGTTTAACGTGCTTGCAGCGTCTTTTTGTTGCGCTTCGACAGACAACACTCCCCAATGTTCGGGTTGTGGCAGCCAGCGTTCGCCTGATTCGCTGAAACCAGCAGAAGCACCATCTTGTTTCCAAGGCAACGGCACTCTGCACCCGTCGCGACCTTTGAGCTTGCCTCCAGAACGCTCCCAAACAGGGTCATCGAGAACATCTTCAGGCAAGTCCCAAACTTCGGGAAGGCCAAGCTCTTGCCCTTGATAAATATAACAAGACCCAGGAAGACCAAGCATGCACAAAGCCGCCGCTCTTGCTCGCTGCGAACCCAACTCGGCATCTAGCAGCGACGAGGGACCTTCCATAGGCCACGCACGCCAATCTGTTTCTGGCGGCAGGCCATAACGAGTCGATTCGCGCATCACATCATGGTTAGAAAGAACCCATGTTGAGTCCGCTTCGAGCGGCGCCATAGCTTCTATAGATTTCTGTATAGATGTGTGAAATACTTCTCTATCCCACGATGCTTCTAAGAAATCGAAATTAAACGATTGTTGATACAAACCTGGTTGGAGGTAACGGCCCACCCTCGTGGGATGCACCCACGCTTCGGCTACTAGCATTCTTTCACCGTCATAGTCGTCAAGGATTTTTCGCCACGACGCAACAATCGGCAAAATCTCGTCCCTATCCCAATGCGGGTGGTTCTCCATTTGTGAAGACTCAAGCAATTTAGCAGAAGCAAGGTCGATATCTGGAAACGTCTCGTCTTTTATAAGACCATGCGCAACGTCTATTCTGAAACCGTCTATGCCACGGTCAAGCCAAAAGCGTAGTATCGAGGCAAACTCTTCTTTCACTTCAGCATTGTTCCAGTTTAGGTCTGGTTGTTCAGGAGCAAACAGATGTAGATACCACTGCCCGTCATCTAGCCTTGTCCAAGCTGGCCCACCAAAAACGCTTTCCCAATTTGTTGGAGGCAGCTCCCCGTCTAAACCTTTCCCATCTCTGATGTGGTAACGATCTCTGCTTTGGTGGCCCACATTCGAAGATGTCGCTTCACGGAACCACGCATGTTTTTCTGAAGTGTGATTAGGGACAAGGTCGGCGATAACTTTGATGCCACGGTCATGAGCTTGACCAATCAGCTCTTCTGCATGTGCGAGCGTCCCATAACGTGACTCTATCGCACGATAGTCAGAGACATCATAGCCACCATCGGCTAAAGGAGATTCATACCATGGGTTAATCCAAATAGCGTCGACACCAAGATCAACTAGATAGTCCATGCGTGAAAGCAGACCTTCTATGTCGCCGATACCATCGCCGTTTCCGTCTGCGAAGGAACGAATATAGACTTGGTAAACAGTGGCGTGACTCCACCAAGATTGAGCTTTCTCGCGTGTATTTTCCATGACCGCTACGCTAACACAAACACGCCGTAGCCGATATGCATCCTAGTCAAATACTTCAAACATAGGAACGGGATCTTTCAGTAATTATTCTGAAAGATCCCGAACTTCATAATTTTTGTGTTAGTGGGTTAGTTTGTTCTTGTTTTGCGTTGTAGGAAGATTCCTGCTGCTGTGAGTAGGGTTGCTAGCGCTGCGAGTAGCAGCGATGCGTTTGTTCCTGTGAACGCTATAGAAGGTTCAGGTTCTGGTGGGTCTACTTGGAGGCCTGCGACGCTTGCGTTGTCGGCTGGTTCTCCTCCGTCGATGGTGTCCACTTCGGCTATCGCGTTCCCGTCAGGGTACGTTAACGTGTTACCGTTTGCATCGACAGCGGTTATTTCGCCGAACCCGACAGTGTTTTCCAGCCCGCCTGCGTCGAGGATTTCAACAGTGATTTCAACGGTTGTTGTTTCTTCTGGCGCGAGCGGCCCAGCGATCACAGTTGTTGCTGAGTTGTCACTGTTTTCTGTCCAGTTAGCGTCGTTGAGTTTCATGGACGCTGGCAGCTGATCGATTACTTCGATATTGGCTGCTGTCACGTTTCCGGTGTTGGTGACTTCCAATGCGAATGTTGCGTTATCGCCGATGTTAAACGGCCCTTCGCTTACAAGCGTTTTCTCTATTGTTAGGTCGAGTGCTGGTTCCCAGAAACCGAAATCAACCGTCAAGTTAGATAGCACGTCTACATGAGTGTCGTTGATGTGGCCTGGTTCTCCTGCTGGTTCGGCTGCGTCGCCGAGGGTAATCGGCGTCGCCCAGACATACCCATGAGCGCCAGCAGCACCGTTATTATCATCGTCAACATCATCGTTAGCATCGCTTGATACTGGTGTCGAAGGCAAGAACCCTTCGAGTGGTCCACCTGCATTCCAATTGCTTGGCGCTATGCCAATGATATAGTCGCCAGCAGCGAGACCGTCGAATAGATACGCGCCGTCAGCATCAGTTGTCGTTGTCGCTACCGCGTCGGCAGAGTCGATGACACCATCGCCGTTTGTGTCATCAGGCAGCCCGTCACCATCAGCATCAGTGAATAGTTCAACTGTTACACCTTCGATAGATATTTCACCAGCGTCAAACTGACCGTTGTTGTTTGTGTCGTACCAGACTTGGTTGCCGACGCTGTAGGTGAGGTCGAGTGTTTCGTAGTCGTGGTCGTCTTCATCACCATCGGTTGGTTCGTTAACGTTGCCATCACCATCAGCGTCGTAGTTGTTTTCGTTGTGGTTGATAGCGTCATCGTCGTTGATGTCGTCTGGTGTTGAGTCCACATCGACAGCAAATATAGATGGCTCGTTTGTTGGGTCGTCGTCTGTATCGAACCCGCTGATTTCAGCAGCGTTCACAAACGGCGACGCCGACAAGTCAGTAATGTCAAACACAAGCGGGAACGTGACACTACCGTTGACTGGTATGGTGTCGATTGTGAACACTGGTGAACCGTCAGCAACTGATGTTAAACCGTTTGTTGTCCACAGCGCTTGTGTTGCTGTCGGGTTATATGCTAGGCCAACAGGCGCGTACTCAGCCACAGTAACACCATACACATCAGCGCTGGATTGGTTATTCACCGTGATATCAAACGTTGCGGTCATCGCAGTAAAGTCAACTGCTGGATCGCCGAGTGTTTTGATGAGCTCTAGATCATAGAACGGTATCGACGCGATGTCATGGTCGTCCTCATCGCCATCGCTATTATCGGTCACATCATCAACAAGTGGGTCGTCGTTAGTAGCGTCTGGTGTTGAGTCGGTATCGATGATCGGTCCTGATGCTGGGTTATTCGGGTTATCAGGGTCACTATCTCCATTAGAAGAGTCACCGTCTGTATCAAACCTGGAGATCTCCGCGACGTTATCCAACCCACCTGCTGGGTTTTCGATCGTGAGAACAACTGGGATGGTAACGGTTTCGTCTGTTTGCAGTGGCCCATCTATAGCTGCGACAACAGCTGTAGGGTCGCTAGCGTCCCATGTATATGGGAGTGTCGTATCACCTGTTGTCGAAGCGTCAGGGTTATTTGCTACATCAAATGTCCAGGTAGCGGTGTCGATGTAGTCAGTCACATCGAAATCTTCGATAATGTCGGCTTCGTTTGTCACCTCGATAAGGAACGGAACAGTGGTCACACCCGGGGTGATCCAATCAGCACCTGGTGCCCACGTGGGGTCAACCGTTTTTTTGAGGTTGAGGTCGTGTTCGCAGCTTGTCATAACCGTCACATCATTACTACGGATTGGTAAACCGATTTCGTTGGTGCGCGCGCCGAACGTGTTGGTCCACACATCGTTACAACGATCATCTTCGCTATCGAGTGTTAACTGTAGTTCAACAGTCTCGTTCGGAGCGATCGGGCCGTCAATCAAGGTATAGGTTGCGGTGACTTCTTCTGGGGTCATTGGGCAAGCGCTGGGAACAGTCGGAGCTGATTGCACTGTGCCGCCGATAGTGTCGCACCACGTGTTGATTGTGTTACCGACAGTCACGTCCGCATCACGAGAAATAGTGGATGGGTCATCGCTGGTTACCCATGTGGTCACTGTCGAACCAGACGGCGTTGTGATCGGTGTGAGTGACACGTATCCAAGTGTCCCGGAAATAACTGATTGCGGGGTGCGTCCATCGCCGATCGTTGGGATGGTGACACCGTCGATAACAGTGTTTGATGCTGGTTCTGTTTCGTCTGCGTTGTGTGGGAACACATCAACGATTTCTAGATCAGTTAAATCAGTGTTACCTTCGTTCGTGAACGAAAGCGTGAACGACATGTTGTCATTCAACGCAATGAGTGAACAGTTATCAGCCCAATCAGCAGGAACAGGCGACATTGTAGGATGTGTCGTGCAAGGCCCTTCCAACGTGTCAACCGCTTTGATAACAGCACCCTCCTCAGAAGCAAGCGGCATAAACGAACGTGCTGAAGACCATTTAGATTTCGACGCTGCTTGCACCTCACCTATGAATTCGTCGTTGTCTGGATCCCACGGGCCGAGACCAGAAGATAGAACATTCGCACTGTTTGTCAACGCAACAGGACTGTTCGCGTCAGCGGTCGCGCCTACTACTTCAACCTCAATAGTGAACTCGTCTGACCAGCCGCCAGGAAGTCCTGCAGGCAACAAGCCGGTATCTGTCGCTGGGTTCGGCTCAGAGAACTGGCATGTGATAGTTCCGTCAGGTGTCGCAGGAGGGTTACACGTAGCACCAGGGCTACTCGGACCAGACACAAACCTGACGAAATGATAGTACGAAGGCAAATTGTCAGACAAACGAACATTCGTTAACGCTTCCTGCGTCGAACCAACCACAGATGGACGGATCGTGAACTGGGCGAGATCGCCGTTATCAGTAACGTCACTCACACCATCAACATTCGTTTTTGATAGCCCCAAATTAGCCTCAACAATCTTAATCATGTCGCCAGAAGCTAGCTCGTATGCAGAGCCACCGTTTGGAGGGTCAAACCCGAAGTGCCATGAGTTGTTGTCCCAATCAACAAGATCTGTTGTGTCAAACGAACTTGTGCCGTCATCCTGATACAAGTTGTTGCACCAACCCGTCGATGTTTGCACCTGATTACCATTCGCCTCCCAACGTCCAGTGCTATATGGGCGGCAGTTATCAAATGAAAGTGGATTTGTTGATGTGAACCCGTCATAGGGCAACATATTCGACACACCCGTTGCTGGATCAACCTCGCCGAAGGTGTGACTCATCATTGCATGCAACTCTTGATTCACCGTATTAACCGACAAATCAGCTTTCACCTCAGCTTGGAATAATGCGCGGATGCCATGGTATTTATCGCCGTTTGCTGTTCTTTCCCAGCTGAATGGTTCAGTGATACGAATACGCGCTTTTGTGATACCCTCATACAACCCATCACCTGGATCTACGGTGTCGAACACCGCAAGGCCAGCGGTGTCAGTAGCATCAACCCAACCAGCGTCACCAGCATCACCATTATCACACGTGATCTGATCTTCATCAGCACCAAAAGAAGCACCGCTATGATACTGCACAGGCGCGTCAGTAAACTCAACCGTATACGGATAATCCAAATCACCTAAACCAAGACGCTGGCCTGCACGCCACCCAGAGTAACTTCCAGCAGCACCTGTTTCAACATGAGCGAGTATGCCAGTGTTGGAACCAGGCAAGGTGTAACCGCCAGTGATAGGAGGATTATTGGTGTCAACTCCAGGTGTGATAGCAACATCGATAGGTCCATATTCTTTGATTGTGTAATGCGCCGTGTCAAATGCTACACAACCTGAAATAGGAGCATCAAACAGCGTGCCACTGCCAATTGTATTATCGGAAGTTAATACTTGTGTATCTATTGTGATCGTGGCACCGCGAGGAGTTTCACCGATACGGTCACCTCCAGAGAACGCGATAAGTGACGCAAAATAGTTGCCTGGGAACCATCCCATGCCTGTTTCAGCTACGTAAGGGCCTAAGCGAGGGGTTCCATATAAGCTACTCTCTATCAGTTGTAACGGGCCTGGACGAAATCTTATATTATGTGACACAGTAGCGCCTGGACCTGTTGCTGTGCTCGCTCCTATTCCGAATTGTGCGTGGCGTGTGTTGTTGTCTGGGGTTTGTGGGTCGCCGACGGTCGAGGTTTCAGGGGCTGGTCCTGATGTGCCTGGGATGGCGTCGCCTGTTACGTCGTTTTGTGATGCGATTGCGGTGGTGTCTGGGTCTGAACCGATTGTGTTTTCGAATATTGCTGAGGTTGGTGAGTCGTTATCTCCGTTTGCGATTTCATCGTCGACGGCTGTTTTGGGTAGCCAGAATCCGATTTGTCCTTGCGCAGCGATTGTTGCGTTGCCGACCTGGTTTGGTGTTCCGTCAGCGTTCAATGCTGGCGCTGGCGCGATTGTGTAACCCGCCACTGAAATTGGTACAACAGGGTAGCTGTTCGGTGTTGTGGCGGTTCCGCATGTCCATGTGCCGCCAGTCACTGGGTATGTTCCTGTACCGTCATAGGCACCACACGGTGTGCGGCCAGTGAATCCTGCCCCTGCTGCTGTCATTTGCGCCGCAGTAGCTACCGTTGTCCCAGCAGGAGCTCCCCAGAAATGGTCATTCAAATCAAGCCCTGTTGTCGCTATCGGGCCAGCACCACGAACAGGTTCAGTACCTTGGCTATAGTCGATGAGTGAAAGAGGGAACAACACAACATAGCCTTCAACACCATCAACCGTGACCGGATCAGATATTTCTGGTGCTTGTTTAATCCAGTTGCCAGACGGCGCTTCAGAAACAGTCAATTCCTGGTCGGTGGTGTCGGTAACACCAGTCGTGTCATCATCAGTTGTTAGAACAGCATCGACGGTGAATGTTGTGTCATCGGTGCTTTCTTGCAACAAAGCTATCGGGCGGAACACACCGTTGGAGCCTTCAAGTTGATCACCTAACTCGCACACGAGTGTACGACCGTCAGCTGAAATCGTTGACAACGTCGGATCGCACCCTGAGAACATGCCCGTGTCATCAGGCAACCAAACACTATGATCAGGCAGCACAACAGTTACCGCAACACCAGTCGCTTCATCCTCGTTGATATTCCAATCAACACGCAACGCATACTGGTCATGCGTACGCACAACATTATTATTCGCCCCAGCATCCAAACCAGGAGTATGCGGCTCAGGAACAGCGCCAGTAGCAGTGACAGAACCACCGGAATCAGCATCAAAATCGGGTGTGCCATCATACAACACATTCACCAAAATCTCATTCTGAGACACCGCACCAGCCAAAGAAACAGGCAAAAACACCGACACCAACAAAACAAACACTGTTATGACAGGCATTAACCCAACACGCAACCTAAACATACAAAACACCTTGAAATAGAAAACTGACATACCCAACCCTCACCGAGCACACAACACACATCGGCTTCAGCTAGAGAAAACAAAGCAAAAAGTAAAAAAGCACGAAAATAGTTTCGTGCTTTTTTACTTTTTCTGCTTCTATTACCTGGCTCGTAAGGGTTTACGCGTCTGTTATACACCCTGCGCTAGCGTCAGCGACGCTTTTAATATATTTCCAGAGTGTGCCTGATGACGCTTTGAATGCTGGCTGTTTCCAGTTTGCCTTACGTGTTGCAAGCTCTTCTTCCGACACAGCCATTTCAATCGTATGTGCATCATCATCGATGGTCACGATATCGCCCTCTTCGATTAGCGCTATCGGGCCGCCTTCTTGGGCCTCTGGCACAACGTGGCCGATAATAAACCCGTGCGACCCGCCAGAAAAACGACCATCAGTAATCAAGGCAACATCGTCAAGAAAACCCGTGCCAGCCAGCGCGCTTGTCGGTGTCAACATTTCTGGCATGCCAGGGCCACCTTTTGGCCCCTCATAGCGAATCACAATAACGTCGCCAGAAACAATTTTTCCTTTCTCTAAGCCTTCAAGCATTGCTTCTTCTGAATCAAATACTTTCGCTGGACCGCTAAATCGCAACCCTTGTTTGCCAGTGATTTTTCCTACCGCTCCCCCAGGCGCAAGGTTGCCTCGCAAAATGCTGATATGGCCCCGTGGTTTCAGCGAGTTTTCTATTTTCGCTACCACTTCTTGACTCGCTTCCAGGTTAGCATTAGCAACGTTTTCGGCTAACGTTTTGCCTGTCACCGTCAGCTGGCTACCGTCGAGATACTCTTTCTCTAACAAATAGTTCACAAAACCAGGCACCCCACCAACAGCATGGAGCTCTTCCATCACATACTTGCCTGAAGGCTTCAAGTCTGCCAATAGGGGCACACGATTACTTGTGGCAAGCCAATCGTCAAGCGTGAGTTCGATACCAAATGCGTGTGCCATAGCAATCATATGCAACACAGCATTTGTTGACCCACCCAACGCCATCGTTACAACCATGGCGTTTTCGAGTGACTGTCGCGTCACGATCTGTCTTGGACGCAAGTTCTGTTCTAACAAGTTACGCATCGCAGGCCCAGCAGCAGCACATTCGTCATATTTTGCCTGATCTAACGCAGGGGTGCACGATGAATATGGCAACGATAAACCCATCACTTCGATAGCGGTTGCCATGGTGTTTGCGGTATACATACCGCCACATGCACCAGCGCCTGGGCAAGATTTGGCGACTATTTCTTGACGTTCTTCTTCGGTGATTTGCCCTGCGAGTGACTGGCCATAGCTTTGGAACGCTGAAACTACATCAAGTTTGACTTCTTCGCCGCCGATCGTTGCGCAACCAGGTTTGATTGTGCCGCCGTAGACCATAATTGATGGACGGTTCAGCCGCCCCATCGCAATCACAACACCAGGCATATTTTTGTCACACCCTGGCAGCGCAACGAGCGCGTCATACCATTGCGCAGCCATCACGGTTTCTATAGAGTCAGCAATGAGGTCACGCGATTGCAAGCTATACGACATACCATCAGTTCCCATAGAAATACCATCAGACACACCAATCGTGTTGAATTGCATACCAACAAGATCTGCCTCAACAACACCTTTTTTCACACGACCCGACAAATCGTTCAGATGCATATTGCACGGGTTACCTTCATACCAACAAGACGCAACACCAACTTGCGCTTTTGAAAAATCGTCTTTCGTTAGACCTGTCGCATGCAACATCGCTTGTGACGCACCCTGACTTGCAGGTTGGGTGATGCGAGAAGAAAAACGGTTAAGCTCAGATGGTTCAGTCATGCTACAACGCTAGCAACTTGACGACGATTTGACCACGAGCGGCGTTTGTCTTAGCACAAGCGTTGCCATTTCTTATAGGTGAACGACCGCAGCAGTCATTCAAGGGGGCCGAAGCAAACTCCATAGCAAAACCAAACGTTCCCCAGCGAGATGACATATAGATTTCCATCGCAGCGCCAATTCCATCTGCAAGCAATGCCAAAGGAGCAACAAAAAGATGATCACCGCTTGCCTTTGGATAACAAACAGCCACAACCACGTCATTCCCAGCCACGACTGGGAATCTAACCAAGGAGAGATCCCCAATCAAGTTGGGGATGACGGGATTAAGCCGAGGATGACGGGATTAAGTTGGGGATGACGGGATCCTTGAAGCCATCAGAGATGCTTTTATTGAAGACCTTGGTAGACGCTATGACGAAGATGACGGACACCAGCTACGACGCATCCGCTTTATCTATGCAACCGAAGCTTCACCAAGCCAAAACAAAAACAAAGGTCTCAACTGTTACAGCTGAGACCTTTGCACTCTATGAAACGTTGTGCGTGTATTTACTCTTCGAGTTCACCCATAATAATTTCAACTCGACGGTTCAGCTCTTTGTCCGCTGGAGTGTTCTCTTCAACCAAAGGCTGCTCTTCCCCTTTCCCAAATGTATTTATACGCTCAGCAGGGAAACCGCGCTCGATAAAGGCTTTCTTAGCTTCCTCAGCTCTCTGCTTGCTTAGCTCTAAGTTAAAGGCTGCATCACCGTCTGTATCTGTATGACCAATAATTTGAATTGGGCGTCCTGTACGGTTAGAAAGATTAATGAAGCCTTCTAGAGAAGCAACAAGTGTTGGCGAAAGATTCGTTGATCCTTGTTCAAACGCAATACCAGAAGTGATCGCACCAGAGAACTGGCGCTGCTGCGCTTTTTCATTAAATGCCACTTTCAACCTATGAGAGCTGAAGGCGCTAAAGGTTTTAATGTTGTTATCGAACCCAAGAATAAGGAAACTAGGAACCGAATCTTCGCGAACTGTCATCGTGTTCACAACGTTAGCTGGACCATATTGTTGCTGAAGATAATATTCAAGCGTGTCGATCATGCCTTGTGAAGGCACAAAACCAGCAAGTGTCGCTTTGCCATCTTCAACTTGGATATCAATTTCTTGATCGACTAAACCTGCTGGAGCGAGATTGTTCTCAATCTCCGGAAGATTCTCGTATTTTTTCAGTGACCCAGTGAAGCTTTTCATATAAATATCGCTTGGCACGTTTCCGTCGAAGTACATTTTTGAGTTATTCGCCGAAATTGACGTATCGATGCCCATAGTTGCTAGGTTTCTCATCACCCCAGGCATGTCTTGAAGCCATGGACCGCCTGCAAGCGAATCGTTTACTGTTATCTCGCTTTTAGCAAGATCACCCCACGTTTGTTTCATAGATTTTTCGATCGCCTCTTTAGAAGCCGCGTCAGGAACTTCACCGCTCACCTTGAATCGGAGGTTTTTCTGATCAGCAACGATCCAAGCAGAACCGTCGCCCTTCACTTTATCTTGCAGCTCAGTTGAGTCAGGGAAAGGCAAACTATCTGCAACAATCAACAAAGGAGTACCGTCTTCGGTTTTACCTCCATTTTTCGCCGCTTCTAATGAAGATTCGTTCGTGCCACCTTCGCCACCGCTTGTTTCCGAACCATTCTTTTCTCCAACTGAGTTACCTCCATCAGCAGAATCAGTTGAATCACCACCTGACAACAGAAGGAAGGCACCAACAGCAAGCGCTCCTAGAAACAGAAAGCCAAGAAGACCATATAGTAATGATTTGCTAGAACTAGAACTAGAACTACTAGCTTCAGCGGCTACTGCTTTCTCTTTTTTCTCTTTTTTGACGGAAGAACTAGATGTTTTATCTTTCTCCCCCCAAATCTCGATATCTTCAAATTCACTCATAACCTCACCTTTGATCTTGTGGTCCTGCTCTTAGTCTCGGACGAAAAAGATACCGCCCTTAGTATCTTGAAATATCTTACTAAGACAAGCGCGCAACAGTAAAATAACTTTACCTACCAACAAGAATGCTGCTTGTTTCAACTTTAGGGCTGTGGAACTGCTATTTTTAAGGTTATAAAAGTTATGCCAGTTGATCGCTGTAGTAAGAATTTCCGTTACGTAGGTCAAAAGCTTGCGCCAATTTTTGCACCTGTCCAGCTATTTCTTTCGGATTAAATCCATAGTCTTTCTCGGCGATTTCGGCTTTTTCAGCGGCTGCTATAGCTTTCTCGACAGCAGAGAAATACCAGAAACGATCGTTCTCGCAAGGGTCAATGTGTGGCATTGTGCGAGCTACTAAAGCAAGCGCTTTCTTAACTTCATCTCGCGCAACATAGTGTTTTACATGTAAACCGAAGCTACGCACATAGTCATAATCATCGCCGATGCGCTCTAAACTCCGTTCGCAACAACGGTCTGCATCTTCATCGCGGCCCACCTCTCTCAAAGGTTTCAGCAGTCCCGCAAGCGCAGCTTGTGGTTGACTGCCACACCAAAGTTTCTCTTCAATAAACCCCGAGCCGGCCTCCACTGCTTCTTCATAACGTTCAAGATAAGAAAGTGTTGACACTTCTTTAGCAATGTCACATGTTTTACAATCGTTAAGAATACCCGAGCGGTTAGCTTGTAACGGCTGCCAGAGAGCAAAAAGCCTTTCAACTTCTGCTGTGTCTCCAAATTCTCTCGCTGCTGTTAATCGCAGCTTCAACGCTGGCCCTGCCGCAGCTCCTTCCTTCTCAAAACGAGTCTCAACATCGTCTAGCAATGCCATAGCTTGTTCACGACTAATCGCAGACTCACTAGTTATATCTGAAGCTACCCATTTGTAATACCACAAATCTAGAGGGAACCGTTTTGGGTCTTCGTCATGTTTCGTGAGACACCAGCCAAACGCTGCCATCATTTCAACACCTCTAGAAGAACCATACAACGCAGAGATAAGGTTTTTTCGAGCACGGAAAGCAAGATCTATGTCTTGTTCGGCATCGGCTAAATCTATCGCATGTGCAAGCGCAACTCGGCGTTCGACAACAGACAAGTCATATTGAGTATCTAAAATTTCCTGTGCAGTAGACATAGTTGTAACCTCGTTTAGCTAATATTTTTCGTTGCTGTATCAATAATTGCTGAAAGTGACGTGTTTAAAAGCGCTGTTTCAGCCAGGCCAAGCGGGTGATGGCCCATAAGCAACGCTTGCAAATAAAGCACCTCAACGCTATGACATGCTATTTCAGCTTCAACGTTATCTGTTAAACGCTGCACAATAGGGTTTGCGATATTGAGGCAAAACATCGGGCGGCTGTTCGCTTCTTGCGCCTGCGCTGCTGCCCCCACAATAGCAGCGAACAGATCATTGCTTTGCTCTTGACTGCGACGCAGCGATCGCAAACGAGTTGCCGTTTCGTCCATAGCTAGCAAGCTAGGCGTTTCATGCGGCTCAAATCGTCGCACCGCTAGTTCAACCCCTAGCGCTTCGATTCGTGGCGAGATTATATCCACCAATGGTTTCGCTTGCGCTTCTTCTTCAGGTGTTAACGCACCAAAGCCACTAAAAAGATCGTCGATTTGCACTGCATCAGCGCTAAAATCGTCAAGATGTTGCGCAGCAGCAGCGATTAATGCTTCATCATGGGTGTAGCCTCCGCAGAGAAGACCTATCCCCTGCGCTGTTGCGATAGGCGCAAGCTGACGGAATTCATCAACGGTCGAGGTGTAGGCTGCCACGGGGTTACTGCGACGGAACTCGCCAAATGTTGTGCGACCTTGCGAGCTTTCGATAGGCAGCCAGTCAATAACGAGCGTAAGAAATTCAGGGTCGTGGATAGCAAGCGCTTTCATCGCTCCATGGTGAACCTCCACGATAGAACGTAAACGCTGTGGGTCATTCGCTGCTAGTGAAAGAAGGTATTCGCGAACAGATTCGCCAAGTTCAGCCCGAGTAAGGCTCAGCGTTTCATCTTGATGCAGTTCTTCGCGTGAAGCTGTCGGTTTCAACCCGTCTGAAAGCAGCACCGACCGTATGAAGAAGGTCCAATCAGGCAATACTCGGTCGGTGCCTTCGCTGACTAACATGCCTTTTACATAGACACGATGTTTTTGCACCGCGTTTGGAGCAGGCTCATAAGGCACAACAAAAGCCACACCTTGCGTTTGCCCTGCTATAGATTTGATCGGAAACGCATCAAGTGCTCTGAACCCGAGCAGCTCTTGCCCTAACGTTAGAGTTGCTTCTGTATCGACGTCAGGGTGGTGCAGCGGTTCGCTGTCTTTCGATAGTAGTATCGGCGTTTGTCCTTCTTCACGTAACCAAATTTTATGGTCAAGCAGTTCGCCATAGAATGCTAAATATTGGGCCACAAATTCTCGTTGAAAATATTTCTCTTCGCCAGGTCGAGCTTTCAACACAACAGTGCTGCCTATCGGATGGCTATAAGGTTTTTCTGTTTCTGGGTCTTTCTCGCTCAACGACCAGGTGCCGTCGCTGCTGCCTACCCAACGTACTGCTGGGCCACCTTTTGATGACTGACTCGTGACTATGATATCGTCGCTAACGGTAAAGCAGCTCAAAATGCCGACACCGAATTGGCCGATAAGGCTTTCACGAGCTAGCCCTATTTCGTCTCGCTTCGATGACCGCCCAATCACACTCATAAACTGCTGCGCTTCGTCTGCTGTTAAACCAAGACCTTCATCGGTTACCGCCAGAGTGGGACGCTTACCATCAGCACCTATCGTGAAAGTAACCGAACCTTCTTCAGAAGAGGCTTGATCACTTTCAACTCTAGCGGTTACTGCATCAACACCATTTTGTAGAAGCTCACGAATAAATACCTGCGGACCACTATACAGGTGGCTAGAAAGAAGCTCTACAACGCCATGAAGATCCACTGAAAAATTATTGTCACTCATAGAGAACAAGTCTAGCGTGAAGCGACCACCGAGTTTTTCAATAAGGCGAATTGTAGCACAACGGCTAGGATTAACGACACCTTCAACCGATACGCTGCAGCTATGAAAATGCTTCTTACCTCAAATGGGATTACTAATGATTCTATGCACCACATATGTATTCTGAAGAGTTTCCAGAACGCACAGATGAGTGGATAGTGGCTAAAGCTGCTCAAGCAGATTTCCCGATCTATGCGATTGATGATCAAACCGCTATGTGGGTGACAGATAGTGAACTAGAAATCATTAGCGAAGGCAACTGGTGTCATATTGCTTAGCTGCTACGCTCTAGCTTATGGATAAGAAAACATTTACCGACGAAGAACTTCGTGCAAAGCTTTCACCGCAACAATATGAGGTGACACAAAAAGGCAGCACCGAACGGGCATTCACAGGTGACTACCACGACACGAAAGAAGAAGGTGTCTACAACTGTGTAGTCTGTGACACTGTGCTTTTTTCCAGCGAAACAAAATATGACTCTGGCAGTGGCTGGCCTAGTTTCTACCAACCCGCCGATGGCGCTGCTATCGCAACAGAAGTTGACAAAAAGCTTTTTGTGACACGTACAGAAGTGCTTTGTGAACAATGTGGCGCTCATCTTGGCCATGTATTCGATGACGGCCCGAAACCAACGGGGCAACGCTACTGCATCAACTCGGCGTCGCTCACATTCGAACCAACTGAATAATGCCTACAGATCCGATCATGCTAACGCCAGGGTCATTTGGGTGGAACGTCATGACCAAGCGCAACCCTCTTATTATTGAAGATGTTTTAAAAGGATCTAGCTTCATTCCTAACGCTGCCACCCAGATTCTTACCAACCCTACTGAGGCTATTGTTGAAGCTGTGCCGCTGCGAGGCCTCGATTGTGAGTTCTGGGCTGACCAGGTTCAAATATACAAGGGCCAGAAACTGCTTGAAACACCATTTATCTGGGCTGAAAACTATTTCTATCGCATGCTTATAGAAGCCGTTGGCTACCTGTATGAAGGCGAGTCGTTTCTCGTCGACCCTTTTACGGCCCTGAAGCAACCAACATGGAACAGTCCAATGCGCAAGATGGCTGCTACGTTCAAAACCATTAGCGAGCCTTCGGAAAAACTACGCAACGCTATCTTTACAACAATTGTGGGCAACGGCGCTGATCTTGGCTTTCAAGCAGGAGCTAACGAAGGTGTCCACGATAGAAATACTTTCTCGAATCTCGTCATCAACGACGTTGATGAACTTGCCACTTTTATCGCCGATGGTGATACGAATGAGATTACTATCGTTTGTGACAACACTGGCGAAGAGCTACTAGCAGACCTTCTTTTAGGACTAGTGATTCTAGACAACGCTTGGGCTGACAAAATAACGTACCAACTAAAACCTTGGCCTTACTTTGTTTCTGATGCGACGCAAGGAGACTTTAATCAGCTGGTTGGCGGTGCGCCTCAATGGCTACAAAAATCTATTCAGAGCTATATAAACGCTGAGAAGATCATAACTGAAGCATCGCAGCTACACGTTCAACCGCTTGAATTTCGAGACGTTCCAACATTGGTTGATGAGTGGAACGAGAAAGATCTAGTGTTATTTAAAGGCGATCTAAACTATCGTAAACTTGTTGGTGACCGACATTGGGATCCAACAACACCTTTCCAAGATGTCACTTCATTCATTACAACACCACTAGCCGCGCTTCGTCTCCTCAAATCTGATGTCTTAGTCGGCGTTGATCCAGAAACGCTAGATACACGCAATCGGCTTTCTGCTACTTGGCGAGTTGACGGAAGCGCCGGCGTCGCGCAGACCAATGGAATGTAGCACCAAAGCTACTTCTCAAGTGAGTTACTATAGAATACACACGGCAAGCGAGCGTCGAAGTTCTCAATAATTTACGAAAGCACTACTTTAGTTCTTGGGTCAGCATCAAAATCTAGACCTCGACCATTGCAATGTTCGCAAGGAGCAGATAATGATTCAATTAAACCTTCGCCAATGCGTTTTCGAGTCATTTCGACAAGACCCAACTCGGAAATTGCATACACTTGTGTTCTTGTTTTGTCTCGACTCAGCGCCTTTTTAAAGACCTTCACAACTTCTTCTCTATGCTGCTTACTTTCCATATCGACAAAGTCGATAACGATGATGCCACCGATATCTCGCAAGCGAAGTTGGTGCGCTATTTCTTCAGCTGCTTCAAGGTTGTTGCGGAAAACTGTGTCTTCGAGGTTTGATTTTCCAACGTTTTTGCCTGTGTTAATATCAATAACTGTTAAAGCCTCAGTTGCCTCGATCACAAGTGAACCACCCGAAGGAAGCCATACCATGCGATCTAACGCTTTTGCTAGTTGTTCTTGGACATGATACCGCTCAAACAGCGGCAGCGATTCAGTTGCTGGATCATAATGTTCCACACGATCAGCTAGCGCAGGGGTAATAATAGAAACGTATTCTGAGACATCTTTATAAAGAGAACTATCGTCGATAACGACACCACGATATTCTTTATTGAACTCTTCACGAATCACACGCACCGACATATCGGGCTCGTGATACAACAACGACGGCGCCTTCGACTTTGACGCAAGCTGTTTGATCTGTTCCCACTGTTCAACCAAACCAATAATATCTCGCTCTATCTCCTGCTTTGTAATATTTTCAGCAGCAGTGCGAACAATAAGACCGTGACCTTTCGGCTTAACCTTGTCAAGAATCTGACGGAGACGTTTACGCTCAGAATCAGGCAAACGTTTTGAAATACCAAACGTGTCGCTTTCAGGAACGAAAACAACGAACCTACCAGGCAGCGAAACTTCAGAAGTTAAACGCGCCCCTTTATGAGCGATAGGGTTCTTTGTTACCTGGCAGACAATCCCTTGACGAGCTTTGAGGATCTGCTCAATCTTCGGAGCTGCCGACGCGCCGTCAAAATCATCTTTATCATATTGCACATCACCGCGATAAATAACAGCATTTTTTGGCGTGCCGATATCGACAAAAGCCGCTTCCATACCTGGAAGCACATTTTGTACTTTTCCTAAATAAATGTTTCCGTGAATCTGCGAGACATTATCTGTCGGGCGAGAAACATAGTATTCAACTAGTGTTCTCCCCTCTAAAATTGCAATGTGTGTTGCCTCTTCTTGTCGAGAAACAACCATAAGATAGCGACCAACTGGACGCCCTTTACGTGAACGACCACGGCGAGCTTTCAAGTCCTTCTCGTTAAGTTCAACTTCGCTGTCAACAACAATTTGTTCAACCGGTTTTGAACGAGGTTTGCGTCGACGTTTTGACTGCGAACGGCGGCGAGACTTAGGCTTCGATTCAGACTCAGACGTCGAATCAGAAGCAACATTCTCTTTTGTAGTATTTTTACGAGAACGACGGCGTCTATTTTCAGATTTGCCGCCTGTCTTTTTAGATTCATTTTCAGGTTGAGGAGCAGGCCTACTATCGCCAATTTTTGGTTTTTTTCGTACTACTTTCTTTCCTGGATTTTCTTTCTTTCCCGAATTTTCCGCCTTATTAGTGGCGGACGTTTCAGACATGATATTCCCTTCGGCCAGCGGATACGCTGACACCGAATCGGGCTAATCGCCGGATTCGTCTTAAAAATTATTTTTTGCAAACACTAAGTATCTCTTAGAGTTTTAGCACTAACCCCACATAACGTAAACACCAAGCTGCGTGTTAACGTACTGAGCGCAGCTGCACTACTGAGGGCATGTACAATAACAAACATTCTCTTACAGAAGCTCAGGGAAAAATATCTTTATTTCCCTTGCCGCCGACTCGGCAGAATCAGAACCATGAACGAGGTTCTCTGTCATTTCAGTTCCCAAATCGCCTCGGATTGTTCCTGGCAATGCTTCTGCAGGATTTGTCGAACCCATAAGAGTTCTTACAATAGCGAATGTATCTTCAGGACCTTCAACAACAGCGACTACGACGGGGCTTCTTTTCATGAACGACACAAGATCAGCATAAAATGGCTTTTCTTGATGCTCACGATAATGTTCAGCTAACGTATCGTCATCCAGCGTGCGCATTTCAACAGCGGCTAATTTTAAGCCTTTACGCTCTAGACGACCGAATATTTCACCGACATAGCCACGCTCAACAGCGTCAGGCTTACATATAAGTAGAGTTCTTGTCACAACGGTAAGTATAGTTGACCTATCGGCTTTGTCGCTACTTCTGTTAATTACTTTTTGGTTCGACGGCTATACAAACACCACTAGTCGTCATCATCGCCTTCTTCAAAAAACCCTCCTGCAGGGTTTTGATAATACAGCGTGATCTTATCGCCAGCTTTTCGTTTCCCGCTCGGAGAATGCTTCCACACTAGATTAGCCTGATACAAACTGCATTCATTTCTATTCCTAACTCGAATTCTGCAATTATTAGGTGCCTCATTTTTTATTTCGACTTCGAAACCTTGGTCGGTTAGAAGCTTCGTTGCTTGTTCAACAGCCATGCCGTCAACACTTGGCACATCACGCTCAGCAGACCCAGTAGAGATAACCACTGTAACTTCACTTCCAACCTCTGCTTTAACTCCTGCAGCTGGTTCCGTGCGGATAATTTGCCCCTGCGGGATATCTTCAGAAAACCCATCAATTTGACGAATTGTAAAGCCAAGCTCTTGCTCTAGCACTGTTTGCACTTCTTCAGGAGAAGTAAGCAATGGAATCGTCTTCATCTCAGGACCAGAACTTACAACAAGATCAACGACTGTACCTGTCTCATATGAACCATCAGCTTCCTTACCTTCGACCTGTGCCTCTATGACTGCGTCTTTAATAGTTTCAGTACTATTTTGTTTGATGATTTCGCCCCGCTCAAAACCATTTTTTTCTAGAACCTCAAAAAGAGTAGCAGGATCTTGGTCAGCAATCTTCTCAGGCAACTCACGCAGTTCTTGACCTTCAGAAACAACAATTTTTAAGAGTCCCCCTTTAGCCAGCTCGGCGCCTGCTTCAGGTTCCTGCGAGATAATATCGCCTTCTTTCGAGCCGTCTTCGCGAGCTCGTTCTACCTCAAATAGCCACTGCGCAGCATCTGCCTTTGTCTTTACCTCTGCTTCGCTACTTTCAGAATAGTCAGCCACTGTCGTTGTGCCAGATTCTATTCGATCCTTAACAAAGAGAAATAGTGCAGCTCCGACAATAACAAGCAACGCTGTTATAACAAGCGTCAAAAGGACAGGAAACTTTTTCTTTTCCTCGATCTCATCGCTATAGACAACATCTGGCTCTAGCCCATCAGGCATTGAAGAAACTGACAAACCAGATTGCTCTTGTTGTTCTGGGACTACAGGAAAGATAGCCGTAGCCATACCAGGCGGTTCATGAGTAGGCACTGAAGCCACTTCGTCTATCTGGTCGTCTTCTAACTCGCTGAGCTCGCCAATGTCGCTGTCTCCAATTTCAACGATCGGCAATGCAGCTGTAGCAGCCGGATCTTCAGAGAAACCTACGTGAGAACCTTCTGTCTCTAGCAAAAGGTCGAACACTTCGACCAATTCAGCGACCGAGTTAAACCTATCTTGCGGCTGTTTAGACATCGCTTTTTCGACCGTCAAACAAACCTCGTCTGGGACAGTATCACGAAGGTTACCAACAGGCGTTTTTGCTACGAACGCAGCAGTTTGTGCCGTATCATCGAAGGTCACAAATGGAGGCTTGCCAGCTAGTAAAGCCCATAGTGTTGCGCCGACTCCATAGATATCAACCATCACACCTGACGGATTTGCTTTACCTGCCAAAATTTCGGGCGCAGCAAACGCTGGTGAACCAGCAACCGTTGTTTCAGGACCGTTATAGCCAGAAGACGCCACACCAAAATCAACAAGATCAGTCGACCCTTCGTCGGTTAACAAAATATTTGCTGGCTTGATATCTCGATGGTTGATCTCTAACTTATGTGCAGCAACCAAGGTTTTAGCGACACTGCGCATTAGACGAATAGCCTCACGCCACGCAATCGCACCTTCAGCATTTATTTTGTCTTGAAGAGTTCCACGAGCATAAAACGGCAGCACTAGATACGGTGCGCCTTCCAACGTTTTTCCAGAAGTATAAATAGCCGCAACACCAGACACGGGCGAAAGCTTCCCCATGAGAAGACATTCACGCTCGAAACGAACGCATTCGGCTTCATCTTCAGGGTTGCTAAGAACTTTAATAGCGACTTCTCGCCCGAAATCTTCCTGAAATGCCGAGTACACAACAGATGATCCACCACGGGCTATCTTTTTTATGTTGGTGAATCCTTCTAACTCAAGGGGATGTGCACTATCGTACATCCCCTCAGCATTCCCGCTTCGCTCGGGCTGCTCCACGGAGCCTTTAGCAGTTTTCTGGTCAAGCTGTTCAGCAGCAAAACGATTACTAGGCCTACGCTCAAGGGAGTCTCCATTTGTTCTAGATTCTTCTGTCATAACATGAGCTCCCGAATAACGTATCTATTCAAGCCTAGGAGGGTTTTTTGCGACATCCAATATCTCGCCAACCACATAGGCGCTGCCAGTAACAAGCACAAGGTCATTATCGCCAACAACTGCTTTGGCTCTACCAACAGCTTCTATTGGCGAGCGGACCACTTCGGCATCTATGCCAAACGTTTGCACAGCTGCGGCAAGCTCATTAGCTGACAATGCTCTAGGAGAATCAGGTTCGCAACAAATAACGCCGTCATATGAGCCGATATCTAACGCCTGTAACTGCTCTATCACATCTCTACCTTGCAGAAGACCAATAACCAAAACCCACGAACCGACACGAGGAAAGGTTTCAACCATTGCAGCAGTGAGCGCCTCTAAAGCGTCCTTATTATGTGCTGAATCAACGATAAGCAGTGGTTCACTCTCCAGCGCTTGCATTCGGCCAGTTACATGAACCTCTGACAGACCATGTTCGACAAGCTCTTGAGGTGCAGCCGCCGAGAAAAACGCTTCTACTGCGGCCACTGCTGTGGCAACATTGACACCTTGATAGTGGCCGTGAAGAGGCACGAAGAGTTCTTCATAGTTCTGTCCAGGCGTTGTAATGTCAAGCACACGCCCTCCGACACTTAGCTGGTTTGATGCAAGTATGAAATCGTCGCCTTGTTGCCAAAGCTCACTAGCTGCTACCTTTGTGAATTCATCAGCACAGTCTCCCATGTCGCTTCCCAAAATGATATGGCTGGTTGGTTTGCAAATTCCTGCCTTTTCAGCAGCAACCTTTCGACGCCAACCTGGGCTTCCGTCTGTATGGTCTTTCCCAACATTTGTGATCACTGCAACATCGCTAGTGATAACATTTGTCGCATCATAACGACCCAACATCCCAACTTCTACCACAGCAACATCGACCGCTTGTTCACTAAAATAGATGAACGCTAACGCTGTCATCAATTCAAACCAGCTCAGCGGTACATCTATCATTTCTTCGACTGATGCTAACAATGTGACAATAGCGGCGAACGACTCATCGCTAATCGGTTGGCCATTTGCGACAACACGCTCGTTGATAGAAACAAAATGCGGACTTGAATAAAGCCCAACTGAAAGATCTCTCGCCTCAATTAAGCTTGCTGCAATAGCAGAAACCGACCCTTTGCCGTTTGTGCCTGTTACATGAATAGAACGAAATGTTTCATGCGGGTTCCCTACTACTTCAAGAAGTTTCCGCATTGGTTCTAACGAAAGCGCTTCAGTCTGCCCAGCTACAGGCAGACGACGCTTCTTTGAACGCTCAAGATTGATATGGCGATCTAAAAATTCTAGCGACTGTACATAATCCACTCCCCCAGCTTAAAGGGCAAGAGTCTACAAACTTTACAGCCGTACTAATTAGGAAGCTTTTTTGCGTTGGATTTTTTTGCGCGGCACTAACGTGGGATTAACTTTTTCTTTCACCACTTCAGCATCGATAACACAACGACCCACATCGGTGCGGCCAGGGACGTCATACATCACGTCAAGCAACACTTCTTCCATGATGGCACGTAAGCCACGCGCACCTGTACCTCGAAGCATCGCAAGATCAGCAATAGCAATCAGCGCTTCTTCAGTAAATTCAAGCTCAACATCTTCCATTTCAAAGAACTTTTGATACTGCTTTACCAACGCATTTTTAGGTTCAGAAAGAATCTTGATTAAGGCCTCTTCGCTCAGTTTAGAAACCGAACCAATCACTGGGAGACGACCAACGAACTCAGGAATCAGACCGAAACGAAGCAAATCTTCAGGCTTAATCTGTGCAAACAAATCATCGTTATCGGTTACCACACTTGTGACATTGTCATCAACAACTTGAAAACCGACGCTACGCTTACCAATCCGAGAACTGATAATTTCTTCTATACCACCGAATGCACCACCACAAATAAACAAAATATTCGAGGTATCGATCTGCAAAAACTCTTGGTGCGGATGCTTACGACCACCCTGTGGAGGAACGGAAGCCACCGTTCCTTCAAGGATTTTAAGCAGGGCCTGCTGGACACCTTCGCCAGAAACATCACGAGTAATAGAAGGGTTCTCGCTTTTGCGGGCCACTTTATCAATCTCGTCGAGGTAGATAATGCCTGTCTCAGCGCGTTTAATATCAAAATCGGCTGCCTGGATTAGCTTAAGTAAGATGTTTTCAACATCTTCGCCAACATAGCCAGCTTCTGTGAGAGAAGTAGCATCTGCGATAGCAAACGGCACGTTAAGCATTCGAGCAAGTGTCTGTGCAAGCAGTGTTTTCCCAGAACCAGTAGGACCAACAAGCAAAATATTCGACTTTGCTATCTCAACTTCATCTGCAGAAACCGAACCATGTTGAATTCGTTTGTAATGGTTATAGACAGCAACAGAAAGAACTTTTTTGGCATCTGCTTGACCGACAATGTATTCATCGAGAAATTCACAAATTTCACGGGGTTTCGCAAGATCCTCAAAAGAGACTTCCATACCATCGGCAAGCTCTTCTTCAATAATTTCATTACAGAGATCTATACATTCATCACAAATGTAGACACCTGGCCCTGCAATAAGTTTTTTGACTTGCTTCTGAGATTTGCCGCAAAACGAACATTTCAGAAGTTCGCCACCCTCACCAAACTTAGCCACAACAATAGTCTCCTATCGCCTATGAACCTACGGCCCTAATAGGACCAGAAGTATCAGCGGCATTTCGTTCGGCTATCACTTCATCTATTATTCCATACTTTTTAGCCTCAGCGGCGGTCAGGATGAAATCTCTATCAGTATCTTCAGCAATTTTGTCTACAGGCTGACCTGTATGACTAGCTAGAATAGACTCTAGTGAGCTCTTCAAACGCTCGATCTCGCCAGCAGCAAGCTCCAAATCAGATACCTGACCTTGCGCTCCTGTATATGGCTGATGCAGCAACACCCTCGAACTTGGTAGTGCTAAACGTTTCCCAGGTGTGCCAGCAGCAAGCAAGATCGCCGCAGCAGAAGCTGCTTGGCCGAAACAAATTGTTGTGACGTCAGGGCGAATGTATTGCATTGTGTCGTAAATCGCAAACATTGCGTTGATATCGCCGCCTGGCGAGTTGATATATAAGCTGATATCGCGATCAGGGTTTTCAGACTCTAGGTGCAGGAGTTGCGCGCAAACAATATTTGCGATCTCATCCATGATTGGTGTTCCAAGGAAAATAATATTATCGCTCAACAGCTTTGAATAAATATCGGTGACACGTTCGCCACCTTTACTTGTTTGCTCAATAACCGTTGGGTTAGGAATTACGTAGGTTCCATTGGCGGTGGCTACCATTATTCGTCCTCTCCAGAATTGTCTTCTGATTCTTCTTCCAGCATAGCTGGATCAATTTTGTTGCCTTCTTCATCAACAAGATTAACTTTTTCCATAAGCCAATCTAACGTTTTGCTTTTCAACACATCTGACCGCAACGCCATAAGCTGTCCAGCATCTACAAACTGCTGCTTCACTTTCTCTGGCGTGCTATCTACTTGCGTAGCGACCTTAGCATACTCTTCGTCAAGTTCTGCGTCTGTGACTTCAATATTTTCGCAGGCCGCGATTGAACGTAATGCTAAATCGACCTTGCAGCTAGATGCCGCCGTCACTCGAAGCTCGCCAAGTATAGAGTTATAGTCTTGCCCAGTTGCCTGCAAGAACTGTTGAAAGTCCATACCTTGCCCCTGCAAACGCATAGCCATATCTTGCAAACGGTTTTCGGCTTCTGATTCAATCATCGCAGCTGGAACGGCATCATCTTCAACCAGCTCGGCGACAGCATCAGCCAGTTTCGTGCGTCTCGCTGACGCAGCAGCAGACGTACGAGAGACAAGCATCTTTTCTTGATAATCAGCTCGCAGCTCTTCGAGTGTTTCAAACTCGCTGTTTTCTTTTACCCACTCTGGTGTGGCTTCAGGCAAAACAGCCTCTTGCACTTCGTTTACTTCGATTTTAATTTGAAGTGGCTCTGTTTCGTCCTCATCAGGATGTTTCGCCTCGAAAGAAAGTTCATCGCCGGCTTTCACACCAGCTAGATTCTCATCGATTTCTGGCACAACAAGGCCAGAACCAAGCTCATAGACATAGCTGTCGGTAGTGAGCCCTTCGACAACTTCATCACCATGATTGGTTTCTATATTAATAGAAAGACGATCTCCAGCGACAGCTGCACGATCAACCGTTTCTAGTGTGCTCTGGTTGCTACGCAGATTATCTACAGCATCATCAATTTCTTTTTCTGTTACTTCAAGGCTCGGAATTTCGATATCAAACGAGTCATAACCAGAAACTTCAACCGATGGACGAACCTCAACAACAGCATCAAACGCAACAGCACCATCGGTTTGTCCGTCGGTAATGTCAAACTCGGGTGGCGCGATAACGTCAACCTCATGCTCTTTCACCGCTTGACTATAATAAGTAGGTAACGCAGTCCTAAAAGCCTCATCACGAGCATATTGCTGCCCAATGCGCGCTTCAAGCACTTTACGTGGCGCTTTCCCTGGCCTAAAACCTGGCAAATTAACTTCTTTAGCCAACGCTTTAAAGGCAACGTTTAATTCTTTTTCAAATTCAGCATCTTCGAGCTGGACCGAAACTTTAACTTTGTTCTCTTCTAGAGTTTCTATTGTCGATTTCACTTTTCAGAGTGTAGCAACGTTACGAAAGGAACCCCTAAAAGCCATGTCTATTTATCGCTTTTCTACTAAACCATTCATACAGCACATGACTATGAGCTACACAACAACGTACTACATGCTGCAAATCACGAACCACTCCGAAGCATTTCTTACAGCTTCAAAATAAATTGCGACGCAGACGATCAAACTTACGCTATAGTATTGAAACGGAAACGGGATGTGGCGCAGCTTGGCTAGCGCACCTGCTTTGGGAGCAGGGGGTCGTGAGTTCGAATCTCACCATCCCGACATAAATACAATAGAATAGAAATAGTTTTGCGGATATAGTTCAATGGCTAGAACCTCAGCCTTCCAAGCTGATGATACGGGTTCGAATCCCGTTATCCGCTCAAGACAAAAGATCGAGCCTCAATAGTTTGAGCCTCGATCTTTTATTTTTTTTACAACCACTCATATTGTTACTCACCATTTCAGCCGCAAGGGAAAAGAAATATGTCTTTTGCGTCAAAAATTGGGAAAATTCTCGCTGCTACAACAACTTTGTAGTAGTTTTACCTAACGTCTGCAGGGTTGCAGATGACACATCTACTCAGGGGTCATTAATGAAAAAAAGTAAGCATTTACTCGCCTTAGTTTTAGCATTTAGTCTGATTGCTGCGGCATGCAGCGGCAGCGACGACAGCAACGCTACTGACGGGCAGGACCCAGCAGGAGCCACGATTAAAGAAGGCGAATACAAACCAAGTGGTTCGCTTACTATTAACCAGGTAGCTGCCCCAGCAACGATGAACCCATTTGACGATCCAAGCGTGGGAACCTTTCATTACTATTCTTTCATCTATGAAGGTCTTATCCGTACAGCCACAGATGGCACCGTTGAGCCTTGGTTAGCTGAAGATTTTGAAACCTCACAGGATGGAAAGACTGTAACCTTTACACTACATGAGAACATTACGTTCCATGATGGCGAACCTTTCAACGCTGAAGCGGTTGTCAAAAATATAGAGTTCGTCAAGAACCCTCCTGCACCAGCAGCTGGCGAAACTCCACAAGTAAGCGACTCGTTTAAAAATCAATTCAAAATAATCGATTCTGTTGAAGCTATTGATGAAAACACAGTTGCGATCACAATGACAGCGCCTGGAGAGCAACGACTTTTTGCAGCGTTGCTACGTCAAGGTGGGTTCATCGTAAGCCCTAAAGCACTCGGAGATGCAGACGCTAACCCAGCTGGAACAGGTCCTTACACTTTTGATAATGCAAACAGTCAGAAAACAGAGTTCACATTCAAAGCAAACGATACCTATTGGAAACCTGAACTTGTCGGGCTTGAAGAAGTAGCTATAACACAAACACCAGCAGAACCAACACGTGTTCAAGCTTTTAACGCTGGCCAATATGAAGCAACACTAGTTTCTAGCAAGAATGAAGAAGCAGTAGCTGAAAAGGGAACAATTTCACATGCTCCTGCTGTTCCAGTAGCTTTCATTATCAATGATTGGCTCGGCGAAAAAGAACCAGCACTAGCCAACAAAGACGTACGATGTGCGATTGCTCACTCTATCAACAAAGAACAGCTAGCTGCTAATGATAAGGCACCAGGTTCGACACGTTCACAGTTTGCATTCAGCGAAGACGACTATGGCTATATCGAAGACCTTGCCGCTCCTGAATACGATGAAGCTAAAGCAAAAGAACTTCTCGAAGAAGCAGGCGTTACTGACTTGACGTTACCTCACGGCCATATCGGCATCAGCATCTTTCCTGGACTTTCACAAGGATACGCTTCAGAACTTTCTAAAGTAGGTATCACGTTAGAGAACGAAGACCTTGGTAAGAATGTAGGCAGGATGCTTGAAACGTTCCGTGAAGGAACCTATCCAGTGCAGATAATTACACTCAACGAGCCTAACGCTTTAACAACCCTGATAAATCGCACAGGAAAGGGGCCACTCAACGCTACGAAACAAAGCCCTGAAGGTGTCGAAGAGCTCGTAATCCAAGCGCAAACAGCTTCAACAAAAGAAGCAGAACAATACATAGAAGATGCTATGCAAATTATGATTGAAGAATGCATCTGGAACTTCTATGGATTTGCTAACCAACGTTGGGCTGTTAGCGATAGTGTTTCTGGGCTAGAACACACAGAAGGTATTCCTAACCATTTCTGGCCACACGGCGTAAGAGTCGCTAGCTAGAGATAGTATTGATAGAACAAATATTGCTATAAAACTGCCATCTCGTATTCATCGAGATGGCAGTTTTAGCTTCTACTTATGGCCAAATATATTACCTTTCGTTTTCTAAGTCTGCTTCCGCTTCTCTTTGCAGTTTCTGTCGTTTCTTTCTCGCTTGCAGTTATCGGCGAAAAGGTCAACGGCTCTATCGCTGTGCAAAAATGCGCAGAAGACACATCACCAACATGTGTTGCTACTATCGAAAAAAATCTCGGTATAGACAAGCCACTGCGACACCGTTTTGTTAGTTGGTTTTCAGATGCGCTGCAAGGCGATTTAGGTATCTCTAACCAAACAAATGGCCCAGTGAGCGAATTATTACTTGAGGGTTTCTGGCCAACGTTCTCAATCGTCGGGCTAAGCCTCGTTCTTGGCGTCTCTTTAGGCATTGCCGTAGGTATATTCTCAGGCACAAAACCTGGTGGGGCGCGAGATACCGTTACTTCAGTTTTAAGCACATCGTTTCTGGCGACTCCAAGTTATGTCATTGGAATCTTTCTAAGCTTTTTGATAGCGACAAAACTTGGTTGGGTTAACCCAACCAGATATACACCTACCGAAGATGGCTATTTCGAATGGTTTAAGTCAATCATCTTGCCAGCTGCATCGCTTGCGTTGCCAACAATGGCGATAATTCAACGACAGCTCCGCAGCTCTATGGCTTCAGCATTACAATCTCGCTATGTGCTAGCAGCACGAGCACGCGGAGTTTCACGTAACGCGCTAGTTGCTAAACACGCATTGCCAAATGCTATGATCCCTACGCTGACAGTTATCGGCATTAGGGTTGCTGCTTCAATTGGCATTACTCTTGTTGTTGAGCGAGTTTTTGGTCTTAACGGTTTAGGGGTTATTCTTTCTGACGCAGTTACCAATAACGATATTCCTGTGATACAGGGCGCGATGCTACTTGTTGCGACGCTTGTTCTTCTTGTTAACTTGCTGATCGATATTGCCTACGGGTTTTTGAACCCTAAAGTACGTTTGGAGAACGGATAAAGCTATGCAATCTTTTATTCGTAAACCACTTGCGGTTGCCAGCAGCATCTGGATTTTCCTCTTACTTGTTGCATTCGTTCGCCCTTCGATTTTAGCGACGCATGCTACTACATTTTCTGATACCACCTTTGCATTCGACAAACCTAGCAGTCAACATTTTTTTGGTCGTGGCCAGGTCGGCGAAGATCTTTATAGTTTCGCTGTCTACGGCGGCCAAAATGCTGTGCGATCAATTCTTATCGCAGTCGGCATAGGTGCGCTTGTAGGTGTCCCGCTCGGCCTTATTTCTGCCTGGGCAGGCGGCCGTATTGACAGAGCAACCATGTGGCTAGTCGATCTGCTCTTTTCTATTCCAGTTATTATGCTCGCCATTGCGATTGTCGCTATTCTAGGCAGTGGCATTACAAGTGCTATGGTAGGTATCGGCTTTGCGATGATCACCCGTTTTGCTCGCATCACCAGGGCAGCTGCGCTGGCCGAGAAAGAAGAACTCTACATTGATGCGGCAAAAATAACGGGGCTGTCGTCGTTTACGACAATGCGTCGTTATATATTTCCGAACCTTATCCCAACCCTTGTTGTCCAAGTCGCGATTTTATCAAGCATTGTTATTCTTATCGGCACTGGTTTAAGCGCTATCGGTGTTGGCGCAGAACGTGACGATGCCGACTGGGGCGCTATGATCTTGCGAGCGTCTGAAAATTCTCTCTCGGAAGGGTACTGGCTTTTCTTCCCAGCATGTCTGCCGCTGTTGTTGACAATAGTCTCGCTGAATCTGCTTGGCGATGCGCTACGAGATAGCTATGTTCCAAGTGGTTCTGTTACTTCACTTACTTCAACTCGACGGACTGCCAAGACAACCACTGCCGATCTTGACGTTATAGATAGAGCAGCGCTTTTCTCGGTTGCTTCACTTAGCGTAGAATTTCCGACAGCAAAAAAGCAGTCACCCAAAAAGGTGCTACATGACATCACATTCTCAGTCAAAAAAGGTGAAGTGCTAGGTGTTGTCGGCGAATCAGGATCGGGCAAATCCATAACGATGCTTGCCTCTGCTGGCCTGCTCCCTGCTCCTGGGCAGATAACACAAGGGTCAACGTATTTCGATGGCAGAGACCTCACAACAGCGACAGAAAAGCAGTGGCAAAAAATACGAGGCAACGACATTGGCTATATTTTCCAGGAACCGATCGCTTCGTTAAACCCTGCGTTAACTGTCGGAAACCAGCTTATCGAACCGTTATTAGTCCATACTGATCTTACAAAAAAAGAAGCGCGGGCGAAAGCCGAAGAGCTGCTAGCCGAAGTGCGCATTCCTGACCCAGCCAGCAGGATGAAGCAATACCCACATGAGTTCTCTGGCGGTATGGCCCAACGAGTTGGCATTGCTATGGCGTTAGCGTGTGAGCCTAAACTGTTGATTGCAGACGAGCCGACCACAGCGTTAGATGTTACTGTTCAAGGCCAAATCCTCGATCTTTTATCTGATATACAGACACGCAGAGACATGGCTATTATTTTTGTCACGCACGACTTAGGGGTGATTGCAGAAATCGCTGACCAGGTAATAGTTATGTATGCTGGGCAAGTTGTTGAGCAAGCCAGCGCTGAAAATATTTTTTCTTCGCCTACGCACCCTTACACTCAAGCGCTATTGGCCACGATGCCACAAAACCATAGCGGCGACGTAGACAAGCCTTTAACTGTAATTGAAGGTACTGTCCCTTCGCAAACATCGATAGATGCTGGGTGCCAGTTCGCTCCGCGTTGCACCTACGTGCAAGAACAATGTACGGTTACTTTACCAACGCTTACACTGGTCGGAGGCAGCACCGTCGCTTGCTTACGAGCCGAAGAGCTACAGTCTGAAGTTGTAAACCTTACTGTTTCTTCTACTGAAAAGGTTACGCAGTGACAATGTTAGAGCTAGATAATCTTCATGTTCGCTACACTCCAACGAAAAAGCTTCTCTCCCCTGCCGCCAAACCTGTCAAAGCTCTCAATGGCGTCAGTTTTTCTCTAGGTCCAGGACAGACGATGGGACTTGTCGGCGAATCAGGATCAGGCAAATCAACACTTGCGAAAGCGATATTGAAACTAACTGACGTGCACTCAGGTGCAATCAACTTTGAGGGCCAAGACGTTACGCAGCTAAACAGAAAAGATTCGCTATCTTTCCGCAAAAATGTCCAAGGTGTTTTACAAGATCCATACTCTTCGTTGAACCCGCTTCATGATGTCGGTGTTATTGTTGGTGACCCAATCACTCGCCATCTTGGCATCAAAAGAAGAGACACTCGCAACCAGCGAGTCAGAGAGCTGCTAACGCTTGTCGGCCTTTCCGCCGATTTCCTTGAACGCAAACCACATCAGCTATCTGGCGGCCAGCGCCAGCGTGTCTCGATCGCACGTGCATTAGCAGTTGAGCCAAAGCTACTTATTGCTGATGAGGCAACGAGCGCACTTGATGTCTCGATTCAAAGCCAAATTATCAATCTGCTCAAAAAAATACAGCAAGAAAAACAGCTTGCTTTGTTATTTATCGCCCATGATTTAGAGGTTGTGAAGCATATAGCAACCGATGTTGGCGTGATGTATCTGGGCTACCTCGTCGAGCTCGGCAAAACAGAAACACTCTATAGTGAACCAACACACCCCTATACCAAGATGCTTCTGGCTTCGATACCTGTCCCAAACCCGAAACAGCAAGAAAAACGTAAGGCGTTGCGCCAATCATTTATCAACGCCGAACCGCCAAGTCCATCAAATCTTCCAATGGGCTGCCCGTTTGCTAACAGATGTCCTGTAGCTATGGACATTTGCAAAAAAGAAATGCCTGACCCAACAGTTACAGCCAATGGTTTCTCTCGATGCCACCTCCACACAAGCGGCCCGAAGCTCGACGGCGAAACAGTCGTCGACTTCATTAAAAAGCAGGCACACACCTAGATGGTTGTTTCCAAGCCTATTCAGGTCGTCATTCCCACGAAAGTGGGAATCTTTGCTGGACAAGATCCCCGATTTCTCGGGGATGACCACCCTGGAATCAAGAGAGAGCAAAAACAATAGCGCTACTTGCGTGCAAAATATTTTAAAATTCGACGTACTGAAGCTGTGTGAACCAGCTTTCTCATTTGTTTCTAACTGTGAGAAGTTCAGAAGCCGATTTGTAGCTATCGATAGCATGCATAATATGAGGGTGGGAAGTTTTTGTTTCAGCTGGCAAACTTGTCGTAAGCAGCACCATGTCCATTCTCGCATTAGCTGCTGCTTCTATCCCTGAAGAAGAATCTTCAAAGACAATGCAATCACTAGCATCTACCTCAAGTAGAGAAGCAGCCTTTTCATACATTTCAGCGTTCGGTTTAGGGTGCGTTACGTCCTCAACGCAAAGCATCACATCAAAGTATTGCTGAAGCGAGTGCAAGCCAAGTGTAAAGTCCATATTTGCTTTGTTGGCAGAAGTACACACCGCTGTTGCGATTCCTGCCGCTTTGACCTCTTCTAAAAATTCAACAACTCCAGGGACAAGCGCTCCTTGTGCTGCATAGTTTTCACGATAAAAAATTTCTTTAGCGTCACCTATCTTTTGGATTTCAGCATCGTCTAATCCATCCCAAAAATAAGGGACAATAACATCGTTTGCTTTACCTATAAATTGTTTTAACTCTTCGATGGTCACATCAAACCCATGGTTCTCAAGAAAGCCATGCCAGGCGTGATAATGCGCCATCATGCTATCTACCAAGGTGCCGTCCATGTCAAAAAGAAAAGCTCGCATGGGTCTAAGGTTATCCGCTAAGCCATAGCAAGATCAACTAAAATCATTTCTCGCAGCTCATGATGCAGCTTCTTGAAGTACTTTCGATGAAGCAGCAGATACCGTGATGTTTCCGGCGAGTTCGATTGCTTCGGTGCTCATTTTTTTTAAGGTTTTTTTGACAACGTTGACCATATGATCATGACCTAGGCGAGTCACCATATCGTCCATTTGTGTTTCTAGAAAAGCTAGACAAGCACAATCTTCAAGCGTTTGTGTTTCTTCATCTTTACCCAAGCCTTTTCGCAACAACAAATAGTTCGCACGCTGACGATCGTCATCGCCTAAACCATGCGAGGCTAAAATCGCATCCATAGTTTTTGCTTGATGCTTTTTATTATCGCGACGCCACCGCAAATAACCAGCGCGACCTTCTTCGTAGTCACTACGTTTCAGCTCCCAGCGGCAAAGGTGATGGCCACGTACAGCGATCTGCAAAATATCAGATGGATCTGATTGTAACGCTGCTAACCATTTAGATCCGAGCTGGCCATGCACCATAGCTAAAGGCTTACCTTCATGCAACGTAGGATCACTGCTATTTAACTTGTCTATTTCTGCAAAAATGGTTTCAATCATGAGGATAGCTGATCGCCTACGTTGCGCATTCAGATTCGCCAACTTCAACTTTAAACGGTGTCGTCTCGTCAAAGTCGACATAGAACTCAGGCGACTCTTCAATTGTTGGAATCGTTGAGAACTCTTTCAACCCAACAGCGATTTCCTTCGCGCCGCCGCTTCGATCCATCCAACCACGAAATGACTCCCCTGCTTGTTTTTCATCGACAAACCGTCGCAGCACGTGCACAGCAGCGTCAGGAGCGTACTTGGCAGCGACACGAATCGTTTTCTGGCCGAAATGAATTTTCTCTTCGCCAACGTAGCCGCCAATCATCATCTGATAACCAGGCACTGCCGTCTTATTAGAGCGCCTTTCGATACCAAAGAAACCAATATCGGCTGTATGGTGTTGACCACATGAATTCGTGCAACCCGAAATGTTGAATCGCACGCCGCCAACATCAGCGAGGCCTTCGGTTTCAAGCCGTTCGCCAATTGCTTTCGCCAAACCACGAGATTGAGTGATCGCTAGGCCACAAGTGTCAGCACCTGGGCATGACACAACGTCACGGCTAAGCTCAGCACCAGGTTGCGCCATATCTAGCTGCACGAGACGATCAAACAGGGCAGGTAAATCACTTTCTTTCAAATCACGCAGAATAAAGTTCTGACGATTAGAAACACGAGCGTCAAGACTAAACTCTTCGATAATGTCAGCCAGACCGCGCATCTGCTGCGAGGTTACATCGCCAAGGCGGCACCAAGCATAAGCACTTACCGTGCCGTTGGCTACGCCACGCACAACGTTCGCTTGCTCCCAACGATCATAAGGCGAAGAACCAGTTAGCTTGACAGCAACACCTTGCCCAACAGGCGTCGGTGTAATCTGAGGGTTCGTGCCAGCAGGAGCATCACCCAGCTGCTTAACAGCTTCAGGGATGCCTCCAGGCCAGCTAGACGACGCCAGCAACAAATGGCGCGATTTCAAAATACGCTGCTGCGTTTCTTCCCAACCAAGCTCGTCAACAACCCATTTCATACGAGCGCGCAGCTTATTTGCGCGGTTGCCTGTTTGTTCAAATACACGCACGATCGCTTCGATTGTTGGAAGCAATTCTTCTTTCGAAGTAAACTCTTCGAACGCTAACGCTGGGTGTGGGTTAGCACCAAGGCCACCTGCTACATAGACTCTGAAACCTTGCTCATAGGTGCCGTCATCAAGTTTGCGGTTTACTGCGATAACACCAGCGTCGTTAAACATTGCCTGTCCACAATCAGTGTCACAACCAGAAAAGTTTATTTTAAATTTACGTGGAAGGCGCTGTGCTATCGAGTTGCGCAGCAAATGTTCATCGGTAGCTTTAGCCCATGCAGAGATGTCGATCACTTCAAACGGGCAAGCGCCAGCAAGATGGCAGCCCTGCACGTTGCGGACAGTGTCGCCACAAGCTTCACGACTGCTTAAACCGACCGACCCTAGCAATTCAAGCACCTCGGGGATTTTAGGAAGTTGCACAAAATGCATCTGTAAGTTCTGCCGTGTTGTAATATGACCCCAGCCGCGAGAATATTCGTCAACGACACGAGCAAACATACGCAACTGAGCAGGTGACAACTGCCCATAAGGAACGCGAACGCGAACCATCTGGTTCTCTTCACCTTGACGCTGCCCATAGATGCCGTTTGTTAAACGAAATACCCTAAACACATCTTCTTCGATCTCACCTTTTTTAAAGCCTTCAAGCACATCACGAAACTTCGCAATGTCGGCGGCAATATCTGGCGCTATCTCAAGTTTTTCATTTTCAACCAAAGTCATATGGGCAGCTCCTTACTCTGAGAGCTAAGCCTAACACAATCCCGAGCAAAAAGGTCAAGATTGCAAGCAGGGCCACAAATTGCCCTCAACTACCTATACCCTTGCGACGATAGTTCTCTACGATTCGGCTGGCTAATCACCCACACACTAATGTGAATCGACTATGCCATAGGACTGCTTTTGTTTGACTTACGGCTCCGAATCAGCAGGAACGCTCCCCCTGCTACTGCCAGCATTATGATTGGAGCGCCAACAGCCAGCATTATTGGGAAGCCACCATCTTTATCGCTAGAGGCCTCTTCTTCATCTGACTCATCAGACGAGTCTTCATCAGAGTCGCTGCTGTTCGATTCAGCATTTTCAGATGCAACAGCAAACTCGCTGTCTTTGTTCTTTACATCTTCTTCATTGCTTTCGCCACCGTCTTTGTCTGAAGCTTCATTAGAATCCTTGCTGCCAGAGTCAGAACTGTTCGAGCCTGAATCGTTCGAGGCAGCTACTTCCCCTGCAGATCCTTTTGGAACTGTTGTTGCCTTTAAACCTGAGGTTCCAAGCACCGAATCAGAACCCCACGAAAAAGTTGTTTTCCCATCTTTCGTTGACACATCTTCTGCGTTATTTTCACCAGCGGCGCCAGGCAACGTCACTTTATATGATATTTCTAGAGACTCTAGAATTGCTGCATCAAGCTGGTCCGTTTCGCCTCCAGCAACACCAGCAGCATCTGATGGCTGACTGAACTTCCAGGTGTCATCAGAAACTTTTTCAATTACTAGGCCGTCTAGCTCATCTTGGCCGCCCACTCCAGCAAGCTCTTCCATCACGTTATCATTTTCTGGTATTTCTAGCTCTACAGATACGCCGCAAAAACCATCTTGGTCATACGGTGCAACCTTTGCGTTGTCTGGCAAATCGCTAATGTCTGGCTCGGTTCCGTTTTCACTACAGATTTCTTCTTTTGACGTTGCTTCACCAGACTGTTCAGAAAGTTCAGCGAATGCTTCATAGTTGATAGCGATGATATAGGACAAGGAACCAGAGCCGTCATTATCAAACGAAGCGTCGAAGTCTACTTTGTAGCAGCCAGAGGCTACAAAAACTAGCGCCGCCACAACAAATGCTTTCAGAAAGTTACTGCGTTTCATACAATCCTCTTTTTCCAGTCAGCAAGAAGATCGGCGCGACACCATAGCAGCTTCAGCTACGATGCTAGATGGTTGATTGCAAAGGTATGTGGAATTCTAAAGACTATCTCTATTTATTCTTTTTTTGCTGAACCACTTTAATCAAAAACCGCCAAAAGACTGCGTGAAACGCGCCGAGCGCAGCGGAAATACAGAGGGGCATCTACACTTTTAGAGATGCCTTAAAGTATTTTGCACGCAAGTAACGCTATCGTTTTTGCTCTCTCTTGATTCCGGGATGGTCTCCCCCGAGAAATCGGGAATCTTGTTCAGCAGAGATTCCCACTTTCGTGGGAATGACCACCTGAACAGGCTTGATATCAACTATCTAGGGTCTCTTCTCAGCATTTTTTTTAGCCGGCTGGTTCAAGAAAAGACGTAGCTTTTTCAATAGAGTCGAAGCTCGGGACGCCTTTGTTTTTCCATGTACGAATCCACTTTCGATGTTGCAGCACTGCTTGTACGTCTTCTTCTTTAGCGCCGCCATCATAGACAGTATGTTCGCGCATTTTTATGTACTTTTTGTGTGTCGACCAGTGAGGAAGCACAATGGCGTCAGGCCTAAGCCAATGATTTGACGACCCAATAACCCAGAACCCAAGCTTTTTAGCTTGTTCAGTTATAACATCACATCGATTGTTTGTTTCCATAACGACAGAAAAATCATAGCCCCACTCATCACCTGTAACATCGGCCCCACATAACGGCCAGAGATAATCACCATCTATCCAGTTTTTCTCTTTCTGTGCATTCACATAGTGGCTTTTACCGCTTCCCGAAGGTGCAAGAATGAACAGCCCTTCTGAGTGTGTTAGGTATTTCGATGCAAGTTCTTTAAAAACTGTCGTTCCGTCAGAGAATACAACTGGCGTCTCAATATTCATGGAATGATCCTATTCACTCGGGCTTTGAAACTTAGATCTGCTGACGACAATTGAACGCAATGGCCAAAAGATACGACTCTGGATCTATCCTTGTTTTACCCTATTGCCCATAAGTGGCGAAAATAGACTTATGGGGGGGCAAGATGTAACTATGCCAGTCACTATTTTGCATCTTCTAACTTTTGTAGACGCACGGTGGCTGCATTCGCGTGAGCGTCTAGTCCTTCTCCACGTGCTAGCACTTCGACGGCTGGGCCAACGTTTTTGAGACCTTCAGGCGTTATCGTTTGGAAGGTCACATATTTACCGCAATCTTCAACCTTGAGGCCGCCCGCATAACGAGCTGAACCTGAGGTCGGCAGCACGTGATTTGTACCACTAGCATAATCGCCAGCCGACTCTGGCGTAAGGTGTCCTAGAAAAACCGAGCCGGCATTGCGCACTAATTCTTCATATGGCTGGTAGTCATCAACGCCGATAAGTAAGTGTTCAGCGGCATACGCATTAGCGAACGCCATAACTTCTTCTATAGTCTCGCAGACAAGAGCAAAACTGTTTTCTAGACATCCTAGAATCTCTTCTTTGCGTTCAAGCGCTTGTGTTTGACGATTGACTGCTTCTTGCACACCAGCTATAACCGTCTCGTCAACCGTGACAAGCACAACTTGTGAATCAACACCATGCTCAGCTTGTGCCAACAAATCGGCGGCAATAAACTCATGGTTAGAAGAGGCATCTGCGATAACCATCGCCTCGGTTGGGCCAGCGACCATATCGGTGTCACCACAGGTGAGCGACGCAATATATTTCGCTGCCACAACATATTGGTTGCCTGGGCCAAATATTTTGTAGACAGGCTTGATTGTTTCTGTGCCATAGGCCATAGCGAAAATGGCTTGCGCTCCCCCAGCTTTATAGACCTCGGTGATGCCGAGAACTTTAGCGGTGTAGAGCATTTCAGGGATAACTTCGCCCTGTGTGTTCGGTGGGATGCAAACAACAAGACGTTCACAGCCAGCGATTTGCGCTGGAATAGCAGCCATATACATTGAGCTATATAACGCAGCAGAACCAGCAGGCACATAGATGCCAATAGCTTCGAGCGGTGTGAACTTGCGGCTGCATTTTACACCTGGCGAGGTTTCGACGCTATAACCTTTCGATGCTTGCGCCCCTTGCAGTTCATGAAATTTTCTGACGTTAGTAATCGCAATTGCAAGCGACGATTTGAACTCTTCGCTAACGTGTGTTGCGCTGGCTTCGATCTCTTCAGGAGAAACAAGAAACTCTGGGCCTTGCAGATCAGCCCCGTCAAATTGTTTCGTAAATTTTGTTAGCGCAGCATCGCCTTCACTCTTAATAGCTTCAGCTATGGGAGTAACCACCTTGATAGCATCACCAATGTCAACACCTGGTCGCAAACATAGCGCTGCTCGCTGCTCTGCGGTTAAATCGCTATATCTATATTGTGTGAGGGCCATTTCTCTTCTCTCTATTTTGGTTACGTATACAGTCAACGCCGTGTCATTGAGCTTTCCAACAAGTTACTTGCTGGTATATGATCGCAGCACTGCGATAAGATGCTCTGTTTCTTCAGGTGTGCCTGCTGAAATGCGTATCGACATCGGATCTTTGCCATACCGACGGATAATGATGCCATTCGCTTTGCAATGCTCGTATAACGTTGTGGCATCTTCCCGCAAAGAAGTAAACAAGAAGTTACTGTCAGATGGATGAACTTTTTCAACGAACGAAAGCGAAACTAAGACGTTCTTTAGAATATCTCGCTGTTCTAGTTGAATGGCCGCTTGCCGTTTTTTCTCATCTTCTTGAGAAAGAGCTTCCAATGCAGCATTATACGCAAGGTTGTCTACGTTATATGGTGGTTTAACTGCTGCAAGGAAGGAAACTATCTCTGCACTTGCGATGCCGTATCCTATGCGACAGCCAGCTAAACCCCAGAACTTCGAGAATGTTCTGGTTACAATAAGATTCGGAAACATAGCTAACGTAGAGACCCAACTTTCAGATTCTGTGAACTCTATGTATGCTTCATCGATCACAACTACCCCTGGCCATTCTTGCAGTATCTGCTCGATGTCAGATACATCCATAAGGTTCCCTGTTGGACTGTTTGGGCTACAAAGGAAAAGAACCTTAGCTTTTTCAGCAACAATACCTTCGATGTTTAGCTGGAAATTGTTTATAAGCGGAACCGCTTTCACCTCAACATCATTAATCGCAGCGCTCACTTTGTACATGCCAAAAGTTGGAGGGCAGATCAGAATAGAGTCCTTACCAGGTTCACAGAAAATTCTGACTATCAAATCGAGGATTTCGTCTGAACCGTTACCACAAACCACTTGTTCAGGCTTTACATTTTCACGCTTCGCAATCTCTTCACGCAAACTGCTTACTAAAGGATCTGGATATCTATTAACGATGCCATCGCCATATGGGCTTTCATTAGCATCAAGCAACGCTTTGGCTTCGCCAATAAAAGTATGGCGAGCGGACACATACGGCGCCAAATCCTTTATGTTGTTTCTAACTACGTCCTCAAGCCTAAAACCGCTCATTTGTTTACTCACTTTTCTCGATAAAGGGCATCTCTATTTAGTATAGATGCCCTCGGTATTTCCGCTCTGCTCGGGGCGTTTACACGCAGATTTTAGCGGTTCTCTGGTAAAACGATTTGATACGAAACAAAAATAGAGATAGCGTGAATTTTAGCTGCGTAGTGATGTTAGCTGTTAGAAGACTAAAGTTACTACTATGGCAGAAATCATCTACACAAAGTACCTGAACTTCGCACATCAGCTACTTGGTGTTTCACTCCCAATTTTAGAAAAGAACTTGGAAGACTTAACTGAAGCCGCCAGAAGTCAGAAGTTAGATGATGCTGTGATGTGGAAGGCTGATCGAGAAGTAGTCACTGAAGGCGAAAAAAAAGCTGAACAAGCAATGCGTGAGCTCGTAGAAAAACAATTTCCAACTCACACCATTATCGGCGAAGAAACAGGCGTTACACTCAGCGATGATCTCGAATTCGCCTGGGTGTTCGACCCTATCGATGGAACCTCCGCAATGCTGGAAAAAGTAAACAACATCGCTCAAAAAATAGCTTCTACAAACAATCAAAAACCATGCTTTGGAATAACGATTGCTTTAGTCCATAACGACACCCCAGTTGTTGGTATCGTTCACGATTTAGATAACGACATAACCTGGGCAGGCGCTAAAGGACACCCAACGACCCGCAATGAGGAAACAGTTATTGCTCCGCAAGAAGTGGCTACTCTAGAAGGAGCACGTCTTGCCTCAACGGTACCTTTTGATCAAGCTGGCACCCCTGTGATGTTTAGAACCCAGGCACAACAACGTGCATTCGCAGCAGTACAGTCAGCTATTACTGGTGAAGCAATCGCAGTCGGGACAATTGCTCCAACGACTATAACAAATCGAAACTGTATTGGGTTTATGCATCTGTTAGAAGAAGACGGCGTTGATATCACTTGGGAAGGGGATTTAATGTTTCACGATGCAGCCGCATTAGTTCCGATCCTAGAAGGCGCTGATATACGCATATCAGACGAAAATGGGCAGACTCTTAACTTTCCTGTATCTAACGCTGAGAAAGAATTCCGTGTCGTTGCGGCTGTGCCAACAGTACATAAAGAAGTTATCAACTATATTGCTGCTGCGAATTCAGACGAACATAAACCTCTGTCTGCTAGTATTCAAACCACTGAGGGTCGCATTGATTATGCCCCTAAATTCTCTAGTTAAAGAACGGTCAATGACAAAACGTAGCGCTTCAATCAGTCGACATACCAAGGAAACGCAGATAGACCTTACATTCTGCTTAGACGGTACGGGCAGCTTTGAAGGCACTGTACAAAACGGATTCCTTACCCACATGTTGGAACTTCTAGCAAAACATGGCAACTTTGATATCACGATCGAGGCTAAAGGCGATACGCATTATGATGACCACCATCTGATTGAAGATGTGGCGATTAGCTTTGGCTTGGCTTTGAAAGAAGCGTTAGGCGACAAAGCTGGCATCAAACGCTACGGGCAGCGCATTCTACCACTAGACGAAACATTATGCCTCTGCGCTCTTGACCTTTCAGGGCGCTACGCTTTTGAGACTGATTATGCACCTGTGCGAGAAAAAGTAAACGATTTCAGTACAGAAATGGTGCCACATTTCTTCGAATCGCTTGCTTCAAATGCGATGATAAGCCTGCACTTGCAATTATTAAACCCAGGTAGGAACGAACATCATCGCATCGAAACAATGTTTAAATCATTCGCGCGAGCGCTAAAAGAAGCAGTCGAGCTCGATCCAACAATCGCAGGTCAAATTCCTAGCTCTAAAGGTAGTTTGTAGAAAAGACCAAGCGAAATTGTCTGGTCTCTAGAGTTTTATTTCTATGTGGAACGCTTAGTTAACAAGGTTCTCAGGTCGACCATTCAAGAAACTCTTAACGTTCTGGACACAAATATCGCCTTTACGAATTAAGGCTTCGGAGGTATAGAAACCCAAGTGAGGTGTCACTACAACGTTTTCTAGCGAAAGCAGCTTTTGATCTGGGAATTCTATTTCATCAAGTGCAGCTCCAGCTATTTGGCCACTCTTTAGAGCATCTGAAAGATCGGCTTGAACAACAATCTCGTGACGCGCCACATTGACAATGTATGCAGAAGATTTCATACGTTTGAACACCTCGCTGTTTATCATCCCTCTGGTAGATGTCGTTAATGGGCACGCAAGCAGCACTACATCACTTATCTCTAGAAGTTCTTCGAGAGCTACTAGTTGAATGCCTAATTTTTGCTCTCGCTGTGGTGAAATATTCGCAGCTGTGCCGACAACCTGCATTCCGAAACCACGAGCAATACCAGTGACTTTCTGCCCAATCGCCCCTACTCCAATGACTCCAATTGTTTTTCCATACAGCTCAACTCCTTGAAGCCCATGCCAAGAGAAATTCCCACCCTTCACACGATTCACTCCCGCAGGTACATGACGAACCAAAGATAGCAAAATTCCAAATGCATGCTCTGCAACGGCGATGCTTGCATACCTGGGAACGTTAGCTACAGCAGCGTACGATCGAACAGTTCCGACACTTGCAAGAATATCCTGTTGTTCTTTCGACAATAGAACATCATCAATAATTGCTATTTCGGTATTCTTTTTCTCTTCCACAGACACTCGAATGAGTCTACCCTCTCCTACTGCTCAAGTCGGGTGAGAAACACAACCATACGCTACCCTCCGAAGAATAGTTGGCTTTTTTCGGAGGGTAGCGTATGATAGCGCTGTGCTATCGTTTGAACCATCAAAAGACTCACTTAAGAAGCTAAGCGATTTATCTGCTTCGATCGCTGTTTTAGCTAGCAAAATTCCCATGCTAGAAAAAAGCGAACGTGACTACATACAAAGACATGTTGCTATCAGCAATATTGGTGCCTCGACTAGAATCGAGAACGCTGTCTTAACCAATGCAGAAATCGACTGGCTAGACACCGTTTTAACAACTGATTCGCAAGAAGATGTATACATCGAAAATAAGAAAAACATCAAAAACAAGCTAAGTCAAGACCGTGAAAGGAGCATCGAAGAAGTTGTGGGATGTCGAGAAATGCTCACTCTCATTCTCGAACAATATAGCGACCTCTTCCCTTTAACCGAAACAACGTTACGAGGTCTACACAGCGAACTTTTAAAGTATTACCCTACTGCAGAGCCATACCGTGGAAGATACAAAGAGAAGTCAAACTCTGTCGTACGATTTGAGGACGAAAAGCCAATTCCAGTTCTAACGACATCACAACCAGGTTTAGAAGCCGAAACAGCCATGCACGACCTAATAGTTTGGTACAACGCAAATAGTAAAGAAGAGTTCTGGAGTGTCGCTTTTGCGACTGAGTTTGTTTTCAGGTTCCTCGCTATTCACCCTTTTGAAGATGGCAATGGCAGGCTAGGAAGAGGCCTTTTCCATTTAGCTTTACTTCACAGCTCCAACACAGACCTTTCCTTGGCTACTCCTTACCTAGCAATTGACAGAAACATTGAGATAGAAAGAACGAAATACTATCTTTCGCTTCGCAACTGTTCAGAGGGCAACTATCTGACAGACCCAAGCGGCTACCGTTACGAAAATCTCCTACAGTTTTTTATCGAGGTCATAAAAAAGTCGATAGACGACTTTGACTATTATCGCAAAAAACATCATAACCTTCAGCGCCTAACCGAAGCCGAAAGAAAAATCCTAGCCTGTTTCAAAGAACGACCAGAAAAACGGTTACAGACCAAAGATATTATTGAAATTTTACAGATGCCGAGAACAACGGTCAACGATGCACTCGTCACACTTACAAAAGTGAATTTTATCCAACGCTATGGACGAGGCCCAGCAACCAACTATCAACTCGAATTCTAGATAGCATCCAGTCATCGCCTTATAGCTAATCTCAAACACCTCTGGTACTCCAAAAACACATGTTTGTTAAATTAGACTGGCTTGAAAGCAAAACCAGAGAAACGATCGCTCATTTACCAGACGAAGAAATTGATATTGTTGTTGACGCGTTGCTTTGGGCTGAGACTACAGGCAACTCAGATATGGGGATCATCAAACTTGCTGGTACCGAACCAATACAAGATGTGGCTCCTTCTGGTGAAATCAACACGACTGTCAACAAATGCGCCGCATCGATCCATGGACACGGTCATGCAGCACCTTACACTACTCTTTTGGGCGTAAACAAAGCGATAGAGCTTGCGAAACATCATGGTGTAGGCATCACAGGTGTTACTGGGATCAGAACTTCAACACTTTGCCAAACATATTATTTAGAAAAAATCGCTGCGGCTGACCTTATAGGTTTTATGTGCAGTCGTTCTCCAGCGGTGCAAACAGGTTTCAACTCGATAGAGCCATTGTTTGGTACTAATCCTTTCGGGTTTAGCTTCCCTTCAAACGAGGACCCATTTTTGTTTGACCCTTCAACAAGCTCAATGACCTGGTATGACCTTATTGTCAAAAACATCCAAGGCGTTCGCTTACCTGAGTTAACTGCGCTCGATGATTTGGGCAACTATACATGTATTCCTCAAAAAGCAATGGAAGGTGCTCTCCTTCTACGCGATCGAAGTCAAACAAATTCAATGATGGCTATGACTGTGGAACTTCTTGCTGGTCCTCTTGTAGGTGCCGCTTTTATGAGCCTCGAAATCGAGGAAGATTGGGGCACTTTCATCATGACAATAGACCCTGATATTCTTTGCGGCACACAAGTCTTTAAGCAATCGGTGTCTGATGCTGTCAAAATAATCAAAGAGTCGAAAGCGGCGTATGGAACACAAGTACGCTTGCCTGGAGAAGATTCACTGCGAAAACGAAAAGAAGCCCTTGAAATCAAACGGGTAGACATCGATGAACGTTTACTCAAACATGTCGGGTTTATGTAAGAGAATTATGACAAAACCAGCAATACACAACAAGCAATACATGCCATTTACTGTGACAGTCGGCGATATCCCCACGATTGCCTACCTTATTTGCACAAGACAAAGCAATGACGCCACAGAACTTCTACATTCACAAGATGATGCTGTGAAATGGCTAGAAGAACTCTATACAGAGCACTCTTTTGTGCGTGTTGGTGAGTACCATATTGTTTTTCTTTGGCGGATAGAAACCGTTTTGATGACTGACGTATTTGTTCACCATAGGATTTTTTCAAACACCGACGCTGGCGGCCATGCTATAGAGCCACACGTTTTCAAGCAGAAAACAGTGTGTAAGGCTACAGGTGTGGCCAGCAGATATTCGCTGATCACCCTTGGGCGTGAGCAAGAACACAGCTGCCGTTTTGACACGGTTGCCGACTATGTTGACAGAGATGCTTCTCTTCCATCTTTTCCTGAAGGCTTCTTAGTTCAACAACGACCTTGGCAATGATCAGCCAAAATCCTGTTCAACTGTTCAACCGCATAAAACTTCAGCAACTAGCCTACGCTCACTTGCGAACATACCCATTTGGTTCCTACATTCAACTCTACACACATGCAGAATCCCCATCACAATTGGAGCAACAAACTCCAATAACGATGGGAATTTGGAGTTTTGGACTCCAAATTTGCTATTTTAATGACAGTTAAGTATCTTTAATAACATGTACGAGAGATTTCTGTCTACTTCCTCCGCATCTAGTTTTTTCCTATTCGGGCCTCGTGGAACGGGTAAATCCTCGTTAATAAAAAAACGTTTCCCAGATGCTATCTATATCGACTTACTTGAATCTCAGACATTTAGATCACTCCTCGCCCAACCAGAACGTCTAGAAGATCTTATTTTCGACAACTCTAGAACCGTCATAATCGACGAAGTGCAACGTTCACCTATGCTGCTTAATGAAGTTCATCGGCTAATAGAAAACAAAGGTATAAAATTCATTCTTACAGGCTCGAACGCACGCAAGTTGCGTAAATCTCAAGCGAACCTTTTAGCTGGCCGAGCGTTAACATATAATTTACATCCTCTTACTATTGCCGAGTTAGGCTCGTCGGTTTCTTTAGAAAAAATTCTGCAATGGGGTTTACTTCCTTCAGTTCATGATCCTTCTAAAGACATAAACCCCAAAGAATATCTAGAAAGCTACGTGCAGGTTTATTTAGAGGAAGAAATTCTTCAAGAAGGGCTGACTCGCAATCTAGACAATTTCTCTCGATTTCTTGAAGTTGCCAGCTTCTCACAAGGCGAACAAATCAATGTCTCATCAATCGCGCGAGAATGCGGCATACACCGGAAAGCCGCTGAGTCATACTTCTCAATACTTTATGACTTACTTCTAGCCTATCGTCTCCCAGTTTTTAAGAAAAAAGCGAAACGCCTTCTTGTCTCGCAAAACAAATTCTATTTTTTCGATATAGGCGTTTATTCGATCATTAAACCAAAAGGTTTCTTGGATAAACGAGAAAACGAGGAAAGTATCCTATACGAAAGCCTTTTCCTTCAAGAACTCGTTGCGACAAACAACTATCTACAAACGCGCTACGAAATAAATTATTGGAGAACCAAAGGCGGTTTAGAAGTCGATTTTGTTCTCTACGGCAAAGATCGTCTGCTTGCTTTCGAGGTTAAACGAACGACATCAATCAGAAAATCACACACAAAAGGATTGCGAGCATTTCACCAAGACTACTCAATGGCTGAAAGATATATGATCTATGGAGGCAAACAAAGGCAACGTCAAGACGGCATCACAATCTTACCAATCAAAGAAGCCCTCCTGCATCTACCAGCTATCTTGAGTGGCACATTTCGTTAATTAGAAGAGTAGCCATACCCTTGCTGTCAGGTGACTTACGCTCTTTCTGCTACAGTATCTAAAATCCTGTCCAACTGTTCAACAGCATATAGCGGCAGTGATATTAGCTGCGCCTGCTCGGACGCTGCGACGAAATCGAATAGCGATGGCGTGTTCATATCAAATCGCACTGCGAGCAGTGAGCCTTTAGACGATACAAACTGTTGCAACGACTTCAGCGAACCACTAGATCCCGCTTTCACTTCTATTGGAAAAATATCAGTATTTCTCTGCAATAAAAAATCAACTTCGGCATTACCTTGACGGCCTTCTCGAAGCCAATAAAAACTTTCGGGTTTCACAAGCGGGCTATCTAGATAATGCAGGTGTTGTGCTATAAACTGCTCTGCCAATTCGCCCTGCTTGAAGAAAGAAGCCGACGTTAAATCTTCAACAGAAATGTTGCGTATCCCTGAAAGTGTCGAAGCTAAGCCACAGTCAACTAGATACGTTTTAAAAACTTTCTGATTTATACCAGCCCGAAGAGGAATAGCAGTTCCGTTTGAATGGTGCACTTTCATGATCAGCTGCGACAGAACAAGCAGTTCTAACGCTGCTTTCATCTCTCTACTCTGTTGCTGCGGATCAAGATTTGAATATTTTATCTTTTGCCCTAAGAGCGTTGGCAAACGATCAAAAATAGTATGCAGGCGTGCATGTTCAGCTGGCGAGGAATATTTACCAAAGTCGTTTCTATATGTTTCAGCTATTGATCGATGCGTGCGTTGGGCTTCAAAAATATCTCCTGATGCTTCGAATGCAGCAACAGCTTCAGGCATGCCGCCGACGAGAATATAGTTTCTCTGTAATTGCACTAACCGTTTATGAGCTGCCATTGGGAAAGAATCAATAGTGAATGTATCTAAAAGTTCAACAAGGTCATTATGACCTAAAGCCGCACAACTTTCACTAAATGTCATCGCTCCAAGGTAAAGAAATTCTACACGACCGACAGGCATCGAATATTTTATTTGTGAAAGCGTTAGTTCAAGGAGTGAACCAGCTGCCAGCACAGCAATGGCAGACTTCTCTTCATAAAAATATCTCAGCGCAGCAATCGCAGCTGGAATAGCTTGAATCTCATCAAAAAATAAAATATCGCCAGGTTCTATTTTGGTTTGCAACCGAAATTGCACCTCTTCAATAATCCTTTCAGGCGACATCTGTTCAAAGATAGGTTTCAAATCAATGTTGCGTTCAAGGTTAATTTCATGCAATTTTATCGACTGGGTAGACGCAAAATTTCTTACAAGTGTCGATTTGCCGACTTGTCGAGCGCCTCGGATAACAAGCGGCTTACGATTTTTGCGTTGGTACCAATCAAATAGATTCTGCTCTGCAAAGCGTTTCATACGTGTATCTTATCGACACGAAAAAGCAAAAATCCAAAACACCCCCTCAAAAACTGCACAATTTGCAGAAAACACACCCCTAAAACCTGCAAACCCTGCAGAAAACACACCCCTAAAACCTGCACAATAGCTATATAAGATTATTTATTCGATATTTAAGCCATACTAAAAAACTTAACCGCTACGAATGTTCGCCAGAACTGTATCTTCTTTTTCATAGTCGTTGAGCAGTCTCTTGGAAGCTCGCAGCCAATCGGCATATGTGGCCTCCAGCCCAGCACGCAAAGACACTTGTGGTTTCCAGCCAAATTGGTTAGAGAACTTCTGACTTGTTGTGAAATATGAGCAATTGTCAAAAGGAAAAATGTCACGATCAGTTACCCCATGCGCTTGAGGGTTAACTGTTACCGTCTGGAAATCTGCACCCATAATGTCGCTTATCAGCTGAACAAGACCCGACAGTGTCACCAGCTCTGAACCACTAATATTGTAGCACTCCCCCGATGCGACGTGGTGTTCAGCGAGAAGATAGAGCGCTTGACACAAATCGCCTACCTCGCCTAGTTGCATAATGGCTTCTCCACCAGAGGGAAGGAGAAGCGTACGCCCTTTACTAATGCGATCGAAAATAAACGCTTCGCGGTTGATAGAATTGCCAACACCATAGACATATGACGGGCGCACGATTACGCAGGGCGAGCTGCTGTGCTCATGTGCAGAAAGAAGCATTCGCTCACACGCAAGCTTGGCTGCGCCATACGCACCCCATCGGCTATGGACACCCTGTTTGGCTTCTTCTGTGAGAGGCAGAAGAAACGGATCTGCATACGTCGCTGCTGTGCTCACAAAAACATATTTTCCGACACGGCCGCGCAATATTTTAAGCACATGCACCATATCATCTTCAACATAGCCACACATGTCGTAGGCCACATCAAACTGCTCGCTGCCAAGCGCAGATGCAAGCTGTTTTTCATCTCGCCTATCAACAATATGGTGAACAACATTTTTAGGGTACTGTCTTTGCTGGTTACCCCGGTTAAAGACGGTCACGCGATGGCCAGTTTGGCCGAGCACCGCGAGCAGTTTCCAACCAATAAAATTTGACCCTCCAAGCACCAAAATATTCATATCATCCTTAGGTCATAGATAGAACCGCACACTATTGGGTGCTAGCGCCACAATAAAAGTTGTCACCAGCCGCAACGACAACAGGGTTTACGAAATGCGTTCAAAGGTAAAGCCGCTGAAGATACCTGTGCAGCAGACACCTGCAATAGCTAGAATTTGCGCTTCGTCGTCATCGTCGATAAGCGTCATCGACACGTCAAGCAGCACACGGCCAGATTCTGTGATCACAGGGCCGTCTTTGCCGACAGCCATACGCAACTTGACGCTAGCCACATGGTCGAGTTGATACAGCTCATTGTAGGCATGCTCTAACCACTGCGCCTCAACTTCGACAGGCACCGCAAAATTTTCGCCGAGTCGTTCAACTGATTTAGAGTCATCAGCCACAACTAAAATATTGTTTGAAGCCTCAAAAACCACACGTTCTCTATAGAGCGCTCCCCCACGACCTTTCAACAAACGACCTTGTGGATCAACTTCGTCAGCTCCGTCGAAACACCAATCAATGCGTTTCGCTAAACCATTCACCGTAGTCAACCCAACGGCACGACATGCCATCGCTATTTCGATAGACGTCGGCACGACCGAGATAGTCAACGCATCAGATTCAGCGCGACGACCCAACGCTTGCACCGTCAAAAATGCTGTCGATCCTGAACCAGCACCGATAACTTCGCCGTCTTTCGCACGAGCAGCAACACGGGTCGCCAGCTCTTCTTTTGTTGCACGGTTAGAGATTTCTCCAGACCATTGCAAACCAAGAGGTTCTTGCGACGCAGGGATAATAGACTTTTCTTGAGCAGAGTTCACCTAGCTATTCTAGTGCTGAGCTTTGAAAATCACAGCATGTGCCTGCCAGAACCGCCTGCTATTTTTTAAAGGTTAAAACTGTTACTGCTAGAACGTTAGCGGACCGTGCTAAGGTAAGGCCGATGAAATTTCCAGCGCAATATGCAAAGAGCCACCGTTTTACGTGTGGCTCCCCCAGAACATTTACCTTTGGAGAACAAGCAAACGAACCTTTTGTTCTTTTTCTTCGATCCAAAGGGCCTTACGACGCAACACTTTGCCTTTGGAAAGTAGACGAGACAGGCAAAGAGTATCTGCTAGTCGACCCCAAATCCATACATATCAGCTCTGCTGCTACTGACGCTGAAAAGGCGTTGCGTGAACGCTTCCGCGAAAGCGCTGCTGGAATCACCGCATACAACTGCGATGAAACTTTTCAATTTGTTTGTTTCGCTTTAGAAGGTTCACTTTTTATCTACGCACTTGCTACCGACACCTTGCATACTATCGAAACAGCTGGTTCAGTTTTTGATCCACGCATTAGCCCTGACGGTCTTAAGGTTGCCTACGTTAGCGACACTGACCTTTTCGTCGCAGTAACAACGGTCGACCAACCTTGGAGAGAGATTACTCAACGCACAATTGCGACAAGTGACGTCTCGACCACGTTTTATGGCAAAGCCGAATTTATCGCCGCCGAAGAAATGCGGCGAACACGAGGATTCTGGTGGAGCCCGCAAAGCGACGCTCTTCTAGCGACAAAGGTAGACGAATCACACGTGTCAACCTGGTGGATAAGCGACCCAGCGAACCCGAACAAACCAGCACGGCCTGTGCACTACCCTGCCGCTGGCACAAACAATGCGCATGTCACGCTTCATCATTTCACGCTAACAGGAGAATCAAGCCGCATCGAATGGGCTAGCGATCCCCAAAATATTGACTTCGAGTATCTAGCTGACGTTTTGTGGCAAAAAAATAGCGACCCACTCTTGATTAGACAGACAAGAGATCAAAAAATGGTTGATGTGGCACACATTAAAGGGCAAACATGTTCGTCAATACATCGAATAGAAAATGATGTGTGGGTCGAGCTGCATACACCTTCATTAGCTGCCAATCAGCTTTGCACTATAGAAAAAACCGAGGACGCTAACGGCCTGTTCCTTGACGGCGTTCATACACCTACCGACGGCTACCAAATCCGAACACTTGTCGCAAGCGACGCAAAGCGTATTATTTGCACCGCATGGACAACACCAAGTGAAATTCATGTACTCAGCATCGATAAAGCAACGCAACAAGTCACGCAGCTGACCAACATGCCTGGCACCCATAACGCCGTTGTTCGAGGAAACCAGCTCTTACTGATCCAATCGGTGCTAGAAGCTCCACATGCTTCAGTTACGTGGCATTATCACGATGAAGCTAGTTCAGATAACCGTCTTATATCTATCGCTTCACTCGCCGTAACGCCTGTCGTTAAAGCTGAACCCCAGCTTAAAACTCTTGGCCAACGTGCTTTAGCATCGGCGATCTTTACCCCGCATGACCACGATGGAACGTCGACTTTGCCTGTCATTGTTGACCCATATGGCGGCCCGCATGCTCAACGGGTGCTTGCTTCGCATAACTCGCATCTAGCTTCGCAATGGCTAGCCGACCAAGGTTTTGCGGTGTTGGTTACCGATGGTCGCGGCACGCCTGGCCGTGGGCCTTCATGGGAGCATGCCATTTATGGTGACTTGGCCACGCCAGTTTTAGAAGACCAAATCGATGCGCTTACAGCAGCTGCCAGGCAACACAGCTTTTTTGACATGACACGAGTTGGGATAAAAGGCTGGTCTTTCGGCGGCTATCTTGCTGCGCTAGCAGTTGTAGAGCGACCTGATATTTTTAAAGCAGCTATCGCTGGCGCACCTGTCACCGATTGGCGGCTCTATGACACCCACTACACCGAACGTTATCTAGGCCACCCTGAGAAAGAGCAACAAAATTATGAGCGCTGTGATCTGCTGACTAAAGCGCATACGTTACAAAACCCGTTGCTGCTAATTCACGGCCTAGCAGACGATAACGTTGTTGCGGCCCACACCTTGCAGCTCAGCAGCGCACTGCTTGTAGCTGGCGCACAACATAGCGTGCTGCCCCTATCAGGAGTCACCCATATGACTCCTGAATATAAAGTGGCCGAAAACCTGCTGCATACTCAGGCTAATTTTTTCCAAAGCAATTTGTGAACACTCTCAAAGTCGCGCCCTTTTCATGGCGCCGCCCACTGGTTATCCTTAGTGATGTCGTCTACATGGCGGCGTTGTTATGGCGAGTAATTAGACAACATACCACTAGCATAAACATATGCAGAAAAAGAAACTAGGCACTATCGCAGGCGCTGTCATCGCATTACTCGTTGGCATCTTTGGATGGTTTGCAACAGCTGACGAACCATCAAACACTCTTTCAAGTTCGCAAACCGAGATAGGCACAACGCAAGACAGTGCTCCATCTAACACAGAACAAGAAAATGGCGTAGCTTCAACGTTGAGAATCAACGAGACTCAAACGACACAAGAAACTACCGGTACGACCCGAGTCGAGACAACGTCACTTTCACGCACTACCTCTCAGGAGTCTTCAGCGAATGCAGTAATACAAAAAAGTGACCTACCAACGATTGTTCTTGATTCTCTACCTCCAGAAGCGCTCGATACCCTTGAACTCATCGAGAATAAGGGCCCCTACCCTTACAGACAAGATAATGGCACGTTCCAGAACAGGGAGCGCATTCTACCGATAGAGCACAGCAAATATTATCGAGAGTTCACCGTCGAAACGCCAGGATCTCGTGATCGAGGAGCTAGAAGAATAGTCACAGGCGGCGATGGCGAAGGATATTACACCTCAGACCATTACACTAGCTTTAAAGAAATCGAAGGTTGGTCATGGAAATAGACGTTGCGAACATGTTTACCGGGAGCCTCGAATCTGGAGTGCATGCCATTGGCGGCACTACCGATCTTGAGGATCTTTTTAGTGCGGCTGGAGCCGCCGAGTGGAAAGTGTTCTATCTCAACGGCAAACAGCTCACAAACAAAGAAGACTATTTTACTGCGTGGGCAAACATAGCAAAATTTCCAGACCATTTCGGTTTTAACTGGGATGCGCTAGAAGACTGTCTAGCTGACCTTTCATGGCACAAAGCTAACGGGTTTCTTATCGTTCTTGAACACAGCAAACTTTTTCGAGACGCCAACCCTGACGCAGCCGAAAAAGCCAGCGACATTCTAGAAAGCGTCGCTAAAAAATGGGAACAAGCAGGAACCCCATTTGTTGTTCTACTAATGAACTAGCGGTTCACTTATTTACAAGACCACCGACAAATTCATTCTATACTCATCGATTATGCAACAAGTACAGAACTTATTTGCCTCACTAAAACCGTCAGTTGGAGAAACAATCCTCATCGGTATTGACGGCCATGGAGGCTCTGGCAAGTCAACTTTTGCCGATCAGTTGGCCAAACTTCTGCAAGCCGAGACATTCCATATCGATGACTTCACAGGCTGGGACGCAGAATCAGACTGGCATATGAAACTTATTCCGTTGACCTTGGCTCTTATCGAAGAAGGAGCAACCACGCTCAGCTATCCTCGGGCCAATGGTGGGACGATCATACTCCTGAGCCTGTTGTGGATCAACATATAACGCCGGTAATGATTCTTGAGGGAGTCGGCGCTCTGCGCAAAGAACTCAGGCGTTATCTTTCGTATAGTATTTTTGTTGAAGTCCCGTACGAGGAGTGCTTACAACGCGGTGTAGAGAAGGATCGCGTTACTGGGAAATCTGTTGAAGAATTGACTAGCCTTTGGACTAATTGGTTAGCTCATGACATTCTTTACTTCGATCGAGACGACCCTCAATCTTTTGCTAATGCTATTATCAGCGGAAAAGATAACTTTCAGAAGCAGCTATCTCATGTAGGCTGAACTTAGGGTGTCTCTTAAATACTGTAGATGCTCTGTATATCGGCTGCATCTGGCGCATTAGCACAAAGCTTTTAGCGGTTCTCTAGAAAAGCATTTTGGTAGAAAAACCATATAGAGATAGCCTTTAAGGGTTCTTTTGGTTCATTGCTCTTAGAACGAACAGAGACTTTCTACGAAATGTTAGGATTGCTTAACATTTTACAGAAACTATCCGATACACTTCTTGAAATGAAGTTACCTACCTTTTCAAAAAAGAAGACCCTTATTCTCACAACGCTAGCATTTGCTGGCTTAGCTAGCGGCTGTGGCTCTGCTAGCTCGACGGCAGATTCCTCTAGCACTGACGGCGAGAAGAAAGAAATCGTTCTTTATTCAGAACGATCAAAAGAACTTATCGAGCCCACCATAGAAGCTTTCGAAGCAGCAAGCGGCTATGACGTCAAGGTGCAATACAACGACTCTGGCGTGTTGGCAGCACTTATCAAAACCGAGGGTGACAAAACACCAGCAGATGTTTTCTATACCAAAACTCCTGGCCCAATCGGCACGTTAGAAAAAAGCGGGCAGCTTGCAGAGCTTTCAGATGAGATCCTTGCGCTCACGCCAGAAACAGTCAGCGACAAAGAAGGTTTATGGACAGGCGTTACAGGCCGGCAACGCGTCGTTGTCTACAACTCAGACACCGTCGACGCTAGTGATCTTCCGACATCAGTTTATGACTTAACCGATCCGAAATGGAAAGGGCAAGTCGGCATCGCTCCTGATAACGGATCGTTCCAAGATTTTGTGACCGCAATGCGCGAGATAGACGGCGAAGAAAAAACTGCGCAGTGGCTTAAAGATATGGCTGCCAACGAAGCTGTCACCTACCCTAAAAACGGTCCGATTGTCGACGCTGTCGGCAGTGGCGAAGTCAAAGTAGGGCTTGTCAACCACTACTACAATTACCAAAAGCTTGCAGAATCAGAAAACCACAAAGGCGTAAACCATCAATTTGATGCTGACGATCCTGGCAGTTTTTTGATGATCAGCCCAATCGCAAAAATAAAAGCAAGCGACAATCAAGAAGGTGCAGATGCACTTATCACATGGCTTTTAGAAGAAGAGGCGCAACAATATTTCGTTGACGAAACCTTCGAATATCCTCTAGCAGATGGCATCACTCCAAACAGCGAACTTCCAGAAGCTGCTTTCTTCGATGTCAGCGATATCGATTATCAAGAACTTGGCGAAGGTTTAGAAACAACACAAAAGCTGATCGATGACGCCGATTTCGACTAGCCGATTTTCGATCATACAAAATTTGAGGCCGATACTACGGTTGGTCCATTCGCGATGCGAGGGACATCGCAGATGAACACGACCGCAGCCTCAAACAGAAAGACGCTACTCGCCACCTATGGCTTTATCATGGGTTGCGTTTTTCTGCTTCCAGGGGTTTATTCGTTCTTTTGGACAGCGGTAAGTTGGAACACTATCGGGGCGACACAAGAAGCGATCGGCCAAGCATACACACGAATCAAAGAGCCATTCGGGCTCACCTTGCTGCTCTCTGTTACTGTTGCTGCGGCAACTGCCATCTTGGGGACCACGCTGGCTTGGCTTGTCACTAGCACTACGCTACGTTACAAAAAACTTTTTACTGTCCTGTTTATTATGCCGTTAGCGCTACCTTCGTTTATAGGCGCCACTGCTCTTATCGCAATCTTTGAACAAGACAGCCTTCTTCCTTGGCTGTTAGAAAAGGCAGGAGTTGAACAGATACGGCGACCTCGGGGGTTCTGGCCGACATGGCTAGTCATGACGCTGTTTACCTACCCTTATGTGTTTTTGACCACAAAAGCTAAATTTGTTTCTCTACGATACAACGTCGAAGAAAGCGCTCGCCTTTTAGGCCTATCACAACGCTCTATTTTTTATAGGGTGACGCTGCCGCAAATTAAACCTGCGATCGCAGGCGGCGCGCTCATCGTTTTTCTTTACTGTCTCAGTGACTACGGCGCTGTTGATTTGCTTGGCTATGACAGCCTTTCGACCGTTATTTTCTCTGCTACTTCCTCCTCTGATGTCGATATTTTTGTCGGTTTCAGCGCTGCACTAACGTTAGGCACAACCGCTTTAGCAGCCGTTTTTCTGCAATTTAGATACAGCGGCAATGGTCAGCAAAGCGACGTGTCTAGAAGACAACGACGGCTTGTGCCTCTTGGGTATTGGCGTTACGCTGCGGCGCTACTCGTCGGAGCCGTCCCGCTGTTCGCCTTATTTTTTCCATTAACTGGTCTTGTAATGCGCCTGCGAAACGGACTAGGCGCAGCAAATATTGAAGCCAAAGAAGTGCTTGACCTGGCAAGCGCCAGCGCAACAGCTAGCACTATCACAGCAGTAGTAACGATGCTGTTGCTTATCCCTGTCGCTATGACAACAATACGGTCGACATCATTATTTACGAAGTTTATTCGCACACCTATTCTGGCAGGGTATGCAACACCAGGCGTTATCATCGCTTTAACACTAGTAACATGGGTGCTCAAAGTCCCAGGTTTCACTTTTATCTATCAGAGCTTCTATTTGCTCTTGCTTGGCTATATCATCCATTTTGGTTCGCTTGGTCTTGGTTCGGCTGAAACAGCGCTCCAAGCGGTGCCTCATTCTTTGAAAGACTCGTCAAGGCTACTTAGCGATTCGATTCTTAAACGATGGAAAGAAGTACAGTGGCCGTTGATGAAACCTGGGCTACTCGCAGGCGCTGGGCTAATCATGTTGGCCACGATTAAAGAACTGCCGGCAACGCTGCTGCTCGCCCCGATCGAATTTGAGACGTTAGCGACCGCTATTTTCAGCGCTGAAGGTGAAAGTTTCGCAACCAAATCGGGGCTGCTATCACTAATCTTGCTTAGCGTTTCTGGTCTTTTAACGTGGCTGCTAGTGATACGAAACAGCGACTAACTAGATAGGGCATCTCTAGAAATTGTAGATGCCCACTGTCTATCCGCTCCGCTCGGGGCGTTAGCACGCAGTTTTTAGCCTTTATTTAACTGCCCATAGTGATCTCAACTGTGTCTCCGCACACGCTTTGCAAACGAGTTTGCGCACGTTCATTTGGGACAGCAACCGAATCGAAATCGCAGACAACTCTAACATTTTCGCCTAGATCAAGCGCAATAGTAACCCCTTCGCAGGAGCCGCCTTTGAAACAATCAGACTCTCGTGTTTCGTCAGCAACCTTCTCTCTCAGCTCAGACCGATCATATCTTTCTGCGGCGATACCACGCAGCCAATCGTTGTCGTCAGTTATAACCTTCGGCCGATAAAAACAGCTCCAATGCAAATCGAAGATCACCTGTTTCGTTGCAATAGCTGCATCGATAGGCACGTTTTTACATTCGCCAGGAGCGTTGACGGTAAACACTATTTCATCAGCCACTTTCTCTACATTTGGCGAGTCGTTATCGATAGCTATATCGCTTTGATCTACCTCTTCAGGAGTGAAACCTTCAAATAGTGAAAGGCTGTCATCTGTTGCCGCTGTGGTATTAGTTGTTTCAGCTTCAGGAATGTCGAAATCTAAAGCAACAGTCGGTTCTGCAACCCCAACAGAAGTGACACTAGTTGCTTCAACTGTTGTAATTGTCGTTGCTTCTATTTCTCCGCCGCCACAAGCCGCTGCTGCCAGGAAGAAACTAAACAGTACTATTTTTCTGTTCATAACTCCATACTACTCAGCTAGTGGCGCAAAATCAGATCGGCGTGACACAGCCTTCTTGCGCTTATTTTGCAGCAACCGTATAGCGTAGTGAGTTGCCACAAATACTTTGCAAACGAATACCAGCTCGCTCATGAGGAACCACTATGGAGTCGAAACTGCACTCAGCACGCACGCCTTCACCTAAATCAACCAGGATAGGAGAATCGCATAGCCCACCACGCATACAGCTCGCTTCGCGAGATGACCCTACACCTTTTTCTCGTAGATACTCTCTGCTATGCTCTCCGCTTAGCACTAACGTCAACCAGAAATCATCATCAGTCACAACAATAGGGCGATACAGGCAGCTCCAATATAAATCGAAGATAATCTGCTTCAGCTCAACATCAACGCCGATCGGCACTTCTTTACATTCGCCAGGGGCCTCCAAAGCAAAGACGGTTTCGCCAGCAACTTTCGCCACATTAGGCGAATCAAGCTCGACAATCATTTCGCTCTGATCCTCATCAGGCACAAAACCTTCAAATAGCGAAGTGTTATCAGTAGTCGGTGGCGCTGTAGAAGGAGTTGTCTCAGGAACATTGAAATCTAGAACAGGGTTTGTGACCTCAACCGACTGTGGAACAGGTTCGATCGAGGTTTCTGATGCGCTAGTTCCACCGCCACCACATGCTGACGCCACAAACACAGAACCTACCGCTATAGCAACTATTTTGCGAACCTTCATACCCCTATACTACTACAGAGGATGACTTTTTAGTAGACATCGCCAGCGCACTACCATGTCCTCTCCAGTATCTATTTTCAGGCACTCTACCTATCGGTTAATAAAAAGCTGATATATGCCGATATTAGTGGGGTGTATCTAGCAAGCGTTCGTAAAAAACCTACTGGGACACAACCAGCGACGAGCAACCAAAACCAACACATCCACCGAAATATTTTTGCTTTGGGTTTCACAAGCCTTTTCACCGATATTTCTTCAGAAATGATTGTCGCGATTACACCGCTGTATCTCACTTCCGCGCTTGGTTTCAGCTATCTCAGTTATGGACTTTTTGAAGGGGCCTATCAGGGTGCTAACGCGTCGCTTCGACTCTGGGGCGGTGCGCTAAGCGATCGACACCAAAACCATAAACGCATAGCGGCCACTGGCTACGGCATCTCGGCTTTCACAAGAGTTGGGCTTTTCCTGACCAGCTTTTTAACATGGCTGCCTATAACATTATTTCTTCTGGCTGACCGTGTCGGCAAAGGGCTCCGAGTCGCCCCACGAGACGCCCTCATATCGTTGAGTGTTTCTAAAGATAGACTGGCTACCGCATTTGGCGCACACCGAGCTATGGATACCTTTGGCGCTTTACTTGGGCCTATCGTGGCGTATTTGCTGCTTGAAGTCACGCCAGGAGCATACGAAAGTGTTTTTGCAATGAGTGTTGCAACGGCATTTATAGGGTTAAGTTTCATTATTTTTCTGGCCCAACAGCCTGTTATCAAGACAAAAATACAAGCCAAAAAAAACCTTTTGGCTAGCCTCAAACAAACACTCGCTGACTCAAACACTCGACTGGTTTGCCTAGCTGTCGCAGCAGTTAGTTTCATGACTATTAGCGACTCGTTTTTGTATCTTATTATTTTCCAAGAAAGCTCGATGGATAAAGTCTTTTTCCCGCTGCTTTTTTCTGGAACTGCTGTCACCTATTTAGTTCTGGCGGTACCAATAGGTTCACTTGCTGACAAGTTCAGCAAAACAGCCGTTTTTTTAGCAGGTAATCTGTTTCTTCTCGCAGCATATATTCTCTTACTTACGACATCTATCTCGACGACGATCGGGTTGGCAACTCTTGGGCTTTTAGGTGTGTACTACGCAGCAACCGATGGTGTCGTGCCAGCGATTATCAGTTCTTTAACTCCTGAAGATTCGCGAGGTGTTGCTATTGCATCAAGCACGTTAGCGATTTCGCTTGGCAAACTTATCGCAGCACCACTTTTTGGTTTGTTGTGGCAGCAATTTGGGTTACCACTAGCGCTTTCACTATTTTCTGGTGGCCTTTTTATCACTCTAGTTTTTGCATATTTTTCACTTTCTAAAATACAGGTGGCTCACGCATGAAAAAACAAGTTCTACTGATTACGGCAATCGCTTTAGTGTTGATGCTCGGCGCTGGAGGTTACATCCTCAACGTCCGATCGCAACAAAATAAGGACCTGGCAGCACGAAACCAGGAGGCTAGTGAACGAGTAGCGTCCTTTGAATCTTCGAAGACGGCGCCTCGCTCTACGCTAGCTTCTCCCCCAGAAGAGCTTTCTTTTGGAGCCGACGTTGACTTCGAACAAGGTGACGTGCTTGTTGTCAACAGGGTTCCAGGCGATGATTACGGCAAGCTTGCGCTGCGCAACGACGACGGCAGTCGTGAACTATTTGATAAGACTTGCACACGAGTTCACCTTGCGGCTCATACTGGGTTTTGTTTAGGAGAACGAGGCATTTCGGCATACGTCGCAGAGTTTTTTGATTTAACAAAACCTGATCTGCCGAAACGAGATGAATGGAACACGATTCTGCCGAGTCGAGCGCAAGTTTCTCCTGGTGGTCTGTGGACAGCCTCAACAGTATTTGCCTCTGGAACAAGTTATCAAGACGTCGGCAATTTTTCGACCTTTGTAGAGTTTGCCAGCGTAGAAAACGTTAACAGAAGATGGGGTGCTCGTAATTTCAAAGTCGAATCTGATGACCCAAAATACGTTGATCCCGAAGGCAATTTTTGGGGTGTCACCTTTATTGACGATGACCAATTTTATATCACGCACGGTCTAGGTACTGATATTGACATTTTGAAAGGCACTATTAGTACTAGAACGCTAGAACCGACAGGCTGGTTAGGTAGCTGCCCGTCATTATCGCCTGATGGCTCTACCCTTGTGGTGAAAGAAATGGATGGCGAAAACTTTCAGTTGGTGACAATCGATGTTGCTACTGGCGAGCGGACACCGTTAGGAGAGACACGGTCGGTTGATGACCAGATTAACTGGATGTCTGATGACACTATCTTGTACGCTTTACACACAAATGAAAAACCTGAAGAGATCCAACCAGAATTTGATATTTGGAGTTTAAACATTACTGACGGTTCGGAGCCAGAACTTTTCTTACCCAACGCTGACTCACCAGCTACTTATTTTCCGTAGCGGCTACTTAGCATTTGAACACACGACTCTTAACCGTTCAGCTGCACGAGCAGTATATTGAGGGGCTTTGAAACTCGCAGGGTCACAGAAAATTTCATAACCCTTCGCATCTTCAAGAACTTTACTATCTGGACAACTGTCCTTGTATGCAATCTCCCCACGCAAACAACGAGATTCAGGGGAGGTGTAGATACTGATGTCTCTTATCTCTTCAGGTTTCTTAAGACCATCGTTTATTTGTTTAACCCATATCTGATTGTTATCTGCGACAATAGGACGATATAAACAGTTTCGGTAAAGAGCTTCAACAAAGTCTATAGCATTTCCACCAGTCGGAGTAGATTTACAATCCTGCGGAGCTAGGAAAACAAGCTGCGGTTTTGATGGCTTTGCTGTGGTTGTAGGGGCGTTCGTTGTTTGCGTCTGCGTGGTAGACGAACCGCTGTTCGAACTAGTAGTTGTTTTTTCTTCTCCAAATTCTAAGACCTCAGGTTCATCTTTTTCGACAACCGAAGATGAGCTAAAACCATCAAACAATAACACAGACTCTTTCTCTGCATCTGTAACAGGGGTTTCATCAGCAACCTCAAAATCTAACGACTCAGATGGGACGGAGACTTCCCCTTCAGACTCAGCACTATTCTCTTCGACAGCTTCTTGAGTTTTTTGCCCACCGCCACAAGCAGAAAAAAGAAGAAATAGTGGCAACAGAATAGAAATGTTAATTTTTGTGCTCATTGTTTAATGCTAACCATTTCAAAACGAATATTACAGAAGGGAACAAACTCTACGTCTGTTAAATTGATACTATTGATAATCATAAAATCGAAACGGCTTAGTAGTTGCAGGCTTTTCGAATACTGGGCCTATCGTCAATGAAGATTTTTTCTTACTTTCAGATGAGCTACCCTTCAAACCTGAACGGTGATCTGGAATAGTCTGGGTACCCAACACACCTGAACGATGATCACGCATAGGAACCCTTGGATTCGTTGTTGTCGTAGTTTTTTCTGCAGCAGTCCCTCCCCCTGGGCGATTTACTTTTGGAGCTGCTGGCGGTTTCTCGACGGGAACTGGAACCGCTGGAACAACTACTTCAATATCGAGTTCTGCATCAGGACAGAGACTTTGCATTCGCAATTTAGCATTTTCGTGCGATACTTGAATTTTTTCATAACCAGCTTGCCCTTTTGCGAATGCACACTCAATCGGAATGGGTTGCCCTTCAGCATTTTTTAAATCCAACTCAGGAGAACATTCATAGGTGCCGCGCATACAACTTGCTTCTCGTGATGGATGAATACCTCTTACAAGCATATCCGCAGCAACAGCTTCTAGATGAGCTACCGTCACAAACTCTTGAGCAGCAGTTTCTTTCAAACGCATTAACCAGCCATCATCATCAGGAATGACATCTACTGGCCTATAGAGACAAGCCCAGAAAGCGTCATACACGAAACGTTTATAGACTTCATCATTTGCAGGATCATCGAAAGGCTCAACAAGATTGTCGACTTTCAACTTGGTTGAGAGGCAATTTGCTGGCCTCAGCAAACGGCGTAAAGGCTCATCACTAGCCACTTCTCCAATTTCTATAACATTCTCATCGATCGTAGATGTTGAAGATGAGATTGAAGCTTGACCAGAAGTTACATCTGACTCGGGAGCAACGTTAATAACAAAGGTCGGCTCAGAGCTAGTTGTTGTAGGGGCAGTTGTAGTAGTAACCTCACTGGTTGTCGTATAGTTTTCGACAAATGTAGTTGAGACTTTAACCTCAGGAATCGTTGTTACTGGCGCATCAAAAGCTACAGGTGCAGCTGCAACATCTTCGAATAACAATCCATTGTTTTCTGGCAAGACATATACTTCCTCTTCGCTGGCTACAGCAGATGCTGCAGTCTGATCAGCGGACTCTGCCCCAGCAGAAGAAGTCGAATCGCTATTTCCGCAAGCAGCTGCCCCAAACAAACAGAAAGCTACTAACCCAGTGAACCCAATTTTATACTTTGCGCGCATTGTCCCAGCATAACTCAACAACCTTCACCAAACAACTCGGCCTGTGGAGCCACCCAATCGCCAGTTGGCTTAGTTTTTGTTTAGCTCAGCTGCTGCCCAAAAACCTGGCTGTTGGGCACCGCCATCGCCGTAGTGAGCCAGCCGATCCAACCCTGAAGGGTCAAGAAGGTCAATCGCATCAAACAACCGATCAGCTCCAAGTACAGCAAGCGCTTTCTGGGCTTTCGACCCTTGCAAAGGCAGCGCCGACGTTAAAGCCAACACAGGATACGCTTTTTCAGAACCAGATGCAATAGCAGTTCGCCCAATAAACTCAACCGCTGCATGAACGTCTGCTAGGCCTGGGTTCACGCTGTTATAGCCGCCAACCACATCAACCCACCAAGACTGTCCATAGGTATTCCTGATGCAGAAATCAAACAAGACGCATTCAGCAGCTGTCCGATGCTTTTTTGACTCAAGCACAAAAAATCCAGCCTCTTCAAGCGCAGTCCTCGCTATATCTTTCGCACTACTTGCCAGAGAAACAACTTGTAGATATTTTTTTCGCCTTCGGAGCAAAGGGCCTACCTCACAGGCAAGGCGCTGCTGGCCATGCTCTACATTTTGCGCATCAGCGTCATAGCCAACTCCTATCCGACCCGAAGCCGCCGCAGCAACAAGCGTCGACCCCGAACCAGCAAACGGGTCAAGTACAATATCGCCTTCATAGCTATAGAGGTCAATAAGTCGCTTCACCAAGTCAACAGGAAACGATTCCTCTTCAGCTGAAACAGAGCCGATGCGCCAATGATCGCAAGCCGCTTCAAGAAACTCATCATTTGAAAGCGTTGATTCGAACGGCAAACCTTGATCTCGACGCTCTTTAACCGTTAACGCTCGCGCTGAACTATCTTTAGAAAATACCACTATCCGTTCAGTCACTACACGCAGCAAAGGGTTCGACGCTTTCGCGAAAGAACCCCACGCATGGGCTCCAACCGAACTTTTTGACTTTCCCCACACAATTTCGCCTCGAAACAGAAGCTTCAACTCGTCTCGCAACAACGCTATAATTTCTGCACACAAGTTTTCTTTTAATGAAAAGCCTGTGTCTGTAAGGGCGACAGCTATACGACCGCCTGACTCTAACACACGTTTACATTCAACAAAAACGGCATGAAGATTGTTGCGATATGCCTTCCAGGCGTCGCCGCATTTGCCTTGAGTAGTAGCAATACCTTCAGCTGAAAGGGGCAACGACGTAGCGATAAACCCCACACATGAATCAGGCAGTTGTTTCATCTCCGCAGCTGAGCCGTGGAAATATGCCCCCTCACCTAACTCGCCGAGCAAAGCCGCTGGACGGTTCACAACAGGGCTGTCATGTGTTTCTTCGACGATAAGCGGTTCTGTTTCTGCTTCTTCGGTCGTTTCTTCGCTATGGCTAGAAGGTTCAAAAGAAAGTGTTTTTGCTGTTCGTTGCTTTTGAACCACTTCCAAAGCATAGTCATGCCTTGCTTCTACAGCAAATCGCACTTCTTGCACATTTCGATATGTCGAGTGAGTTGAAACGTTGCGACAAAGGCAGAATAGATGCATGGTTTCTTATCAGCCGTTACAAATTGGGCCTCTCCGCATAGACCTGCCTGTTGTGCTAGCACCTATGGCAGGTGTAACAAACGCACCTTTTCGTCGACTCTGCCGAGAATATGGCGCTGGTTTGTATGTAAGCGAGATGATTTCAGCCCGTGCGTTGTGCGAAAATAATGAGAAAACGAACAAGCTAGCGCAATTCGCAGAAGATGAATCGCCTCGCAGCTTACAACTTGCAGGCGTCGATCCTTCCGTTATGCGCCAAGCAGTTACACTACTTATTGAACGAGATGGCGTCGACCATATCGATATCAATTTTGGCTGCCCGATGCGCAAAGTTACTCGTCACGGCGGCGGCGGGGCGCTGCCCTATAAACGCAACTTATTTCGAGCTATCGTCGAAGCTGCGGTCACCGCTGCAGGCGCTGTGCCTGTGACAGTGAAGTTTCGTATGGGGATAGATGATGACTATCTCACATATTTAGACACAGGCAAGCTAGCGCAAGATGTTGGCGCAGCTGCTGTTGCACTCCACGCGCGAACTGTCTCGCAGCTCTATGCTGGCAAAGCCGATTGGCAAGCAATAGCAGCATTAAAAGAGCATGTGACTGACATTCCCGTGCTTGGCAATGGTGATATTTGGCAAGCGCAAGATGCGTTAGATATGATGAGCCAAACAGGCTGTGATGGTGTCGTTATCGGTCGAGGATGTTTAGGGCGACCATGGCTTTTCGGTCAACTTGCCGCTGCGTTCACTGGCAAGGTGTTGCCGCCTGCGCCAACTATGGCCGATGTTAGCCTGGGCATGTTTCGCCACGCCCAGTTGCTGTGCGAGTGGTTCGGCGACTACAAAGGGATCCGTGAGTTCCGCAAACATACTGCCTGGTATTTGAAAGGCTACGCTGTCGGCGGCGAAATCCGTGGACTGCTAAACCAGGTTGAAAATCTTAACCACCTGCAATCGCTTCTCGACACACTGCCCGATGTTGAACTACCCGAAGAAAACCTGCGTGTAGCACGAGGACACACCCGAGGACCGCAAAAAGTTGTGCTGCCAGCAAACTGGTTAGACGATCCATACGACGACCACAAGGCTGGAACAGAAGGAGATTCTGCCGCCTCAGGTGGCTAGTTACCAGGCAAGCCAGCGAACCTATTTCCTACTTTAACGCTTCTAGCGACGCTTGTGCAGCGGCGAGGTCTTTCTCTGCTACCACAAGGGAATCACGGGTGTCTTGCACTAACGCAGGTTTTGCTTTTGACACATAGTTTTCATTCGCAAGGCGACCCTGCAAGTTAGCGATCTGCTTTTCTGTTGCAGCAATTACCTTTGCTAAGCGCTGCTGTTCAGCTGCAACATCTAGTGTTTCGACAAGATCAGAAACAAGCACCTCACTCCCCTCAAAGGCTAACGAACTTGCGCCTTGTGGGCGCTGCTGCGTTCCTGTTTCTACCGACCCGACACCAGCTAATGTTTCTAGCAAACCATCGCCTGCTGCGATCAACGACGCTACCTCTTTTGTAACATGCAGCGTCACTTTTTGTTTCGGTTTCACATTTAGCTGTGCACGGAGGGCTCTAACCTGGCTGATAAGAACTTCTAGACGGTCGAAACGGGCAATGACATCGCTGTCAACTATGGTTTCATCAACTCGCGGCCAGCTAGCTTGCGCAGCTAACGCAGAAGCAGGCAGCACGACGCCTTTGACCTCGCCGACACGCACCTCTTCAACATGTGGCCACAACACCTCGGTTACAAACGGGCAGATAGGGTGCAGCACACGCAACACAGAATCGAGCACAGAGCGGAGAATAACTTGCTGACTCAAATCGTCGTCGATAGTTGGCTTCACCGCTTCGAGATATCGGTCGCACACATCATGCCAAATAAAATCATAGACCGTTTCGGCAATCGTATGGAACTGATAGTTTGCATACGCTGCGTCTAACGAAGCTAGCGTTGCATGCAAACGGGCGATAATCCACCGATCAGCAAAACGTGCGTTTGTAACATCAACCTCGACAGGTAGTGTTTCTGTTGCGTCAATTCGCGACAACGCAAATCGTGTAGCGTTCCATACCTTGTTGGCGAAGTTACGGCCAGCGTCGAACTTTGGCGACGTGTTACGAGCGAGTGGCATCTCTTCGCTCGGTTCGACAAGCCCAGCAGCAACGCCATAGGCAGTCACCATCTTTTTTGACTCATCTGACGGCGAAACCTGCGTCGGTGCGGCCACCACATGACCAGCCGCAGTCGTTATATATTCTGGAGTGAACGCCTCGCCGCTATGAGGACAAACCAAATCAACTGGCATACGCACGTCTTGTGTGTCAGTTGTCATCTGTGTCAGCGCGAAACGCATCGCATCAGTACCGTGACTAAAGGTAATATCGCGAGGGTCGACGCCGTTGCCTAAACTTTTCGACATTTTTTGGCCATGACCGTCTTGTACCATCGCGTGAATAAATACATCGCTAAACGGCAGCTGCCCATCAGCGAAATAACGGTTAAACATTGTCATGCGACTAACCCACAAGGTGATAATTTCCCGCGCAGTGCTCAGCACTGACGTTGGTTTATAGGTTTCTAGCAAACCGACGGTGTCGCTAAAGTCTTGCGGATATGGCCACCCCATTGTTGACAGCGGCCATAACGCAGATGAAAACCACGTATCTAACACATCAGGGTCACGAACAAAACCTTCTGCTTCTAACGCTTTGATCAGGCCAACTTCATCTGATGAAGCGTCACTGCGATCAAGGCGGTCTAGTGTTGCTTGTGGCGGCAAACAAACCGCTTCTTCAACTTCGGTATCTGAAACACGACGCAGCATATGCACCGCGCCAGATGATTCCCATCTGCTGTTTTGCGCCGCTACATAACCGTCGCCAAGTTCAATATCGCTCGTATAGGTTTTTGTCCACACAGGGATTTGATGACCCCACCACAGCTGACGAGAAATGCACCAGTCACGCAACCCTTCATGCCACGACCTAAACGTGCGAGCATACCGAGGCGGATAGAACGTTAACTCGCCATCGCCAACAGCATTGCCGCCACGGTTGTCTTGCGCATCATCTGGCAGCTGATCGACATTTTGTGCACGCATAGCAGCGCCACGCAAACGATCATCAGTCACAGCGACATACCACTGGTCTGAAAGCCACGGCTCAATAGACACGTGACTCCGATAAGAATGCCCGACGCTATGTGTGTAGTCTCGCACTTCAGCTAGCAGATTGTTTTTGTCGAACCATGCGACAATTGCATCACGTGCGTCTTCACGGCTAAGGCCAACAAAGGCTTGGGCTTCGTCTGAAACATCTTCCCAACCATGACTCGCAGAAATAGCACCGTCAGGACCCATAACGTTGATGATTGGCAAATCGTGCCGCTGGCCGATGTCATAGTCATTCACATCGTGTGCTGGCGTAACTTTCAGAAACCCGCTTGCATATTGTGCTTTTGTGTCTGAGCTTTCTGCGTCAGCCATGATCACATAGTCATCTTCAACAATAGGGATTTCACGCCCGACAATCGGCACGATAATTGTTTTGCCTCGAAGCGCTTCTGCGCGAGGGTCATTAGGGTTGATCGCAACTGCGGTATCGCCAAGCATTGTTTCTGGCCGTGTTGTCGCCACTGTTATGTGACCTGAACCGTCGCTTAACGGGTAGTCAAGATACCACATGTGGCCTGCGACTTCTTCCATTTCAACTTCGTCATCGGCTAATGCTGTTTGCGTGGCAGGGTCCCAGTTAACAAGGCGTTTCCCACGATAAATTAGGCCATCTTTAAACAACGTGTAGAAAGCATGACGCACAGCAACAGAGCACATGTCGTCCATAGTGAAACGAGTCCGATCCCAATCGCACGACGCACCCATAGCTTTCAGCTGGTCTAAAATAATTGCTTCGTATTCATCTTTCCATTCTTGCGTTTTTTCTATAAACGCTTCACGGCCCATGTCAAGGCGTTTCGTCCCAGCAGCTAGCAGGCGTTTTTCGACCACTGTTTGTGTGGCGATACCCGCGTGGTCGGTGCCTGGCATCCACAACGTCGCTCTACCAAGCATGCGATTATAGCGAACCAGCACATCTTGCAGCGTATTATTTAACGCGTGACCAAGGTGAAGCGCGGCAGTTACATTTGGCGGTGGGATAACCACCGAAAACGAATCGGTATGTTTGTCGCCAAGCGTTGCGGGTGCTGCGAAAACATCAGCTTCGTCCCAACGTTTTGTGACTGCTGTTTCTTGCTCTTGCGGCGAATACGACTTTGCTAACGGTTGCTTTTCCACTCATACAGACTAGCCGCTTTATAACATTTCGACATATATCTTCAGCTCGTACGTTTTCAGCTCTGAAACCTATACTGTAACAACTGTCACGTTAGAGTACGGTGCTGCTAGAGAAATCAGATCTTTAGGATCGCCAGTCACGATTACTCCTCTGCCCGCTTGCACCGCAGCAGCAACAACATGGGCATCAACGATATGCCTAGAATCTGCATCCCCACCGACGAGTATCCCGCCCACGAGACGAGCAAATGATTTATCAGTATCAAGAATTTCGATACCTGTTTCTCTGCTCAGACATGCGTCTATCAATGTACTATGCTTAGGACCTCTATAAAGCTCTGCAAGAACTACCGCAGGGACTATTACTCTGCGTTTCAGTCTAAATGCTGCTGTTAGAGCCGCTCTAATTTCTGCAGTTTTCTGGTTAGGCCTATGGGCCAGAAGAGATACTGCTTCAGAATCAAGGACAAGAACACTCATACAAGTAAATCTAAGTATTTATCAACAAGTTTTTCATCAACCGCGCCATGTGTAGTTTCCAGCTCATCAAGCATCGACCCTAAAAGCCTATGCCGTTTACGCCGAGTTATTTCAGAACGAAGCGCTTCATTGACTTGTGCTGAGATATTCTTTCCTGAAGTTTCCAGCTCTTCAACTAAATCAGCATCAAGGGACAAAGACAGTTTTGATTTAGATTTATTCATACTAACATCTTACCAAAGTGCTACCAAAATGGCAAGCTGCTTGTCGGGCATATCAATGTCTCAAATGCCCCTTCGTAGAGCGAACAGTGACGGTTGCCAGATATTTTTCGTCAAAGGTAGCGAGCGCAGCTTCAGCAAAACCGATTTTGCCGTCCAGGCGAGACAAACACTGGTTTCACTCTGGGATGGTCATCTGCGAGAAATCGGGGATGACCATCAGAGATTCCCACTTTCGTGGGAATGACGACCTAAATAGGCTAGGAATCAACAGCTACAAGAGAAGCAAAAATGTACTACTTACGCTTTCTGCACTTTCACCGCTTTGCGTTAGCCTACGATATTTGTAGCCCAGAGCGCTGACTTCAAGGTAGAATCACCCCATGTTTAAAGCGCATCATATCGCATTCACGGTTTCTGATATAGAACAGACGACCGTTTGGTATGAGACAATGCTCGGGTTTCAGAAGACAGCTGATAATTACTCTGATAACAAGGTATATAAAGCAGTCTTGTTAAGCAAACCTGATTGTCTAGCAATAGAACTTTTTGAGTTTTCTGACTCTGAACCTTTAGCAGAGCATAGGAAAGAAATCATGTCTGACATTACTGTTAAGGGCACAAAACATATCTGCTTTCAGGTAGATGACCTGAAAGCAGCACTAGCAAATCTTGCGGCAAAGGGCGTAGAAATCGCAACAGAGCCAGGTGAAGCATTTTTTGGTGCAAGTTACGCATTCATCCAAGACCCTGATGGCAACCTACTAGAATTTTGTGAGATCCATTCTTAATCAATATTCTTAAACTCTTGAATCCCTACTGTCGTTGAAAAAATCATGATATCTTAAACAATTTTTCGAGACGAATGCCTAATTTCTTTGCCTTAATCTAACACAATCTAACATAATCAAACATATGAGATATGAGAGATTACGAACGATAGATACGCTGCAAGAATCGAGTCCTTACCAACTTCAACGCTGACGCAATTGAGCGAAGCTGACTCCCTCAACAAAAAATGGCAATCTGGAGCTCAGCTTGACTTTCAGGTTCTCAAATCGCTTAAATAGTCCAGAATCGGCTGTTCGGGGAATTTCGATAAGTTCGTGACCTGGGGTTATGTCCGCCGTTAATCCGTCTGGTTGCAGGAAATCCGGGTGGTGCGGCGGATTTGGGCGGATTTTCCGCTCGGTGTTTTGGCTAAATCTATTTGAGACTTTTGGCGATAACTTTATATGGAGACTCTCTATGTTCCTTTGAAATCTAACGCTCATGGTCACCTGTCGATAGCCCGCGACGAAAGCTCAGGTTCGCCAGTTTGTTTTATTCAAAAGTGGGCCCACCCGAAATTTGGGCAGGTGATGGATCTCAGGGGTCCACGCTACGGCGCAAGGTTTGACCCAAACGGCGATTTTATAGGCTTTCTATAGGGAGAGATTGTATGGGCTACTTCGAATATGGTGATCGTTTGTACGAGTTCACTCTACTTCAACAAACAGGATCGGAAGATTGGTCGGTCGAATGTATGGAATTGTCAAATCCGCATGGCTTCTTTGGAGTTATAACTATTGCAAACAACGCTGAACTTTCAACTCTTGAGTTTCACGCTGCAACAGAACTGCCTCTAGCGGTCCTCCGACGTTGGTTGTCCATTTTGGAAGATACTGCAAAGGAATCTTCAACAATCGATGGCTAGGTCGTGTGTTGAGAGCGTGAGCGACTGCTTTGAGATTATCTGGAGTGTGTCTTGAGAGGTCTGTGCCTTTAGGAAAGTACTGGCGTAATAAGCCGTTAGTGTTTTCGTTGGTTCCTCTTTGCCACGGCGATTGAGGGTCACAGAAGTAGATATCTAGGTTTGTATCTATTTTTAGTTGCGCGTGTCCAGCTAATTCAGTTCCTTGATCCAGGTCAGTGTCTGACGTAGATGTTCAGGAAGGTCTTTGATAGAAGATTTGATTGCTTGGCGGGCGTTACGAGTCCCTCGTGAACGAACCCGCAAAGCAGGCCAACACCATATACAACCCGAAATTTTGATTAGAGAACGACCTTCTGAGATCGAAGACTGAGCACTACCAGGCCACCTATACAATATGAACAAACCGCGCAAGCGGCCTAACAATAAACCAGTCAACCAAACCCAGGGCAACGCCGTACGAACGCACAGACGATTCGTTGCGATAGCCATATCTTCCCAATTTCTCGCATCGCTGCTCTCCATACGAACAAACGTTGTCCAACCAAACTATCAGCTCTTACTTTGTGCAGCGCAGTGTTATGGTGACAGGGTATTTTTCGTCGAACAAATCTAGCTCGTCAGACTCTAATTCTTCGGCAGCGACGCCATAGAGGAGACTTGCAGCAGCTAACACATTGCCAAATGTTTCATAGCGACATTTTGAAGGATGAAATTCTTGCTCTGCATGTTCTGACAACGATAGCTGTGTAAAGCTTGATCGCCAAATTTTCGCCCACTCATCGCTACACACCTGTGTAACCCCAGGCACGGTGATCAGTGCAACACCACCAGGTTTTAGAACACGATGTATTGTCTCAAACGCAGAAGCGACATCTTCCAAAAGGTGCAATGTTTGTGTGACGATAAGGCAATCGAACGTAGCGCTAGGCAGCACAGAACCATCGACGAGATCGCCGACATAGTCAGCTAGCGGATCATTGATATGCAGTGCTTCAGCTTTTTCTACCGCAGAGCCGAATGCATTTGTGTAGCTAGAATCGCCGATCTCTAAAACCCGACCACCGATTGCACGACTGTTCGCCTGCAAAAACTTCTCTATATAGTAGCGATCGACCGGTAACCCTCGGCTTGCTCCAAACGATTGATCAAACGGTCTAGTCCGCCGCAAATCACCAAAGTCGACCTTGCCGACTGAAGGCGACGGCTGCACCAACTTCAACTTGCGGGCAATACGCCACAAGGCTAGACGTGGTGCAAATTTTTCTTTCTTCATAGATCCTCGATCCGCTTTTGAAAACAATACATTCATTGGAGTTACAACCTGGGTGACAATGCGCCGAGCGTAGCGGAAGTAGCGAGGAGATGCTGTTGCCGTAGCGACACGTTTAAGCTGACGCACATTGCTTCGTGCCTGCTGCTCGGTTTGTTTCCACCAGCCAGGCGGATATAGAATCGCTTTCATCTGCGTTCCGTAATAATCACACCAAAACCGAACGCCTTCGCTCATAGCTTTTTCGTAGCGAAGGTTTCCTAACACGTGGCGACGTTGACGCTCAAGGACCGCTAACCCTTTTGGTAACATAAAAAACGGGTCGGCCGACATTGACGTTCCATAGGTTCTATATTCAGCCACATGACCACGATGCGAAGCGAACGAACCTGAGCGTGCGATTCGCAGAAACATGTCATAATCTTCAAACGCTTGCAAGTTTTCGTCGAAACCGCCAACTCGTTTCAACGCTGTGGTGCGATACATGACAGTGCTATGCATACGAATAAAATTTTGCCGTAGTAACGCTTCATACGGGTCGGCTGGGCATGGATATTCAACAAGTAGGTCATTCGTTTGCAGGCCGTAATGGTCGATGCGAGAGAACCCTCCAAATACAAGATCGCTCGCTCGGTTAGTTTCAAAACACTCTAAACCAGAGGTGATCGCCTTTGGCGCTAGACGATCATCGGCATCAAGACAAACCGTATAATGACCAGAAGCAAGCTGCAACCCTTTATTCAACGCCGCAGCTAAACCACTATTGGTTTGATAGCAATAGCGGATTTTTGCGCCAAACCCAAGAGCCACCAGGCGAGTTGCGTCGGTTGAACCGTCGTCAACAACAATCACTTCGATAATGTGTTCGGGGCAGTTTTGACTCAGCACACTTTCGATGGCTTCGCCAAGGAACTTGCCTAAATTGAAACAAGGAATAATCACCGAAACTGCTGGAGAAACAAAGCTATCCATTGCGACCTCGCAATGGCACAACAGCGCTTTTCATCCCTAGCTCTTCAACATGTTGCAGCAGGCGTTCGACAGCTGCAACCGTCTGTGTACGGTCCTGCGCTTCATGGTTGTGAACGATATGGTCGTGGAAAAGCACAATCGAACCAGGTTCCAGCGTTTTTTTAACGTTGGCGACCATAGACGCTGTGGAGGCTTGCAACTGCCAGTCCAGGCTGTCGGACGACCACATGCTAAAGCGAGCGCGTAGAACAAAAGCTGCGGCAAGCGACACAAGATCAACGCAACCATGGGGAGGGCGAAACAGCTTGACTCGGCTGCCTACGATTTTTTCTAGCTCTTTATGGCCACGCCAATAATCTTTGAAACGGTTGCGTTTAGAAGCCTTTTCCCAGTCAAGATGGGCAGACCCGTGGCTTCCTATTCGATGGCCAGCATCGAGCACTTCTGTGACTGCGCTACGATGTTGCGCGGCCTGGCGACCTGTCATGAAAAACGTTGCTTTATGGCCGTTTTGTGCCAAAACAGCAAGAAGCTGTTTAGTATAGAGCGGATGTGGGCCATCGTCGAAGGTTAAAAATATTTCCTTCGAGCCAGCCTTGTTTGCAACGGCATAGGTCGGCCAAGCCGCACCGACGATACGGCGCAACACCGACCGTCGCAGCGAAGATCCTGGCGGCAGCTTCAACAAAGGCGCACGCAAACGTTCAACGAACATTGCTCTCATACCCTGATGGATTGTGCTTCTGCCACCGCCACGCATCAACACAGATTTGATCCAACGATTTGTAGTCCATTTCACCGAGCAGTCCTGTGGCCAACGAACAGTCTGCATATAACGCAGAGACATCGCCTTCACGACGAGGTTTTACTTCTGTTTTGATAGGTGCACCTGTGGCATGCTCAACAGCGGCAATCATTTCTTTCACCGAGACACCTTCACCCCTACCTATGTTCATCGCAACAAAACCCTTCTTCTTATGCGCTGGGCTGTCAAGTAGCTTCAAGGCTCGAAGGTGGGCTTCGGCCACATCCTCGACATGCACATAGTCACGGACGCCTGAGCCGTCAGGCGTGTTAAAATCTTCCCCAAAAATAGAGACACTTTCTTTGTTCCCAACCGCCACGTGCATAAGCACAGGCAATAAGTTGCTGAGCAGCCCTGTCGGATCTTCACCAATCAAGCCGCTATGATGCGCCCCAGCTGGGTTAAAATAGCGCAGCGCCGCTACCGACCAACGCTGATCATTGTCACAAAGGTCAGACAGGATTTTTTCTGCCATCGACTTTGAAGACGAATAAGGGTTAGAGGGGGCATGGCGATGTGATTCTTTTATGGGTAGTGTTTCGGTTTCTCCATAGACCGACCCTGATGAACTGAACACTATTTTATAGACACTTGCGTGTTCACATGCTCGCAGCAATGAAAGCAGCCCACCGACATTGTTTTCGTAATAGTCTAGACAGCGGCTGAACGATTCTGGCACATGTTTCGATGCAGCAAAATGAATAACAGCTTCAGTTGAAGACTGCCTCATTATTTCATAGAGCGCTGCGGTATCGGCCACATTTATTTTGTGAAAGTCTGGCCGCTGCCCTGTGATCTGTTCGATGGCGTCAAGCACACGAACCGAAGCATTAGAAAGATTGTCAACGATAGTCACATGATGACCAGCGGCAAGCAAAGCAACCGTTTGATGGCTACCTATAAAACCGCATCCTCCAGTAACGAGAACACGCATACTACAACTCCTCTACGTGCGCCCTCCGATAATGTAGGCCTCCCTGGTTAGCAAAGCAATCATCTAGGTAAATATGCGGTAATCTAGCTTTGGAAACGCCACCAACCCAAGTAGCGCAGACTTCTTTTCATACAAAAATTTAGCTAAAGCAAAAGAGCCAACTGGTCATAACGCTACAGCATCAATCACTGTTTTTGTATAGTTTGGATGCCCAATATCGTGCGGTGCGTCTTTCACAACAACAAGCTTTGCGTTAGGCACTTCTTGACTTGTTTGCGTGCATCGTTTCATCACAGACTTATCTTCTTTGTCGCCACAAAAAATTGTTGTCGGCATGTCTATCTTGCGTCCTAGTTGTTTCGCATCCAGCGTTCGGAAATGCTCTACCCGTCTTCTACCGATTTGTTTCAACCACGTCTTTTTAAGGCCTGGCAAATCATCACGGAAATATGGCGACAAAGAGCACAGATACAATGAATCTGGCTGAAGTTGAGGAGCTGATATAAATGCGATCATAGCTCCGAAAGAGAACCCTAGAACATCGTTATAGTCTGTTTTGTGTTGCACATAGAAATCGGTGAAGTAGCTAACATAATCAGACATAGTTCGGTATTTCCACGTAATTTCTGGTTTCTGCACCAAGTACTGATTCTCTTCAAAAAAATTGCATAAAGGTTGATACTGCGTCTGAGTTGCTTGTTCTGTATATCCAGGGATAATAAAAATAGTTTTTTTGTGCTCGCCCATACTAACCCAGCCTAGCAGTTATCAAAATTGTTCCTTAGTCTTTCCGATATAGACCGCTGATATCTACATGGTTGTTGTGCAGAATTTGCGGGTCATGCATGCAATAGATACTTAGCTACTTTTTCATCAAACCCTCGCCGACGAAAGGAGTTACGGGTATCGATAATGGGACACTCTAACTCCAACAACTTCTCATAATTTATTACGTCATGGTCTGTTAAAATAACTACAGCATCGTATTGTCCGCTAGTCACCTCGCATAAATCGATTATTGGGACTGGCTTGTTACAAGAACTTTGCTCCGTAAAAGGGTTTACCTTAACATGAGGGTCATGGAACTCAACGACTGCTCCAAGTTTACATAGATTTTGGATTATCGTTAAGGCTGGACTCTCACGGGTATCAGAGATATTAGGTTTATAAGCAAGCCCAATCACCAGTATAGATTTTCCTCTTACGTCGTTATTATCTAGCTTTTGCACGATTTCACTAACCACAAAATCAGGTATAGATCTATTAATTTTATCAGCTAGATTAACCATTGATAAATCAAACCCGTACTGATTTGCTGCCCAAGAGAGGTACATCGGATCGATAGGAATACAATGACCTCCAACACCTGGCCCAGGGGAAAATGGCATATAGCCGAATGGTTTTGTTGAAGCAGCTTTGACAACTTCCCAAATGTCGATTTCCATACGATTAAACAAAACTTTTAATTGGTTTACTAGAGAGATATTTACTGCTCGAAAAGTATTTTCTAACAATTTAGTGGCTTCAGCGACCCTTGGGCTGCTCACACGCACAATCTCGTCAATGAAACAGTCGTAGAATTGCGTTGCACAATTCAGAGAATCATCATCGCATCCAGATACAATTTTGGGTACAACTTCCAACGGTAGGTTACCAGGATCTTCTCTCTCAGGCGAATATGCGAGGTAAAAATCCTTCCCAAGCTGAAGACCATTTTCTTCAAGTAACGGTTTAGCTAGCGCGTCTGTTGTTCCAGGAAATGTGGTCGACTCAAGTAACACCATAAAGTCTTTTTCTCTCAAGTTTCTAACTGTTTTTAATGCGTTGATAACAAAATCAAGGTTTGGAGTCTTGTCATCATACAGCGGAGTTGGCACACAGATAACAAAGACATCGCAACTTGTAAGTTCTCGTTTATCATGAGTCCAAACCACCTTGTCAGATCTATTAGCTTTCGCAATATGCCCATCAGATACTGTTTCGACATATGAGACGCCGTTAGATAGCATTTTTATTTTCTCTTCAGATATGTCGTAGCCAGCTATTTCGAAACCACCATCGTGAATTCTAAGTGCTTGAGCCAGCCCAACATATCCAAGGCCGATAACAGCTACTTTAGCTGTTTTCATTTCCAGTTTTTCTCGTAATTTCATTGTTCCGCTCTGTCTTCGATGAGGTATGAACTATAAATTTTCGTCTAGGCCATGGAGATATGCGTTAACATCAGCTGGCGTATGATGTCCGCACACCATGAATCGCCGCAAATTAAATTTAGACGTAGCTGAATCGACATTTCGAGACTTGTTAAATGTCGAAAATGCAATATCGTGTTCTCTAGAAACTATGTCTACTATTCGTTCAGACCACGCTCCAAAGGGGTATGCAAATGCTTTAGACCTACCGAACTCATATTTTATTTTTTCTGCGCTCTCCATAATTTCTTCGTGCAAAAGAGACTCTGATAATTTAGGTAGATATTGATGCGAAGCGGTATGGTTGCCGATCTCAAATCCAAGAGATTGAAGATGATGTAACTCCGTGAGACTCATGTGATGCCGCAGATACTTAGCTTTTACATTCCAAAGATTAGGCTTGTTGATATAATCTGTTACGACAAATATTGTGGCGGTGAATCCCCATTTCCTATTGGCTGCTATACACGGTTCATAAATAGATTTGTAGGCATCATCAAACGTGATATACAAATCACGTTTGCTTTGATTCTTACTACTAGGCACAACGAAAACAGACTCAGCTGCGAGCTGTTTGATAACGTCGAAAAAAAGCGACGTCTGGACGCTTGTATAGTCAGCAAGGGTGTCATCAACATGATGAAAACCAAGTGCGCGTACTTTCATGATTCCCTAGAATTCAGAAAAATTGATTTACGTCGCATCTGCGAAAAAACTCGGCCTGCAACGAAGGCACCATAGTGAAGAGTTACAACTATACGACCGACAAGACCATGAGAACGTCCTAGACTTCGAAACAACTCAGCGTCCCATCTTGAGGTAGAGTTTTTCTCTTCTGTTGAACGAATACCACTTTGAAACCTTCCTTTAACTAGTTGCACACATCCACCTTGATTTTCGTGGCCCACACTCAAGTCCTGTGCAAATAGCAAACTCCCTCCCTTATCAAATATTCGTTGCCCGAAAATTCGGTCTTGTCCTATTCCAGGAACAGGTTCATAACCACCGAATTTCTTGTAGGCCGCTGCTCTTATTACGAAGTTTCCTCCGCTAACATATGGCGAATACAGGCCCTCCCTCAAACCGTAGCGACGTTTAAGCTGCTGTTGATAAAGAGGCGAAAGATGCTTTTTATATCGTAGCTGATATCCGACCTTGCGCAATTCTCCGAAAACATCAGAAGCTGTTTCAACGATCGGGCCAGTTACTCCATCCACATTTAGATTCAAGGTCATTACCCTTTCCACAAGCGAAAAATATTCATCAGTTGGAACGGTATCGTCGTCCAGGAATACTACGATTTCTCCGCTTGCATTTGCAACTCCAAGATGACGGCACACGTATGCGCCTTTGGGACCGTTTTTATTCAAACAAATCTTCGTTAAGGGGAAAGAACTAGCCACCTGGTTCTTCCTGGCTGCAAGTCTTGTAGAAAGCCGAGCTTGATCGATAACCAAGATACATTCGACCTCTTGCATACTGGCTGCTTGGAAGATCTGGCTTAGAACAAGATCAAGCCGTTGTGGTAAATCATTTGACGGAATGACAACACTAAGTTTCATCTGAGGTTGTCTTTACCTGAGCAGAGAATTGATTCACATCTGTATTATACCGCTGGCAGGGTTTATTCGCTAAGTCTCAAAAATTTTGTTACTTGCTATCGTGTCACAGCTGAGTACAAGTTTGCGTATAAGTTTCTCTAATATCAATACCATCAAAAGATTTAACAATGTAAGTCTTCTCTGTAAATCTCCCGTGAACTTCGTAATCTACACCAGCAAAATTTGTCTTCGTTGCTTTGGCAGACTGACGATCCGCTTGCGAATCACCAAAGAATATAGTTTTAAGGCCAAACAATTTGGAAGCTTCTAGAACTTCCTCTTTCCGTGTCGGGTATCCATAGATTCTGTCAAAATATTGATGAATTCCATGGATCGCTAGTGCTTTTTCTGCTTCTTTAGTAGGAGCAGATGTAGCCAACCAGTTAATTGTCAAACCTGACTTTAGAAGTGTCACAACCCCTGGAATGAGATCAGCTTTCTGGTACAAGTTAGATACAAACTCGTTGTACGTCTCTATAATCTCAGTACGGTTATGTTCAAGTTCTGGGCAGATTTCTCTGAATATGTAGTCAAACTTATCTGAGCGAGGGACTCCGCCCATATCTCTATTGTATGCAGCAACGGCTTGCCGATATTGCTCTGGGAAGCAATTAGCAAGCCCCTCGCCTTTAGTAGCATCTGTTGCAAAAATGACACCGTCCATATCAAAAATGGTTAAAAAATCTGGTGAACTGTTGGAGGTCATCGGTAGGCTTAAAACTATAACGTTGACATAGGAGCAGGTGTATGATTGTTGCCACTCCTATACCTTGGAAACGCCATAGTAGGCGCTACAACCCGGTTCGCCGCTATTGGGGCTCCTCTGAAAACATTAGGTTGTGGTGAGATAGCTGCCTTAAAATAGCGATTCATCCCAGCAACAAACTTATTCGAATCAAGGAAATTGAGGATATTCCACTTATTTTTTACATACTCATTGGAGAATTCAGCGAGTTTTTTGTCCCATCGAAGCTGAAAATAGTCACTGTCTTCTTGACTTACTGGCTTGATAATGTATCGTGCTGTAGCATTTGGTTCAAAATGTATTGCTACATTTTTTACGAAAAGTCTAAGACTTAGATCTAACCATTCACGCGTATTAAGATACGGCTCAAGCGGAAAAATCCCTTTCAAGCCTTCTGGTTCTAGCAGAAGGCAATGCCGTTCTACATGATAAATCCTTCTTTGAACTCCAGTATCGCCTATCGGTATTCTTGGGAAACGTTCAGCTGCTTTCTCTAAAGTTCTTGCACAGTACGTGTAGACACCATCATCTGTTAATTGTATTTTTGAGATTGGCGGGTCGTAATGCACTTCGTCTTCACGGCCTTCTAATAGTAAAGGCTGAATTACTGCGCTTCCTGTTTGTCTTGCACACGTTACCATAGCTTCAATAGCATTATTTTCTAGAACTACGTCGTTATCGATAGTAAGCATATACTTATACTGTTCGCCAAACTTTTCCATTGCGACATTCAAAACATCATTTGGCAACATGAAGTGGCTTGCGATTTGGTGAGTTCTAAACCGAGGTTCGTTCTCCGAGAGTTGTTCTAAACCCTTACTAAGACTTTTAGGAATACCTGTATGCAAGAAAACGACAGGGCAATCTTGTGTTTGATTTATCAATGTTTGGATACATTCTTTTGTAATCCCAAATTTCTCACGCATAAGGATCACACATATCAATTCGTTCTTTTCCATAAGCCACCTCACACTACTTAGCCAGCCAAACATTTATTGGATCTTTGCGGCATCTTTCATAATAGGATAATCTGCGATTCACTCAGCTCAAACTGAACGAACCCACTGAACTCCCGAGTTTTATTATAGTAGGCACGAAGCTGTGAAGGTTTCCCACCTATACTTGTATAAGCGGAGCCAAACGCCAAAAAAGGTCTACTAGTGTTTACAAGAAACCAGCCACCAGCCAAATCGATCGTTCGCATCTTTGTTGCGTTAGCATTCGCCATTTTTATCCTAGCAATGACTGGAAACCTGTTATTCGGGGCGCTACTTGAAGGACATCGAGAAATTCTTATTGCTTTAAACCCTATTAATCAAAACCTTATTTTAAGTCATGGTGAAGAAGAAATCGCAGCTCTGCCCTACTATTCGATAGCCTTCGCACGGCTTATGTTGGCAACGCCCATCTATTTCCTACTCGGCTTTTGGTACAGCGAAAAGACCCTGACGTGGATTGAGAATCGAAGCAAAACATATGGCCCTCTTGTCCGCAAGGAACAAAAAACCTTGCAAAAATATGCATATCTCATGTTACTTATCGCTCCCAGCACCATCTTCTATCTGATCGCAGCTGTCTTGAAAATCCCTGCGAAAATATTTTTTCCTCTTGTCGCTTTAGGCACTGTCGCAAGACTTATAGCTATACGCTGGTTCGGTTTTAAAGCTGGTGGCGCTATCGAAACGGTTCGAAACTTCATAGGCGAGTACCAAATCCCTGTTCTTGTCTTCTCGGCGTTAATGGTTGTCTGGTTTGTCTTTTCTGAATTTAAAGGCAAAGGTTCTGGCCTTAAAGGAGTGCTCGAAATCACTTCAGATGATAAAGACAACCAGGAATAGCCCTCTAGTCCATTACGGCTTGCAAACCAATTGACAAACCAGGCCCAGCTATGTCGCCTACTTTTTTCGCTGCCAACACTACGCCTGGCATAAATGACGTACGGTTATATGAATCTTGCCGCAACGTTAATGTTTGACCCGTGGTACCCAAAAGCACTTCTTGATGGCCGACCATTCCATCCATGCGTACCGAATGCAGTCGGATGCCTCCAGGGCCTTCCGCTCCTCTAGCACCGTCGATACTCACTAGCGTTGTCGGATCGTCTGCCCATTGGTCACTCGCCGCAGCCATCTGCTCGGCAATAGCAACTGATGTACCGCTCGGGGCATCTACTTTCTGGTTATGGTGCAACTCGATAATTTCAGCCGTGTCGAAATAAGGAGCGGCCATCGCAGCATAACGTTCTAGCAAAACAGCGCTGATAGAAAAATTTGCGACAATCAAACAATTAGAAGAAGTAAACAAAGACGCAATTTCATCATGAGAATCTTCAGCAAACCCAGACGTGCCAATCACACTGTGAATACTATTTTGTGCGCAAAAAACCATGTTTTGCTTCGCTACGTCAACATGTGTAAAATCTATCGCCACGTCAACGCCAGCAGCGACTAACACATCCAAGGAGTCAGAGACGACAACCTCAGAGTCAATTCCAGCAAGATCTGCAATTGTCTCTCCTGCCGCGCCAGGATCGACGCCTGCCACAAGATTCAGACCGTCAGCAGCTTCCACTGCCCGACATACTTCTCGACCCATACGGCCAGCTGCTCCAAGGACACCAACATTAACAACTTTTTGACTCATGCACTGATCCTACAGGAGATGGCTTTTTATTCATCTTCATGTATCAGACGACTTCTCTGCTTAACGCAAGCTGATAATGATTTGTGCCGAAAACGCACCCAAGATAAGAAGCCCGCATAAGACTGAAAGAATAAGCAACATTCTTGTACTCATAGAGTAAGTTTAGCAGACATCAAAGCAATCTAACTTGCTACAACTAGAAATCGCACCTAAGCTGACAACCCCTATTCAACATTGAGGCAATGTTTGAAAATCGAAGTTGTTTTTGTTCACCTCTAGCCAACTATCTAATGCTCGCACAGACTTCATTGATTCTTTAGTTTGATCATGCATAAGTACAATGGCTTTACCAGAAGGACCTTCGCTAGTCCCGATTAGCGCAAGTTTTTTTCGGATGTCATCCTCTGTCACATCTGGTCGCCAGTCGAAGGTATCAAAATTCCAGCGCCATTCTTTCAGACCAGCGTCTGCAAGTTCACTTCGCAAAGGTTCAGCCATCGATCCGTAGGGCGGACGATAGCAACGAACAGAGACACCTGTCACTTTTTCAATTACTTTGCCTGTCTTATGCAGATCAGCAAGTGGATCATCCAACTTCATAAGGTCGCTATGGCTAAAGGTATGATTAGCAATTTGATGCCCCTCGCGAACAATCCGTTTCGCAAGCCGTGAGTTGATCTCAACTCTGTCACCTCGCACAAAAAAGTTGCTTTCACATCATGGCCAGAGAGCATTTCTAACAAAGCTGGGGTCACTGCTTTGATCGGGCCGTCGTCAAAAGTGAGATAGACAAACTTTTTTATCTTCAGTACCAGCTTGCTCCCCTGTTGGCTTTGCAGCCAACGATTGGTTCTCTGTCGACGAAGTTTTTTCCTCGCTCAGTTGCGTTCCCTGTTCAACCATCTTTCGAGCAGGAAGATGGTTACTCGGTGTCGCCTGTAATCAGGTCGTTTACGCCTCGTTCGCCGACAAACTGGGTCATTCCATAGGCTATGCCAAGAACTAACAACGCAGTAAACCCTAACACAAGCAAGACTTTTGAATTGGATAACGAAACACGCTGTCTATTCAATGCAAGCAGCACAGCGACTGATCCACCAGCAAGCACAACCAGCGGCGCTATCCAAATAAACGCCCAGATACCTTCAGATGAAGGATTCAGTAAAACTTCAGCGGTGTATTGCTTAATAAGAAGATCACGGATCTCGACATCGGTTGCTCCCGTGCGGATTTCTTCTTCAATCACCGCCGAAATAACTTCTGCAACGCTTGCCTGTGACTCGGCAACGCTTTGCCCGTCACACGTTGGGCAAGCATAGGATTCACGTAGACGCTGCAAGCGATCGTTGTCGCTCTCGGTTGTCGAGTCGAAGGCAGCGACAGCGAACAGGCCAGCAAAAGCGCCAAACACGATCACCCAAAAAAGTTTGTTCTGATGTCTATGCATCCACGTTGAAGAATCGTTCATAAGCCACCGCATTCGGCAACATCAAGGCCGATAGCACCAGCGAGCTTGCCGCATTCGGCTTCGCCTTTCACGTGATACACAATCGTGCCCTGCGAATTAATCACAACCGTTTCAGGAATTTTGTTGACGCCAAGATCAAACGACAACCTAGGTTTATCAATCACAGGCCACGGCAAACCATCCGAATTTTTATTTTGACTAACAAAAAACTTTTCGACTTGTTCAAGGTTCTCATTGCCAAAAACAACCGAGATCATACGACCCTTACCAGAGTCAGCCAGCACATCATTAAATTGTTCTAGCGCTGGGTGTTCTTTCTTGCATTCAATGCACCACAGAGCAAAAAAGTTGAGCACTACCCATTCGTCTTCGTTTGTGCTGTTTACATCAAAACTCACAGAAACAGCTTCTCCATCAAGCGAGGTTGCCTCAAACTCTGGCGACGTGTTACCTATCAGATCAGAGTTCTGACTATCAGAAGTAGCTGTTGACGAGCTTGGGCTGAACGCTATAAGCGCTATCACCGCTGCAATGCAGAACCCAGCCACCATCGAACCAACTTTAAGTGGAGACATCGACAACCTCCTGGGTTAAGGATGTTTTGTTAGCAGACACTCTTTTACGACTAGGGATCAAGGCCAATAACGAGCCGAGAGCAAGCACAAAACCGCCTGCCCAAAGCCACGCTACAAGCGGACGTGTGACAACAGTCAGGCCGATAGAACCATCTTGCGATGGGATGCGATCAAGTGTCAAGAAAATATCTTTTGTGAACCCAACTTGTACTGAAGGCGTCGGGATTTTTTGTGTCGGTAGAAGCGCACCTGTTTCGTCTTCATTAGCAAACTCGATCACCGCAGAGATCGCCTGACCAATATTGCCACGGGGATACACGCTTAACGCTGGTTCATAGATTTGCCCACCATCGATTTGTACTTGTGCAGATACTTTCACACGTGTCAACAGCTCAAATTCTTCGGCGTCCATCGCTTGCAGCTCTTCAGCCGTCGGCGAAACCTGTGCCCCGATGTTTGTGAAACTATGTCCAGCAACGTCAACAGTTTCTCCCAATGCAACATCAACAGAACGCTCGAACTTATAGCTTTCACTTGCTGTCAAACCAAACGCCAACAGCACAACACCAAGGTGCGCGATCATACCGCCGCCACTGCGACCAACAAGGCCTCGCCAACCATTGCGTCGCACCGCTAGAAACAAAACCCTAAACGATGCGCCAGCAACCAAGGCAGCTAGACCGAACGCCATAACGCTACGCAGGCCACGCGCTTCAAATATCAGAACCGCTAGGCCCACAACAAACAACGCAAGCAGCACAGGAAATCGTAACCTGTCGGCCGTTGTTTCTATCGTTGCTTTACCCCAAGGCAAAACCGTCGCCACAGCCATAAGAAATAGCAGCACTAAACCTATTGGTGTGGCCATCGAATCAAAATAAGGCCGCCCAATGTTCAGCCGCGAGCCGTCAAGAAGCTCAGCAAGAAGCGGAAACACCGTGCCTAACAGAATCACAAACGCGAACGCAGCAAACAAAAGGTTGTTAAAGAGAAATGCACCTTCTCTAGAAAAAGGAACTTCTACCCTGCTAGAAGACCGCAAAATGTCACCACGAAACCCGATGAGTGCAACAGTCAACAGCGATGCGAGGGCAAGGAAGACAAGGAGGAACGGCCCGACATTGCCGTCGGCGAAGGCATGCACAGAGTCAATCACACCAGAGCGAGTAATAAAGGTGCCGAAAATAGTAAGTAGAAACGTTGCACACGCTAGGGAAAGGTTCCACACACGTAGCAGCCCACGGCGTTCTTGGATAATAACTGAATGCAGATAAGCGGTGCCTGTCAGCCACGGCAGCAGCGATACGTTTTCAACAGGGTCCCACGCCCAAAACCCGCCCCAGCCAAGCACTTCATAACTCCACCAAGCACCGAGGATAATACCGAAAGTTAGGAAACCCCAAGCGACAAGCGTCCAACGCCGAGTTGCAAGAAGCCACCCTTCGCCAAGACGGCCAGTTATCAGCGCAGCGAGGGCAAACACAAAAGGAACGGTGAAACCGACATAGCCGATATATAACATCGGCGGATGAAACGCCACCAAAATATGATTTTGCAGCAGTGGGTTAGGGCCTGGGCCGACAAAGCTTTCTGGTACCTCAGCTACAACAAACGGGTCGGCAGGGCCAAGCAACAGCAGAAAGAAAAAACTACAGACGCCCAGCATCAATAACAGTGCCCAATGCCAGAGCTCGTCATCGGCTTTGTCTTTAAACTTCCACAACATAGCGGCAAGAAAGCCGACGAGGACAAGCACCCAAAGCAGAATCGAACCTTCTAACGAAGACCATAACGCAGCAAAATTATAGATAGCAGGAGTTTTATCGGCACCCACTTTTTGGACATACGCCAGATCATAGTCACGCTGAAAGAGCGCTACTTCCATCACAATGAAAGCGCCAACGCCAGCAGCAATCACAAGCATCGCCCACGGACGCACGTAACGCAATAATTTTGCTTGCTTCTTTAGTATCGCGACAGTGCCGAGGATGACTGCCATGAGCGAGGCAGAAAACCCTAAAGCAACAAAGCCTGTCCCTAAAACCGCATTCATGAGTCAGTTTCGTACGGCAAAGCAGAACATTTGTCTATCTCGTTGATCTCTTCGGCACGGTCAGGGTTTTCTTCTAAATATTCTTCGGAATGTTTCACAACGATTTGCCGCGATTGGAAACGCTCCCCTATCCAGGTGCCTTCGACAATAACGTTTTGGCCGCATTCAAACAGCTCTGTCGGCTCTTCCCCAACGTGGGTGACTTGGGCTGTTGTATTGTTATAACCAACAGTAAATGTCAAGTCTTGCGCTGTGCCTTCACCGCCTGTTTCGGCTAGAACAACACCTTGCATACGAAATGTATCTGCTCCTAGCTCTTCGCGTTGAGCGACAGCTTCATCAACGTTGAGGTAGAAAACACTCGCCCCTGTTACCGCTTTAAAAAGCAAGAACCCAAGTACTCCGCAGATCACAAGCGATATAACCCAATTCCGTAACGACCTTGAAGGTTTTTTTGCCTTTGTATGCGCCGCTGGTGTTAAATCAGGAAGATCAAATTCTTCTTCGTCAGTCAAGGAACGTCCTCTTATCTTCTGGGACACGAGCCGCTAACGCTCGCCCTTTACGCAAAAGCGTCACACTATAGGTCAAAAAAAGCAGACCAGCGAGCACATAGCCGATAATGACAAAATCCCAACCCATTTATCGCTCGCTCCCTATATATGCTGCCGACTCTTGACGACGTAATTCTATCGCTTCTTCAACATCAATTTCAGCCAGTTGGCGCTCTAACCAAGCAACACGGAAACGATGTACAAGCAACCAGAGCCCTAACGCCATAAACGTCGCAATCGCCCACACTGTTGTGAAAAGATATCTATCATTGATTTGAAAAATACCCTCGGTTGTGCCTGTTGCAAGCTTTTCGGGGTCGATCGTTCGATCTTGATGACCGCTACGCCACCACTTAACCGCGTAATGCACCACAATAACAGTGCCTATTCCTAAGATCCCAACGATTGCAGACCGAAGCGAAATAGCTTCTGCCGTTAAATCCATGCGGCGTAAACCAAGATAGCCGATATAAACCACATACATTACCGCTGTTGATAGAAGCTGAGGGTCTTCCCAGTCCCAATAAATCCCCCACGTTTTTTTGCCCCACAACATGCCAGAGAACAATAAAACCGTGCAGAACAAAACGCCTATTTCAGCAGCTGACGCAGCGACAAGATCCCAGAAAATAGATTTTTTCGCAAGGTACAGAACACTTCCGATAAACGTTAAGAAAAACGCAGTATAGGCAACCGCGATAGACGGCAGATGAATATACATGAGCCGCACTGACTCTTGCTGTTCTGGATGTGCTGGCGAATAGATCAAGGCCAGAAAAAGCATGCCTGTTAGCCATGCTAGAAAGAGTAACCCTAACGTGATCGTAAATTTGCTACTTGTCGAAGGTTTCGCCATTATGACTCCTCCATAAGCACATCAAAGGTGAGCATACCAATACCAACATACAGCAACGAAAAAAGAAACAACGCTGCTGACCAATTCCACCCACCAGAAACCCCAAAAAGCGCTGACTCTGTTGCCCGAGTAGCAGCCAAAAGCACTGGCAGCAGCACTGGCAAGATAAGCAGCGGCACAAACGTTTCTCTCGTTGTTGTGCCAGCGGCAACAGCAGCATATACCATGCCTGAGCTGGCAACAGCCAGTGTGGTCGCCAGCACCGTTGCGGCAAGCAGTCCGACAGAAGCAAGTGGCACGCCATAAAGCGTGAACGCAGCAAACCCCACAATGAGTTCCAAAGCAAGAAGTTGTATAAAGACAGCAGCGGCTTTGCCGAGGAAAATGCCTGCTGGATCAAGCCCCGCCATACGCAACGCGTCAAGATTGCCGTTTGACGATTCAACCGCTTGTGATCGACCAAGTGCCATAATTGCTGCAAAGGTAGCGATAATCCAAAAAACCGCTGGCGCTACTTGCTCTAACACATTTCGGCTTTCTGCACCTTTGGTCACAAAATCGGTGGTGACGACCATGCCAGCGAGCACAACGAAAAGCAATGAGAATGGCAGCACTTGCGCAAAAATGACTTTCGACGACAGCTCAATTCGTATATCTTTCTTAGCGATCAACCACGCGTCACGAAACATCTTTGACCTCTTTTATTGCAGTTTCTTGCTCAGCTTCTTCGTGCACTTGGCCACCGACAAGAGAAATAGTTTTTGTTGCTATCGCAGATGAACGTTCATGGTTATGCGAAGCGAAAACTACGGTTGAGCCAAACTCGACCGCGCGTAACAACAGTTTGTCAACAAAATCACGGCCTTTTTCGTCCAAGCTAGCGTGCGGCTCATCAAGGAGCCACAGGCGAGGACGACGGCAAACAAAAATAGCGAGTGACACTTTGCGTTTTTGACCTGCCGATAGCCCGCGAACAGGCACAGACGCAAGACGAGAACCGATGCCTACACTTTTTAGAATATTCCTGCCTGTGCGATAGTCACCTCGATGCGCTTTCGCCCAAAATTGAAGATTCTCTTCAACGCTCAACTCGTCATACAGAAAAGATTCATGTGCAAGCAAGCCAGCGACGCGGCGCAAATGACGGCGATCAAAACGGCTGCTCGTGTCATAGCCAAAAACAGTTGCACTGCCTGAATGAAGCGGCAGCAACCCAGCTAGCAGACGCAATAGCGTGGTTTTCCCAGCACCATTTGGCCCACACAAGTGGCATATCTCGCCTGCTTCAAACCGAAGGTCAACACCTGAAAGCGCAGGAAACCTGTTAATTAACGCCACAGCGTTTTGCAGCTCGACAACATCAGTCTTGTCATTTGTTGAATCTTGGCTAGACACTTCTATTTATGCTAGCTCTTCGGTTTCTGATTACGACTCTGTTCTTCTACCTAAACCTATGGTTCTAGTACAAAGTGCGATTCGCAGACATATTGGATCTTTACATCACTGAGTACTTCCCTGTCATCCCCAACTTGATTGGGGATCTCTCCTTGGCTAGATTCCCAGTCGTGGCTGGGAATGACGTGGTCGAATGTTTCTATGCCAGACGATGCAACAAATCACAGCCGAAGTAAAAAGAATGCGTGTCACACCAGATCTTCAAGGCCTAGGAGTAGGCAGCTGGTTTCTCGGGCTCCTCGAATCCAAAATTAAAGCTGCTGGAATAACTACTATCAGGCTAAGCACAACTGGAGAACAAAAAGGCGGAATCAAGCTCTATACCAAAATGGCTATACCGAGATCGATAGATCCATCGCAGATAAAGACAATTTTATGGGACTAACAATCATATACTTCGAGAAAAATTTGCTCTAAAGCAACGATCAATAACAGAATCGCTATTTATTCGTTTTGTATAAAACAGCTTTGCCAGAGAACCACTAAAATCTGCGTAGAAACGCCCCAAGCGGAGCGGAAATACCGAGGGCATCTACAATTTCTAGGGATGCCCTGAATTATTCGCCAGCAACACCGATGCTAACTTTAATGAATAAATCATTCGTTATTTCTCTGAGCGGGTCTACTATAAACCGATGAGCAAGACCACGGCAAACATCCTAGGTGCGGTAGGAAAGTTCCTTATTATTACTGGTGTTCTTATTTTGTTGTTCGCAGGCTTCCAACTTTGGGGCACAGGTCTAGCCGAAGCCAGGGCACAAGACTCACTCGAATCAGAATTTGAAGACAGACTCGCCGCTATTGCTTCTGTCGAACCTCAAGAAGCCGATATCAAGAATGATGACACCGACAACCCTGTGATGGATCTACCAGAAAGCACGCAGGAAGCGCCCGAGCCTGTTGCGTTAGACCCCGAAAACATCCCACAATCTGGCGAAGCAGTCGGAACACTAGAAATACCTGCGATTAATGTTAAAAAAACCTTCGTTGAAGGCGTCACCAGAGACGTTCTGCGTGAAGGCCCAGGCCACTATCCAAGCACACCATTACCTGGCCAAGCTGGCAACTCGGCGATTGCAGGCCACAGAACAACACATGGCGCACCGTTTTTTGATATAGACAAAGTAAAACCAGGTGATGAGATCTTTGTCACTACGCTACAAGGCAGATTTCGCTATGTTATCGAAGAACATATTGATGAAGCTGGCGCCTCGTCTGGCTACCAAATTGTTACTCCAGACAAGGTAGAAGTGCTCGCCGACACAGGCGATAACCGCCTGACTCTTACCGCTTGCCATCCGAAATATTCAGCCCGACTCAGAATCGTCGTGACAGCAAAACTTGCCTCGCCCGAGGCACCCCCAAGTGAATTGCCGAGTGAAGTTGCGATGAAAGATATAGAAAGCGCAGCTGTGGTTGATGCAGACGAATCACTCACAGAATCACTCGACTGGCAGCCGCAAGAAGCGCGACCGACTCTTATCTGGGGCGTACTTACGCTTGGCTTAGCATCAATAGCTGTAATCATCGGTAGGGCGTGGAAACGCTGGCCTGTCTACCTTGCCGCAAGCCCGCTTGTGATCACTTCACTTTTCTATTGTTTCACACATCTCGACAAGTGGATTCCCGCTGTCTAGTAGGCTATGGGCATGAGCTACGTCTATAAAGAACCCAAGAGTTTTGATTTTGAAGATATTGACGGCCATAGCGGCAAATTTTTTGGGACTTCAAGCAAGCACACAAATCATCTAATTATCAATTGCGAAACCCATTTGAGTGTCTGGTATACACAAACCAAAGTCGAATTTAGCTACTACATTCTCGACGGTTCTGGCTATTTCTTGGTCGATAATGACAAGCTAGAGGTGGACCAAGGCAGCTTGGTTGTGCTGCCGCCAGGCACAAAATATACCTTCAGCGGCAAACTTAAAATGCTGCTCATCAATACGCAACCGTGGAATGAAGCCCAGCAAATCGTCGAGCCGCGCGATGTCACTGCCTGAACAAAAGCTATCCTGTACACGATGGAAGATCCAATCCTAATAAAACGTGCAAAGATAAGCCGTCTCGTTTCGCTCGGCATGCGTGCAGGGTACGGCCTCTATGGACTTTGTGTGCTGCTCTTTATTATCGGGCTCATGCGACCAGGCGGTTTTAACGGCAACCAGCTTCCAGCTGCCATCGTTGCGACCCTTGTTATTGGTTCAGCTTTTTTGGCACCTGCTATCGTGTTTAGCTATGCAGTAAAAGCAGCTGACAAAGCAGACCGAAACGATGACTGGGACTAAATGAGAATGTTCTCAAATTGGGACACCTTCACCTTTTTCTCGCTCTACCTAGGCTGTTACTATCGAGCTTTTAGCGTCTTGCTGTTCACGCAATCTGATGAAAAGGTATAAGGTACCAAGCCTTATGGAGTTAGACGTCCCATTATATGTACAGCTGAAGTATGATCCAGCGGAAATAGAACATCGCTGGCAAAAAATTTGGCAATCGCAGTGGCCTCAACAAATTTTACCTAGCGAAAACAGCGACTTGCTTCGCATCACGTGTCTACAACACAATGTTCTGCAAGCTGAGGGCACTAGCTTTGACACAACTGGCGCTGACCGCTTCTTACAACGCCTTTGGCGACTAGCTCGCACCGACGACATGCATATTCCAAACCTTTGCCAACGCGGCAAACTTCTTCCTATCGATCTGCAGATAGAAGCAGCCACGCAAGAACTACACAACAAAGCTAGCCAACAGTATGAAACCCAAAAATACCGAGCGCTGATCGCTGGATTTATGGGGTTTAGCAACCTTCTCTATCGGTATATAAAAGACGACGATGGGGCTAACCAAAAGACGCTTCATGACGCCTTAGATACGCTACTCCAGCAACTAGCGCCAGCTGCACCACATATTTGCGCCGAACTTTGGTCAATCAGACATAGCGATAAGAACGTCTTTGCTAGATTGTTCTAGATCGTAAACAAGCTAGAGTGTTACAATGACTGCCTCTAGTAAACCAGCTGGATATGCTATTCGAGAAGCAAACGCCAGTGATACTGCCGAAATAGCTCGCATGATCTCCAAGATAGAGCAATACTATGGGGCTGAGCCGATTACTGATTTATCCGAAGTGGAACGCCAAACTGCAACAGCTTTATTCAGCGATAATCCAATTGCGAAAGGACTTCTGTGTCATTTCGGCCAAGAGCTCATTGGGTTTGCCTCATACTCTTACCACTGGCCAGCTGCAATTGCGACCAACACTTTATTTCTAAAAGAACTCTTTGTTGTTAAAGAACATCGAAGACAAGGAGTCGCTACATACATTATGGATACGCTCATCCAAATTGCTAACGAGGAAATGGACTGTGTTCATATCGAGTGGACCGCAGATAGCAACAACGACTTAGCGTTGTCCTTCTATGAACAATTGGGGTACGAACCCAAAGCTTCAAAAACATACTTTCGTTGGACTAAACCAACAGGCACATAAGGTATACAGCAATCGAGTTTAGCTTGGTCTAAGCCAGCAATTCTTTGATAACCTTGTGACGTGTCAATTATTCCACGAACGCATCGAGGCCGTGCTGTGCTTGCGGCAGTCACAGGCATACCATTTCTTTTAGTTTGTATTCAATCGACAGCTTATGGGCTCCAAGCTGATGAGGGGTCAACAAAACTTACTTTGTTTTCTGCTGTGGTTCTCGGCCTTGTTGAAGGCCTGACAGAATATTTGCCAGTAAGCTCGACAGGCCATTTATTGATAACGAACAAGCTGCTTGGTTTAGGCGGCACAGAAGCTTCTGACAGCGCGCTAGAAACCTACGCAATCGCTATCCAAATCGGCGCTATCGCAGCCGTTCTTGTCTTGTATCAAGCTCGTATTCGTCAAATGCTTGACGGTCTGCTTGGACGCAGCGAAGACGGGCGTAAAGTGCTCTTGGCTGTGCTTGGGGCATTCATCCCAACAGCGATTATCGGTTTGGTTTTGCGAGGCCCCGTGCGTGACAACCTTTTTGGTGTGCCACCTATTGCAGGAGCTTGGATCGTCGGCGGCATTGCAATCCTGGTTTTGACTCGCAGCGGTGTCATGAAACAAACAGGCACAGAGCTTATCAACATCAGCTTGCAGCAAGCAGTGCTCATCGGGCTTGCGCAATCGCTAGCATTATGGCCGGGAACCAGCCGCAGCCTTATAACTATTATTGCGGCGCTCGTTGTGGGAATGTCGCTAGCTGCAGCTGTCGAGTTTAGCTTTCTGCTCGGGCTTATCACCTTATCCGCCGCTACGGCCCTGTCGATCCTTGACGGAGGCGACGAACTGATCGACCAATTTGGCTATCTCAACCCAGCGGTCGGCATGATCGTTGCCTTTATTTCAGCGCTTGCCTCTATTAAATGGATGGTTTCGTGGCTGCAAGAAAAGAACTTAGACGTTTTTGGCTACTACCGTATCGCAATCGGTATTGCTGCGTTTCTTCTTCTAGGCTTCACAAACGTCTTATAGATAAACAACCTTAAACAAGCTAGTATGGATCTATGACTTTTTATGCGAAACTACTTTTCTGCTGCTTGGCTTTTATTTTTTTAAGCAGTTGCACTCAAGGAGAAGATACTAGCGCAAGCGATACAAATGAACAGGCTGAAGCCGTAACCACTGAGGAAAAAGAAGATTCTGCCTTGTTGACCAAATATTCACAAATTTTGGGAGAATATTACGATCCCTTCTCTAATGAGACGGTCAGCTGTTTAGCCAATTTGCGCCTAAGTCAAATTGAAGATCAGGAAGAACTAGAAAAAAGATTAGATGCTCTGACCGTAATTACTAATGAGAACGACGAATATCTTTTTGACGCTGAAGACGGGCTATATGAAGTGACAAATGACGAAGTTGACTGTTTAAGCGATGACGATTTAATCAACTATCTTCTTGTGTACTACGCTTGGCCAGAAGACAGCGTGACTTGTTTACTAGACAAAACAGGAAATCATGACAATCTTAGAGAAGCTGTCTTCTTTAATTCACCAGACTATAAACCTGAACTTCAAGAGTGCACTCCCTGGGTTGCAGAAGGCCTAGGTCTTTGAGCAGCCGCAGCTTCTAGAATTTGCTAAAGATTCTTACTAAAGGCTTAAGAGCAAGAGAAATATGCCGTTCTTCTAGGAGTGGATGTTTCTTACACACTGTCAGTTGACGGGTATCCGAAAGGCCTTTACGCAGCTATAGCTGTTGAAGGCAAAACGCATGCTTTGCTACCTATTCGAGGGATTGACACGCCGCTTGGGCCTCTTAGTGAACGGGTCTATGAAGCTATACGCCGGGCCGAACAATATACCGGCAACGAGCCAACAATAGTGACTGTCGCCTGCATAGACGACGGTTCTAACGGCACCGAAATAGCGCGATTAAAAACCGATATCGGCGTTTTAGAAGACTCGAAACACTATATTTTAAAAACTTCTCTTTCATCAAATGATGCTGCTCATTCGGCATATAGAGCCGCTAGATCAGCCGAACGATTTTCGACTATCCCGTAAGCGCCGAAATGTAGATAGTGCGTAACGCTAGGCCCATGATAAACAAGCCACCAAACCCGTAGAGCAAATAGATATGTTTTTCGAGCTGCTGGCGATAGCCAAACAAGATTGCCACAGCGACAATAGCGATAAAGCCATAGAATAGGTGCAGATCATTCGCTTGGTCGGCTACCTCTTGATAAAGCACTACACCCAAGATAACTTGCACAAAAAGTGTCAACTGCGCCCCTATCGTAAAACGCCAAAGCCACAAAGAACCAAGCTGCGGCTTCTTTGCAGCAGCTAATGCCCAAACACCAGCTGCTGCATTTGCTGCAACAACAAGCCAGGCAAACCACGCATGAAAATCTGATAAAGACATCGTTTGTAGGCTATCTCTTTTTATAGCTTTTCTATCAACCATTTAGAGGCCAAAACCAAACTATTGAAGCGATGTACAATGTCAAGACATCGTCTATAGTTGAACCTACATGGAACCCACATTTTCTAGAAGACAAGCCTTACAACTTAGTGTTGCAGGTGCCAGCGCAGCCGCAATAGCTGCTATGTCACCAACACAAGCCATCGCACAAACAACACCAACAAAGCCTGCGACGATACCTAGACCATCTATCAAACCTCGTTCTGCTTGGGCAACAAATCACCCTGTGAAAGGCACGCTCAAAGCTGAACAAGACGTGCGGTTTCTTCTTATCCATCACAGCGCTTCAAGCAACAGTTATAGCGCTGACGAAGCAGCAAGACAGATTCAGAGTTTCTATAATTTTCACACCAGCAGCGAAAAAGGCTGGCCAGACGTTGCCTATAACTTTTTTGTTGATCGTTTCGGCATAATCTGGGAAGCACGCCAAGGCAGCATAGCAGGGGCCGTCCAAGGTGACGCCACAGGAGGTTCTCAAGGACATGCAATGCTCTGCTGCTTCATTGGAAACCATCAAGAGGCACCTATCTCGCCTGAAGCTCGAAACTCTATGGTCCAACTTCTTGCCTGGCTAGGCGATACCTACAACGTCGACACTAGCCCAGGGGCAACTGCTACGTTCACCTCTCGTGGTTCTAATAAATGGCCGCAAGGCCAAAGCGTCACAGCTCGCACAATTTCGGCGCATCGAGAAATGTCGCTCACTTCCTGCCCTGGAGATTTCGCCTTCAACACGATCCGCAACGAGCTACCAGAGGCAGTGACGAAGGTGCGTAACTCTTATGCAACCGCTCCTTCACCAACGACGCAAACGGCACCAAGTTCAACCGCCGTAACCGACCTGGTTTCTTCAATTGCTCCTGCAACGACTAACACCGAAACAACCACTAGTGAAGCGGCCGATACAGAGACCGCATTAACCGTTCAACCAACTGTCACAGCTGCTATCTCTCCCGACTCGACAGAAACGTCACGAACCGATCAAAACAGTCAAGACGGCAGCAATGCAGGCCTCTATGCTGCCCTTTTAGTATCTGGAGGAGCAGCGACGGCTTTAACAGTTGCAGCGATAGCGCGCCGCAAGAACCAAAAACCACATTCCTGAATCGACCTTCCTCGAACATTGCGCTTATTCGCCTCAAGTACGTAAACATCAACGCCGAATACGCAAGTATGACTTTCAGAAAAGTACTACCACTTTTTCTCGCTTTTGCGCTTCTTTTCAGTGCCTGTCAAAACTCTTCGACAGAAACAGGCAAAGAAATTGTCGACGTCACACAAGACAAACTGGCGTTCTCAGCAGAAACTACAGACGAAGAGGGGTCAAGCACGACAAAACAGCAACAATCCACAACCGGCAAACGCAACACAACTTCTTTGACAACAGCAGCATCGACCGCAAAACTACCAGATACGAGCAAGCAATCGCTCTCTGTCACTACTCCCCCGTCTACGAACAGCACAACTGCGGCAAAGGGGCCTTCGACAACACCTCAGCCGTCTTTACCTTCCTGCGCTACCGCTGAGTATCAAGTGACCATTCCAACAAATTGGAATACCGCCGCAAACGCACCGAACGTTGCACAGTTTCATTGCAAAGCATTCACTTCAGACCCTTTCCCAGCAGCTTTAGAATGCGATTGCACTTTATCTCTCACCATTACTGCCATTAGCAATACAACAGGTGCAGACGTACTGCAAGACCTACAAGCGTCAAGCGCTTCAGGCTATAACGAAACTCCTGGCGCTATCTCGACAGTGGTTGAAGGACAATGGCTACTGAACCAAGTGCAAACAGGAGAAGACAACCCGACGCAAACAGCTGCCAGCTATATACATGTAATCGAATCTAACGGAAAAGTTGCAGTCATAGAAGCTACTGAATTTCACGACTTTGGCGGCCCTGACAGCTTCGCTGATCGCAAAGCAGCAGCCGACCAGCTTGCTGTTTCGCTAACTATTCTCTAGATTGTTGATTTCAAGAGCACGTCGAACTTTAAAGTATTTTACACACAAGTAGCGCTACCGTTTTTGCTCTCTCTTGATTCCAGGGTGGCCATCTGTGAGAAATTGGGGATCTTGCCCAGCAGTCATTCCCACTTTCGTGGGAATGACCACCTGAATAAGCTTGAAATCAACCATCTAGAAAAGGACAGGCTCTTGAGCGTCTAGGTTCTGGCGAAATGCTATAGAGTCGAGGCATGGCAGATGATGTACTCAAACAGTTAGAAAATCTTTCAATCACCCATCGGCTGGTTTCGTGTGACCCAGCTTTTGCCGACACTCACGCGTTCTGCGAACAATACGGTTATGATCTTCAAGATTGCGCCAACACCATACTCGTCTCGGCGAAGTTTTCGCCATCTTCTGGCAAGGAAAACCAGCTTGTTGCCTGTTTACTGCTCGCTTCAGACAAACTCGACACAAACAGCAAAGTTCGTAAAGCGCTCAAAGCACGGAAAGTATCTTTCGCTGATGCACAAACAACGAAACAAGTAACAGGCATGCAAATAGGTGGCGTAACACCGATTGGACTCCCTCAGGAGATCCCACTTTGGATAGATACTAATGTGCTCCAGCGCCCTGAAGTAATACTCGGCGGCGGCACTCGTGACCGAAAATTTCTTGTCCCTCCTAACGAACTTTTAAAGCTCACAAATGCTGCATCTGTCGACATAACCAAATCAGTGACCTAACCATTTGTGCTAGCAAATCTACTATTTTTAGAGATACCCTTAGATAAATGGCAGAAAATAGGTTTATCGGGATTGACGTAGGCGGCACGAAAGTACTTGGCCTCAGCCACAACGCTACAGATGGCTCAAGTAGCGACACCGTTAGACTGCCTACGATTTACGATACAGACGAGCTAATAAAAGCAATCATCTCAGTCACGCAACAACTGTTGGAGCGCAATGGCCCAGCGAAAGCTGTTGGCATAGGCTTACCAGGCCTTGTCGACACAAAAAACATTTTGAGATATGGCCCTAACGTTCCAGGGATTGAGAACTTGGACATTGCTACCATGATTGCTGACCGGTTTGACCTGCCATGCGTTGTTAAGAATGATGCGACTATGGCAGCGATCGCAGAGCATCAACTTGGAGCTGCCAAAGGCTACAACCATGCGATAATCGTGAACCAAGGTACAGGCATCGGCGGCGCCATTATAAGCAACGGAGCGCTTTTGGAAGGCGCTAACGGGTTTGCTGGCGAGCCTGGCCATATGCTTATCGCCCCCAATGACAGTTTTGTTTGCGCTTGTGGCATAACAGGCTGTTGGGAAGCTGTCGCTTCTGGAGCAGGTCTTGCAAACATCGCTAAACAACATGCCAAGAAAGGCTCTGCCACCAGGATACTTGCGCTCGCTGGCGATCTTGAATCTATACGCGGAGAACATGTTTCGCTTGCTCTTGCAGAAGGTGACGCCCAGGCCAAAAGCATTCTAGACGAATTCACGCTTTGGGTAGCGCGAGGTTTAGGCGGGCTTATATCGTTGCTTGACCCACAAATTATTGTACTCGGTGGGGGCCTCTCGGCTATCAACCAAGAATTTATCCCAGTGTTAGAAGCAGAAATTAACCGCTGGCTGATGGGAAGCACGCATCGTCCTGCTGTTCCTGTCCTCGCAGCAGCATTCGGAGAGCAAGCTGGCGCCTTAGGCTCAGCCATAGCCGCTTCGCAAATAGAAGCGACGCTAGACCAACTAGCCTAAGCAATTTTAATCTATTCCTTAGACAGTCCATAACTCGTGCTACACTTAAGAAGTGACTTTTTTGGTAGGCATTTGTGGAGGTTCAGGTTCTGGCACATCTGAGTTTGCTGCGAACCTTCAGAAAGAGCTTGGGTCTGATATCGCTACGTTGCTGCGTTTTGATTCTTACTACTGTGATTTAAGCCATCTTTCAGCTGATGCAAGAGATAAACAGAACTTTCATCACCCTGACTTGGTTGATTCGTATCTGTTAGCACAACATCTTGATGCTCTTTCTGCTGGCATGGCTGTTGAGGTACCTACCTACGATTTTCAGCAGCGTGAACGAACTGGCAGTCAGCTAGTTACCCCAACTCCTGTTCTTCTTGTGGAAGGCTCTCTGCTCTTTGCTTTCACCTCGATTTGCAACAGGCTTGACTACATGCTGTTTCGAGATTGTCCAGAACCTGCTCGTCTTGCTGCTTTAATACAAACGAACCTACAGCAACACGACGACGAGAAAGAAATAGCCGCTCATTTTTACCGAGATATCAAACCAATGCACGACCTTTTTGTTCAACCAAATCGCCGCAAAGCCGACTTTATTACCCATGCTTCAAGCAGCTCGTTAGAACTTGTCATGCGTCTTGCTCATGAAATCTCAGCGCGAAGTCAAACCTCTGACAACCAACCAGCGTACTCTGGGCTAACAGTTCCTTCTTAACAACGTTCTAGAAACCTGCTATATAGTCTTTCCCCTCATGACACTACCCTGGATGTAGTGTTCAAAAAGACAGCGACGATTGCCCTCGCTATACGGTTTGTAACAAGTTTTGATTTTTTGATACCTATCTGGTTTTTCTATGGGTCTGACGTTTTAAAATTATCGAACAGTGCAACCATAGTTCTCAAAGTCTGGGAATAAAAAAACCTGGCCCCTATGAGGCCAGGTGGGTTATGTCTCTAGTATCGGACGATTCACCGCAAATGTCAACCTAAAATAGTTCTTTCTACAAGATATTTACCAGCCTTCAGGGCGGTGGACGGCACTTACCTTGTCGGGAAGTTGCGATGAGGTATAGTCGGCTTGGTCTAGTTGGTACCACCAGTGCCCACCAACACCATCACTAGCGCCTCCTGCCAGATCACCGGCAAGACGGTTCTTGCTAGGGTTTACAACTGCTACTGGCACTCGTTCTTTCGCTAACTGGACTGGTAATTTCAGATCTGAATCGTTAGACAACACAATAGCGGCGTCCACGCTCTGGTCATAGACATCGATTGTCAACAGTGTAGCGAGGTTAACGTCTGAGCCTTTTTCTTCGACGTTCGCATGAGATACCATAAACCCGGCGTCACTAACGTCACCACCGTTACGGTCTTGCACCATAATTGGCCATGATGATGTGACCCGCTGAGGCCGTCCCCGCCTCCCACGAACAGCTAACCGTGACACTTTAACATTCTCGACAAAACGCCCCTTAACCAGTTTATCTATCGAGTTGTTTGCAACCAGTGCCCGAACGTAGGCATCTTGACGAACCCATTTGTCACCAGAGCTTGCTGGGTCGATCATCGCCGTGCAATAAACAATCCAGCTAGCAACCGCACCTTCTGCTACCCAACCTTGCCTACGAGAGATCAATCGGGCAGCTAGCTTCTGGTAGTCCAGCCAACGCCACCCCGAAGCTTGCCGACCGAATAAACTCCGACCCCGTAGTAAACATTGAATCCATCTACGTAGACACCAACCCTCATACTGCCTCCTGCGACGCTATACGTTGGCACCAATGTTTCGACGCTATAGCCAAGCCGTCTCGACGGTTTTGAACTGACCAAACTTTGACCGCCATGTTTGGGGCCGTTTGCAGTATGCGCGAGTGAACCATAGGCGACATACTACCACATACCCAATTAAACCACTCTTAACAGGAACAATATATATTATTGCACATTCATTCCCTAATAAATGTACTAGTTGACATTTACATAGCTAGACAATCAATCAGCGCACTCTGACGTAACAGTTTCTTCATGGCAACGTCCTCGAAGATTCACCAGTCCTTCTCGCACAACGCTACCTTCGATGCGACATTTTGAGAAGACACCGATTTGTCACTGTGGAACCAATTGCAACACTGAAGCGCAAGAAGGTAATTTTCAACGCATTCGTTTGACGAAATACTAAAAACAGCTAAAAAAGACTGTGAATCCCTTGACATATAATCCAACCTGGATCTAGCCGACTTTTGTGGCGAGAAGTTGCGTTATATAGGTGCCAAGCTCTTTCGATGAAATCGGTTTAGTCGCAACGATGTCAAAAAGAGCTTCGTCCTCTTCTTGGAGAAAGTCGCGAGAGTCGCCGTAGCCAGTCAATAATACGAATGGCACGGTTGTCTCCCCCAGCGATTTGCGAAATTCCACTCCTGTGAGGCCAGGCATTTCTTGGTCGCAAAGAATCATATCTGGCAGACCATTGCCGCCTATGTAATCAAGCGCCTCGTCGCCGTCAGCCATTTCAACAACGCTATGACCTAGAGAAGTTATGATGTGCCGAGCAAGAACTCTTGCCACTGTGTCGTCATCTACAACCATAAGGTGAGCCATTGTTTTATCCTTCTACAAAACTGAAAACGGCGTCAAACTTTGTGAGTTCAAATATTCTGAATGCCTGTCGCTGCACTGGTCGTATCAGATGGAGCTCGCCGCCTTGTTTACGGGCTCTTTTCATACCAAATACCAAAGCAGCCAAACCAGCTGAATCGATGAATTCTATTTGGCTTAAGTCGATGGTCACCTCGTTTGTCGAATCCAAAAGAGCATCAAGCTGTTCTCTAATCTGGGGCGCTAGCACCGCATCAAACCGGTCGTTAATGACAAGGACACGCTCGTCAGTTCGTTGTTCAATAGAAATAGTCACACTATCTTTATCGACACCAAAAGCGTAAGCCAAAGCATTATCTACATCTCAGCTAGACATGTTCCAATCATATTTGCACCACATGTATTTTTCTAGGCAGAATAGAGGCAAGCATTTTCAAGTCTTTAGGGTCGGAGGTTATTACAAAAACTTCTTCTGTAGAGACTTGACTTGCAACACTAATGACAAAAGCGTCTGCCATAAACGTAGAGTCAAGTGTATGTTTATGCAGAATTTCAGCGGCTTGCGAAGCAATACTTCTGTCAATGTCAACAATCTTGTGACTATTCAGAACTCTGTCTATTCCTGCTGCGTACTTTCCTCGACGAACTTCTGCGATTGTGGAAGCTGGAATTAGAATAGTGGCTCCTTCAGAAAGTAGCTGCTGAATAATAGCTCTGGCTCTGTCTAACGTCTGCGACTTCCTCTTTTCTGCAAGAACATACACCGCCTGTGCGTCTAGAACTATGCTGATCAAGCGTCTTCTCGCATACTCTCAATCTGCTTTGAAGCCCAACGCCTTGTGCTCTCAGAAACAAGGCCGAGCTCATCATCAAGATCGTCCTGAAATTGCAAGGCACGATGTCTGTACACAGAGTCAGTAAGCTCTTGATTAATAAACGAACTCACGTTACCATTGGCTAATTCTTTGACAGCTACTACAACTGACTCATCTAGAGTAATTGACATCTTTACTTTGGGTTCGATATTGACCATACGACTATACTACCACAAGTAGGATAACCTGTAAATTGGACTATTGAAGACGCCAACGCGCATAGAGCATTCATCATTTTTACAAGCAGAACTAGCCACTACCTTCAACAATCCCAAAGTTGCTACGTTAACGCGAAAGTGAGGCACCAATGGTTTTTGTCTGCTTCTCTCGTTTTAGTGAAGTCTGTTGTCAGCTGCTTAATAAGCATCAGGCCATAGCCATGCACTTGCGGATTGTCCTCATCTGGCTTTTTTGCGTTTTCAGGGTCAAAATCTGGGGCAGCATCAATGACGGTAACCTTTATCACGTCATCTATGACTGTCGATTCAAGTTGGATAGAGCCAGCAGATGATGCATAACCGTGAGCGATAATATTGTTGCAAAGCTCTACTAAAGCAAGCTCGATCTTGCCGATCGTCTCTTCTGGCGCATCCGATTTACCTAACACCTCAACAAGCCACGGCCCTATTTGACGTCCTGCGATCAGCTCGGCAGGCAGCTCAAGCGTCGCGCTCATATTTCCTGCTTCCGCTTAACAACTAATGCGGTACGATCATCATCTTGCGCTACGCCATGGCCGTGACGCTCGACTTCTGCGAATATGTCTTCGACCAAAGCTTCTGAGGATGTAATTGCAGCGCCAGCGACAAGTGATTCAAGTTTGCCGTATCCCAACTGCTTGCCGTCACTATTTTCTTGCTCTGCAAGCCCGTCAGAACCCATAAAAAGCACGTCACCTTCTTCGAACGGCACTATTTCAGGCATGCTATCGATAGCATCAAGCACTCCAAGAGGTGGGTCTTGCGCAGCGATTGCACGCACAAATCCCTTCGACGCTAGCAGCACAGGTGAATGGCCAGCATTAGCAACAGCAAGACTTTGCTGCTCTGCGTCCCAGGTGGCAATCACCAACGTTACAAACACGCCAGCTTCAGAAAGATAGGCAAAAACATCTTCATGTACTGCTTGCAAAATCTCGGTTGGATCAGGCTGATCATAACGATGCGCAGCAGCCGTTGTCGCCGATGATACCATCGCCATAACTATTGCCGCAGGCAACCCTTTGCCAGAGACATCACCAACAGCGGCTACAAGGCCATAGGACGTCACGGCGTAAGTAAAAAAGTCGCCGCTGGCTAAACGTGCGCAATCGCTGCGAGCAGCAACTTCGATGCCAGCGACCTCTGGCGTCCATGTAGGCATCAACTTGTCGGCGAGCAACCCAGCAGTTTCAACGTCACGCTGCAAAATAGCGGTCTGCACTTCTGTTTCATGCATCGCTGAAAGCGAAAGAAGACCACCAAAATGTGAGGCAACAGCATCCATAAGTTTGCGTTTCGGTGTAGCGATTCGCTGCCCAGGCTGTTCAGCTACGACGAGCGTACCGAAGGTTTCGATGCCCGAAACAAGCGAAACAAGACCCACATCCACACCCAATGTTGTTTCAGATGCGCGAATAATCTTAGCGTTGCGTTCCGGCGAGCTCTCCTGCCACGTTGAGGCCAAGGCGAACAGCTCGCTTCGTAACGCAACGTTACCTACTACTGCCTGTGATGCTGTATCTTTATAAAGCAGCATGCAGCTTTGACATTCAATAAGTCTTGACGCTTCAGCCACCAACGTCTCAAGCAAGGTTTCGACACCAAGTGAGGTTGCCGATGTTTTAGCTAACTCATAGAGTGCCAGCATCTGATCGTTTGCTTCAAGAAGCGACTGTGTTGTTCGTCGCAGCTCCAACTCTTTAACTGCGAGTGATGCAAGCAGTTCCCAATCGTGACGAAGACGCTGCGTCGAAAAATGCATCGACCCATACACAATCAAAGCTCCACGGCACCCTGGAACGCTATATTCAACTCGTTGGCTTGGCCCTTGCGCTATACCAGCGAGCGTCACATCATCGCCAGATGCCAATTCAAGGCACACACCACTGCTACCTTCAGCCAATAATGACTCAGCTTTTTGCAGCACTTTGTTTTCGATAAGGTCAAGCGGCGACGGCAGTGAAACTTGTGTTGTTCGTGTTATAAATTTAGCCATTAGATGCAATTTCAGCGCTGACGTCAAGATCTTTGCGCTGTTCTGACACGATTGTAAACGCTTTGTCGAAAGCTGTTAATTCTAAAATAATTTGCACAGGCTGCGACGGATACATTATTGTCACGTCACCTTCGGCTTCTCGGGCACGTTTCATCGCCCGTACAAGCTCTGCCAATGCTGTTGAATCGATAAAAACTGTCTCGCTCAAATCAAGCTCGATGTCGGTCTTTCCAGCCGCCAAAAGGCCAGCAAAAACAGCGGCAACACGGTCAGCTTCATGCGCATCGAATCGACCCTTAAGCGATACGTAACTTTTACTTTTTTCAGGAAATGTGATAGCAAGTGCCATGGCTCTTCTTTCGTAGCTATATCACCATCGGCAGCAACACGAAGACTTTAAAGAAGCTGACAAGAAGCACTAGACCTACACTCAGCTACGAAATAACGTGAGATCGAAACGACAGGTACTATCTTTCGCAGAACTCACAGAACGTACGCCCCTTGAAGGCTGTTTTTTCGTATCACAGGAAGGTCACCTAGAAACCGAAGCGCGTCACGAGAGCCACTCACTTTAGAACCTGGCGCGTCATGCCATTCCACAGGAACTTCCACCACAGGCAAGCCATTTTTTCTAGCTATATAGAGAAGCTCAAGATCAAACGAGAACCCATCTATTTTTTGGACAGAAAAAAGCTTTTTGGCAGCGTCACGCGTGAACAGCTTAAAACCGCATTGCGTGTCTTGGTAAGGAAGACGAAACCCTAGACGCACAATTGTTTGCAAACCTTTGCTAAGCAGCTCCCGAAACGCCGACTTATTTGCAACACTCGCGCCATCGACGCTTCGAGAACCTATTGCCACAGCGGCATTATTGTCTTCTAACATTTTGATCATTGCAGGCAACTGCTCGATAGGCGTTGCCTGATCAGCATCAGCGAATAAAACAAGGTCACCTTCGGCTTCCAGAACACCGCGACGCACTGCACCGCCTTTGCCTGTGTTCACACTTGTTACTACCCTCATGTTTATGAGCGGTAGCTCAGTAACAAGTTTGACTGTTTCATCAGTTGAACCGTCATCAGAAATGATAAGTTCCCAATTTGCATACGTTTCACTCACAGCAGAAGCGATCGCCCCAATCGTCGGGATGATCCGCCATTCCTCGTTATATGTTGGAATAACGACTGAAAGTTCAGGCTTTCCAATCTTATTTTCTGACCATTGTCTGTAAGAATCCATGCCGCTGCTTCTTTGTTTGCCCTCTCATCTACAATCGGAACATTTTTTTCGCAGCCTTAGCAGAAATAACTATTCTAGAACTTCTCTGGTGTAGCGAGTGACTGCCTTAATTTCTTCTTCTGAAAGCGAATCAGCAAATGCAGGCATTGCATCTCGACCTTCTTTAACCAACGCAACCTGTGCCGCAAACTCAGGGTACGCTGCAAGCACAGCGCCTTCATTTAGTTGCAGGCCAACACCACCTTCGCCAGCAGAGCCGTGACAACTCGCACATTTCGAGTTATACACTTTTTGACCCTGCACAAGCTCAGCATCGTCAGAAGGCGCAGCTGGTGAAGCTTCACGCGTGACACAAGCCGAAAAGAGAAAAACACAGCCACAAAACGTAGCGATAGAAAAAAACTTGACCATACTAGTCATATGGGTTTTGATCCTAACCGCTCGCATAAATCTAGACCATCTGACATTATCTTTGTTGCGAGCGTTTTCATCGTAGTCGGATTTCTCCTACTTTGGGCCTTCGCTGGCTAGATAAGCCTCTTACTTTTGTGAAGATTTTGTGCTATGCGTAAGTGAATACAGTACAGCCTTGTTCCTTAACAGCTAACCACGATACCCTAGAGTTAGTGTCAGCTACCGAACCAGATTCACCAGCATCGCTCCAAGAAAAAACTCAAACTACTCCGAAAAAGAAATCTAGTGGATCCAATCTAGTCGCCGCAGGCATTTTACTGTCACGTCTTGCTGGCATTGTGAGAGAGCAAGTCATAGCAGCGGCTCTTGACACCAAAACAACTGACGCATTCAGGTTTGCGATGCGCATCCCCAACTTGTTACAGAACCTGCTAGGAGAGGGCTCCCTTTCAGCTTCCTTCATTCCTGTTTATTCAAAGCTGTTAGAGGACGGCGAACAAGACAAAGCGCATCGACTTGCCACATCTGTGCTTGCGTTACTTCTAGCTGTGACGACACTTATCGTCTCAATCATTATTGTTGCGGCGAGACCTATCGTTTGGCTTTTCACCTCATGGGAAACTGACCCTACGCTCTATGAATTAGCAATCACCCTCACTCGCATAACTACTATCGGCATAGGGTTTCTGGTCATTTCCGCCTGGTGCCTCGGCATTTTAAACAGCCACCGAAGCTTTTTTCTATCCTATGTTGCACCAGTTATTTGGAACGCTGCACAAATCCTCGCATTGCTGGTCGCTATCATTTTTTCTTGGCAAGAAACCGATGCGGTGCTTTGGGTGGCATGGGCTGTTGTTATTGGCAGCATCCTACAACTTTTTGTGCAACTTCCCCGAGTAAATCGACTGGTTAAACCAGCCTCGGCAACAACGCATACACCATCATCTCGTTTTACTTTTTCTCCAGAGTTAAAATCGGTTCTTAGCCGCTTCGCCCCAGCTGTTGGCGCTAGAGGTGTTGTGCAGATATCAAGCCTCTTAGACACAGCACTGCTTGGAGCGCTTGCGGTGGGAGCGCTCGGCGTTTATGGATTTGTCCTCCCACTTTATTTAATGCCTATCTCGCTGTTTGGTTTCAGTATCGCAGCCGCCGAGTTAGCTGAAATGTCACGCTACAGCGACGCCAAAGAACGCATCCTTTCGAGGCTTACCCCAGCATTACAAAAAGTTATTGTTCCTGCTGGGTTTATCACATCAGCCTATGTTGCCGCAAGCACAGTATTTATTGATGCACTCTATGGCGTGCCTTCACGACTCCTTAGCGACAACCCTAACTTTACCGATGATAAAGTTCTTGCCGTCGCGATGCTGCTGGCTGTGTTTGCTTTTGCGTTGCCCGCTGCCATGTCAGCACGAATAACACAGAACACGCTCTATAGCCTTGGAAACGTCAAAACTCCTGCACGTATAGCTATTGTGCGACTTGTTGTTATGACTATTGTTTCATTCATCGCAATGATGCAATTTGACTGGCTCTATATCGAAGACGGAGCCGTTAAAGCTATCGAGCAGCTACCTCACTGGCCTATCTGGCAACGGCTGCCAGATACAACTACTTCTGCCGCTATCGAGCGAACACACCTCGGCGTGCTTGGTGTGGGTTGCGGCGCAGTCGTCGCTTCTTGGGTTGAATGGTTTTTATTACGTCGAGCGCTACGCAAGGACCTAGGCGCTGCTATCGCTTCTGGCTGGTTTAGACATATTGTCACAGCATCAGCAGCTGCGTTCGCTGTGATGCTTGCGCTACGTTTTGTGCCGCTGCCTTCGCTACTTGTGGCCCCAATGATCGTACTGATCGGCGCTGGCGTCTACGCATTTGTGCTACGTAGGCTGGGCATTAATGTTCTCACAGTAATGAACCGCTAAAGCTATACCTTGCTGGCGTCCAATTTTCCTTACCCTGTCAAAGGAACTAATCGCGGCAACAGCCCCCACTCCAAAGCTGCGTCAACTTGCCAACGTTCTAGACCAACGATCGACCCGACCTTGTACTTACCGAACTGCTTTTCATATATGTGATTCGTCATGAGGCAGTGCAACCTTTCAGGGCGTTCGAATTATTGAGGTTTCTGTTTGACAGCGGCATCAGTGGCATCTTAGTTATGCAGGAAAGTGTAGCCAGCCCTGCCTACTATGGCTACACTTTCAAACATTGCGGACATACCAAACCAGAACCAAACCCAAGACTCCAAGCACTCTACGACGCCATCAAAACAGCAGAAAACCAGAAAAAGGACAAACCCTCCACTTCCAATGAAGTAGAGGCCTTGTGGTGGGCCTCAGAGAACACTATGCACACCCAGACATAACACGTATTTTCAGGGTTTTGAGGTAGACGAACAACGTGCCTGACTCTTCGGGTTTTGACTTTCGTATTCGCTTGTAATACAATTCGGGTTGTGGTTGAACTGTTTG
>JAHDDW010000004.1:0-5909 GCA_020629155.1 Acidimicrobiales bacterium | reverse complement strand
CCGATCTTCTACCCTGCGAAACCGCCAGCTCATTGGTTGATGGTCGCAGAAATCGAGAGGAAGGTTTTAATGGTCGCTCTCGCTCCACCGAACTCCGACAACCCGACACAGTGCAGACCGATCGGCTGTTACTACGCCTCCAAATATTTAGTCGACCAATATCGAAAGGACAAATGATCATGGACAGAAACGAAGAACACGAATTCTACAACAAACCCGAAAACCAGAAACCTCAAGGCAAACCCCGGCGACGCAAAAACCGGTTGACAGAACTCGTACCCGTCCGCTTTGAGCCAGACACCCTCGAACAGATCCGCAACGCAGCAGACGCCGACGACCGATCAGTCTCATCGTGGATACGCCGCGCCGTAGAACAGGAACTGCGAACCGAACCGTCAGTCTAGTGGTGTGTCGCCAAAATAGTAAACCCGTCAGCCAACCTCCTGAACAGGGCTTTTGCGACCTCTAACTAGCACACTGAATCGGCGACACACCACGAGCGAAATAATTCCACCTAGCCCGACGCCAATACCTACTCGTGGTCCTAGCCGGCTGACTGGAAGTTCGGCGGCAACTTCTTTAGTGCCTTCTGGAGCCTATCGTCGAACTTACCCAAGATAGCAAACGGTGAACTGGCATACCGCTGAAGAATCGCTACTTCTAGCGTGACCCTCCCAGCACGCCGCTCTTCAATGGCTACCTGCTCAAAATACCAAGGAGCAAGGGTTTCATGTGCTTCCGTCGCTTCTGCTTCTGCTGCTTCGCAGAGCCGGTAGAGCAGCCGCAAGACCTCAGCGTACCTCTTAGCTCGCTTCATTTCTTTCACTGGTTCAACCCAATCGGTGTAATGCCGCCCGTCGACAAACCCGACACCCAGGCGGCTAGAGCTAGTCACCCCTGTATAACTACGACGCCTTTCGACTCGCCCCGGTGAAGGCTCCGAGTCTGGATGAGCCGATTCGGGCCGAGCGATGTTAAGACGAACACCAAAATATCCTTGATCCCCTGAACCACGATCCCAACCTCCGACCACCATTGCCGAACAAGAACCTTGTTGCCCTTGAGCGTCCATCCGCTCCAAAAGTGGCCTGTAACTTCGTGCGTCTTCCCGACTTAAATGACCAACTGACAGGCCATTGATCTGGACAAGAACCGCTTTTTCGTCATACTCGTTGTCAGTCTCGGGAACCAAAACGGCTGTAACCGGCTTGCTATAACCACTACGGGATCGACCGCCACAAATCTTCTCAAGTTCATCCTGGTAGTAAGATTCCCCAACAACATGAACCAAGTCACCCCGTCGAAGTTCTATGATCTGTTTAGTTCTCAACCATCTGCGAAACATCGATAAACCAGGCCTCAAGCTTCTAGAAAATGCAGCTACATTACGTTCGGCGGATATAAAGGGTGCCTTGACCAAGAAGCTAGGTTCACACATTGGTTTGTGCCAGCCAAATACGATCACTGAAGGTACTGGGGTGACATTTTCAGCCCCTGTTCCAGGTACGATCCAGGCTTCCGAGCTGAGTGGTCTGTCTAGAACCCTGTGGCCTGGGTTTATGGTCTCACTGTTGTTGCGGCGTTTGTCTGACTCGTTGCCTGACCAGCAACTCTTCGGCCTTGAAGACGACCGCATCGTTAAATTATTTCCGTTAATACTTGAAATTCCGCATGACATATGAGAGACTAATCGACTTTGTGCTTTCTGTTGGGCGCAGAGGCGATAACCGCTACAGCAGTTGGGGTGTTACTTGTTATGGATTCTACACACTGTGTGATCGAAGCTCTTGACCAGCTGGCTTCCGCTGGATTGGATAGCGAAATCGAGGACGTTCTTTTGGAATACCTTCCAGATAGAGATGGTCTAGCTTCTTCGGAATTTGGTTGGTCTGATGTGTTTATCGAATCGATATTTGCGAGAGGCTATCGGGGAATCGCAGATGGACAGAATTTAAAGTTGCCGCCAGGACCTGGTTTAGCGTTCGTCGTCGGATTAAACGGTGCTGGCAAATCGTCGTTCGCTGAGGCAGCAGAGCTGGCCTTAACCGGCACCACGACCAGGTGGGACAAAGCACAGAAAGATGCTAGGGAAAACTGGAGAAATATCGTAAATCCATCAAAGACATTAGTGAGAGTCGAACTCCGAGAAACAAACGGCTCCGTAGCAAAGGTAGAACGACATTGGGAAGAAAATATCGAGCTTGACCAAAGCCAGCTATCGGTTAAGGATAACAACGGCTCGGCAACTGATCGTTTCAATGGCCTTGCTGAGGCAGTCCGACAATACCCGCCTTTGTTGGCTGATAGAGCTTTGCCTAAGTTGACTGACGGGAAACTTTCAGAGCTGTTTGATGCTTTCGATCCGCTTCTTGGATTGGAAGACCTAGACGAAACGCAGCGAAACATTAATTCACAAGTTAAGGAAATAAGGAGCGCCACTAAACTTGCGACCGGATTAAAGAAAGAGGTTCTTTCGCTGTGCGAATCGTCAACACTGCCTGAGATTTTAGACCTTCGTTCAAAGGTAAACGACGGCTCTAATGCAGGAAAGATCTACGACGACTTCCACCGCCAAGTTCCAGCGATAGCAGTTTCTCAGCCTGTACGGCAGTGTCTCGGCCTTGATCCCCTAGACCTGGAGGAAGTAAAACATCGCTTAGCTCGAATCGACGAGACCGTAGCTAAGGTGGAGGACGAAAGCCGTAAGGGGAATCAGACGCTAACAAGGGTTGCCGATCTGCTAGAGCAGGCGCTTCAGCTACAAGAAGACGAGCAGCTCACATCTTGCCCTGTCTGCGAAACCGGTCAACTTAACCAAGAGTGGCGAGACAAAACCGCTATCACGCTCAAAACTCATCGCTCCTTGACCGCAGCCCTGAAGGAAAACCAACGACTCTTACAACAGGAGCTACACCAACTTCAAACATTACTTGAGCAGACGACAAAAATCGGGTTTTCTGATGACCTTCCCGAACTCGAAGCCGCATCTAAACAAGCGCAGTCGTTACTCAGATCGATCTCAAGCAGAGACTCAAATCTAGTTGACCTCTTCTCAGATTTTGAACTTCTCGACATGCAAATTTCAGAGACACAGACCGCAGCCAAACGGCTTGTAGAAAACAATTCAGAAGAGTTCAAACCGTTGCTCGACCTGTTGGATTCATGGCGCAAAGCTCAACAAAAGTCCGACGAACTGTCGCCCACTAAACGCTCCCACGAGAAAGCACTGACGTGGATTAAGAGTGAGATAACACGTCAGCGTTCCATTCGCCTAGAAGCCATCAACACCCAGATCACCAACACATGGCAAAAATTTAGCGGCAGCGACGATCTCAAGCTCGACCCCTTGGAGCTAACTGGCAGCACTAACCGACGCAAGGTAAGCCTTACCTGCCAAACAGGCGGAAGCGAAGCCAACGCTCGCTCAATCTTCAGCCAAGGCCAGCTCCACGCCCTCGCTCTTTCCATATTTCTGCCAAGAGCCACACATAAGGGAAGCCCGTTCAAATTCTTGTTGATAGACGACCCTGTCCAATCATTCGACGAATGGAAAACAGATGGTCTAGCGTCCGTTTTGGAAGAACTAGCTCAAACACGCCAAGTCGTGGTTTTCACCCATGATGAACGGCTACCAAAAGCAGCTTCGCTCCTTGGCATAACCGCAAGCGTCATCAATATCACCCGAAACGAAGACGCCGCATTAACAATCACTAAACGTAAATCCGCAGCAACCCAAGCTCTCAAAGAAGCTTACATAATGTCAAAAGACGAGCAATTATCACCTGACGCTAAAGTGAATATAGTTGCCGTGTGCTGTCGAGCTGCAATAGAGTCCTACGCCATTGAACGCTACCGCCACAAAGCAAACCAACAAGGCACCCCCATCGAGGAGATAGAAAGCTGCATCAAACAATCCGAAAAATCTGTATGGGACAAAATAAGTCTCGGACTCTACTGCGAAATCGATAGAGGAACAGCTCAAAAAGTAGAAACTTCTCATGGTCAGGAGCATCGAAATCTTATAACAACGCTCAACAAGAAAAGCCACCACGACCCACAAGCTGCGGAAGTCCATGATCTATACGGCAGAACTCGAAAAACAATAGACAAACTATTCACCCTCAACAGCCAACCATGAGCAACGCTCCAATGGAACTGCTGATAACTGCAAGACAAACCCTGAAAGCAAACCCAGCGTCAACGCCACATCGCAGAGGAAGCATAGCTTTAGCTCGGATAGCTATCGAGACAACCGCCAGTCAACACCCAGAATTCGTAGGAACGAGAATCGACTGGAGAGCAAGGTTCATCGCCCTCAGAACCCTCACACACCCAGACCACGCCCGCAAAGGCTACTACCTCTGGTCACGGTGCAGCAACCTAATCCACTACCACCCGTACCGACTAATACCAGACCACACCAAAATCGAACACCTTCTCCAACAAACCCAATCTTGGATAGAAACAGAACAAAGCCACCAAGTCGGATACATTCGTTAAGAAACCATTTTGATCCATTGCGTCCAGTTTTCGGATTCTACCGACTGACGACGAGACCCCCACTAGAGATCCCTAGCCGAGAGTCAAGCCGCCATAGTTCTGCATAATGAGAGAGGCCAAGATTTCTACCCAACAATGGTTCAAGAATATAGTAAGATACAGTGCGGTCAGCAGTAATACCCCAACAGGCTTCTTTCAAGCCATACGCCGACGGGACAGTGTCAACGATTTCCTGAATAACACTGTCCCAGAATTCGTCAGTCAAAATGTCAGCAGGTCCCTCCTGATAAGGGTCTAAATCGAACTCTGAGCGATCAATCACGGCAACGTCTGAAACAGCAGCAAGCTGAGCTGCGATCTGATCCATCCCATTTTCTCTAGCGAGCCGCTCCATCTCGGCAGTATGAGCTCTCGCCAAACGAACCCGCTCATCATCAACAACAAGAGTTACTCCACCCTGCCTTCGATTCAAACAGAACCGGACACGCCTAGCAATCTCACGCCCCTCTGGAAAAGTTGCTAGCAACTTTGACAGCTCGGAGTCTGTCAAGCAACCAGACTGAACAGCCGACTCAGAGAACAGGTGGGTGAAACTGGTGTAGCTATGTGTCGAGGGGTTAACACAATACTCTTGCCACCGCTGTTGAATTAGAGCTACTAGAGGATCAGGCATTTTAACAAGTTCTGTTATCGAGGTTCAGGCCAATCAGGCATTAAAGCAGGGTTAATCTCCCACCGCGCTGCCAGTCTATCTAGACGTTCCCGAAAATCGCTGACATTCCTAGATGCATCAATTGCATTTCCAAGCTCGTTATGAAACCGGGTACTCCCTGTTCCACCATGACCGCCGAGGTCTCCCGCATTCGGTAGATCTGCTGGCACTATCCATACTAACTCATTCGTCTTAGTCCGAAAATCCCGAATCTGACTCATTGAAGCGTCCCATTCTTTCAATTTGCGTTGCCGTCAGACCATACACCATTCGTGCAGACCACCAGGTCGCCTAATTCGGTCCGCAATCTGGTTATAGTGACTCTCTGATTTCAACAAAGCATCTAGCTGCTCACTAGTTAGTTCATCCCACCATCTATTGAATTCGGCATCAATACCTAAATCTTTGCGAATACCCGGTACTGGTCCAGCAGCGTCAATTAGATCTCTTGTGCTCTGATCGAGCGCATCGTAAGGTTTTGGACACTCGCTCGCATTATGAACCAACAAGTCAAATGTATTGCTACTCACAGTGAACGTATTGGGACCTGTTGTATCCAGTTCCCAAACTAGGGCCTCATTCGATGAGGACTCGACAAGGTGATCTACAATGGCAAATCCATCGGGTGTTAATAATGCATCCCCGGAACGTGTCAATGGGGTTTTGCCGTTTTCTGGGTTTTGTTTTCTGGGTTCCT
>JAHDDW010000056.1 GCA_020629155.1 Acidimicrobiales bacterium | reverse complement strand
TGTAAAAATTATAAATCCGCTGGGAGCCGGGGTCGTCGGTAACCCGGCGTGGCATTGCATCATGCCAAAGTTGTGTGAGGAGCTGCTTAATGAGCGCTTGCTGCTACCATCGGTACCCACCTATTGGTTAGGTTCAGAAGATGTTTATCAGCAATCCATGCAACGCGTAGATCAACTGCGTTTTCAATCGATTAACGATCACAACGTTTGGGTAAATCCAAGTCTATTATCGCCAGAGGACAAAGCAGCCTTCCTGGATAGAGTAGCAAAGGCACCCGCCGACTACGTTGCCAGAGACCAGTTAGCCCGGTCAACAGCACCAGGTGTTCAGGGTAGTGGATTAGAGTCTCAAAAAATAGCTATTCGAACGTTTCAGGTCATACAAGGCGAACGCTTTGAAACGATGTCTGGGGGCTTATGTTTAAGTCAGCACGTGCACGCTAATGGTCAAGCAGGTATCGGCACCAAAGATGTGTGGGTAATTTCTAAAAAACCCGTTGGTCAGGACAGTTTGTTTAACGACAGTACCCAAAGTCCTGCACTAAGTTTGTCCGACGATGAGCTGCCCAGTCGCATTGCTGAAAACTTCTTCTGGTTAGGCCGTAATGGTGAACGAGTAGAAAGTTGCTTGAGATTACTTCGCGGTATTTTTCAAGGCATGTTGGACGAGGAATCCGCTCTGGAATCTGGCCATGCGAATGCAGGTGTGCAAGCGCTTCTGAGAGCTTTAACGATCAGCACATCGTCGCAGCCAGGCTTTATAGGGCGAGGTGCTAAAAGACGTATTGCACAACCGGATCGTGAATTGAAAGCCATGCTTCAGGACGTAAACCGAATGGGGTCGTTAGCCAGTTTGCTCAACCAGTGGCAATACAGTGCGTCGGCGGCTAACGATCGGTTGTCTGGTGAGCAACTGCGTGTATTTGATCGAATTGATAGCTTGCAAACATCGTTGCAGTCGTTGGTGCTATCCGATCAGTTTTGTTCAGATAGTGACGAGCTCAATGAAGTTATCCATTACATCGATGCCTTGTTATTAGCCACTTCTGCTTTCGCTGGTTTATCCCACGAAAACATTACCCACACGGATGTTTGGGGCTTTTTAATGCTGGGTCGAAGTCTTGAGCGGGCACATCAGATTATCGTGACCGTCGGAGCGGTTAATTTATCCGATGGGGAAAACGATCTGGTATTGGAATATTCGCTGCGCTTATTTGACAGTGTCATGACCTACCGTGCACGCTATTCCAGCACGTTGGACAGCCAGCGAGTGTTGTCGCTTTTATTAATGGATGAATTGAACCCGCGTTCATTGGCTTATCAGTTTGTGCGTATTGAAAACCTTGTTGACACGCTTCCCGGGCGTAAGTCGGACAGTTCGGCGGATACACTTAAACGCCTTGCGTTTGCCGGCAGCAGTCGAGTACGACTTGCTGATATGGAACCGCTATTGAATGCAGGAAATAATTCGCGTCAAAGCTTACCCAAGTTTCTCAAGGTGTTAGAAGAGCTGCCAATAAGGATGACTAACGCCATCACTAAACAGTACTTCACACACACGGAGTCGCGCTATAATTTTGGCCAACCATCGCCACTAAGTGCATTGTCTGTGGTGTCTGATGAATCAGGGGGCCTACAGTGAAACTGGCCATTCGTCATCGAACGCACTACGCTTATGCATCGGCGGCAAGCCAATCGCACAGTCAGCTGTGTTTACTTCCGCGAAATACTGAACTACAGACCTGCTTACACTCGAGTATTGATGTGGTACCGCAGCCCGCGCTCATAGACAATCGGCTGGATCAGTATTCCAATCATGTTGCCTCGTTTAACTTAAACACAGAACATCGAGAGATAGAAATCATTGTCAGTTCGTTAATTGAAACCACGGACGTCATGAAGCAGCTTCCCGACTCTCAACCGGCTTCGGAAAACCGTCAAGCTGTATTACGTATGCACCAATTTGATGCGGCTATGGCAGTGGATTGTCTCTTGGAATCCCCGAGCATTCCTAACGGTGATTTTATTGATCAGATGGTGGATGAGCTGCCGATCGGAAAACTACCAATTCTTGAATATGCTAGCCTTCTTACCAGTCATATTTTTAATACGTTTACTTACCAGTCGGGATTCTCTAGCGTTGTGACGCCGCTTACTGAGATTATTGAGGCTCGAAAAGGTGTTTGCCAGGACTTTGCTCACTTGGCTATATGCATGTTGCGCAGGCAGGGTATACCAGCGCGTTACGTTAGTGGGTATTTGGAAACCTTGCCACCGCCAGGTCAAGAAAAGCTTCAGGGTTCAGACGCTTCGCACGCTTGGTTTTCTGTGTACGCAGCCGGGTTAGGTTGGTTTGATTTTGACCCAACAAACAACAAGCGGCCTGATAAACAATACGTTACCACGGCATGGGGGCGCGACTACGCCGATGTGGTACCGATCAAAGGCGTGGTTTACGGTGGTGGCGCACACACGTTATCGGTGGGAATTGACGTAACGCGTGCGGATGACACCACGCCGACTTTGGTAAACACGGAGTAAGCATGAAAAACAGTCGATGGTCCGAATACA
>JAHDDW010000003.1 GCA_020629155.1 Acidimicrobiales bacterium | reverse complement strand
GGCTGGGAATGACGTGGTGGTGGCTGGGAATGACGTGGTGGTGGCTGGGAATGACACGTGTTTAACTGAGAAAGAAGACTTGGAATAAACCATCTAGGCAAGCCCTTTGGTGGAGCATGCCCCAAGAGCTTGTGAGGATCCACTAATTCTAGGATCAAGACCAGTAGCAAGAGATACTGTAGTCTCGTATTTCGGTGTAAGGAAGACATGGCAGTCAGTTATAGCTTGCTGCAAATCAAGATACGCTCTTTGTATATCTGAATCGTCCAGCCTTATTTCGGAGCCAGGTTTTGCATGAGCCATCCATCCATGCATAGCTTTTGAAAGTTTTAGTATGTGCGATTTATATAGATGGCCGTGGTTGCTGCCTAAAAATCGTATGGAATCATTCTCATGATACAGTCGCCAACTTTCGAGTAAATCGGTGTAGAGAAGTAAGAGGTTGTTCCACGTATTTTCTGATAGTCCTCTAAAAGGTTTGCCTTTTCTTTTGAAGTCAGCGAGTTCTTCTATAAGATGCTCACGCAATATGCAAGCCTTTTTGTCCGTAGCTGAAATTGTCTTTGTCCTTTTCCTCACTTCGCTATTTTTATGCCTAAGTTCTTCAACAAGACTTGTAGAGGTATTTATTGCCCTCAACGACCCTAGGAGTTGTGTTCCTGCACTAGAAAATATTTCTGTCGTCTTCCCCCTGCTAGCTAAAGTCGAGAGCACCTGTCTAAATTGTTTCTCAAAATCAGTTTGCTTTGGTTGTCCCATTGATCCTCAATTCTACTTTTATCAAAGGATGCGCTTACCTAAGTGCAGCGTATGCAATTGCGTCTTCGAGGGCTTGCCACGACGCTTCAATAATGTTGTGGCTGACGCCGATGGTGGTCCATTGTTTTGTGCCGTCACTGGCGTCTAGCAACACGCGAGTGATGGCTCCTGTTCCAGATGCGGAATCTATAATGCGCACTTTATAATCGGTGAGCCTTATTGTTTCGACTAGGGGAAGTCGAGACGTCGCAGCTTTTCGAAAAGCAGCATCTAAAGCGTGAACAGGCCCATTCCCTTCACCAGTTGCGATGACTCGTTCATCACCGAAAAATATTTTCAGGGTCGCTTCAGTCAATGTCTGATCAATAGCGTCAGCGTTTGGCTGCGAGTGTTGTGCGATGCGATGCTCACTGATCACACGATAGGATTCGATGCGGAAAAGGTCGTGATCAAAACCTTGCGCACGTTTCATCAAAAGAAACAGCGACGCTTCAGCAGCTTCAAACTGGTAACCAAGGTTCTCCAAGTTTTTTAGCTGCGCTAGAACGTCACGTAATTCGTTATCGGCGAGTTCTAACCCAAACTCTTGCGCTTTAAGAGCAAGCGTTGACTTGCCTGAAAGATCTGACACTAAAAAACGTGTACGATTGCCGACGCTCGCAGGGGCAACATGTTCATAGGCATCGGGTCGGCGTGCAATCGCAGAGGTGTGCAATCCAGCTTTATGTGCAAATGCTGAGGTGCCGACATAAGGCTGTTGTGGCATAGTTGGCAGGTTGACAACTTCGGCGACGAACTCACTCGCAGCTTTTAAGGTGGCAATTTTTTCGGATCCTATAGTTGGCACACCCATCTTAAGCGAAAGGTTGCTGATGAGTGTTGTAAGATCACAGTTGCCAGTTCGTTCACCATAACCATTAATCGTGCCTTGCACGTGTCGTGCTCCTGCACGAACGCCTGCGAGCGCGTTAGCTACGGCACACCCCGTGTCATTTTGTGTGTGCATGCCAACAATTAGATCGGGAAATTCGGCGACAACTTTTGTAGTGATTTCTTCCACTTCATGGGGGAGAGAGCCACCGTTTGTGTCGCATAACACAAGTGTTTCTGCTTTCTGGTCGGCGGCTGCTTGCAGCACCGCAAAAGCAAAATCTGGGTTGTGTTTATAGCCATCAAAAAAGTGTTCGAAGTCAACAACTACTCTTTTGTTTTGTGAAACAAGATAGGCGACGCTGTCGCTGACCATTGCGATAGCTTCTTGCAGCGTTGTGCGCAATGCTTCGGTTACGTGGTAATCCCAAGCTTTAGCCACGATGCAAACCGTTGATGTTTGCGCAGCAAGAAGGTTTTTTATCGTTGGATCTGTTGCAGCGTCACTGTTGGGTTTACGAGTCGAACCAAATGCGACAAGTGTGGAAGCTGTTAAAGGCAGCTCACCACTGGCGGCTCGTGCGAAAAAGGCTTCATCTTTTGGATTAGCGCCAGGCCAGCCGCCTTCGATGTAGTGCACGCCGAGCGTGTCGAGTCGAGCAGCTATTTTGAGTTTATCATCGACGCTAAGGGAAATACCTTCAAATTGTGCACCGTCACGAAGCGTTGTGTCAAAAATTTCGATGTGATGAGATGATTGCTTGCTTACTTGATCTGTCTGTGACATAGGTGCCTACCTGTTCATAAAATCTAAAGCCTAGCAGCAGCACCAGGAACCATGAAATTCAATACTTGTACGCAAGAATTTTTCTTCTTGCTATTGTCTACACTGCGTAGTTATGAAAGTGATCATTAACGCCGATGATTTTGGGTTTACCGATGGGGTTTGTCGCTCAATCCTAGAGTTACTAGAAGCGCAAGCAATTTCTAGTACAACAGCTATGGCGGCTGTGCCTGGGGCATTAGAAAAAGTAGCAGACGCCGCATCTATATTGCAGGGATGTGCTGGCGTTCACTTACAGCTGACGCAAGGTATGCCACTGTCGGCATTTAAAGACGCACCATCAGTATTTGACGACTCGAAATCCTTTTCTAATGATCCTCGAATCGGGAGAATCCCAGAGCCTAACGATGTATTGCATGAGTGGACTTTGCAAATTGAAGCCTTTATCGACGCGCTGGGTTCAGCTCCGACTCATCTAGATACACATCATGGGTTTCATCGTCATCCAGAATATTTTGAAGTGGTCGCAAATCTGGCGACTACCTACAACGTGCCGATACGAAAAAGTCATCTAGATGATGACAAAAAGTGGCGAGAAGCCTCAATCGATTTCACTGAAGGCTATATCGGTTCGTGGACAGGGCAGCGTCAAACGGCTCAGCAGTTATTCGAAGCTATCGAGGTAAGCTGCGAATCTCTTGGTGACGATGCTGCTATAGAAATTTGTGTTCACCCTGGTTATAACGACGCTGAGCTTACACGAGTTTCTTCTTGGAACGAAGTGCGAGTGAATGATCATCAGCAGCTTCTTGTTTTGCAACAGTCAGGTCTGCTACACAAAAATGGCTTTGAGCTGGTTTCTTATCGCCAATGGCATAGCTAGTTTTACTTGAGCAAAGGAGGCAGAGACTCAACGGTGTACACACCGTTTTCAGGACACAATATTTTGTGCTCAATGTCGCGGTGCTGGCACTTGCTTAGCATATGAACAGGTTTTATTTTGTTTTTATCTGTAGTTTGGTCAGTTTCTTTTTTGTATTTTTAATGCGTTCTGAAATAAATACAGAGCAACAGAGAAATCAAGAATATAGTGACAGGCTCATTAGCGAGAGTTCCATCCCTGCAGCCTCGCCCTACACGTTTCGGAAAGTTCCGAGCCCTACGGTTGTCACTTCTACGACAGCAACACGAGATAAGCCAACAACAATCACTACTAACGAAATGACCGCTGGCGCTGCTGGCGAAACGACAGTTCCCATAGAACAGATAGGCATAGAGCCAGCAACGAGTAACGCTGTCGATATGGCAAAAATCAGTTCGCAAGGCGTTTCGACTGAGCAAGATAGTGCAAAGGTCACAACAACAAATGCTGTGGAAACGGCGACAGTTCTCACTTCAGATAAAAAAAGTCGTTGGATTGTTCCCACAGACAGTCCGATTATTGCACGCTTTGATAAACAAGGTGAGTATAAGGGGAGTGCTACACTTCGTTTTGGGTCATCAAAAGGCGATACCATTGTTGCAGTCGAATCTGGCGTAGTTTCGTTTGCTGGCAGCGTCGCAGGCAAAAACTATGTGACAATTGATCACAGCCATGGTTTGCGTTCAACCTATAGTGTTATAGAACCGTTGGTTAACAAAGGTGAAAGCGTCGTAGCCGGTCAAACTATTGCTGTTGCTTCTGGCGAGATAGGTCTAACTGCCCGTGACGACACAGGTCGCTATCTCGATCCAGAAGAATTCCTACCCTCGTAAGTTCGTGGCTTTAAAAAGTTTATTGCTAGGGTTGGGTCTATGGCATTATCGCAGAGTGAACTTCCAACCTTGAAACAGCTTGAGTATGCCGCAGCTGTTGCCGACGAAGGAAACTTCGGCCGCGCTGCTGACCGTTGCTTTATCAGCCAACCAACGTTGTCGGCACAAATTCGTGAACTTGAGCAACGTTTAGGCATGGAACTTTTTGAGCGTGGACGTCACGGAGCGCGAGTTGCCCCAGAAGCTGCACCAGTGATTTCGCAAATCAAACAAGTGCTTGTGCATATGCAGAACTTATTAGAGACAGTTGCTGCGCAAGAAGGCGAAATTAAAGGCACATTGCGTTTGGGTGTGATCCCGACTATGGCCCCGTATCTCCTGCCAGTAGTTGTAAGCGAGCTGACGAAACGTCAGCCAATGGCACAGTTAGAACTTGCAGAAATGCAGACAGAGGTGCTTATTGCAGGCCTGCTTGCAGGCACTGTTGATATAGGTTTATTGGCTGCAGGTTATGCTCCAACGTTGCATGAACGGTTTCTTCTTTTTGAGCCGTTCTATCTCGTTTCTCACTCGACTGGTGAGTTCGCGCAAGGTGGTGCTGTGTCAAATGAAGAGCTGGCCGAAATTCCACTGCTACTTCTCGAAGACGGGCATTGTTTGCGTGATCAAGCGTTAGCGATTTGTGCTGCTTCTGGCAATACAAATAGTCATGAGGTGCATGGTGTTAGCCTTTCGACGTTAGTGCAAATGGTGGCTGCAGGCAGGGGAGTAACGTTGTTGCCTAAAAGTGCTTTGGGTATAGAAATTCGCCCTGACTCAGATCTTTGTGTTCGCCCGTTGCAGGACCAAAAAGCTGGTCGTGACGTCGCTTTAGTATGGCGTAGCGAATCTCCTCGCAGTAAGTATTATGAAACGTTGAGCCAAGGCCTTCAGCAAACTTTAAACGTCTAAGATACGCCCTCATGGTGATGTGATTTTCTAATGGAAGCCGCTACGGTGGTAGCTGTGACCCGACGATATATAACGCTTTTGGCTCTGGCTGTTCCTCTTTTTCTTTCAGCATGTGGAAATAGTGTTTCAGAACTCGAAGCTTCGTTTGCCAAAAATTATTTAGCGCAAAGCAGCGACGCTCTTGGGCTTAGCGAAGATTTTGCTCAGTGTTACGCTCAACAGTATTTGAGTCGTGTGAATCAAACAAAAATGAATGATGCGGGGATAACACTTGAGGCGCTCAAAAGAGAAGAAGTTGCGTTAAGTCAGCTAGGGCAGGAAGCCCTTTTTGATACGCCAAAGGATTTTAAAGATACACAAAGAGAGTCACTCAATTGTTTTTCAACTAGTGAACTAAAACGAGCGGTAGGTATATCGGAAGATAATGACGATTTGAATAAGCAGCTTGATTGTATTATGGATGATTTAGGGCGAGAGCAATTTATTTCATTTTTGCTTGAAGCGAAAGAATCTCAAGATCCAGAAGCTGAATCTAAAGTAGTGCTTGAAGCTGCGTTCACTTTCTGCAAAGAACAACTTATCGAAGAGTAAAGTTCGCCAAACAACTCTCATGGGGCCTTCACATGTCCGCTATCACAGCTCGGGTTTGTGTGTCTTATTTGATTTCGTTGGATGCAGCTGTCGCTTCATGATGTGCGTTACTATTGGGCGATCGTCTATGCAGGTTGCGTTATGCTTAAAGAAAAAACTGAAGTGCAGGTTTCAGGCACATCAAAATCGCCTTCAGGCCTTGGTAAAAAACTTGGTGGAATCCTCAAGTTCTCTGATTTTTCAAAGAAAGAAGGGTCGTCTGCCGACCAGATATTAGGCGCATCCAGGCCAACCAAAAGCAGTAGAAGTCGGCAACATATTTTGGATCTCGCAATGGGCGCAATTGCCGAGTCTTTTTCAGTGTCAGCTGTAGTTTTAGCGAGACAGTCAGCCATTGAAATAACAAATTTTTCTAGCAGTTTGCCTGAAAAATGGGATGATAAAAGTAAGGTGAAATTCCAGTTCCTTGGTCGCTTGTGGGCAGAAATGGATGCTTTTGATGCACAGAGTGGGCCAGTAGTTTCATCGCACTATCAGTTGCCTGGCAATTTTCAGTGGGTCGGTTTGCATGCTCTGGATGATGTTTGCCTGGCAGCTAGCGTCGCTCGCCCAAGTAAATTGTCTGAAAAAGAAGCTGCTATGTTGCAAGCGTTATTTACGTCTATCGCAGTTTCATTAGATGACTCTCATCAGGTAATCCCTGCAGAAGTTCAGATTGAAGCTTGCGTTGCGAAAGATGAAGACCAGTTCGTGGCAAAGGTGTCACTCCATGCAGGGCAAGTCACAGTGTCTCATAGCGCTAGGGATAGGGACGAAGCAGTTGCTATTGCGACAGCGGCGACGTTTTTCTGTGAAAAAGAAGTGACAGTCGTTCGTGCCGCGAAGCTATTTTTAGATAAACAATTTCTCTACTTTGTTGTGTTAAAAACCAAAGAAAAAACGCCGTTTATCGGTATAACATTTGCTCAAGAAGAGAGTCCCTCTGGGTTTGTTGAAGCTGTAGTGTTGGCTGCGTCGGCGGCAGATGCTGCGCCAGCAATGTTGAAGAACCTTCAGAAGCACTAGTCCTCAGTATATTTGCTTGTGGCGAGGTGTATGTATCTGTAGGCAATTAGGTGTAAGATTTAGCTTGTGCAAGGTCTAAAATTACTCAAACGTTTAACAAGTATTTCCGTTGTTGTGTTGTGTTTCGCAATGGTTGTTTCTACTACGTTCTTTGTGGCTGCTCCGCAGCTTGGGGCGGTAGCTGATAGTTTCGAAGGAGAAGCGGCTGATGTTATTTTACCTCCGCAGGCTGCTCGTTCTGCTGTTTTTACCAGCGATGGCAACAGCCCAAGCGGTGAAAAGGCTCAATTCATCAGTTACCTTTCCGATGCCGAGAACCGTCAGCCAATTCCTTTAGATGATATTCCTGAAGAAGTTATTCGTGCGATTATCGCGGTTGAAGATGCTGAGTTCTATCAGCACAATGGCGTAAATCTTAAGGGTATAACCCGAGCAGCTGTCAAAAATGCTAGCTCTGGCTCTGTTGTGCAAGGTGGCTCAACTATCACGCAGCAGCTTATTAAAAACACAATACTGAATGCTGAACAAACAGCGGATCGAAAAATAACTGAAGCGGTACTTGCTACTCGGATTGAGAAAGAGCTAACAAAAGATCAAATTCTTGAACACTATTTAAACGAAGTTTATTTTGGCGCTGGGGCGTACGGAGTGCAGGCTGCTGCCGAAACGTACTGGGGATACGAGAAAGCTGAGGAGATGGGGTGGGGTGAAGCAGCTTTGCTAGCTGGTTTGATTAAAAATCCGACAGGTAATGATCCAACGCTTAACCCTGAGAAAGCATTTGAGAGACGTGAAGTTATTCTTAATAGGTTGGTTACTGTAGGTGAAATAACAAAAGAAGAAGCTGAGCGTATCCGCGATGAAGAAGAGATTCCTGTTGACCGTAGAACCCCGTTCGATATCAAGCCGACAGACTATTTCGTGCAAGAGGTGCTTGAACAGTTGTTGAAAGATCCAACCATTTTGGGTATAGACGAAACCAGTATTGATACAGAAAAAATTCGTGCAGAAATTGATACAGACGGTATGTCTGAGGAGCAGCTAGAGAAGATAGTTGCTGATGAAGTAGCTAGAGAAATAAATGATTTACGCAGAGAAGTAATTTATAAAGGGGGTCTAAAAATTTATACGACCCTTGACAAGAAGGCACAGGAGGCTGCTGAACAAGCGCGTACTGATCAGATGCCTGAAAGCGATGTTTATACGATGGCTCTCGCATCGATCGATAATGGTTGTAACGATCGATGGGACGAAGCTCTTTGCCCCGAGAATCGAAGAAACCAAGCTGGCGCTGTGCGAGCGATGATTGGCGGACCTGACTTCAAACGAGAAAAATTTAACATTGCGACGCAGGGAGGTCAGCAGCCTGGTTCGACTATGAAAACCTTTGTGTTGGCCGCAGCACTTGAAGATGGTTATTCTCAGAATGATACTGTCCGTGGTGACGCTGGATGTTCATTCAGGACGCCTTCAGGTGTTTTGTATACGCCATCAGGTAAAGGGTATGGGGGCAGGCAGACATTAGCTCATATCACCCAAACCTCAAACAATTGTGGTTTTGTGCGTCTAGGGCAAATTGTAGGAAATCAAAAGACGTTAAACGTGGCGAAGCGATTAGGGATTGATACAAAGAATATGCCCGATGTGCTTTCGTTGCCTCTAGGCGCTGGCGATATGTTGCCTATCGAGGTCGCAGGTGCATATGCCGCATTCCCTAATGATGGCTTATATTCTGAGCCTTGGTACATCGAGCGCATCGAAGATGCCGACGGCAAAGTTATCTACGAACATGAACAACAGACGTCTCGCGCTGTTTCACAGCAGACAGCACGACAAATTACAGAAGTGCTAGAAGGCAATGTCGATCAGCGCAATGGCATCGGTACTGGTAGGCGAGCAAAGATTCTAGATGAGAATGAAGAGATACTGCATCCTGTCGCTGGCAAGACAGGTACAACAAATGGCCCTTCAGACGTTTGGTTTGCTGGCTATTCTGCCTATTACACAACAGCGGTTTGGTACGGTAGCCCAGTCGGCGATGAACAAATCAAAGGTCTAGGGTTTAACCCTTTCGGCGGTACGATTTCTGCACCAATCTTTGGTCAATATATGACTGATATTCATGAAGGGTTAGAACCCGTCAACTTTGCTGAGCCAGATCCTAACGCATCTCGTTCTCGTTACTTGCGAGTCGACGGTGAAACAGAACCATGCGTGTCGCTTTCTGATGGCTTCTTCCGAGGCGTTGATCAAGACGGTGATGGTGTTAGCGATTGCTCGTTGGAAGTTCCAACAGATCCTAACAATACAACAACAACGATGCCTGACCCAAATCCAGGTAACCCAAATCAGCCACCTACAACAGTTCCAGATCAAAATCCGGTTACGACAGATCCAAATGGTCCAGTGATAACCCAGCCTGAGCCTGAGACGACAACGGTGCTGACACGACCTACAGTTACGATAGAAGAACCGCCGAGTTTGCCTACCTTTGAGACGCTACCGATACCTCAAAGGTAAGGGAATGTCTATGTATTCTACATTCTCTCAGTATTCCTGCTGCGCTCGGCGTGTTGGTACATAGCTTTTAACGGTTCTCTTTTCAATCGTCTCAGGCGGAAAGCAAATACTAGACATAGGCTAAAACAGAAAGACAGACCCGCTATGATAACCGTTTATGAAAAAACTTTAGAACTGCAAACGACTGATCAAACGTTACGCGTTCTCACACACAAGAGAGAAAAACATGTTCTTGTCGTTGCGGTGAGAGAGTGCGAAGAAGAGATATTTTCAACTACTAACGCTCAGGAACAGGCAAAAGAAGAGGCGAAACAGAAAAACAAATCGCTTGCCTCTCTAGATCGTGACGTAGCTGATATCACAAGCAAGTTGCAACGCTCGCAAGAAACATTGGCAAGTGGATCAGTAAGCTCAGCAAAGGGTGTGGCTTCGTTAGAAACGGAAATAGCGTTTCTTAACGAGAAGAGAGCCCAGGCTGAAGACGAACAACTCGAAATTATGGAGCAGCTAGAAGCGTTGGAGGTTCAAGACAAGCTTTTAAAAGAGGCTGCTGACGCTCAGTCCGAGAAGTTAGCACGTTTGCAAGGTGAACGTGATCTTGCACTGGCCTCGATTGATGATGAGGTCGCATCACTCGCAGTCAAAAGAACAACGCTTAGCACTGAAATTGCCCCTGAGCTTCTTGAAAAATATGAGTCGCAACGTACACAGTTCGACGGTCTTGTTCTTGCCCGTCTACAAAATGGTATCTGTGAAGGATGCCACATGCAGCTCTCTTCACATTTGGTTGACCAGTTTAAAAATATGTCGCCAGATGATGAACTTCTGTGTGAAGAGTGTGGTCGCATTCTCGTCGCCGTATAGACTCGCACTCTAGATGTTTCTGTGGTTTGTTGTTTGCGCGCCAGTACTTGTCGCCGAAATTTTTCAAAGCCCGAAGGTTGACTATCGTCTTGTTTCATTCGGCGCAGTTTTCCCGATGGTCGGGTTTCTTTTTCTGCCTTCTGCTACGCATTCATTCTTTTTCCCTGTTGTTGTTCTAACTGTCGTGATGCTTGCAACAATCGGCAAACGTTTATTGCGGCGTCGGCTTTTGGGTTTTCCAATCGGTTTATTCTGCCATCTTGTTCTAGATGCTTCGTGGGAGAGTGCGTCAGTATTTTGGTGGCCGCTATTTGGTTCAGAACAGGCCCAGCAGATACCTGAATCTAGTCATGTTGTGGTCCGGATTTTGCTAGAGGTCGTAGCAGTGCTGCTTCTGGTCTGGGCCGCTAAACGATACAGATTGACCACGCAATCAGCTCAAAAAAAATTCCTACGAAGCGGCCATTTGCCAGCAAACTACCTTAGCTAGGTATTTGTTAGCCGTAACAATTGATCATGGCAGGAAATACTTTAGCTATTGCTCCGTCACAAGATCTGGGGCTAAAATCTTGGCTGCATCGCTTTGTTATATGGGGTGAGTTGACAATAGGCGGGGTTCTGTCCACGGTCCTGTTGCCAGGGTTCCGATAGGTGACCATCCATCTATGCGATCTACCTGAGATTCAAAACTTGCGTTTAACAGGCGAACAGCCTTCTCTCCGTTTGATCTTGCTCCACGTGGGGTTTACCAAGCCAAATAAGTCACCTTACTTGCTGGTGCGCTCTTACCGCACCTTTTCACCCTTACCAACAACTTGCGTTGCTGGCGGTATATTTTCTGCGGCACTTTCCTTCGAGTCGCCTCGACTGGCACCTAGCCAGCACGTTGTTCTGTGGAGCCCCGACCTTCCTCGACAAACTAAGCAACGCTTGTTTGCCGCAATCACCTCGTCAACTCACCCATAGCTACGATAGCCTGTGAACCTATGGATTCTCAACCTTTAGATGCCGCATTTTTTGATTCCAACGCAGAACAAGCGTGGAAACAGACGTTAGCAAAACTTATTGCTGGTAACGATTTGACTGTTGATGAAGCTTCCAGCGTCTTGAGGCACATCTTGGATGGTCAAGCCGAGCCTACTCGTGTAGCTGGTTTGCTTGTCGGATTGCAGGTCAAAGGTGTAAGCGTTGCGGAAATAACAGGTCTAGCGTCGGCGATGCGTGCGGTGTCGCCGCCTATATCGCTGCCTGAAGGCACGATTGATATTGTCGGAACTGGCGGTTCTAAACATGGTCGAGCATTTGCTCTCAATGTGTCGACTATGGCTTCATTTGTTGCTGTCGCCGCTGGTGCAGTTGTCTGCAAACATGGCAATAAAAAAGCTTCGTCTACGTCTGGCTCGTTCGACTTTCTAGAGGCGTTAGGCCTAGCTATCGAGCTTGATAGCGCACAAGTTTTGGAGTGTGTCGAGACACAAGGTCTTGGATTCGTGTACGCAAAAAAGTTTCACCCTGCAATGCGACACGTTGGCCTGGTGCGTAAACAACTTGGCGTGCCCACAGTATTTAATATGCTCGGGCCGCTTTGTCATCCAGGTAATCCGAAACGTCAGCTTATCGGTACACCTTCGATAGCGATGGCAGAAAAAATGGCCGAAGCGCTTGTGGTTGAAGAAACAGAGCTGTCGTGGGTCGTTAGCGGGGCCGACGGGTTTGACGAGCTCACGCTAAGTGGAGAATCTACAGTGTTTGAAGTGTCTAAGGGGTCGGTGGCACGTCATAGCATCACTCCAAATGAGGTTGGTCTAGCGGAAGCCGCTTGGGAAGACTTTGCTGGCGGTTCAGCTCAAGAAAACGTGCAACTGTTCAAAGCGGTGTCTCAAGGCAAGAAAGGTCCGCATCGCGATGTTGTTGTTTTAAACGCTGCTGCTGGTCTAGTAGTTGCTGGCGTTGTTGATACGGTAGTTGCAGGCGTAGCATTAGCGCAAAAGGCTCTCGATGATGGTTCAGTTATGCAGCTTGTCGAGCGTATGCGAACGCAAACTCACAAAAATCTATAGTTTGTATTGAACTTGTAGAAGCGTTAATCTGTTTCTAGTTGCTATCCTAAAATAGATAACGTTTCAGAAACTTGAAATTCGTTTCAAAGTGGACGATTAGTTAGTGTAGGTAAAAGGTACGTTAGGTCTAGACCATGAAATCTTTAAAGAGTTCACAGTATAAAAAGGCGTGTGAGTTTTCTTTGGTGATTGCCCAAAAAGGTTTAGCGGCTGACCCTGTTATTGCTGCGCCTGCTGCGTTGCTGGAGCACCTTGACACTGATGATTTTTCACGTAAAGCGATTGCTGCTGCGAAAGCCGTGTTAGAGACTGACGAAGTATTTCGAGAACGTGTAGTTCTAGAAGCAAGTGAAAATAATTTAGACGATAAAAACTATGCTTGGTTGCTATCTTTGGGTAAATCAGATCTGGCTGAGGATGAGCCGCCACCGCAGCCTCCAGTGAGTTTCGGTTTGAGTTCTGTTGGTAACCAGACTGATCAAGAAGTGAAAAACGGAAGTTCTGATCCTAGCTCGATAGAGTCCGAACTTTCAGATTTGAAGAATCTAGTAGATCGGCTTACCGAAGAAGGTGACCGCCTCGACGATGAGGGAGAAGTTAGGCCTATGGCAACAACGATTGAAGACGAAATGAATGCTTTGACTGAAGGCGATGTTCATGCGAAAGCTTTAGAAGCAGAGACCGAAGTTCAAAGAGGCCAGATGGACACTTTGCAAGCCGAAATAGAAGTTTCTCGCAAAGAGCGTGATGAAGCAAAAAAACAGAAGTCCGATGCGCTTCGCCGTCAGGTTACGCTAGAACGTGAGTTGGCACAATCGCGAGACGTTCGTTCAGAGCTTGAAAGTAAAATTTCCGAATTGGAAGTTTCGTTTCGAGAGGTTTCCGAAAAGCTTACGAAAAGCGAAGCTAATACATCAGAATTAACTGTCAATAATCAAAAGGCTGCCGAACAACTTGAGGCCATAACTGCCGAGCGGAATCAAACGCTTGAAGAGCACGCAGCGATGCGTATCGAGCGTGATGAAGCAACTACAAGACTGGCTGAATACGACCGAAAAGCTGGTGGCGTCGACATTGAAACGCTCAAAAACGACAACAGAGAGCTAGTTGAGCGTTCACTAGAAACCGATGCACAAATTGCTGAGCTAACAAAACAGATTGAGACGACCACAGAAGATCTTGCGCTGCAAACTCGTTTAGTGAAAACGTTAACAGAACAAGAGTCTGAACTAAATGTAAAGGTTCGCCAATTAGAAACAGATAACGCAACGTTAGTAAGCGAAAACACAACCTTTAAAACAGAGTCTGAACGTTCATCTTCCTCGGTCGTATCGTTGACCTCCGAACGAGATTCTTTAGCGACTCAAGTTGATGAATTGCAACAAAGTTTAACTGGGGCTTTAGACGACCTTGCAAAAGTTCGTGAGGAAAGTGACGCTGATCGTTCAGCTTTTAGACAAATGCGTTCAGAGCGTGACTCATTGCTGGCGCGAATGTCTGAAATTGAACAGACGCAAGAAGATTATGCACAGAAGCTTGATCTAGTCAGCAGCGAACGCGACGACTTATTAAAGAAGCAAGAGACGCTTCTTACCGAGAAAGGTACGTTAAAAGGCGAAGCCGCTGCAGCCCAGACCGAATCTGATCGACTCAATGATAAGGTGCAGCTGCTGCAAGATAAGCTTGAGCCGCTTGAAGCAGAAATTATTGCTGAACGCAAACGGGGCGAAGGGTTAGCGCGTCAGCTTATCGACTCTGACGGCAAGTCCGACAAAGAAATCATGGCTAGTCTTGCTTCTTCTAATAATCAGAAGTTGCAAAAAGATTATGACAAGATGAAGAAGCGGCTGGCCGAAGTTGAAAAGAAATACAAAAAAGAAGCGAAAGAATATGAGAAAAAACTTTCAAAGCTAGAGAAAAATCTATCTGAAGCTGAGAAAGAACCGTTTTTAAACGAAGCTGCTTCACCTGGAATAGATCAAATTCCGAATGAGCCTCCTGCAAATAACCTAGTAAACGTTTCGTTTGACAAACAGTCCGATGCGCAAGCTCCTCCAGCAGTGGCTTCAGCAAATGTTTGGGATCAAGACTGGCCGCCGAAAGATGGGTCGGTTTCATTGCCAGAAAATTTCTTAGATGAAAGCCCAGCAGTGGATCTTTCTATAGGAGCTGCTAAAGACGAACTTGATGAGTTAAGTGAAATTGTCTCTAAAACTAGAACAGATCTTGATGCTGTCAAAGTCGATGTCGAAGATGACATAAATCTGCCACCAAGTGTTTTTGACGCTAAATCGGGGCAATGGCATTACCCAGAAAATTCTGAAGAAGTCCCAGCTGTGCCATCTTCTGTATCTGCAGACACGACGTTGTCGTCTTCTGCCCGTGTGCCTGTTGTTGTCCCAGCCGATATTGCTGCTGATGAAATGTCGATGGTCGAATATCTTTTATCTGTGGACGAGGCTGTTCTGCTTGTTGAAGGTGACTCAGTAGCTACACTTGGCTGGTCGAAACTTTCAACGCTTGAGAAACGTACCTCGCTTGTTTCGTTCCTTGCTGATATCGCTGACAAATACGGTTCATTCTCTCAGGTTGTTTTTGATGGCGCTATTGCTGGCCAAGACGCATTGCCAGCATCACGTCAAGTCCGTATCCGTTTGAGTAACCCGCCAGCTGCGCCTGTTACCTCGATAGATGATATTTTGACAAGTTTTCCTGATAGCTGGCCTGTTATCGTCGTAACAGATGATTCTAGTCTCGCTCGTTCAGCGAAAGACAAAGGCGCAACCGTACTGACGAACGAGCAGCTGTTAGACTTTATAGATCTGCTAGCTCGTTCATAGAGTTGGCGCATCGAATGGCAACCTTGCTCTACGCAGGTTCTGAAGAGTCTAATTAGTCATGTCTTGAAATGACTCTTTGTAATAACAGTATTGCTACATTTCTGTGAGGAAAGGCTCTGATGTCGCAATTATTTGGTTGAGTTTGCGCATTTGAAATTTGAGATGTTAGAATCTAGCCAGGCCACAAGGGTCTGTTAAATAAAGAAAGTAGTATTATGCCTACAGGTGTTGTGAAGTTCTTCAATAACGAGAAGGGCTTCGGTTTTATCTCCCGTGAAGATGGTGAAGATGTATTCGTTCACTTCTCAAATATTTCAGGAGATGGGTACAAAAGTTTAGAAGAAGGCCAGGCAGTCGAGTTTGATATCGAGCCAGGTCGCAAAGGAGATGAAGCAAAAGACGTTAAGCCTGTCGACTAAGGCAAAAGTTTTATACGTTAAGAAATGGATCGCTTCGGCGGTCCATTTCTAGTTTTGCTGACTTCTACCGTAAAGTTCCCGTGTCAAAGAAACCGCCCAGACAGAACCTAAATTAAAGCGATATGCCTTCAAACGCACCAGGATCGTTACGTCCAGGGAGTGTGATTTTAGACCAGGAAAGAATTTGTGTCAGACGGTCAGTTATCTCTTTCCACTGCGCAGGGTCCCAACCTTGTGTCGCTTGGACAAAACCATCAGATCGTATATGGATAAGTGAAGGTGTTTCGGTAACTTCAAGCGAATGGCAGATTTCCTTCTCGGGGTCGCTAAAAGTTAGATATTGCTCTGCTAACGGTCCTAAAAAATGTTTAGAATCATCGGCATCTGCTGCACAAATCCATCCAACGCGTACATCTGCTGGCGAGTAATGATCAAAAATTCTAGTAGCTGTATCTAGAATCCAGGAACTTTCTGAGGTGTAAGGATCAATAGCAACAAGTAAAAAAGGATACGACGTAAGCCAGTCACGCAGTTTGTATCCTTCGCCAGTAAGTGATTTAAATTCAGTTAGAGCATTTGCAACAGTCACAGCGCGAATCGTAGCGTTGCGAAGAATAGAAAAGCAACATCGAAGCTCTATAAGCACTATAACTCTCTAAAGTAGGTCTTCTGACGCTACGGCATCGCACCATTTCTATGATTACCTTAAGGATAGGGCAACAACAAAGTTGGGGAATGTGGCGGTCACAATAGAAGAAACAGGAAGTAAAAAGTATGCGACGCAATGGTCGTTTAGTTTGTTATGGACTGTTATAACGGTTGTGTCCTTAGCGGCTCTTTATATAGTGGCTCCAAGTGGGTTACTATTGCTTGGCTTCCTCGGCATTATCATCACTACTCATGAAGCTGGCCACTTCTGGGCGGCTCGTCGTTCTGGAATGAAGCCAACTGAGTTTTTCTGGGGTTTCGGTCCAGAAATTTTTGCTTTCGAACGAAATGGTTGTCGATATGGTCTTAAAACGCTTTCATTAGGGGGATACGTCAAAATCGAAGGTATGACCCCCACATCTGATCTGCCTGAGGGTTTTAAAGAAGCCGACACGTATCGGGCTGCGACTCATACAGGTCGTATAGCTACTATCTTGGCAGGGCCTGCGGTGAACCTGTTGTTGTCTTGGGTCGCCTTCTCGGTCGTTTCTTTCTCCCGTGGGGCTACGCCTTTAGCTGCGGTTGGTAAAGGGCTTTCCAGCACTTGGTCGGTTATTGCTATGACAGGACAAGCTTTGTGGCTTTGGGCTGGCAACATCGGCGGTTATGTTGAGGCGCTAGTTGGCTCAAGCGAACCTGCTGTTCGGTTTATGTCTCCAGTGGCGCAAGCTGATGTGACCATGGCAGCTGTCCAAGGTGGTTGGGCAGATTCGTTTGTCTGGTTCGCCATCTTGTCTTGTGCCGTCGGCGCGATTAATTTGGTGCCGCTCCCGCCATTGGATGGTTCACACGCACTTGTTGCCTTTATCGAGCTGTTCGGGCAACGATTTGCGAAAGGTGGAACATTGTTTAAAGTCAATATTAAGAAATTTGCTCCACTAGGCTATGCAACACTATTTATCCTTGTTTTTCTGTCAGCCTCAGCGTTAGTCTTCGATATTCGAGCTTTAACAGCTGGGTAAGGCTAGATGCGATGCCTTTTATGTCTTGAAAAGGTATAGTCTTACTACTAAGAATAGGCGGTTAGATGAATTACAAAGTTGCAGCAACAATATATGCTGTGCTCTTGGCCATTGTTGGTTTAGTAGCCACTGTGATAGTGCTTCAAAAAGATGATGCAGTAACCGCGACAGATCAGAGAAGCGAACCGATTTCGCAACGAGCAACGACGTTGCCTATTGCACCAACTGTTGCAATAGAAAGCAGTGCCACGACTGTCGAAGAAGAAATGCCAGTAACTAGTCTAGAAGCAGTTGAGAAGCGAAACGTTGCGGCTACAGGACGTTTCAAAGTTATTGGTAAAGACATCGTTGACCCAGAAGGAAATATCTTTGTACCAATGGGCGCTAACGTGGGTGGCCCTTTATTTGATGACGCTGGTCAACCTGTTGGTCTTTTGCGTTATCAAGGACACGATATTACTGGATCGGTTGATGAAGTGAAAGCGTGGGGCTGGAATACAATACGCTTGAATTCGCAATGCCTTGGCGCTGGTCCATCGACGAAATGGAATCATGCTGGTTGGGGAGAAGAGAAGCTATTTGAAGCTATAGAACCTGTCGTGGATGCTTACACAAGCCAAAAGATTGTTGTTATGATCGACTGTCATCCAGATTTAGCTTTAAAAGAGATGTCTTTAGATTCTGCTGAGTATGCATTAGTGACAAAATTTTGGAAAGAAGCAGCGCGGCGTTACAAAGATAATCCCTATGTTTGGTTTAACCATCTAAATGAATTTACAACGAAGGGTAACACGCCTTACTGGCAGTCTGTAGTCGATGATGGCTATAAAACATTTGTTGATGCAGGAGCGCAAAATATAGTTCTTTTTGATTTGCCAAATCATGGTCAAGGGCTTTCCACTTTGACTGATCCCTCTACAGTTTCGTGGGCAAAAAACAAATGTAATATTGTTTGGGATTGGCATTCCTATGGCGGTCTCGGTGTTGGATTTTCAGAAGATGAGTTACTCGCGAAAGCTGATTCTTTGCTTGCATCTGTTGCCAGCGCTGATTTGCCTCTGGTTGTCGGTGAGTTTGGGCACGATTGGAATGGGACTCGTCGGGCTAGTAACTTTAACTACGTCGCTGAATATGGTGGTGCAAGGGCTGCAATGACAGCTGCGCCGAAATATGGCTATGGTCTTTTAGCCTGGCATGCTAACGGTGATAACGCCGTTGAGATGAAGTATGGCTTGAAGAACAGCGACGATTTGACGTTTGATAAACCAACGCCAGGTGCTGAACTCTCAGATTGGGGTCAGATTTTCTGGGATATTTCGCAAAAAATGAGCAAGTCGCCAGCGCAAGCCGGACCTCCTGAGACAGGTTGCACCAGGTAACGTTGCTGCTGCAGTTTTTCTAAAGCCAGGAGTTTGCTGTTGTTGGGTTCTTTCGGTGGGCTGTACTATTGCTTTCCTCAAGATGGATATAGTTTGGTTGGTACGACTGGGTTTGTATTTGGTCAAGACAGCGTTTCGCTTGAGCGATTCCAGCGACCATGATTGTTCGTATAATCTCTGCTTTATCGGCTGCAATTGGATCAACCCCTCCAGTAAAGTTTATGGGAAAACCTCCGTTCAAAATCAGGGCTTCTTTGAGGCCGACCTGTGTTCTATAGAGGCCATGGATTTTCTCATAGGGGCCATTGCCCTGTCTTCTGTATGTCGCAGTAGTTAATTCACTTGTTTCGTTGGAGCTGAAAAGATCTTGCAGCTCCGTGTTAAATGATGCAGTACTTACAAAAATTGTCTGGTCTTTCCAGGAGGCATGACGTAGCGGTAAACCAGCGATAGAACCTGTCGACCCGATAACAATACTGCAGTTACGAAGCGCATCGTTAAGTGAATCACAGCGAGTAAATCCAGCTGCCTGGGCTAACAATAACTTTTTAGGGTCAAAATCATATATGTAGATATCTTTTTTTGAGCAAAGCTCTTTATGGACAAGTGCTTGCGCAATTTGTGAGCTGATAGTGCCATAGCCAACAATCGCTACTTTTTGGGCACGTGCTGTTGCAAGGTGGGGGACAGCGAAGATGTCAGCTGACAAATACTGTTCAATCTCTTTGACGACTGATTCCCCAACAAGCGGACCTTCTAGGAGTGTTTTAAACCGAGAAGTTGCAACTGAGACTACGGGCACGGCAGCTTTGCTAGAAGTATGTATGAGGTTGTTTGAACGGGAGAGCCCGAACGTTGTCTGTTCGACCGCTGCGATGCGAAGCGTAGGATTACCTTTGAAAGAGGCCATTTTTTGGAGCACAGCATTGGTCAACAAACCGCCGCTGTCGATAATAAGCAGGCTATCGCAGCCTTGATGTAAGGCTCTTGCTATCGCTTGTTCTGCAAGTAAGTCGATCTCTTCAAGAAGATCGAAATGATACTGCGTGGGGTTGAGGATTGTCTCAAAGTTAGTCGTCGATCGCAGGCCAGAAAAAACTGTATATCCCAGCCTTTGAAGTATGTGTGCGGCAAGCCGATTGCTTGAGTATGGTTTGCCTTTGATAATACAGTTAGAAGGTTGAAGGCCAAGATAATCCGTTAAGATTTTAAATTGAGAAATAACTGAACCGAGGATATGTTGTTGCGCCACAACGAATGTGTTGCGTAGATCGGTGGTGTGTGCAGCCTTTCTCGCAACTTCCTCGGTGGCAGTGAGTTGAGGTATAACGTTATAGATTGCTGCTAGGTGTAGGCTGTCATCTTGGGTTGGTTTGGTTGGATTGATGGTAGCTCTAAAAACGGCATCATCTAGACTTGCTGCACTAAATGAGTTAGCCAGTTGCTGGCCAGGGTCAGCCAATGATTGCGTAAAACGTTCGAGCAACGGTCGACTGTGACGACTATAGAGCAGATGGTCAGTAGCTAGGCCGACCTCTGGCAACGAAGCTGCAAGACGAAGCAACGATAGTGTCAGCGTGGTTTCTGTCAAAGAATGCTTTGTTGTCTCTGGTAAGTCGTGATAGAACTGGCCAAGTATTGCTCTAACGTCTCGCCGTTCTGCTTGGCTGCGACGTAGAAGCTCTACAATTTCGTTATTTCTACGTAGTGTTTCTTGCGAAAAATTTTGTGGTCTAATAGTAAGTAAAGGCGAACCTAGTTGATGCGTGCTTTGTTGAGCAGGCGCAATGTTAACAGCCTGGATTTGAGCCAGTCGGTTGAGACGTTGTGTGAGCTGCTCGCACCGATGCATTGCAGCTGCATTAAGTTGCATCTGCTGGTTGGAAAAATCATTCACCGTTGGAAGTAGCCTCTGAGCCATTTTATGTACCTTAAGCTCAATAGTTATAGCTGCTGCTGTTTGAGCAGAGACATATCGATACTGCAAACGGTGCGTGTGAGCAGGCAGAGCGATCACATGGGTAAGGCCAGACTCAAGCTCGTGAATGCTTCTGTATCTGGTGTCTTCTAAGGAACGCATCTGAATTTTTGCTGACATTGCTGCTTGTACGGCCACTGCGAGGTCCGCAAAAGGTTCTGTCTCAGATGTTTGCATATTTCTGTAGCCCTCTTTCCCTAGAAGTAGTCTTCTTGGTTGCATTGGGCCTATAAAATTTGAGCTATACAGTTGTCGGTTCTTGTCGTCTGGCGTGTTGCTGTAGCTAAATAAATTGGCAGTACTGACGCAAAATGGAGATACTTTCGAAGCGGCATCTAGTAAGGCATTTTCGCTATAGCGCAGTAGCTGTTGTCTTGAAAGACCTGCCGATTGTTCAGACATGTTGCTTTCTAGAATGTCTAGATAGTCATCGACTATCTGTAGTGAAAGAAGGAAGCCTTTTCTTCTCCAGAAAAAAGGATTGTAATGTTGGAAAGCCTGGTTGCGGTTGGCTTTATAGTAAGCGCTCAAGGTCATGACTGTCATTGCGACGCAAAAAGAGAGAAAGAAAACTATGGCCATGCTTGTCTATGGTAGCTCGAATAGTTTTATTTTCTTGTAGTGATCGTTTGAGGTCCGATTGTGCAGGTTTCGTCTCCGTGTTGTTAGAGTAAAGTTAATATGCTTGAAACTTCTGTTGGATCGTTAACGCTCACATCGCCAGTAATGACTGCTTCTGGGACTGCTGGCCATGGCGCCGAACTCTCTGCCTATTTTGATTTATCGACGATAGGCGCTCTTGTCATAAAATCTTTAGCGCCTTACCCTTGGGAAGGTAATAAGCCGTTGCGTGTGTATAGCACGCCTGCAGGCATGATTAATGCTGTCGGTTTGCAAGGCCCTGGTGTGCAAGGGTGGAAGAAACAAGAGCTTCCCGAGCTGCTTGATGCTGGTGCAACCGTTGTCGCCTCAATCTGGGGAAAAACAGTCGAGGAGTATCACGAAGCAGCGCAAATGCTTGCTGACGCACCAGCTGACGTTGTTGCTGTCGAAGTCAACATTTCTTGCCCGCACACAAAAGGCACAGGCTTGTTTTGTTATTCAACAGACCTAACAAGTGAAGTAATCGAGGCGACAAAGGTGTGTGGGCGTCCTCTTTGGGCGAAGCTTAGCCCCAATGTAGGACCAACGCTGCCGGAGATTGCAAAGGCAGCCTTTGACAGCGGAGCAGAAGCTGTAACAGTTTCAAATACCTATAACGGTTTAAGTGTCGACCCTGTGACTCGCAAGCCCAACATTGGTAAAGGCGCTGGTGGTGTGTCAGGTGCGGCGATTCATCCGCTCGCTGTGAAATCTGTGTTTGATGTGCATCAGGCATACCCAGAGATACCTATTGTGGCAGCTGGTGGAGTGTCCTGTGTCGAAGACGTTGTAGAGTTTGCACTTGTTGGGGCTTCAGCTGTGCAAATAGGCACAGCAACGCTAGCGGACCCTAGAATTGTCGGTCGCTTAGCGAAAGAGCTAGAAAAGTGGTGCAAAAAACATGGTATTGCAAGCTATAGCGAGCTTATCGGTCAAGTAGAAATGCCTTAACAGGGCGATGAGATACTACTAGATAGTTAAATCCAGAAGTAATCGTGCAGGCACTTTACTATGGGGCTATGCTTTGTTGACGAGCGGAACTATCCGCTGGCATATGATATGAAATAACTTTCTATAGCAATGAGGCTAGGAGACAAAGTGTCAGAACAAAATAACGAAACAGTAGATGTAGGACTACCGGCGGAACTTCGAGCGAAGATGGCATTAGCGTTAGATGTTGATGACCTTGTTCAAGCACTTCGCCTGGCTAGAAAGCTTTCGCCATGGTTCGGTGTGGCTAAGGTTGGTTTAGAACTCTACTCTGCTGCAGGGCCAGACGCGATAGGTGCGTTACATGATGCTGGTTTTGATGTTTTCTTAGATCTGAAATTGCATGATATTCCGACCACTGTTGGCAAAGCTGCCCGTGTGTGCGGTTCGCTTGGTGTGCAATATCTTACAATGCATGCACATGGCGGTCCTGCTGTGCTGCAAGCTGGAGTGGAAGGTCTAAATGAAGGGGCGCTCAGCGCTGGACTCCCTGCTCCGAAAGCTGTAGCTATTACTGTTTTGACTAGTGATGATGATGCGCCAGAACACATTGTGCCTAAGCGGTTGCGGATCGCTGTTGAGGCAGGCTGTTCAGGTATTGTTTGCTCAGCAGCAGATCTTAAAGATATGCGTGAGCTAGCGCCACGCACGCTGCGTGTTGTTCCAGGAATCAGAGCTGAAGGCGGCGAACGCCACGATCAGCCTAAAGCCGTTACTCCGCTGCAGGCACTAGAAGCTGGCGCTGATCTTCTTGTTGTCGGTCGAGCAGTAACAATTGCCGATGATCCAGCTGCTGCTGCTGAAGCGCTTTTTGCTGAAGCAAAGCAAAAATTTGCGTAGTGTTTTTGTGTCCATAGTTTGGTTTAAATCGATTGAAACGGTAATGTTTGAAGATGCCCACTCCTCCTAAATTAACTGCTGAACAACGTCAAGCTGCGTTGATAAAAGCTGCCCATGTCAGGCGGGTACGTGCTGAAGTTAAAGCACGTCTTAAAATGGGAACGCTCACTTTAGGTGAGGTTCTTACTCAGGCTGATGATGATGAAGTAATAGCTAAAATCAAGGTTCTTTCCATATTGGAATCTTTGCCAACGATTGGTAAGGTTCGAGCGAGACGCACAATGGAAAAATTGTCTATCGCCGAATCTCGGCGTTTGTCTGGCCTTGGCACCAAACAACGTGCCGCTTTGTTGGGGGAATTCTCCTGACTGTTCAACCTTTAACTGTTGTTATTTCAGGTCCTGGCGGTGTCGGGAAAAGCACTGTGACGCAGGCTCTGGTAACGAAATATCCTTCTTTGTGGCTAAGTAAATCTTGGACAACAAGACAGCGGCGCCATGCAGAGTCTGAAGATGCGTATGTGTTTGTAACAAAAGACCAGTTCCAAGCAAAAATAGCTGAGGATGGTTTTTTAGAGTACGCCGAGTTTCTAGATAATTTTTATGGAACACCAATTCCAAGCGCTGATAGCGATGCTGTTGTTGTTTTGGAAATAGAAGTACAGGGCGCGCGTCAAGTGCAACAAAAAGATGATGCTGCGTTGTTGATCTTTTTAGAGGCTCCGTCTCGTTATGAGCAAGAAGCACGTTTGACTCGTCGTGGTGATACACCAGCAAAAATTAAACAGCGGTTAGAAAAATCTGCTGAAGAGGTTGATGCTGGGCGTGAACTAGGGGCTCAAATATTTATTAACCATGACGTCGATGAAACGGTCGAAGCTATCTTTGCATTGATAGAAAAAGCTCAACACCAAAAAGGTGCTGGTCAGTAGCTAGAAGGTATGTTGTAGTTACCCTTGGGTTCGTTGAACTCTTATCTTTGCGACGGTTATGCCGACGTGCACTTCATGAGCGCTAGTGCAGAGAATACAGCAATGATGACGTTTGTGGCTGGGATCGGACATGAGCTTCGTGCGCCTTTGCACGGACTTACTGGACTTGCTGAGTTGCTTGCCGAACGTCCGCTAGACGACGAATCGCTTGAACTTGTGTCTCTTATGCGTCGCGAAGCAAAGGTGCTTCGTGTACTTGTTGATGATCTTTTAGATTTAGGAACGATTCAGTCTGGTCAGATCGAGCTTCGCAGTGAAGCTTTTAGCCCTGCGCAACTTGCAAAAGAAACAGTAGAAACACTTCGATCAAAGGCGCAAGATAAACAATTAGAATTGCTGCTTACTATCGAAAATGACACGCCGCAGTTTGTTCGCTCAGCGCCTCTTCGAATACGACAAATTCTGATTAATTTTGTTACTAATGCTATTAGATACACCGACCGAGGTTCAGTTGAAATTAGCGTTTCTTGTCGAAATAATATGTTGCAACTTAGCGTTGCTGATACTGGGCAGGGGATAGCGCAGAAATATCTCGCGACGCTCTTTGATGCGTTCACTCAAGCGCATAATCGTAGTGTTGGTTCTGGGCTTGGTTTAGCTATTAGCAAAGGACTTGCAACGGCTTTGCGTGGTGAAATTACTGTTGATAGCACCCTTGATGTTGGTTCTACTTTTACACTTTCAGTTCCTGTTGAGCCTGAAACGCAGTTGCAGTCACAACCTCAGCGTGTTCTGTCAGAAGAAGGTTCTGGGCATGTGCTCGTTGTCGATGACGGCGAAGTCAACCGTTTGCTTGCTCAAGGCCAGCTCCAGCGGCTTGGTTACAGCTATAAACTGGCTGAATCTGGCGAAAAAGCACTAGAAATGCTGCGTACTGAACGGTTTGATATTATGCTGCTCGACTGGCATATGCCAGGTATTGATGGGTTGGAAACAGCTCGCCAGACCCGTCAGATTGAAGGTCTTGCTGACTTTCCAATTGTGATGGTAAGTGCAAGTGTGTTAGCAGGAAATCGCGATATTTGTTTAGAAGCTGGCTTGGACGATTTTCTACCAAAACCAGTTGTGCTCGCTGACTTACAAGCCATGTTGCTTCGTTGGGTGCCTGCTAAGGAAAAGCTTGCTTCTTCGACTAATGAGTCTGAAGATCGGTCATTGTCAGCTATGACTGGGAATCTACGTGTTGACAAGCAACAGCCTGTAGTTGACAGAGACGTGATCACAACGATGATCAGCGATTTAGGGTCAACAGAAGTTGTTGCGTCGTTGCTTGGCACTGCGCTAGAAGAACTTACTTCTCGTGTCCTCGTAGTGGAAGCAGCAGCCGCAGGGACCATCGAATCAGATTTCAAACGGCAATGCCATACGATGAAGTCAACAGCTGCGCTATTTGGTGCTAAAAAAATGGAGGCCAAATGTCAAATTCTAGAAACTGGGGCTGAAACATTTACGCAAGATCAAATACAACAACATGCACAAGATCTGCTTGAAACGTTACGGCTAACGATTGATGAGCTAAAACATGTAGAACAAGGTTTAGACCAGCGTGGTGACACCACCAATGCGCTGCAAGAATCTGTGTCTAATGAAAGGTCTAAAAAATGAAGGGCGTTATTTTTAATGCTGTAGAGCATGCTGTTATTGGTCTTGGAGGCGACGACTTGTGGGATGATCTTCTAGAGTCGGCTGGTCTCGAAGGTGCCTATAGCGGCATGGGTGACTATCCAGATGAAGAACTTGTAGCGCTTGTTACAGCCGCTTCGCAGAAACTAGAACTACCAGCATCAGATGTGCTTAAAACAGTCGGTCGTGCAGCGTTTTCTTTTCTTGCTAGCCGTGTGCCAGATCTTGTCGCGCAGGTTTCAGGTCCGCTTGAGCTGCTATCGAGTGTGCATGATGTTATCCATGTGCAGGTAAAAATGCTATATCCAGATGCAAAACCGCCTGAACTCGAACACCAAATTCTTGACGACGGCTCGCTGCGTTTAACGTATCAGTCTCATCGAAACCTTGGCGATCTCGCGATTGGGCTTATGCACGGCGCAGGCGACCACTATGAGGTTGAACTTGACATAGCGATCGAAAAAGAAGATGCAGCAACAGGAACAGTAGTATTTCTTGTGCGGGAGCTTGCTGGTGTCAGAAGCTGAACTTGCTCGGTTGCAGCGTCGCCTCGATAGGGAGCGTAAAGCTCGTGAAGAGGCAGAAAGAATTGCCGAACGAGGGCTACGTGACCTGTACGAGGCGAATCGAGAGCTTGATCGTCGCGTAGAGGAGCGTACGCAGGAGCTTTTTGTTGCACAGCAACAAGCACAAGCTGCTCGTGTTGCCATTTCGAGCTTTTTAGCAAACCTTTCTCATGATTTAAAAACGCCTGTCAACGGTGTGTTAGGCATGTTAGAACTTTTGCAAGAAGAGGTGCAAGGCAAGCAAGCGCATCTGTGGGTGTCGTCGGCGCTTGAATCTTCGCAGCGGTTAGGAAAGCTGCTTTCTCGGTTGCTGAGTTATGTTGACCTGGAATCTGGAGCAGGTGCCTTAACATCTGAACCTGTGAGTATTGCTGAAGAATTACAACAAGTAGCTGATGTTTGGCAACCTAAAGCGTTGCATTCTAAACAACTTGTTTCTTTCGACTCATTACTTGATGCTGAGTATTTCATTACGGTTGATCGGTTGCGTTTCAAAGAACTTTTTGATGAAATTTTAGATAACGTTGTGATGCATGCTAATCCAGGCATGGTGCGTATTAGCGCTGAAATAGTTGAAGAGTCGCTCCATGTTAGTGTGCAAGATTCTGGCCCTGGGATAGCAACTGATACGCTGCAAACAATGTTGCAGCCATTTCGTCGGGGCGATGACAGTTCGACACGTGCTGCAGCTGGCTCAGGCTTAGGACTTGCGTTATGTGCACGTATCTGCGAAGTTTTGCAATTTCAATTGAAAATAGATTCTGCTGTTGGTCAGCCAACAACAGTCACTATAGGCATGCCAGCGGCTGTACTATCAACCTCGGCAGAACTAGCGGTTGAACACGTTTAGCAAGTTGCCTTTTTATGTAGTTTGTAAATAAATACCTCTGTTCCTGCACTACCTGTGACAGAATAAGGCAATGGCAAAAATAGTGGTTATTTCAGGAATGTCAGGTGCTGGTCGCACGGTTGCTGCCGGGGCTTTAGAAGATCTTGGCTGGTTTGTTATTGATAACTTGCCAGCTGCGCTTGTGTCAAAGGTAGCTGATTTAGCGTTATCTGCCGATGCGGAATATGATCGCATTGCTCTAGTAGCTGGCGGTTATGATGCTGAAATGTCAGGGCAGATAGAAGGTTTAAAAGAAAAGGTTGATGAGGTACTGTTACTTTTTCTAGAAGCCTCACAAGAGCAGCTTGTGCGTCGTTTTGAGTCAACTAAACGGCGGCATCCATTAGGCGAGGATCGCGGTTTGGCAGAAGCGATCGAAGTTGAACGTGAGCAGTTGCGCAAAGCCCGAGAAGTAGCAGACTTTATTATTGACACAAGTGATCTTAACCCACATGAACTGCGTGATAGAATTTCTACTCGTTTGGCAGATAGTGAATCTGTTGGTATGAATGTTTCGGTTGTGTCGTTTGGGTTCAAGCATGGATTGCCGAGAGATGTCGATCTTGTCTTTGATTGCCGCTTTATGCCAAACCCGCATTGGGAAGAAGATCTTCGCCCGCTGACAGGACAAAATAGCACTATCCAGGAATATGTTTTTTCTCGCCAGACGAGCAAAGAGTTCTTTGACAAGGTGTCTGACATGCTAACGATGCTGCTTCCTGCCTATACTGCCGAAGGTAAATCTTATTTAACTATTTCTTTCGGATGCACAGGCGGCAAACACAGGTCTGTAGCCATGGCCGAGAAGGTCGCCGACTTTCTTACCTCCGAAGGGTGGAAAGCACGGGTGAAACATCGTGACATTACAAGCTGAGATAGGGCCCACCGTAGTAGCTCTTGGAGGCGGTCATGGTTTAGCCAAAACGCTCCAAGCTGCGGTTCGCTATAGTCCAGCGGTTACAGGCATTGTTTCTATTGCCGATGATGGCGGTTCAAGCGGTGCTTTACGTAATGATTATGATGCTGTGGTTCCAGGTGATATGCGTCGATGTCTCAGCGCCTTAACAACTGAAGATAGTTTATTAGCTCGTTATTTTGAAAATAGATGCACCGAAGGGGTTCTTGCCTCACATCCTGTTGGCAATTTGCTTCTTGCAACGCTGACAGTTCACAGCGGCAGTTTCCAGCAAGCCATTGATGAGGCTCGTCGTTTGCTTAACGTCACAAGCCGCTTGTTTCCTGCAACTCAAGCACCTGTCAAGCTTCAGGCGCAAACATCGGCTGGTGTTATAACAGGGCAGGTTGCTATCGAGCAGCAAAAAATTGTTCATAGCATCGGCTTTGCCGAGCCGTGTGCAGCACCTGCATCTGCGGTTACGGCTGTTTCTGAATGCGATCAAATTGTCATCGGGCCAGGGTCCTTTTATACCAGCGTGCTAGCTGCTTGTGTTGTTCCAAACTTAGTGCAGGCGATTACAGAATCGACTGCACAACTTGTTTTTGTTGCCAACATCACGAACCACCATATAGCAGAGGATGCCACGTTTGATTTAGAGGCGCAGCTTAACGTGCTTGCCGCTCATGGGCTGCTTCCAGATAAGGTCATTTCGCCGAAAGATGATGATGTGGTTTCAGCTAGCGGTTTGATACACGATCCTCAGAAACTTGGTGTTGCGTTAGCTGCTTGCATAGACAGGTGAACAAGATTTGATTGGTTGGATCGCTCATTTCTGCCAAATAGCAATCATCGATGCAGATATTTGATAGTTGCAGTGAAAGGACCAGTATCTACGCTAGGGTGAGGGTGAAAACATCGGAAAGAACTCTGGTACCTAGGAGAGACAATGACTGTAAGAGTTGGCATTAATGGCTTTGGTCGTATTGGCCGAAATTTCTTTCGCGCTGCGAAACAAGCTGGCGCTGATATAGATTTTGTGGCGGTTAACGATTTAGGTGACCTGAAAACGATGGCTCACCTTCTCAAATTCGACTCTGTGCTGGGTCGCCTTCCTAACGAGATTAAGCCTGCCGATGATGGTATTTCTGTCGATGGTGACATTCTTAAAGTGTTAAGTGAACGCAACCCTGCTGATTTGCCGTGGGGCGATCTTGGCGTTGATGTTGTTATTGAGTCAACTGGTGTGTTTAACACTCGCGAAAAAGCTGCCCAGCACCTTGAAGGCGGCGCGCCAAGGGTTATCGTGTCAGCGCCATGTGCTGAAGCTGACGAAACTTTTGTTGTCGGCGTAAATGAAGACACTTTCGATCCAGCGACACACAAAGTGGTTTCCAACGCGTCATGTACCACAAACTGTTTCGTGCCTATGGTGAAAGTGCTTGACGATGCCTTTGGTGTTGAGCAAGGTTTGATGACAACTGTGCATGCCTACACAGGCGACCAGTCAACAGTTGATGGCCCTCATAAAGATTTGCGTCGCGCGCGTGCGGCAGCAATCAACATTATCCCTACCTCTACTGGGGCTGCAAGAGCAACAGGGTTAGTTCTGCAGTCTATGCAGGGCAAGCTCGATGGTAAAGCGCTTCGTGTGCCTGTGCCCACTGGCTCTTTGACCGATTTCACCGCTGTTGTGAAAGGTGAACCTTCAGTTGAAGATGTAAATAATGCGTTTGCTTCTGCGGCAACAAGTGGTCGTCTTTCTGGGGTGCTTGATTACACCTCTGAGCCGCTTGTCAGCACTGATATTGTTACCTCGCCTGCTTCTTGCACCTTTGATTCTGAGATGACTTTAACACAAGGTTCTTTGGTTAAAATTGCTGGCTGGTACGATAACGAGTGGGGTTACTCTAACCGTCTGGTTGATCTTTCTCTCATCGTTGGTAACGCATAGGCGATGTTGTTTATCGGACATCGCCTCAGTGTCACCGTTCCACTCGGGGCGTTGACACGCAGCGTTTATCAGTTTGCTGCGTAAATAGTTCAGCAGAAAAGCAATGAATAACAATGTTGTATTGGTTGTGTTTCTGCCTGAGGTGCAACCAAATAGGTAGGTAGAAGAATGATTAATGGAATATATGAGTTAGAAGATCTAGGCGATCTGCAAGGCAAAAAAGTTTTGGTGCGTGTCGACTTTAATGTCCCACTTAGTGGGGGAGAGATAACAGATGATCTTCGCATCAGAGCTGCATTGCCAACAATCACATGGTTAGAAGACCACGGTGCTATTGTCACGTTATGTTCGCATCTCGGTCGCCCTAAGGGTGAGAAGGTTGCTACGTTATCGCTCGATCCTGTTCGTAAAGCATTAGCAGGCCATGGTGTTAAAGCAACGCTGCTAGAAAATCTTCGTTTTAACGCTGGTGAAAAAGCTAATGATGAAGCGTTTGTGCAAACGCTTGTTGCAGATAACGACTTCTATGTCAATGATGCTTTTGGTGTTTGCCACCGTGATGATGCTTCAGTTGTGGGGCCTCCACAGTTTCTGCCTTCTGCCTCTGGTCGACTGGTGACAAAAGAAGTAGCCGAATTGCATGGTTTGTTGCACGAACCCGCTCGCCCATTTTTTGCAGTTATGGGTGGCGCTAAAATATCTGACAAGCTGCAAGTTATCGAGTCTTTACTATCGAAAGTTGATGGAATTATTATCGGCGGCGGTATGGCATATTCATTCCTTAAAGCACAAGGCCACTCTATAGGGTCCTCGCTTGTAGAAGATGCAATGCTTGAAACATGCGCGGAGTTGCTTACAAGAGCTGTGCCGATTTATTTACCAACTGATTTTGTGGCAATGGAAGATAGTGGCAAGCTGTGTGACGCTCAGTGCCGTGCTGTTATCAAAAATGTTGGCAAAGATATTCCAGACGGGTGGATGGGTGCCGATATCGGCCCTGAAAGCGCAGCAATATTTGCTGATCTTCTCGACGGAGCAAAAAGTGTTTTCTGGAATGGCCCGATGGGCGTCTTCGAAGATCCACGGTTTGCCGCTGGCACTGAAGTTATAGCTACAACGCTGGCTGGTTCCGAAGCTTTCACTGTTATCGGTGGGGGAGATTCAGCTGCAGCGGCTGCGAAAATTGGTGTTGCCGATCAGTTCGATCACGTTTCTACTGGAGGTGGCGCGTCGCTTGAACTTATCCAGAATGGTGATTTGACTGGTTTGAAAGCATTACGAGCATCAGCAGAAAGGTTTTCCCTATGACAGAGCAACGACGTCCGTTGATAAGCGGCAACTGGAAGATGAACCTCAATCATTTCGAGGCTATAAAGCTTGTGCAAGAGCTCAGCTATGCTGTTAGCCGCGACGATGTCGACGCAGTCGACATTTCGCTTCATGTTCCATTCACAGATGTGCGCACAGTACAAACCGTGCTTGAGGCTGATAAAATCCCATTTTTTTTGGGGGCGCAGCATTGTCACTTTGAAGCATCGGGCGCATTCACGGGGGAAATTTCTCCCACGATGTTAGCTAAACTAAACGTTGCCTATGTCCTTGTTGGCCATAGCGAACGTCGACAACTTTTTGGCGAAGATGACGAAATGTGTAACGCAAAGATTAAAGCTATTATTGCCGCTGAGATGAAGCCGATCCTTTGTGTCGGAGAAACGCTAGAAGAGCGTGACGCAGGCGAGGCAGAGACGATTGTTACAAGCCAGATCGAAGCATGTCTACAAGGCGTCAAAGCTGAAACCTTAGAAGGTTTTGTTATTGCCTATGAACCTATTTGGGCGATTGGTACAGGAAAGACCGCAACAGCTGCCGATGCGCAAGATATGTGCGCTCACGTGCGACGTGTTTTTGCCAAACTCTACAACACTGAGTTAGCTGACTCGCTGCGTGTGCAATACGGCGGTTCTGTCAAACCTGCGAATGCTGCTGAGCTGTTGACACAACCAGATATCGACGGTGCGCTCGTGGGTGGAGCAAGCCTCGATGCGGCGCATTTCGCTAAGATTATTCAATACCGTCTAGCTGAGTAAGTAACTGATGGGCTAAAAATTGGCAACTCCCAGTTCTAACTGTCTAGAAGCCGTTAGGCTGGAAGAGTCTATGAAGTCACTTGTGAAAAAATGTATCCTCTTGCTAAGTGTTGTGCTGGTCGCCGCTTCTTGCACCTCTGATGATGGGGCGGGCTCTTCATCGCAACGTCAAAGCAAGTCAAGCGTTATTAAATCTAATGATCAAGAAGTGGCGATCCCTGATTTGCCAGGCGATAACACTTTGGTGTGGGTTCATAACTTTGAACCGAACTCACTTCACGCAGATACTTTGGCTAATGAAGCTGCGCCATCTGCTGAGTGGCTTCAGCAAGGTATGCTCGAAGGCTTGTTCGGAATTGATAGCACCTTGTCGTATTATCCTGAGCTTTTGGCAACTGAACCAACAGTTGAGGTAGTTGGCGAAACGATGAAGGTTTCATATCGTCTGCGAGCCGATTTAAAATGGTCTGATGGCGAAAATTTGACTTCAGAAGATGTGCAATACACGCACAACATTTTGACTGAAGGGTGCAAGAAACATTCTGATGGTTCAGTGGTGGACAACAGTCGTGAAGGGTGCGTCTATGAGATCCCAGAGCTTCTTGGCTATGAATATGTTAATGATTTTACGGTCTTGAACGAAACTGAGTTTGTTATTTCGTTCGCCGAGTTCTATCCAGACTGGCGGAGCCTTTACTCGCGTGTCTATGCGCAGCACGCTTTTGGCGCAACCGCAGCTGAAGTGAATCAAAATCTAGTACGTTTCGAAACAGAAGCTGGCAAAAAGCTGCCTTCTTCAGGACCGCTAAAGTTTGATTCATGGGAAAAGGGTGTCAAGCTGGATCTCGTTCGTAATGACTCCTACCACGGGTCGCAAAACCCAGAGGTACAAAATAAAGAAAAGCCGTCTGTCGAAAAAGTTCGTATGCTTTTCTTCGAAGAGAAAGCCCAAGTAGCCACCCTTAAAGCTGGTTCTGCCCACTTCATAATGACTACTGCAACGGGCGGTTTCGACGGGTTGCTTGCACAAGAAGCAATTGATCTTGAGCTGGCAACTAGCGACCTATTCGATCATGTCGGTATGGATTTAACGAACGAGCATCTTAAAAAACCGCAGGTTCGCGAGGCGATAGCATATGCGATTGATAAAAATGCTTTGCTCGAAGAAGTGTTTGTTCCATATTATGGCGAAGAAATTGCTCCATTAGGCAACACCTATTGGCTAACGAATCAACCGCAGTATGTAGACAATCAAGAAAAATATAATGCTTCAAATACAAGCGAAGCGCAACGACTGTTGACTGAGGCAGGGTATAACCAAAATGCTGATGGGCTGGTTGTCGACGAAGAAGGCACGCCCTTGTCGCTTACGTTTATGACACAAAGTGGTGATTATCTTCGAGAGAAGCAACAAGAAGTACTTGCTGAGCAGCTAGAAGCCGTTGGCTTCACTATCAAGATTGTTAATTTGCCAGGCGATGAGTTCTATGGAACTGCTGCAAGTTCTCGTGGCCCCTTCTCAGAAAAACAAGAAGATACAAGTCCTCTTTGGGATTTAACACTTTTTGGATGGTTCAGCGGTCCGTGGCCTGGTAGTCAGTCGAGTGCATACGGCGATGCTGAGGCTAACAATAGTGCGAACAATATATATGGTTTCTCTAACGAAGCTTTTGATAACGCAGCTAACACCTGTAACACCGAGTTAGATAGTGCTAGGCAGCAGGACTGTTTCAACGCACTCGACAGATATGCAACAACGCTAACAGAGGAGAGCGGCCTTTTTGTTCTTCCGATAGTTGAAAAACCGCCGCTGCTTGCCTATAGGAACGATTTGCTTGAGCAACGGCCAATAGTTGTGGGTGTTGACGCAGCAGGGCCACTTGTCAATGTGGCTGACTTTAAACTGAAATAGACTTGATCAGTCTTTTGGGTTTGTTCTGCTGCTAGTATTTAGTAGATAAAGAAGCTGTTTCCTTGAGGCTTTTCTTTACTTTGTGAGTTTGGAGTTTTTGTAGAATGACGAGTTTTTTTAGTGTGGTTTATATCATCATCGGTATAGTGACGTTGAGTCTTGTGTTGCTTCACAGCGGCCGTGGTGGCGGTCTTTCAGATATGTTTGGCGGCGGCTTGGGCGCTACAGCTCAAGGGTCTACTTCAATGGAACGAAACCTAGATCGTCTAACTATCGTTTTTAGTCTCATTTTTGTTTTCTTAACGTTTGGTCTAGCGTTTTCGTTAACACCATAAGGTTCTGACAGCTTTGTCTGTCGTATAGTAGCAGACAGCGGGCCGTCTATGTGCTGCAATGGCGTTCAGGTTTCTATGTAGTCCCTATGGATCATAAGAAGCTACACGTAGCGTTTTCTCTACAGTCGTTTTCTGGTGCGTTCGATATGTAAGTGTGCGGTATCGACTTTTCTTTCTAACACTGGTAACCATTTTTTCTGCTGCATGTACGACTGGTTCTTCAGACAAAGACGATAACGATGGAGCAGATCCCACTATTCCAGAAGAATTAGGCTTTGAAGAATCGAAAGAGCTGACGCAGCTGCGTGTAGCTATGAAGAAGCCAACAGAGTATCTTCCTGGATCGATTGCATTAACAGATCAAGAAGCGGTAATTGTAAGCGATCTTATGTACGACGGTCTGACACAGACAGATAGTGCTAACAAATTAGTGCCTGCTTTAGCGTTGGAATGGGAATCACAGCAGAATTTCACTGTTTGGGATTTCACTCTTGACAGCGAACGGATTACAGCCAACGAAGTATTAGCTAGCTTTCAAGCATTGAAAAAGTCAGAGTTAGGAAGTGTCAATAGTGTTTTGTCGACTGTTGTATCACTGGAAGTTCTTGAAAACAGCAATGTTCGTTTCGTTCTGAACTCTCCGAACGCTGGGTTTCCTTGGCTTCTATCAGGAGTGAACTTTGCCGTAGTCGGTGAAGATGAAGCAGCAACTTCGCTTTATAGCGTTGCTTCATCTACCAAAGACACTATGGAGTTGCAGTCTCGTCAGCCTGGAGGGCTCGATATAAAACTGAAATGGGTAGACAGCGGGGAAGCAGCGTACAGCCAGATGCTTGTGGGGTCTGTCGATGGCGGCGTTATCGCTTCAGAGCAGGTTGGGAAAGCTGAAAGAGAATTTGGATTCGACTTTTTATCCCTTGCGGTTAGCGAATACATCGTAGTAAACAGCGATAGTTCTTTTGCAGATTCTGAAGTATCTGCAGATGAATTGTTTATTTCTTTTAGTAATGATATAGCTCAAACGTCGTCAGCTCGTCGGCTTGTCTCGATGGCTGCGCATTCTGTTGTTGGTTCCCAAACTATTTCTTGTCAAAAAGGTTGCGCTTACGATACAGACAACAAGATGCAAGATGCAGATGCTTTGCAAGTGAAAGTGGATTATTCTACTGACGAGCAAAAGCAGTTTCTGGAGGCAATTGGCGAGCAGCTAAAAGTTTCAAATATCGCTACAGAACTCAGACAGCCATCAGCTGAAGAGCTTGCTGTAGCCATAGAACGTGGAGAGAATGATTTGTTTATGTTTGGGTGGAGCTCTCCAGCAGTTTCAGCTGACGGGTTTGTTCCTTTTCTCTTCGGGCAAGAGTCGGCTATCGACCTTGCTGGTGGGTTAAGCCAAGAAAGCCGTGACTTGCTACTACAAGCGAGAGTTGAGCAAGATGACAAGAAGCGGTGGCAGCTTCTTAGTGATGTTGAACAGCTTGTGCTTAAAGAATCATTGATCAAACCTGTTGTTGCTCATAAATCACGGCTTCTTCTGTCTGATGAGGCTTCGTCGACGCTTTCTGTCGAAGCTGACGGCTCAATTCTTTTGCCGTAAACAGTTGCCGATCGTCGAAGTTGTAGCACGTTGCAAAGCAGCTGGTTGTTCTGCTGCTAGGTGGCGCCAACGGCTATGTGATGTCTGTAAATGGCCTGGAAGTTTCGCTATCTGATGTTGGTTGAGTGGCGGCAGTCTTGTTCTGATGTATAGCGTGTGTCCAACAAGCATTGTTAGTCCAAAGTGTTTTGTGCGTAATAGAGCTCGCCAAAGAGGGCCATGCTTCCCGCCTCTGGGGCCAAGGCCTAACTCATTATTCAGCTCGTGAAGCATAATTTGGGTGCCTGAAGGGTTTTGTTTTAGTTCTAAAGTAACTCGTCGAAGGAGAAGGAAGGCGGTAGGACCAAGGATAGGCAGCCAAAAGTACTCTGCATAGAGTGAAGCTGGTTGCATGCCAACCTTTTCTACAATCGGGTCAGCCCAAGGGGCGACTTCTAACAGTTCACAAGGGAATTGAATGGTATCTACATCTGCCACGACTTAAAACTACATTCAAATTTAGCAAAATGCAATAGAATGCATTAAAATAGGTTAATTATTCAAGATTTTTGAAAATGTCGCGAAATGAGAGTTCGCAGAAATCAAGAAGTGTCTGATGCGAAAGTTCTAAAGCAGTTCGACGTGCTGCTTCGCCCAAGCGAGAAGCGAAACTAGGGTCTCTTGTGATTTTCTCTAGTGCTCGCAGAATCGATTCTGGTTCTGGTTCTGCGATAATGCCATTGTGATTGTTTACAATCATCTCGCTTATTGCCCCACCATCAGAACAGACGATTACAGGCTTTGCTCGAATCATAACGTCAGCGATATGCGAAAAAGATGCGCCTATCTCAGGCAAAATCACCACAGCAGAACTATCTATTATTTCATTGATGCGTTTAGGGTCATCGTCACTATAAAATTTGATATGACTTTTACGGCTGCGTGTGTCTTGTCCTTCTTCGACATTGCCTTGGTTTAGCCACAATCGTTTTCCCCAAGACTGTTTTGTCCAGCTTGCGCCACTCAAAAAATGGTTATTGATATTTTTGATGAAATCTAGCCGAGAACCATTGCCGACAAAAACTGTTGGCCGTTTGCTGCGTAGCGAGTGGGCTGTCTGTAAAACAACTTCGCTGCGGCCGCCCCACTCATGAAGCGCAAAACAGCTAATAGGTCCGTTCGGTCTGTGCCAAGGCGCTTGTTTCGGGGCTGAAGTCGCGGGCAAGTTGCATATAGCGATTTTTTTGTCTGGAATGCCTAGATTTTGTTGCAGTAGGGCTGCTTCATGGGAGCTTGTGGCGATCCATTGCGTGACAGTAGCAGCTGCTGCCGTCTCGAACATGGCAATAGCTTCACAAGCCAGCTGATGTGCCTGCTTGTCAACAAAACGACTTTCAACAAAATAGTCAGCAAGGCCATAGAAAGCTTGCTGCAAGCCTGGCGCGAACGCTATTTTTCGTTTGTGATTCACAGCATAGGTCGGAGCACCTACAGTCATAACGGCATCAAATTCTGAGAGGTCTAGTTGCTGGGCAGCTGCGAGTTGACTTATATATGAGAAATAGAGCGGATGTTGGTCAAAAACTTTGGTATCAAGGTCTATCCCGTAGGGTGCTGAAAAAGTCAGAGGTTGTTGTAACTGGATCGAAGTTATATCCCAGCCTGCATCTGTCAGGATTGTCACGGTTTCCGAGGCAAATGCTATAAGTTTTTTGTTACGCCATCCTACTGCTGGGAAGACACAAGCGATTCGTTGGCCCATAGTTACCAATCAATCTCTGCGAGGTTGAGTTCTTGCGTGGCCGCCAAGTCAACGTCTTCAGCTGTTTCTATAAACTCTTCATCAGCTTCAACAGTAAGGTTGCTAGATGCCATAGCTTGCATAACAGTAGCTTGCACAGCTTTCTTGAATTGTTGCTGTGTGTCAAAATCTGTCGACTCGCTCATTGCATACTAAGGGTATACCTACTGAGTAGCCTTTGGGGTTCACTGCTTAAAAAAGAAAGGTAATGGCAAACCAAGCATCTCTATAAATTGTAGATGTCCACTGCATTTCCGCTCCGCTCGGGTCAAGAGAAAATATATGGCACTCTTCTGTAGCGCATCTTGAGGTGCGTATGTGTCTATAGGTGTACCTTGCAGAGAATCCTTTGCAAATGCTTAGGTCTGGCTGCCTGTTGTACTAAGTTCTTCAGGATGGGGACACAGAGGTGCGTTCCCACATGTTATTGCCCGACTAGCTCGGGCTGTATCACGGGAGGCAGTAATGGGTAAATTTGGACGCAGCGATAGATCAGTCGGGCGCAGAATAGTTATCGACGAAAAAGGCAAGAAGCAGCCTCTTCGAAGATTTCTGCTTGTCTGTTTTTCTTGCCTTCTGTTTGTTCCTCTTCTGACTGTTTCGGCTTCCGCCACCATTTCTAGCGTCGAAATCACAGGTCATGGCTGGGGACACGGCCGTGGCATGGGTCAATATGGCTCGCTTGGCTATGCGAACCTCGGTTGGTCTTCCGATAAGATTCTGGCGCATTACTATTCGAATACCACCTCTGGGACGGCATCTAAATCGCCTATCGACTCCAAAGCTGTTCGTGTCAACTTAATGTCTATGCAAAGCTGGCCAACTACCGTTGCTCTTGACTCTGGTTCTATCATCATCAAATCTAAAGGCGGCGTCAGTCTTGATTCCTATAGCGCAGGTGCAGTACGGCTTGTTCAGAAAGGTGATGGCTATGATTTGCAGCGCGCCTCGTCGTGTTCTGGGCCTTGGAAATTTGAACGGTCTTTCGACAATCACAGCGAGCTGCAGATACATAAATCATCGAGTGCAACGGGTCGTTCAGGTTTGCTAGAAGTTTGTAGCAGTTCGCGTTCTGTGTGGTACAAGGGGTACGTCATCGCGACTCGCAACAGCTCTGGTAACGCCCGAACAATAAATGTGGTCAGTGCTGAAGATTATTTGCGTGGTGTTGTCCCCAACGAAATGCCGGCTTCATGGCCAAAATCTGCATTAAAAACGCAAGCTGTTGCTGCTCGCTCGTATCTAATGGCAGGCGATACTCGGTTCACGCCGTATGCAGACACCTGTGATACGACGCGTTGTCAAGTATATGACGGCATCTATACGACTCGGGGCGGTTTGCGTCTTGCGGTCGATTCACGCACAGATGCTGCGATCGAAGCGACAAAAGGGCAGGTTCGTGTTTTTTCTTCAGGCAAGGTAGCTAGAACAGAATTTTCTTCAAGTACAGGGGGGTACACAAAAAATGGAGATTTTCCTGCTGTTGAAGATAAAGGCGATTCGGTTTCGAGCAACCCTAACCATGATTGGAAAGTGACTGTCAACCTCGGGTCGTTAGAAAGTAAATACGGCAAAGGGTCGACACAAGCAATTGTTGTCACGGAACGTGACGGTATGGGTGACGGCGGTGGCAGAGCAACAAAGGTTGAATATCGCTTTTCACGAGGCACAGTAACCGTGACTGGTGATAAAGCTCGTCAAGATCTGGGCCTCAAATCTGACTGGTTTTTTATCAACGGGAAAAAGGGTGAAACTGCTCCGTCGGTAGATCCAACAGCAGCGTATATCCAAAAGACATACAAAATATTCTTAGGCCGTAACGCTACTTCCTCAGAGGTTGCCGAGTGGTCGCCTGTGGTCAACGGTGGCGACAAAAAGTCGTTAACAAAAGCGCTGTCAGACAGCGAGGTATTCGCAGGTGATGTTGTCGATTCTCTCTATCGTTCTGCCTTGGGTCGTAAAGCAGACGCTTCGGGCAGGCGTTACTGGGTCGCTCAGCTCGCTGATGGTTTACCCCTTGCTCGTGTTGGCGTCTATTTTTATGGTTCGTCTGAATATAAGGATCGTTCAGGCGGGACGAATGCTTCCTTTGTGAATGCGTTGTATAACAATATTTTGTCTCGCTCGCCTGATGCAAACGGTGAGGCGTATTGGATTTCGCAGTTAGCAACACGTCGAGCGAACCTTGATGATGTTGCTGATGGTTTTTATCAGTCAGTTGAGTCAAGACACAAACGTGCTGTAGCTATGCATAAACGTATCGTTGGGACAACTCCTACGAATGCAACTGCAGAAGCGTTAGCGAAACGCTTGCTGATAATCGACGACTTGGAATTAGCGTCAGAGCTTGCTGTCGACCTGCTGTAGTCTAGATTCTTGTTGTTTCGCTAGTGGTGTGATGTGTCGCGAAATGGTTTCTCTATGAACGTTGTTGTGGCCATTTAAACGGGCTAACTCAATTAGTTAGCGTTGATGGTGTCTCAAGACGTTTGAGGCTAAAACGTTTCGAGTAGACTAGCCTCTATGTCTGTACGTGTTCGTTTTTCTCCCGCCCCTACTGGTTATCTTCATGTAGGTGGTGCTCGCGCTGCTTTATTTAACTGGCTATATGCCCGGAATCAAGATGGTACGTTTATTTTGCGTATCGAAGATACAGATGCTGATCGCAGCAGGCCTGAACTTGTTGGAGCTATCAAAGATTCTATGGGATGGCTTGGCCTCGATTGGGACGAAGAGTCAAAGCAGTCTGACAGGTTCGATCATTATCGTCAAACCGCTGATGAGCTTGTCGCTAAGGGTCTGGCTTATTACTGCAACTGCACGCAAGAAGAAGTGCAGAAGCGTCATAAAGAACGTGGAGGGCCTCCTGGCTATGACAGTCATTGTCGCAACCGCAATGTAACCGCTGGTGATGGGGTAGTGGTGCGCTTTAGAACTCCTGATGAGGGTGTGACTGGCTGGGACGATGTTATTCGTGGTCGTGTTGAGTTTGAGAACAAAAATCTGGAAGATTTTGTTATTGTTCGATCTAGTGGCGTACCAATGTTTCTTGTCGCAAATGCGTATGACGATGTAACTATGAACATTTCGCATGTGATCCGAGGGGAAGATCTCGTCAATACAACCCCGAAGGTGTTACTTCTTATGCAAGCTATGGGAGCGACAGAATTTCCAACGTATGCTCACTTGCCGTTAATCGTTAACGAGCAGCGTAAGAAGCTGTCGAAACGTCGTGATGATGTCGCTGTTGGCGACTACAAAGAAAAGGGTATTCTGCCAGAGGCTATGCGTAACTATTTAGCAACGCTTGGCTGGGGGCCAAAAGATGGTAATGAAATTCGCCCTATCAAAGAGATCGTGTCGTTGTTCGCCCTTGAAGATGTAAAATCTTCGCCAGCGTTTTTTGACATTAAAAAACTGCGCAACTTTAATGGTGAATATATCGCGATGATGAGCGAAGACGAATTTATTGACAAGTCGTTTCCTCATGCTGGTTGTGTACCAATGGATATCTATAAAAGGCTCGCAAGTGGCGTGCAGGGGCGTATCAAAACGTTTAATGAGATACCTGAGTTGTTGACGTGGGTTATAGCTGACGCGCCAGAGCCAAATGAGAAGGATTGGCGCAAAATAATGGGCAAAGATGGTGTCGCCGATGTTCTTGATCTTGTTATTGAACGGATTGCTTCTGTCGAGTGGACGCCTGATGCATTAGAAAAACTGGTTTTTGGTGTCGGTGAAGAACTTGGAACAAAAACCCAGCTGCCTGTGCGTTTGGCTGTAACTGGAAGTCGTACTGGGTTGCCTTTGTTCGAACCGTTAGCTGAGCTAGACCGTGAAGTTGCTATTGCAAGGTTGAAAGCCGCTCGTGCAAAACTCTGAAGAGCCACTTGCGCGAAGTGAAGAGCTAGACACTGGTCTTACTATAGAGCCGACGATTGTGATAGATGAAGAAGCTGCCCGCGCTCGTCTTCTCAGTAAGAAGTCATTTTTTCTGCTTATCATAGGCTTTTTTCTTCTATATTTAGGAGCAAACTTTCTTGATGTTTGGTATGCCGCACGCTCGTCTTCGACACAAGAAGCGCCGACAGCTATTGTGCTTGGCGCAGCACAATATAACGGTGTGCCTTCGCCTGTTCTTGAGGCACGGCTAGACGTTGCGGCCAAGCTCTATAGTAGTGGGCAAGTGCAAAAAATTGTTGTGACAGGCGGCAAACAAGAAGGAGATATTTCCTCTGAAGCTTCTGCAGGTTCTAAATATTTGCGTAAGCAGGTTTCGATCGACGACGACAAATTAGAGCTTGAAGTTGGCGGCAGCTCAACATATGAGTCATTAGCGGCAACAGCTAACTTTTTAGGCGAGGACGATCGGAAGGTCATTTTAGTGACGGACCCATTCCATGCCAAAAGAGCGCAGCTTGTTGCAAAAGAAGTAGGTCTCGATGCCGAGGTTGCCACGACAGGCGCACCATATTCGACAAAACGTTTGGTTAGAGAAACAGCAGCCGTATCAGTTGGTCGAATCATTAGTTTCCGCCGCCTAGAAAAGTTAGGCTAGCACGTAAATATAAATATGATCCAGGGTGGCATAATCGGGCCCTGGCGCTACTATTGTTCTAGTAATAAGCCTCGTTCGGAGGTGGTGTAATTGGTAACACACCTGGTTCTGGTCCAGACATTGGGGGTTCGAGTCCTCCCCTCCGAGCCAAATTTTTCGAACTTTTGGGTTCCTGCCAACTGTAGCAGTTCTAATGGCCAGTTGAACTACTACAGTTTTGATAATCCAGCTATTTTTATCTTGCCAACTTCGGCGTTGCGCACTCTATCTTGAGCGTCTGTAGGGGGTGTGATGAGCCATGCCAACACGGGCCAGTTGGTAAGCAAAACGAACTTACGTTCTTGTCCTTAGTGGGTAGTTGCTATACTTTCAGTATGATTCTAGAAAACCAGCCTTAGGCAAAGACTGATTTCATGTTGTACACCTCTTCTGATGGCTCTATTCGTGTTGATGTTTTGTTTGAGAACGAAACGGTGTGGCTTTCTCAGAAGAAGATGAGTGGTCTCTTTGGAGTTGATGTTCGAACTGTTAGCGAGCATCTCAAAAATATTTTTGAGTCAGGTGAATTAAATGCTGATTCAGTTATCCGGAAATTCCGGAATACTGCTGAGGACGGTAAGTCATACCGCACGCAGTTCTATAGTTTGGATGCTATTATCTCTGTTGGTTATCGTGTTAATTCCAAACAGGCGACACAGTTCCGTATCTGGGCTACAGAAACTTTAAAAAGCTATATCATCAAAGGGTTTGCTATAGATGATGACAGGCTTAAAGAAGGATCACATTTCGGCAAGGATTATTTCGATGAGCTGTTAGAACGAGTTCGTGAGATCAGAGCTAGCGAGCGGCGCTTCTATCAGAAGATCACAGATATCTATGCCACTGCGATCGATCCCGAGCAGAGCGGAAATACAGTGAGCATCTATACTTTTTCAAGATGCCCTTATGCATTTGAGTTTGTTAACTTTTTTCCCATGCGTATCCAAGGTAGACCGAAATAGTAGGTTCCTAACTCTTGTGTTACTTCGTACTCAAGTTTCTCGTATAACTTGCAAGATGCATGCCGAACTGGTCAACAAGTGATGACCCTAAATAAAGCCTGTCTTGCTTATCTCAAAGAGCACTGTACAAATCGGTTTCTTTTGCTGTGAGTACATCTTTGGAGCTATAAGAAATCATTCTTCAGGTTATCTATCTCGTCAAGAGTAGCAAAGAAAGGTAGTATAGAGGCGTGCAGTTTATAACATCGCCGATCAACCCGTTGGATGTCTTTGCGCTTGGTTCAGCCACTTCTTTAGTGTGGTCACACGACGGTTTTGTTCTTGCTGGGGTAGGCGAAGCGGCAAGGCTAGAAATCTCTAGGTTAACAGAATTGCCAGCCTTGCAGAAGACGCTAGCTGCGGCTAATTTGAGTGGAGACACCACGTTGCCTGGGCGGGGTCCTGTTGCATTCGGTGCGCTTTCATTTGATCCAGAGGCGGCTAGCGAACTTGTTATTCCACAGATAGTAGCAGGGCAAGATAGTGAGGGCCATTGCTGGCTTACATATCCGCATACAAGTTCTAAGGAAGAAGCGTTGGAGCGTATCAATGCGGCTAGTAGCCAAGAGCCACAGGTTGTCAGCAACGGTGACAAAAAAAACTTGCATGTAGAACCTGCGATGGATCCATCGACGTGGCGCCGTGACGTTGTGCAAGCAGCAATTGATCGTATCAAAGCAGGCGAAGTAGAAAAAGTTGTTTTAGCCCGGCAGCAACATGTCGTTTCGGCTCAGCCGCTAGTCATTACGTCGCTGCTAGAAAGGTTGCAGCAAAGATTTCCAACAGCAGTTATTTTTGCTATTGATCAGTTTGTTGGGGCTTCACCAGAAATGCTTGTCGCTCGTTCACAGCAGCACGTTAGCGCCCATCCGCTTGCTGGCACGACACCAAAGCATGAGGACGCAAAGATTGATCAAGCTGGCATAGAGATGTTGCTGAAATCTGACAAAGACCGCTGGGAACATCAGATAACGATTTCCTGGCTGCTCGATACGCTTTTGCCGTTTTGCTCCTATGTTGATGCTGAGCCGCAGCCGTCTGTTGTCTCACTTGCTAACGTGCATCATCTAGGCACAAAAGTTGCTGGACTTCTATCAAAACCTGCAGCTTCTATCCTTGAGCTAGTCGCTGCTTTGCATCCGACACCAGCTTTGGGTGGCAACCCTCAAGCAGAAGCGCTTAAAATTATAGACGAACTTGAAGGCTTCGACCGAGGTCGCTATGGCGGGCCTGTCGGCTGGGTGGATTGGCAAGGCAACGGAGCGTTTGCTGTTGGGATTCGCTCGGCGCAAATTAGCGCCGAGAAGGCAACAGTTTGTGCTGGTGTCGGCATAGTTGCTGACAGCGACCCAGCCGCCGAGTTAGCCGAAACTGAAGCCAAATTCACTGCGATGCTCGATTCGTTGCAATAGCTTAGATCGTCTATACAAAGAAACCGTAACTGCTGGAAAAATTTTTTATTACTTTTGTTTCGTCGCAGAAATTACTACTAAGCAACGCTGTGAACAGGTGTTGTAAAATCTAGGATCGAGTGTTTCACATTCAGCTCGGTATAGTTTTAGAAGTAGGTGTAGCAGCGGTTTCTACACCCTGGCGGGAAGTGCGTTGTGACGAAAATAGAGAAACAAAACAACGTGCAGTTAGCAGCGCCATCTGAACGAATTTTTGCGTGGTTGATAGATGCTATTTTGATTGCTCTCGTGGTGAATGCCATACGTTTCACGGCAGGACTTTCGTTACAATTCCGACTGCATGATGGCACTGCTGATTCCGCTACTACTGAATTGTTTGTCACTGCTGGCACAATATTTTTATCGACAAGCTACTTTGTTTTGATGAATAGCTACGCCTCTGGGACTTTAGGCAAGATAATCCTAGACCTAAAAATTGTCCCAATTGAATCGCTCAACTTCGACGAGGAAGACGAAAGTTCTCTTCTTGAATATCAACCAAAACCTTTGGGTCTCGGCATTGGTATGCGACGTACCCTAAACCTCGTAGCAGTTAACACTGCGGCGTTAGCGTCTATGGTGTTGGTGTATATATTTCCCACTTTGCCTGACTATTTTCTATGGACGCTTGCTGATAATATAGTTCCAGTCATCGATTTTTTTATTATAGGTATCCTTTCAGTGTTTTACTTGTTCTCAAGCAGCCTGTGTCATCGCACCGTTATGGATGATTATGCTCAAACACTTGTTGTGAAACGTTACAGAATTACGCTATAGGGGTAGAGTAACTCTTTCTTGTCACCAGCTGCAAAGTAAGAGTTTTCGGGCGAGTCAACATCTTTAAGGCTATCTCTACTTATTCGTTTTTGTATCAAATCGCTTTACCAGAGAACCGCTAAAATCTGCGTGGAACCACCCCAAGCGGAGTGGAAAAACTGAGGGCATCTAATACTAAACAGAAATGCCTTAATAATGATATGGATAGTCTGACCAGTTGGGTTCACGTTTTTCTAAGAACGAGTCACGGCCTTCTTTGGCTTCGTCTGTACCGTAGGCTAGCCTTGTTGCTTCGCCTGCGAAAACTTGCTGTCCCATCAATCCATCGTCTGTCAGGTTGAATGCAAATTTGACCATGCGTTGCGCTGTCGGGCTTTTCTCGCAAATTTCTTTCGCCCATTGCAATGCTGTTTCTTCAAGTCGATCATGTGGCACGCTAGCATTAACTGCGCCTTGTCCGAGCGCTTCATCAGCGGTATAGGTGCGTCCCAGAAAAAATATTTCCCGCGCGATTTTCTGGCCGACTTGCTTCGCCAAATAAGCAGAACCAAAACCACCGTCAAAGCTCGCAACATCAGTATCTGTCTGCTTGAACTTGGCGTGTTCTTGACTAGCTATGGTCAGATCACAAACAACATGCAAGCTGTGGCCTCCGCCAGCGGCCCAGCCAGGCACAACAGCGATGACTACTTTGGGCATCATGCGGATAAGTCGTTGACACTCTAGAATGTGAAGTCGGCCTGATGCGGCGGCACGCTGCTTCGGATCTGGCGCACTTGGTGTCGAGTCTGTCGTCGGAGCGTACTCATAGCCATGTTTACCTCGCACGCTTTGATCGCCACCTGAACAAAAAGCCCAGCCGCCATCTTTCGCCGATGGCCCATTGCCTGTTAGCAGAACAGCGCCGACATCTGAACTCATACGCGCATGATCGAGCGCTGTATAAAGCTCGTCAACGGTTTGTGGACGAAAGGCATTACGCACCTGCGGCCTATTAAAAGCGATGCGAACAGCTGCAACATTTTTCGCTTTATGATACGTGATATCGGCAAATTCAAACCCAGAAATTTTGTCCCAATCATCAGGGTTAAATAGTTCAGATACAAAAGGTTCAGTCGAAGAGCTCATCGCTACATACTATAGCCGCCGTGTTTGCTAGACCAGAACTTCTGAGGCGCTTACTTTCTTGTCTTGATAGGTCGGACGGTCACTAGTCGAACCGCCTAAAGCGAGAGTTGCAAGCACATCGATGGACGCTAATAAGTTGCGTAAACTGCGAGGCGGCGGAAAATATTCGGTTTCTTTCGTAACGGTTACTTGCTCGACTCCATCAGTTGGGTCTAGAAAAGCCAAGACTTCCTGCACAACATTTTCTGGCGCACTAGCGCCAGCAGTAACACCGACAACGCCTGTGAGGCCCTCAGGCAGCTCTTCGTGACTGTTAACTCGAAGCACCTGTTCACAACCTGCTTCTTTGGCTAACTGTGCAAGCGCGTTTGTGTTTGAACTGTTTGCTGAGCCAATCACTACAAAAGCATCACAGTCCGCTGCGGTTTGCAGCAGCGCAGCTTGCCGGTTTGTTGTGGCAAAACACAAATCTGATTTGCCTGGCATGTAAATATCTGGATATTTTTCTTTCGCAGCGTCAGCGACAGAAGACCAGTCACGATGGCTGAGCGTTGTTTGTGCAAGCAGTGCAGTTGGTTCCTCAAAATGGGGGAGCTGTTCAACCTCTTCAACCGATTCAACACGGTGAATAGCATGTGGAGCAACAGCCATTGTGCCTACAGCCTCTTCATGGCCATCATGGCCAACATAGATAATGCGGTACCCCTTTTTAGAACGAACCTTCACTTCATGATGCACCTTAGTTACTAATGGGCAGACAGCGTCAACAACGTAGTTGCCGCGCTGTTTCGCAGCTTCGACAACCTCAGGAGCAGAACCATGCGCTGAAAGCATTATCGGCTTACCAGCCGGGACATCAGCGATGTCGTCGACAAAAATAACACCACGAGATTCAAAATTTTCGACTACGAGTTTGTTATGGACAATTTCGTGATAGCAGTACACGGGTGCTTCAAAAGCAGCAACCATGGCGTTCAACGCTTTAATAGCCATCTCGACGCCAGCACAAAAACCTCTAGGAGCACACAGCATAACTTTTGAGACAGAAGCAGCTTCAGCTGTTTTTGTTAGCATGGGCGTAGCGCCAATCCATCTGGTCGCCACTGGGGCCCAGCGATTATAATCTGGTTCACGCTGCAATGTCTTTCAGTGAAACCAGCTTCGCAATAAGCTAGGTAGAAGCGCCAAAGTCGAATAAATTTGTCATCTAAACCAAGCATTTTGATTTCATCAACTTTTTGGTCGAAGGTGGCGCGCCAACGGCGTAGTGTTTCGCTGTAATGTGCAGAGAAGTCTTCCACATCAATAATCTGTAGTTGCGTTGACCGTAATGCTTTTGATATAGCACCGATTGAGGGGAGATAACCACCTGGGAACACAAATCTGCGAATAAAATCTTCGGTATGTTTAATGCGTTCAAAATTTCGGTCGGGAACACAGATAGCTTGCAGCCCAATAAGACCATCGGCTGACAGGTTATCTTCTAGTTTTTTGAAAAACTTTTTATAGTCACGCCAGTCAACTGCTTCAATCATTTCGATAGAAACTATCTTGTCGTGGGTGCCTGTCAGATCACGCCAATCTTTTTTCAGCACTTCAATGGGCAGGTTTTCACGATGTTGCCCGATTCGTTTCTGCACCTCGGCAAACTGCTCTTCTGAAATAGTAGTTGTTGTAACTTGACAGTTGCGCTGTGTCGCGGCTCGTATCGCCATAGCACCCCATCCTGTGCCAACTTCAAGCAAATGATCGTTTGAATCGACGCTAAGTTTGTCTAATAGACGATCGTACTTGTTGATACTAGCTTGCGTTAAAGTTTCGTCGTCTGAAAGAAAAACGCCAGAAGAATAGGTCATCGTCTCGTCGAGAAACAGTTTAAAGAAACTATTGCCTATGTCATAATGGCTTGCGATGTCTTCTTTATTGCGAGCTTTGCTGGTTGCTGGACGAATTTTTTGGGATACTTTTTTGAGAGGTTTGACAGATGTAGCAAAAATGTTACGGGCTTTGTCGAGCAAAATGAAGTTGCGCAGAAGGATCTGAATAACAGCAACAGGGTCTGGGCTGTCCCACCAGCCTTCGATATAGCTTCTGCCTAAGCCGACTGACCCTTCCGTCGCGATCGCTCGCCACATTTGGCTGTCATATACTTGCATGTGTCCTACAAGTGGTGCTTTCTGCGTTAAATCTATTTTGCCGTATCGTGTCAAATGGCCGTTAGGTGAAGTAATTTCTAACTCGTCGAAGCGTAACTGGGTGAGCAGTTTGCGAAGAACCCTTTCGGCAATGCGGTTGCCAGCAGCCCCGTAATTCTTCGGGCGTGCCATTGTGGCCAGTAACCCTTCTGGAGAGATTCGGCCGATCCAGTTAGGCGGCGGTGAATCCATGATGGTGTTTGAATGCTGTTGTATGTCATGGACTGGGTCGACCGAAGTCATAGAAGCACCTCTAGTGATTGTTAGCCTGGCTGCTTAAACAAGTATACGCTTAAATTCTGCATATTGAATAGCTTCTATATAGACCGCAAGTAGCTATTATTTTGCTCAACTAGCCAATCACAAGACAGACTCTGGTTGTACTATTTTGTGCGGCTTCTGATTTGTCACCAGCATGGACTCGTGGAAAAGTGTTGTCTTAACGATTTTTTGTGTGTGCCACAAACGGCACTCTTTTGAGCCATAATCGTAATGCCTGATAATGGATGCCAAGACTTGTCTTAAACGTCGAAAAAGCGTTATAGCGTAGCGCTTTCGACAATGTTTGCTTTGTTGGCTCTTGTCGACGAATTTTCAGTACTGTTCGCAGTATTGGCTTTGCATCCTGATTTAGCGGCACAACGTTAAGCAAAACGATGACGTCATTGCCTTGTTCTTTAACGGTGAAGTCATAACGATAGTTACTGGCTAGGAAAGGCGAAACGTGAAGTTTCTTATCAAATGTCGCTTCCCAAAGGCTTTTCTCATTGTTATAGACAAGCGCGCAGCAATAAAAATGCCGCTCCTTCCAAGGCGTGTTAGTGACTTCTAGAACGGCCGCACAAAGTTGATCCTTCACATCCCAAACAAAATAAATAGTTAAAGGATTAAAAAGCCACCCCCACATTCTCGGTTGGGTCACCATTCTGACACTGCCCAGATCTTTGTTATCAAGCTGTTCTGCGACCATACATTTAACATTGGCAGTTATTGACTCTGTGCTTTTATTAAAATAGTCTTTGCGCTTAAATCTGATTGGAGCAAAACGACTTGCCGACCATAGCCTATGTTTATCGAAGAGAGCCTGCGGTTTATCAGGGTCGATCCAGATTTGTGTCATCTTATTTGTGAAGCTATGACGGGTCGGAAACATGCGGTGGTGTTGTACTTCGCTGAAACAAACAGCGCTTTCTTGAGGCCGCATCTGTTAGCTTACTTTTTCTATTGCGTCGACAACTCGTCTAGCCGCAACAACAGCATCTTCGTGAAAACCGTAGCCGCAATATGCGCCACAGAAAAACGTGTTTGTTGTTGTTACTCCTTCACCAAGCAGCTGTGCGCTGTTTCGCTGAGCAGAAATAGCCGCCTGGTTGAACACTGGATGGGCATAGTCGAATTGCGCCAAGATCTTTTGTTCGTCTATCATTGCAGAATCGTTGAGCGTAACAAGGTAGCGTGTCTCGGTGTCTAGCCGCTGCAGGTTTGTTAAATCATAGGTTATATGCGCATCGCTTGCGTCTTTGGTTGCACGATAGTTCCAAGCCGCCCAAGTAGTCTCTGGCTGAGGTAAGATTGTCGTATCGGTGTGCAGCGTTGCCGTGTTTTTTTGATAGCGTATTGCCGAGAGAAAATCGGCTTCCTGGTCTGTCGAGTCCTCTAAAATATCGAGCGCCTGGTCGCTATGGCAGGCAACGACCACCTTGTCATAGCGCTCAGTGCCTTGCCCAGTTGTGATGCGGCACGGCAGCTGATCATCTGATCGGGTAACACTGGTTACTTTGCTGTTGAGCATAATGCGACCGTCTTGCTCTTCAAAGCGCTTGGCGAGTGCTTGCACATAGGTTTGACTGCCGCCTGTAACAGTGCGCCAATTCGGGCGGTTGCCGATGCTGAGCAAGCCGTGATTGTCAAGAAAAGAAAGCAGGCTATAGGCAGGAAAATCGAGAAAGGTTTGCGGGTCTGCCGACCATACTGAAGAGCCAAGGGGGATAAGGTACAGCTCCACAAACGCGTTGCTATAGCGGTGTTTCTTTATGAACTGTGCGGTTGTGTTTGTTTGGTCTGATCCGTCTTGCAGAAATTTTTTCCCGGCTCTATGGAAACGAAAAATATCTCTAAGCATGCGCCACATATCAGCTTTGACTAGGTTTGATTTTTTCGCGAAAAGGGTTTTGGGGCTGGTCGCTCGATAGATGATTGCTCGGTCGATGTCGTCAACAGCGAAACTCATTTCGCTTGGCTGCGTTGCAACGCCTAGTTCGTTGATGAGCTCTAAAAAATTGGGGTAGTTGCGATCGTTATGGACAATAAAGCCAGTGTCAACACCGACAGACCCGAGTGTAGGATCATCGACGGTGACAGTGTTTGCATGTCCACCAAGACGATCTGCTGCTTCGTAAAGCACAACATCGTGAGATTTTGATAAGTAGTAAGCAGCTGTTAATCCAGCTGCACCTGATCCTATAACTGCTATCTTTAATCGCTTTTCTTGTGTTGCCATCTGCTCACTTGTTGTAGAAACCTATTTTAGCTTATAGCTAGTTAGCAGCTTTAGATGCATCTACCCGCATCACCAGGCAGTTGTGTATTGAGTTTGGGGTTGTTAGGTTTGGGCGGTGAGTACTATTTCTAATCGTATAGGGTTTGGCTGCGCTCCACCAGTCGAACTCTTTACTGTTGCTCCTTTGTCTCCAGCTTCAAACCTGTCAGCAGAAAAACCTATGAGCCTTGAGTAGTGCATTGCGAAACCCAATCCATTGGAACAATAAACAGATCTCCTTAGAGTTTCTGTCGTAAGCTGCAAGAAAGCCTTTATCCTTGACAGTTGCATCTAGGTAAAGGTCATCGATATGAAGCAGCTGCCAGAAGTTGTAATAGTTGGTAGGCCTAACGTTGGCAAGTCAACATTGTTAAACCGCGTTTTAGGTAAACGTGAGGCGATTGTCGAGGAACGCCCCGGCGTGACTCGTGACCGCAAAACTGTTGAAGCCGAATGGCAGGGTAAAGATTTTTTGCTGACCGACACTGGCGGTTGGCTCACAGGCGGTTCAGAGCTTGATAAAAAAGTTTCTCGCCAGGCAGAAGAAGCCTTTAAAGAAGCTGATGTGGTTTTGTTTGTTGTCGACGCGATGATCGGTGTCACCGATGAAGATTTGCTGGCGCTCAAAAAAATTCGCAACATCGCAACGCCGTCAATGTTGATCGCAAACAAGGTCGATAACGAAAAACATATGGATCTTATCTGGGATCTTTATAGCTTAGGGTTCGGCGATCCGCACCCTGTCAGCTCGCTACATGGCATCGGCGTCGGCGATATGTTAGATAAACTGGTGACGCTTCTGCCAGAAGAAGAGAACGAAGGCGAAGAGCTAGCCCAAGAAGACGATGAAAAGATCTTTAAAGTGGCCCTTGTCGGGCGTCCTAACGTTGGCAAATCAACGCTGTTTAATCAGCTGATTGGCGAAGAACGTTCAATTGTTCACGATATGGCTGGCACGACCCGTGACACCGTTGATACTGTTATCGATACGCCATCAGGTCCGATGTGTTTCTTAGACACCGCTGGCATGCGTCGGCGCACAAAAATAAAAGAAGATACAGAATATTATTCGGTGTTGCGTTCGCTAAAAGCCGTTGACGGCGCTGATGTGGCGTTGCTTGTGATTGATGCGACTGAAGGGGTGACGCATCAAGATCAGCGTCTAGCCGAGCGAGTTGACGCAGCAGGCTGTCCGATCGTCGTCATCTTGAACAAGATTGATCTGCTTTCGACTGACGACAAGCTAGATCTTCAGCATCAGATAGAGTACCGTTTCTCGTTTCTGCCAGATATCGATGTGCATAGAATTTCTGCGCTGCATGGCAAAAACACGAACCGTATTTTGCCGTCGCTTGATGCGGCGCTTGATGCTTATCGCGCAAGAATCCCCACAAGGAAAGTCAACGATATTATCCGTCGTGCGCAGCAAGCACAGCCTGCGCCTGGCGGGGCTCGTATCTTGTATGCAACACAGGGCGCAACTGATCCGCCGACGTTCACGTTGTTTTCAAATCGAGCGATTGGCAACAGTTATCTGCGCTATATCGAGCGACAAATTCGTGAAGGTTTCGAGCTTGGTCCAACGCCAATCAGGTTACGTGTCCGACTCCGTAACGGGTAATCGCAACAAAGCGCTATCGTGTAACAGTGCCATCACAAAAGCAGGGATCAATAACGGTTAAAGTTCCAGGATCAAGCGCCAATCTTGGTCCTGGTTTCGATGTTCTAAGTATGGCAATAACAAGTTATGTTTGGGCAAGCGACGCCGTCGACGGGATGAACATTTTCTGTGATCAGAATCATATTGCTTTAAAAGCTTTTCGAGCCGCTGGCGGTTCTGGTGACTTGTGGTTTAGACACCAGTTGCCTAGCGGTCGGGGAGTAGGGTTTTCTGCTGCTGCTCGAACGGCGGGCGCAATGGTTGCATACTTGCAGCAAGGCATGTCAATCGATCTTGCGAAAGAGAAAAGTTTTCGTCTAGTACGCAGACTCGAAGGACATGGCGATAACGCAGCCGCCAGTGTCTACGGCAAGATAATGATTGTTTCTGGCCAAACTCATCATCAAGTAAAAAAGTCGAATCTTTTTGACCAGGTGACGATTTGGATTCCAGAAAATAAAAGCGCAACAACAAAATCTCGCGCTGCATTAGTTTCACACCCACCACTGCAAGATGCGGTAGCAAACATAGGTTCTGTTGCCATATTGATGGCTGCGTTGTATGAAAACAACACGCAGCTACTAGGCAAAGCCATGGACGATCGATTGCATCAGCAACAGCGACTAGCTTCGCTTCCAGCTTCTCTCAAGGCGTATGACCAGGCCCAAGAACTTGGCGCAACAGCAGTATGGCTAAGCGGATCTGGCCCAAGTATCGCATATGTACGTGATGAAAAAACTAAAAACAAAATAGACGATGCGCTCCAAAGAACTGGTCGGTTGTTGCAGGTGGAAATAGACACTGTTGGGGCTTGCATCGTCTAAGACGAGAGTTCGCCATGCTTTTCTTCTGTGCTCTCAAGAAGAATAGGCAGATGCGCCAAGTCTTTTTCGACAAGCGCAGGGTCGTCTATATGGATTGCGCCGCTACTCTCTAAATACGACATGTGCGCTTCAATAATTTGTGCGGCTTGTTCCCCGTGTATGTTTAAGCCAGTAATGTCAGCGCGTTCAAGCACGTAGTCGAGCGGGTCAAGCGTTTGAAATACGATGGCATCTTGCTGATGCTCTGGTGCCCAATGATGGGCTTGGAGCCATTCAAGATGTAACCGCAAAGCTTTGCGAAGCTCATCGTAACTCAACGAAGCAGTTGTTTGGTTTGGTAACGCTTGCGCGCAGTATTCAATTGCTTCATACACATCAATTATGATCTGGTCTGGCATATTGTTGGTTTTTTCTACGCCAGCGCCAATAAATAGCAATGCAAGGACGACAATTAGCAGTAGCGAAATGCCTAGCGCGAGAAGAATCATAGAGTTAAGGATAGCTTTGTAAGATATTTTTACTTATTATTTGCTGAACCTGCTAAGTGGCGATCTGTTAAAGCTGGGGTGTAACGTGTCGAGCGCAGCCAAAATGTGTGGAACGTAGAGGCAATTTTTCTAGTAAGAGCCATTAGACATTGGCTGAACCATCTGTTTGGCTGTTTTGAAGCAGATGACAATATCTTGGCTAGCGCTACGTGTTGTTGCATATTCAACGTCGAGCATAACGCGTTCTTCGAGTGTTAGTTCATTGCGTCCGCTTACTTGCCACAAGCCTGTGATGCCGGGTTTAACACGCAAAATAGTCGGCATTGCATATGAAAAGACAGCTAGTTCTTCTTGGCTTTTGGGTCTTGGTCCAATAAGGCTCATATCGCCTTTAAGAACGTTTAGAAGCTGCGGAAGTTCATCTAGGCTAGTTTTTCTAAGAAATGAGCCAATGCTTGTAATTCGCGGATCTTGTTTAAGTTTGGCATATTTTTTGTACTCAGTGCTCATTTTTTCGTCGCTCATGAGCTCTTCTAGAATCTCTTCTGCATTTTCATGCATGGTTCTAAATTTATAAAGATTAAAATATGGCTTCCTATGGCTAACCCGCTTATCTTTATATATAGCAGGTCCTTTCGAGGTAATTTTAACTGAAATGAATAATAAAATAAAGAGAGGAAAGGTTGCAATTAGAAGTAGTGAAGAAGATGCTATATCGAATGTTCGTATAGTTAGACGGCTGCTAAGATCAGGCTTTCCAGTTTTTAGTGGTAACGTTCGACCGTTGAAACTCACGGTCGCTGGTTCTGACCGTATGTCTATAGTAAGGTTATCTTTTCGGTCTAAATTGGGCAATGTGGTTAACATGTTGGCGGTGGTCATGTTTCTACCTCGCATGGTTATCTGTAGTTGCATAAAGTAGAATACATCCACGTAACTTGCAAGGTTATTGACAGTTAATTCGTAATAAATTTTCGTTTTATTTATGAAATTATCTGGTTTGTGATTGTGTATAAAAATAAAGGTAAATGTAAGATGTTTATAGTCAGCTTTGTGTTGGAAGTATTTGCATAGCAAATCGCAGGCACAATAATGAAAGTAAAGAAAAAATATCCGCTCAAGCCGTCGCTTTACATATAGGCAGTAGTGTGAAAGCATGATAGAGGAATCGGTAAATCAGATTAGAATTATTTCGCCTACAGGTAATAATCTGCAGGGGCATATAGCGTTTCCAACTGGTGCTGAAGACCGTTCCTCTCACGGAGTCCTAATTCTTCATGGTTTCCCTTCAGGCGATGTTCCTGCAGCGAAAGCTGGTAGCGATATGTCCTCGTTGGCAGATCGCATAACTACTCAACTTGGTTGCGTCTCGTTGAGTGTCATTTTTAGTGGATGCGGCACTTCGGCCGGCGATTTTTCTCTACAACAATGGGTCAACGACGCTTTGCTTGCGATTGACTATCTTCTTGAAGAAGTGAAACTAGAACAACTATGGATCTGCGGATTTGGCACAGGTGGGGCTGTCGGTCTAGCAGCAGCAGTCGAACGTGAAACTGTACACGGCGTGGCGCTGTTGGGCTCTCCAGCCGATTTCGATGACTGGGCGAGTAACCCTGAAGACTTGCTTTCATACGCCAAAACCATTAACGCAATAACAACACCTGGTTTCCCAGAAGATTATGCAGCTTGGCAAGCAGAACTACGTGAAGTTCGTACGGTTGAAGCTGCTGCGAAAGCACACAACATTCCTATGCTCGTGATGCATGGTTCTGAAGATAGCGTTGTTCCTCATTTCGATGCTCGTTTTATCGCTGACTCGCACGGCGATTGCGACTTGCGCTTTATCCGTGGCGCTGGACATGCGCTGCGGCAAGATCCGCGCGCTATTGCGGTACTTATCGGCTGGCTTAGTCGAAGACAGGCACTGATAAGTAAACTCTAACGTTCTCAACAGAGAGTAGGTACAGCCGCTAGCCTTGGGGGAGTGATTCTATTTGATGCTGTGAATTTGACGATGACTCGACCTGATCGTGATTTGTTTCGTGATGTCTCATTGACAGTGTCTAGAGGTGAACGTGTCGGCGTGTTGGGCATCAACGGCACTGGGAAGTCAACACTGCTGCGGACAATCTGCGGCGAGGTGGCGCCAGAATCTGGCGAAATACGCTTTGGTCAAGGGGTTCGAGTGGCAGTTCTTGAACAAAGCTCGGATCTGCCCGAAGGTACTGTTGCCGATGCTGTGTATTCTAAAGAAGGTAGTTGGCAAGATTGGGAAGCTGAAACGGTTCTGCAAAAACTCGGTATGGCTAACCATGTCGAGCGCGATACTAAAACGCTTTCAGGTGGTGAAGGTAAACGCGTAGCGTTAGCAAGAGCGTTGCTTACGCCCGCTGACTTGCTGATTCTTGATGAGCCGACAAACCATCTTGATCTTGAATCTATTGAATGGTTAGAGAACCGTTTAACACAGATGTCCTCTGGCCTCTTGTTGGTGAGTCACGATCGTTATCTGCTTGACCGTGTCACAACACGAATGATTGAGCTAGATAGAGGCTCAGGTTATGTGCATAACGGCGGTTATAGCAGCTACCTTGAAGCGAAAGCGACCCGTGAAGCGCAAGCGGCAAGCGCCGAAGCTGTACGAAAAAATCTGGCCAAGTCAGAGTTGGCGTGGCTACGTCGAGGTGCGAAAGCTCGAACATCGAAGCCGAAAGCTCGCATAGATAAAGCCAAAGCGCTGATAGAAACAAAAGCGCAAGGGCCTGCTCGCAGCGGCGACCTGCACCTTGAATTCGAGACCCCTCGCATCGGCGATGTTGTGATCGAACTAGAAGGTGTAAGTAAAACAGCCCCAGATGGACGGCAGCTTTTTAAAGATATTGAACTTCGCCTCGATGCACGTGAGCGTCTTGGCATCGTCGGACCAAATGGTGCTGGCAAGTCGACATTGCTAAATATTATGGCAGAGCGGCTCAAACCTGACGAAGGTGATGTCACCACAGGTAGCACTATCAAACTTGGCTATTATGATCAGCTTGGCGCCGACCTTGACCCAAACCTGCGTGCTCGTGAAGTTGTCGCAGGGCCGCATCGTGAACCCGATTGGACAGACACGCGCCTGATGGAATCGTTTTGGTTCGATAAAGACACCCAATGGGCGCAAGTGCATATGTTAAGCGGGGGAGAGCAGCGTCGTTTGCAGCTGCTCCAAGTTCTAGCGCAGCGTCCAAATGTGTTGTTTCTTGACGAGCCTACAAATGATTTAGACTTAGAGACTTTGCGTTCGTTGGAAGATTTTTTGCATGATTGGCCTGGGGCGGTTGTTGTTGTGAGTCACGATAGAGCCTTTCTGAACCGTGTTGTTGCTGATGCTTTAGTGCTTGATGGCAAAGGAACAGCGACTCGTTGGCCAGGCGGGTTTAACGCATGGGACGAATCACGCAAAAAAACAGGCAAGCGTGATGTTATCGGCGCGAGCGAAGCGAAGAAATCGCAGGGGTCGTCGAAAGCGGCGAAGCCTTCATCTGGTAGATCAAAAAGCGTTATCAATCATGAGCTTCGACAAGCTGAGAAAACGGTAGCGTCGCTTGATAAGAAAAAGTCAGCGCTCGAAAAAGCCCTAGTTAACGCTGGAAGTGACCATAGCAAATTGGCCGAGCTCGGCGATGAACTAAGCGACGCAACAGTCAAACTTAGCGAAGCTGAAGAAGCTTGGCTAGAGTTATCAGAAGAGCTAGAGAATCGTTAAGTGAACAAGCTGACAGTTTCGACGTGCGATGTATGCGCAAACATGTCGACCGTTGTGACTTTCTCTAATGAATAGTTGTGCTCAGAGGTTAAAATTTTGGCATCTCTTGCTAGCGAGGCTGGGTCGCAGCTGATAAGTGCAATAGCTTGCGCGCCTGTGGCGGCTATCTTAGCGCAACCCTGTTTCTTGAGCCCGGCACGGGCAGGGTCAGCAATCACCACATCAAAGGGTGAGCTAGTCCAATTTTCAAATCGAGAATGAATAACTTTGTTGCCTTTGGCATAATTTATCTTGGCATCCGCAATGGCCGATTTATTAGATTCGACACCAACAACAGTGCGCCCTTCGCCGCTTAAAACACCGAAAAGACCGACGCCGCAGTAGGCGTCAAGCACTGTCCCAGGAGTTTGGCTAATCGCTTCGTTAACAAGCTGCGCCAGTGTTAAAGCACCATCTGGTCGACATTGAAAAAACGAGTACGCCGAAATTCTGAAACGTTTGCCACCTACCTCTTCATGATAGAACGCTCGCTTGCCAGCCTTCAGCTCATTTTTTTCAACTACAACAACGTCCTCTGGCACACTAACTGTTTCTTTAGGAACATCGACTATAAGTAGACGGTCACCTGTGTTGACCCCAACCCGAATAGTGATCTCGTTTGCCTCGCCAAAGTTTCCTTCGCTTAGAACCTCTTCAGCTAATGGATGAGCGATAACACATTGGTCGACCGCAACAAGATCATGTGAGCCTACTTTGCGAAAACCTGCTTTGCCGTTTATAACCGCAGCTTTAACAGTGGAGCGGTAATCAGCTGCGCTAAGTGTTGGTCCGCTAACGATCGGCACGTCAGTTATGCCACCTAGCCGTCGTAGACCGTCGGCGACGATAGCGTTGCGCAATGTGCTTTGATGGGTGGCGTCAATATGTTGCCAGTCACAACCGCCGCAGCCATCTTGCACGTGTTTACACGCAGGCTTGATGCGGTGAGGCGAAGGATCGACCACTACATCGCATGTTGTCTCAACACGGTTTTTGTGCTCTTTCTCAACGGTAACTTCGACTTGTTCACCTGGGATAGTGCCAGTAATGAATGCAGTTCGGCCGTCTGGCGCTTTGCCTATGCAGGCCCCGCCTTTGGCGATGCGATCCGCCTTAAGAACAAATGAAGCGGGTAAAACATCAGGTTGTAGTGACACAGAAATAGTCTAACAGCACAAAGAAGCGTGGACGCAGATCAGTTAAGAAGCTTTGCAACATTCACTTGGAGCGCAGGTAAAACATTCTGCTCGAACCAATGGTTCTTAGACAACCAGAAACGATTACGAGGAGAAGGATGCGGCAACGGCAAATAGGTTGGTAAATAGTTTTGAAATGACCGCACTGTTTCGGTCAAGTTTCTCTCCGTAGCATTTGCTAGGTAATACCTTTGGGCGTAGGCGCCTATAAGCAGTGTTAGTTCAATAGTTGGCATGTGTTCAAACAAAGGCGCATGCCAGAGAGGCGCGCACTCAGGTCGAGGTGGCGCGTCACCACTTTTAGACTTGCCAGGGTAACAAAAACCCATAGGCACGATAGCAAAGAGATTCACATCATAAAATTGTTTCTCAGTAACAGCAAGCCACTTTCGAAGCTGTCGGCCGCTTGGATCATCCCAGGGAATGCCTGTTTCATGGACCTTTGTGCCAGGCGCTTGACCAATAATAGCGATCTTCGCATTTGGGTGGGCAGCTACGACAGGTCGCGGCCCCAAAGGTAACTGCGTTTCACAGACGGTGCACTTGGCGATTTGTGCTAGCAATTTTTTCATCTTTCACAAGCGTAGCTGATGATTCTGGCTAGTTCGTTCTGATATTTCTGATGAGTTATATTTCCTGATTAGTTTAGAGTTGAATTAAATAGCCGATGTTTGATAGGTGAGTAAAAGAGCGCTTCTATCTATGATGTTGACAATGGCGGTGGCTTTACTCATCGGGGCTTTTCTGCCGTTGTATGCAGCATGGGCTATCTATATTGGGGTCGCTGGCACAACCGCATATGTGAGCTTGCAAAATTATGTTGTCCCTACATTCAAGCTGTACTCAATTGTTTGTCTTCTTTTTGCGATTGTGAGGACCTTACAAACATTCGCCGTTTTAGAATCTCTAATTCCAATATTTGAACTTTTAGCACTACTGAGCGTCTTGATAACCACAATAAAAGTGGTTCGAATCCGTGTCCCGCATGTGCAAAGCGAGACTATTCTTGAGCTTATCGGCCTTGTGTGCATAAGCGTTTTAGTGGTTGTTTTAGGGTTTGGCGTTAGAGGTATTGCGTATTCGGCGCAGTTATGGGGAACGATGATCCCCGTGATGATATTTGTTGTGGCGATAGCTGCAATGCTAGGCAGAGCAACCGATGACGCAAGCAGGTTGCTTATAGCGTCAACGCTTGGTCCATTAGTTTTTGCTATAGCTGATTTTGAGCAAACAGGAAGTGTTTCGCTTTCTATTGCAGCTTCTTCTTACATTTTTGTTGCAGCCGCTGTAGGGCTTAGGCAGCCTTTTGTTGCTGCCGATACTCGGTTGCGAAGAAGGTTTGGTAAACGGCAGTTGGTGTTGCTTCTCCTTATGGCCTTGTTGCCTTCGGTCGCTTTTGTGCAAGCAATCGTGACGTCATCAGATCTTGGTTTTGCAATAGCTTCTATCATAATTGGCGCTATAGGTAGCACATCAGTAGTTCTTCGTGTGGCGTTGCTTATACGAGGAAGAGATTGGACGTATGAGCAAGAAAAGAACCTTGTATCGCTCAACGAAAAACTTGTTTTAACAGAATCTGAGGATGAAATTTTCTCAGAAGTTTTGGATGCGTTAGAGCACATCGTCGACTCAAAGTGTGTTGTTGGGCTAGGTCACGATGATGATGAAAGTATTGCTGAGAAATATGAGAAAGGCGCTGTTAAACAGGTGAAATCTACTATTTCAGTTCCCGTTCCTGGGAACCCTGGGTTGCACCTTTATGCAAAGTCTTGTGGACGGTTTCGTATGGAAGTCGAAGAGCTATTCGCTAAAACAGCAAACCATATGTATTTGGTTATGGATAGGCAGGCGGTTCGAGAAGAAGCATTGCAAACACTGCGATATCAGGCAAGCCACGATCAATTAACTGGATTGCTTAACCGCTCAGCTTTTATGGATATCGCAAAAAGCTATCTTGAAGAGGGTGAAAATTTCGGCAAGGCAGCAATATTATTCATCGACGTTGATCGCTTCAAGTTTGTGAACGACGCCTATGGACATGCCATAGGCGACAAGCTTCTTGTCGAGATAGCTGACAAGCTTGTTGCGAGTGTTCGGGCATCAGATGTCGTAGCTCGTGTTGGCGGTGACGAATTTGTGATTCTTTTGAAGGAATCGGAGAGCATAGATCATGTTGGCGAAATCGTTACTAGAATCCAGCGTACTGTGTCTGCTATTACGCTGATTGATGACTGCGAAATAGCTATTTCGCCGAGTACTGGTGTAGCTTACCTGGAACAGGCAGCTGATATCGAACAAGTCGTAAAAAAGGCAGATACCGAGATGTATAAGAATAAACGAGATAAAAAAGCTGATCTTCTTGATCTTAGTTCGTAAACGAACTCGTTTGGTATACATTTGTTTCCTTCTGAATCGCAGTGCGCTAGGCTGGCTTCGAGGGGAGCGTTAGCTCATGAAAACAAAAATTTCGTACGCTATTTTTCTTGCCGCTTGCGTTCTTGCTGCGTCATGCTCATCGTCAGCTGAAACGGCTGATGGCACAACATCTAGTGTGGGTTCGTTGCCGTTTGTGGACGCACCTGTTGAGTCGCTAAGTGGCGAGAAGATTGTTATCAGCGGTGTCGGCGATGTTAATGTTGACCCAGAATATCTGCCAATCTTCCGCCAGCAAGGCTACGACTATAGCGTGTCTGGGATGGACGATTTGTTCCTGGAAGATGATCTCACCGTTATCAATTTAGAATGTCCAGCAAGCGCAATTGCCGGAGAGCAGGCAGACAAAGAGTTCACGTTCCGCTGTGATGTTGATGCATTGGCTAGTTTACGCTCTGCTGGAGTTGATGTAGCGAGCCAAGCGAATAATCATTCTTTAGATTATGGCGCAGCTGTGTTGCTTGACTCTATAACAAATCTTACAGCAGCTGGTATTGAACCTGTCGGTGCTGGTAGTAACGCTGAGCAGGCAAACCAGCCCGCCGTTTTTGACATTAAAGGTCAAAAAGTTGCGGTTCTAGGATTTGGCGGTGTTGTGCCTAGCCCTGATTGGCACGCCACAACAAGTCGTCCAGGCATGTCAGACGGTTATTCAATTGCGTCTATGGTCGATGCTGTTAAAGCTGCTGATGAACTAGCCGATCTGGTAGTAGTGACTATTCATTGGGGTGAAGAGCTGCAGCCGGGCCCTCCTGAAGATGATGTCGAACGAGCTGAAGCAATGATCGATGCTGGTGCTGATGTTATTTTTGGCCACCATCCGCATCGGCTTAATAGCCTCGATTTTTATAAAGGCAAACCGATTGCGTGGAGCCTGGGCAACTTTATCTGGCCCAAGCTTTCAGCGGAAGGTTCTGACACCGCCGTCGCTCAAGTAATTGTCGACACAGCTGACGGCTCAATTAAGGCTTGTTTCCTTGATGTGACTATAACTGATAATGGGCATCCTGAGCTAGACGATCCAGATCAACGTCGTTGCTAGACGCGAGTCTGTCCACAAAACTAAAAACGGTTGACGAGAACAAGCTTAAGGTGTGCGGTGCGATCCATTAGTTCTTGTTCTTATCCTTTTCACTCCAGGATGCGGTGGTAAGCCCGAACAGCCCTCTCCTAGAATAAAACCTCTAGGAGAGCCAAAAGTAGGCAGTGCGGTCTTTCCCGGCCCTGACGCTCCTGGTTCGTCACCAGTTTCTTTATTCACAGGAATTTTTTCGACGGAAAATTTATTATCAGCTTTTCTAAGTCTGTTTCCCCTGTAGCTAATACTAAATCTTGGTTCAACTCCAGTTGGCCTAACCACTACCTTGTAAGCGAAAAATCTCTGTTTCTTTGCGTCCTGGGGAGAGGTCGATTCCTGCGCTAGAAGCGAAGGGTTAAATGAAAGTACATCTGTATAAAATCCTTCAAAATCTGTTTCGCCGTAAACCCGGGTTTGGCCGTAGCTAGTCAGAGTGTCTATTCTCGAATCGATAATGGTGTTTACGTATCCTATCTCTTGAAGCGCATTTCTAAGGGCAGCTAGTTGGTTGAAAGTTCTAAAAATGCTAGCCCGCTCTTCGTCGTTGTTGCCTGCTATTTTCAATCCTTTGACTTGATCTGAAGACCTTGAATCGTGTAAATCTTCTATCTTTATAACTTCAGGAACGTTAGTTTTTGCCACGATAGTGTCGACAAAAATAGTAGACTTATCGGCAAGTTTTCTATTCGGAATATAGCGTATTAACGCAGTGGCAGCATAGAAAGCAACAGGCATTGCTGGCAGCAGCAGGAATGGTTCGACTAAGCTTAAAAATGTGCACGTAGCTGCTGTCAGCCCTAGCGGAAATACCAGTTTTCGGAATTTGAAACTCTCTGTAGGAATCGCAGTAAAAAAGAAAAGCTCTGATTCATATGTCGGTTTCCACCAATGGCAACAAGTAAGGAATAGTTGACCTGATTTTTGGAGTGCCGAAGAACTGCTAGGATAAAGGCCTCTCTGCCGTTCAAAAATTTTATACCACGGAATTTTTTTGGGTTCAAGCTCACTAGCCATATTTTTAGTTTAGTAGATGGGAGTACGCTGAGACAAGTTGGTAGGGAACAAGTATCCGATGGTTTGCGTTAGCAATGATATGAAAACAAGCACCGTTATGATCCCAAATGCTGATGGAGAGTCGCTCCATGCGCTCATCGACGTTCCTGATCACAAGACGCCAGTGGCATATGCGCTTATTGCTCACTGTTTCACATGTAGCGCACATCTTAAAGCGGTCACTCATATTTCTGAAGCGTTGACGGCAGATGGTATTGGCGTTGTCAGGTTTGATTTCACAGGGCTTGGCCACAGCGATGGAGAATTTGCAGACACAAACTTCTCAAGTAACTCTCAAGACATTGTTGACGTGGCTGCTTATATGGAACTAAACCTTGAGCCTCCGCAGCTTCTTGTCGGCCATTCACTTGGTGGTGCAGCTGTGCTTAACGTTGCTGGACGTATAGAGTCGGTCCGTGCGGTTGCCACAATTGGCGCACCTGCCGAGCCCGCGCATGTCCGTAAACTTTTCAGCGATGCCGAAAAAGAAGTTGAAGAAAAAGGTGTAGCGACTGTTGCTATAGGCGGTCGTCCATTTACTATAAAAAAGCAGTTTATAGAGGACTTAGAACGTGCCGATTTGCCACAACAAATCGCTGATCTTGGGCCTGCACTTTTAGTATTGCATGCTCCAACCGACACTATCGTAGGTATAGAAAATGCCGCTAAAATTTTTGCATCGGCGAAGCATCCGAAAAGTTATGTCTCATTAGATGATGCTGATCATCTTCTAAGCAACGAGGCTGATGCTCAGTATGTGGGGCGGGTGATAGCTACTTGGTTCAGCCGTTATCAAAGCCGTCCAGTTCAAGATGGCGCAAAAATTACATTTCCTGCTAGCGGTATTGTCGTTTCAACAGGCTCTAGCTATACAACTGATGTGTTAACTGCAAGCCGTCATCATCTTGTGGTTGATGAGCCAACGTCGATGGGAGGAAGCGATCTTGGACCCAACCCGTATGACTATCTCCTCGCTGGGCTGGGTTCTTGCACCACAATTACGCTACGGATGTATGCTGACCGCAAGAAGATTCCGCTTGAGTCAGTGACCGTTGCGCTTGAACACAGCCGAGTGCATGGTAAAGATTGTGCTGAATGTGAAAGTGATACACAAATGGTCGATGTGGTAACTCGATCGATCAACCTTGTTGGCAATTTGACAGATGAGCAACGCCAGTCCTTATTGAAGATTTCAGAGAAATGCCCAGTGCATAGAACACTACGTTCGGAAACTGTTATCAGAACAACGCTTACTGAAGAAGCCAGTTGAAATAGTTATTTCGACTTGTCGCTTCCTTGGAATAGATGAGACCTCCATAGTCGAACGTTGGTAAGCATTTCGCCGACAAATTTATTGGAAAAAACTTGACCTTCGGGTTACCTGAAGCTTTAGTCTTAGGATATGACGAACTTTGATACGCATTCTGGCTGTTGCTTGGGGAAACAAAATGTTTAAGATCGGCGAGTTCTCAAAACTGGCGCAAGTGTCAGGCCATTTACTTCGCCATTACGACGACATTGGCTTACTTAGACCAGCAGCAGTCGATGAACAAAACGGTTATCGCTATTATAGCGCAACGCAGCTACCTCGTTTGAACCAGATTCTAGCGCTACGTGCTATGGATTTATCGCTTGAACAGATCCAGAACATGCTTGACGGCAGCGTCACTGCCGAAGAAATTCGGCACATGTTTACGCTGAAAAAAGCACAGCTTGAGCAAGCTATTCGCGAAGATGGGCAGAAGTTGCAGTCGATAGAGGCTCGCTTACAGCGTATTGATGAAGCAGACCCAGCAGAACAAAACCAAGAATTTGATATGGTCGTGAAATCAATACCAGAAATGACAATCGTAGGGCTGCGTGATTCATTTCACGATTTCGCCGCAGCAAAGCGATGTATCGGGGAGATGAAACATGCTCTAGACGCAGCAAAGTATGAAGTCGGGCATCTGGTTGCGATTTTACATAACGAAACGATGCAAGAAACAGGCCATGAACTTGAGCTAGGATTTATTGTCGACAGCGCTGTAGATCCGCTAGAAATAACACCTGGTCGAGTAGCGAAAACCCGTGTTCTGCCTGCGGTTGACCAGATGGTAACGGCTGTTCGCGTCGGCATTCCCAGCAGCGCACACGTGTGTCGAAATGACGTGGCGTTATGGATCGAATCGAACAACTACAAAATTTCTGGCCCTGGCAGAGAGGTATTTCTTGTGCCTCCTTTCCCTGGGCAAGAGGAAAAAACGGTAACTGAAATCCAGTATCCAATCGTTTAGTTCGAAATGCAAATCACGAGAGATTGTGAGTAACATCTTTCTACACAGGGCTTGTCACCGCTGCAACCTAGTCTTTCACCAGCTCAACTTTGATAGGGTTAATCGGGGTTAACGAGAACGAAGGACTGCGATGGAGCAATACAAAAAAGACTTTATGGATTTTATGATGGAAGCTGGTGTGCTTACATTTGGCGACTTCACAACCAAAAGCGGCCGTCAAACACCATATTTCGTCAATACGGGTCTCTACCAAACAGGCGAGCAGCTACAAAAACTGGGTGAGTTCTATGCCGCAGCGATCGTGGCCGAGTTAGGTAATGAATTTGAAGTTCTTTTCGGCCCTGCCTATAAAGGGATTCCGTTAGTGGTCACCACGTCGATGGCGTTGAATCAGAAAGGGCAAGACGTTGCGTTCTGCTTCAATCGTAAAGAAGCAAAAGATCACGGTGAGAAAGGCATGCTTGTTGGCTACACCCCGAAAAAAGCTGACCGTGTTCTTATCGTCGAAGATGTAACAACAGCGGGGACTTCTATTCGAGAGACTGTGCCTGTTCTTCGATCAGTTGCTGATGTTTCGCTTGCTGGGCTTATCGTTTCGGTCGATCGATGTGAGCGTGGCAAAGGCACGCAATCGGCCTTGCAAGAGGTAGGCCAAGAATTTGCCATGCCAACGTTTTCTATCGTGACGGTCTTTGACATCATGGCCTATGTTGACCTGTCGGCAGAAGATCGTGAACGTATGGAAAAATATTTAGAAGATTTCGGCGCCGTCACATAACAGGTCAGTATCAAAGTGGAGATTTTAGCCGAAACATTAGCAGCGGTGATGTAACGGTTGCCGCCGCTGCTAGCATCTTTTGCTTAGCCAAAAAGAAGGGGCTGCCGAGATGTTCTTGCAAGAACTTGAAGAAACAATTAAAAGCAGAGCTGCCGACAATGCTGCCCATTCCTATACAGCCAAGTTGTTGCACACAGAAGATCTTGTTGAACGAAAAGTTATGGAAGAGGCTTTCGAGGTATGCCGCGAGACCTTGCGCAGCGAAATAAACGGTACTCTCGTAGCGCAAGAATCCGCTGATTTGTTGTACCATCTGTTGGTGTTATTACGCAAAGCTGATGTTTCGCTTGATGCTGTACTAGATGTTCTCAAAGAAAGAAGCGCGGAGTAGGACATGTCTTTGCTTGCCCAGTTTAGTAGAAAACAAAAAATACTTAGTTCAGAGGTTTTATAAATGTTTGTTGCAATTCCTTCAAAAGGAAGATTACGTGAATCAGTTCTTGATTTGATGACTCGGGCGGGATATCCAAGAGCTTTATCAAAGTCAACGCAAGGCGAAATTTCTTTCATAGAGATGCGCCCCCGTGATGCTGCAACATGGCTAGCTAATGGCCATTTGTCGGCTGCGTTTATATCAACAGATATAGCGTTAGAACAAGGCATAGAAGACTGGGAAACAACGCCGCTTGGGTTTTCTACATCTGACTTAGTTATTGCATGCCAGAAAGATGCGCCATATAAAGCGCCTCTAGATCTTAAAGGGAAAGTAATCGCTACGCACTTACCTACATGGACGCGCAAATGGTTTGACTCGATGGAAATCGACGTCGAAGTTATTTCTATGGGCGGTTCTCTCGAAGGTGTTTGTGCTCAGGGTTTAGCTGACGCAATCGTTGATTTACGTGACACAGGTGCAAGTTTGTTTAACAATGGTCTGCACGCCATTCACAAAGCTGAATCATGTCAAGCAACATTTGTACAAGGTAAAACAAGCAGTCCAGCTTTAGACGAGCTAACACTTCGCCTTAATTCAGTGCTGGTGGCAAAAGAAAAACTGTATGTTATGTTTCATTTGTCGCTAGATAAGCTCGCTGAGCTGAAGGTATTGACGCAGCGCACACCAACAATTGTTCCGTTAGATGGTTCTGACAATGTCGCTGTGCATCTTGTTTTTAATAAAAAAGACTTTTGGGAACAGCTAAGCGATCTAAAAGCACTTGGTGCTACTGATCTTGTCGCTTCATCGCCTGAAGCTATTTTAGATTAAGGGCATCTCTGACAATTGTACATGCCCTCGGCATTTCGAGCGTTAGCACGCAGCTTTTAGCGGTTTTTGGGTAAAGCGATTCAGAGCAGAGAAGCGATACATAGAGATAGCCTTAATGCAGATCAAACTGTTTAAGGTATTTTTTGCGTTCTTCAGGGTCCGCAGATTGTAGCTGTAAGAGTTGTCCGTAGGTGCCGCCAGAAACACTAAGCTCGGCAGGCGTTCCAATTTCATCAATGGTGCCGTCGGCTAAAGTGATGATAGTGTCGACATTTGCGATGGTTGACAGGCGGTGGGCGATAATAAGGCTTGTGCGACCTTCCATCAAAGTTTCCAAAGCAGCCTGTACCTCTACTTCTGTTTTCGAATCCAGCGCTGACGTTGCTTCGTCGAGAATCAAAATAGGTGCGTCTTTCAGCAACGCTCTAGCGATAGCTATACGCTGCTGCTGCCCGCCTGAAAGTTTGATGCCTCGCTCACCAATTTCGGTGTGATAGCCATCTTTAAACTTTGATATAAACTCGTGTGCATTCGCTAGCTCTGCGACTCGTTCAACTTCTTCGATGTCGGCATCTGGTCTGCCGTATGAGATATTGCTTAAGATAGTTCCCGAGAACAGATCAGCGTCTTGGAAGACAACGCCAACCTGCTCGCGTAGCCAATAAAAAGGCTGATCGGTTGTGTTTTCAGACCCAAGCGTAATGCTGCCAGCTGTCGGGTGGTATAGCCCCATCAACAGGTTTGCTATAGTTGACTTGCCGCCGCCTGATTCTGAAACTAGCGCAAGTTTTTCGCCAGGGTTGATCACGAAATTGAGGTTATTGAGCACTCGATCGTCTTCGTCGTAAGCAAAACAGACATCATCGAAAACAACAGTGCATTCGGCTCGGTCTATTTGCGCAATATCGTCTGGCTCATCAAATGCCTTAGGTTCAGTATCTAGTGCCAGAACTTCAAAGAAGTCTTTGCTCCCTGCGATGGCTCGCTGCACAGAATCGACGATAAAGCTCAATGAGAAGAGTGGTAGGCGGATAAGGTTGGTGTAGCCCAAAATAAGCACAAGCTCAGAAAGAGAAAGACTGCCTTTAAATGTCTGCCAAATAATGGTTGCAAAAATGCCTGTAAAGATAAGGTTTAGCATTAATCGACGCAGAACGTCTTGATTGTGCCAAAGCTTAGATTGTTTCGACGTCAGTGCAATTGTTTCACCAAATTTGTTTTGGAAAAGGTGTAGCTCGTTTTTGTTCTGACGAAAACTTTTAACAACTCTGATCTGCCCGATCACCTCGGTGAAACGGCCAAATGCTTCATCTAGAAAACCGTTTTTCTCTTTCTCTATTTCTTGCCATTGTTCAGAGGATCGTCTAGTGAGCCAAAGCAGCAGCGGGTAAAGGATCAGCATTAAGAAAGCGGCTATAGGGGAGTAGGCAGCGGTGATAACTAGAGTAAAAACGGTAGTGAATAGCAGCTGGAGAAAGTTGTTCGAAAACATTTTTATTGTTGTCGTTAAATTTTCTATTGAACGGCTCAAACGGTTAACTAACGCACCTGTGCGCTCATTATCAAAGTAGCGTTGTGGCAGCTGAAGCAAATGTTTGTAGTACTGTTCGCTCAAATGTCGGCGCAGTTTAATCTCCATCATGTCACCGAAATAGCCGCCGATATTGGTAAAAATGGTGATGCTGAAATCGAGAGCGAAATAGAGCACGACGAGAAGGATAAGCTGTGATGCTCGTGGCAAACCAGTCTCAAACTCATCGATAACCCATTTCAGCAAAAATGGTTGCATGAGGGTTGCGATGGCAACAAGAATTGAGAAGAAAGAGACAAGCAGATAATACGGCTTGAGCTGCTTTGAGTAAGCGAGAGCACCAAAAATTTGTTTCACAAACCCAGCGTATTCGGTTAAGGGGCAAAAGCTACTGTCTTTGCCACAACTCGATGCTACTGTCAGCAACCCTAGGCAACTATTGATTTCCACGTAATTTGTCCGATTAGAAGGCGGTGGCAGAAAGAAACGACAGACACATCGATATGTCTTGGCTCCGTCTGCCTTTAGCGGTTTCAGGGTTGGTTTGTGGTCTGATTCTTTGGTATTTTCACAATCGTTTTTGGTGGGGTCCCGATGAAGGTGCGTACCTGTATGTTGCCCAGCAGATGAATGCTGGCGAAACGTACACACAAGGCGTAACAGATATTCATCCTGGGCTTGTCCACCATATTCATGCGTTAGCGCTGCGACTATTCGGTGATCAGTTCGTCAGTCTACGCTATTTTTTAGCGGCGGGTTTCTGGGTCGGTGCTTTAACTGTCCATCATATTGTTGAAAAGATCCATGGGTGGCAAGCGGCGATAAGCGCTGCTGTGGGGTTTGTATCGCTCTCGTTTGTGCTTTTTCTGAATCCAAGCGCCAACTGGTATAGTCTCCTCTTCGTTCTTGCCTTGGGTTGTATTGTTTCCAATACTGACAAGTCAACTCGCTGGCGGCTTTATGTGGTAGGTGCTGGCGTTGCTGTGATTTTTCTTACCCGGCAGCTCTCTGGAGTGCTTGCCGCAATGGCTTTGGTTGCGATGCTATTGTACGAAACTGATTCTTCTTTAGTGAAGCGCAATCGTCGTGATGGTCTTCTAGCGGCAGGTATAGCAGCGTGCATGGCTCTTGGTCTTGGGTTCTATCTTGTAAGCCGAACGAATATAGATAGCTTGGCGATTGTTGGACTGTGGCCGCTACTTATTTTCTGCTTACTGGCTTTGCGCCCTCAGCTCAACAAGAAAGATTCACTATTGTTGGTTGGCAAACTGAGTGCAGGGTTCTTCGCTGTTCTCGCTCCACTTGTTTGTTATCTAGCTTTTTCAGGGTTGCTTGACGGTTGGCTAGACGCAACTTTTGGTTCTGCGACTAGTTTTGCGCAACAGGGTTGGATTAACGATCCATCTTTTCTGAATGAGCTCAAAGCAGGCCTTGACGGGTTGATGAATGCCAGAGATGTCACAACGATAGTGCTTACTCTATTTTGGGTTACCCTTGTTCTTAACCCAGCGGTACTAGGTATACGTGTCGTCAGAAAAATGATTCGTAACGAGTTTGTGCATCCACTTGCTTTGTTGGCCGTCGTTTGGTCGACAATCTCGGTGCACTATCAGATACCTATTTATCTTTTCTTTGTGACAGCATCAACGTTGCTTGGCCATATCGTGGTCACGACGCCTAAGGGGAATTTCTCGCGTGTTCTTGTTGGCGTTCCTGCCATTATGGCGGCATTAGCATTGGTTTTCTTTGCTGGTCAGCCCTTGTATCGTCCGCATGAAGCAGCAATGGCAGGAGTGCGCTTCCCCCTCGTCGAAGATTCAGCTATGGGCACGGGTCTCTGGCTGCCGGCGAAAGATATCGAGCCATACAGTCGATTGTTGGAGATCATCGAGTCGAACACTGCCCAGCAGGATCCGATTTTGGCATTGCCCACAAACCCTGAAATCTATAGCATCAGCGGTAGGCAAAGCCCGCTATGGTTTTTTAATGCCACCTTTGGTTTGCGAAGCGGAGAAGATATCGATCGAGCTATAGCGGTGATAACAAAGGAGCCGCCGAAAGTTGTTATCCATCGCCCTGACGACAAATATCGCACAAGCGAATCAGACCGTCTGCTTGCAGTTGCTGTGAAGCGATTGACTCTATCTGACCAGATCGACGGGTTTGATGTGTATACGGCTAAAAAATAAAGGGGATCCTTGCATCAAAGCAGGCTACAGTTTCAGAGCTTCCTGGGATAAAAGGTGTGATTCGCCTTGTTATCTGTAACACTAGAGCAGGTGAAGCGTCGCTATAAGCCACAACCAGTTCTTGATAAACCTTCTGGCGTATTGCTTTTGCTTGATGCAGCATTTGCCGCTATTCGTCAGCGTCCCAAAGAGATTCTGCTTTTAAGTTCGCTGCCTATTGTGCCGGGAGCTATCGTAGCTGCCATCAACTATAGACAGTTTCATCCTAGTCAGCTTGTACAGGTTTTTATCAACGACGCGTACGAATACAGCATCAACGGGCCTTCAGTTTTTGTCGGGATTATTGTTGCATTTGTTGCGTTTAGCATGACACTTGTGGCTACTAACTACCTTGTTTTTGGTTGGTTAAGCGGTGATGATTTTGGTGTTAAGGCTGCGCTGCGAGCGTGTTTTAAACCTTTTGTAATGCTGCTTGTCTCATGGATATGTATCGTTCCAGCAATCACAGTTGCATTATTGTTGTTTGTTTTTCCTGGTGCAGCTCTAACTGTCATGTTGGCTGCCATCCCTCCAGTTATTGCTATCGAAGGCGCTAACCCGTTTAAGGCTGCTAAAAGGTCATGGAAGTTGCAGTTCCCTCGTTTCTGGTCGACTCTTGGACTGTTGGTTCTCACACTAGTCGTTGCAGGTTTTTACTACCTTATTGTTCTTTGGTGGGCTAGTGCTATTGGGTTTGGTGGTTCACTATCCTTTTTCTATGTTGTGTTTGTTGGTATCTCATTCGCCGCTTCGGTAATTTTGATTGCGTTAGTTTCTGTCGTTCTTTGCCTCAACTATATTGATGCTCGCTTCCGCACTGAAGGGTTAGATATCGCTATCAAAGCGGAGAAGGTGTTTTCAAGATGAATCATCATGCTTTGTTCTTCCAACAAGTTGATAAAGATGCAGCGAAGAAGACCGCAGAAGATATTTTGTCGAAATCTGAGTATCAGCCTGTAGAGTTTGAGCCTCTTGAGATCGACCCTCTTGAGATCGACCCTGAATTTGATGTTCCAAGTGGAGTTGGTATCGGTGCTGGATTTGTTCAAATTCTTCTTATCGCTGGGATCATCGCTATTCTAGGGTTTTTCATTTGGTATTTCCGTGACGCACTTTTCGCTCGCAATGTAAAGAAAAAAAAGAAAAAGGATGCTTCGGCTACTGAACAGCTAGAAAAGCAGTATACGAAACGCGATGTTTGGTTGGAAAGAGCAGAGCAAGCCGAACGTGATAGAAAATATGATGAGGCCGTGCACTATCGTTATCTGGCTCTTGTTGCTGGGCTTGCAGAGAAAGATAAAGTCCCGCTTAGCGATTCTTTAACATGTGGCGAATACAGCGAGTTGCTTCCTAAGCAGATAGCGGCATCAGAGTTTACTGCTGTGCGTTCCACTTTCGAAAATAGTCGATATGGCGGCATAGCAGCAATGGCAGATGACACGCATTCGTTGAAAAATTTAGACTCTTCTATTTTGACAACGATAGATCATGTTGATCAGTCTGAAACGCAGAATGCTGAGGCAGGTCAATGAGGAAACACCTGTGGATTCCCTTTGCAGCTCTTGTTGTTCTACTATTTGCTGGTGGCTTTGTCTATGTTGCTGTAACGTCGGAGGCTGAGCCGACAGAAGGCCCAGCACTTGACCCTAAGGTAACAACAACTAAAGGTACAAAAGCGTTAACAGAATTACTCGGTGAGTATGACTCATCTATCAGTCGGCGTGCGCCCAAAGATGACACTGATACGGTTCTGTTGTTCTCTGATAGTTTTAATGAAACAACTTCTGATTTGCTTGAAGATTGGACTCGTGATGGTGGTCGCCTTGTAATCGCAACAGATTCGAAGACACAGTGGCACCCCGAAGAAACAACTCGACTTGATAACGATCGTTTGGGCGCAGGCGATTGTTCTTTAGATGAGTTTGAAGGGTACCGCATTAAAGTCGGCAGTCGAGATAACGGTTTTCAACCAGGTCAAGATTTCGGGGCGGACTACTGTTTCGACGATGGAAATGGTACAGCTTTTCTCTCACAAACTTCTTTTGGACGAGGTGAAATTATTGTTGTAGGCTCACCAGCGCCTTTCTTAAACCAAAATCTAGCAGAGCTTGATAATGCCGCTTTTGCTTTAACATTGCTGCAACCCAACGGCGATGAAAAAATTTCTATACTTTATGACTGGTCACGCGCTTCAAACTCTTCTCAAAGGGCGAAAGAACCTAGCCTTTGGGATGCGTTACCTGCTCGATTCTTATGGGCAGTGCTGCAGCTTTGTATTGCTTTCTTTGTCTTCACAATGTGGAAGGCGAAACGCTTCGGCGACCCTGTCGAAGAAACAGACCTTGTTTCGCTGCCAGGTTCTATGCTTGTTGAGGCGACAGGAGAGTTCTATAGGCGCTCTGCGCTTTATTCGAAAGAAAACCAAGCTCAAACAGCAAATCCAGTACCGCCATCGCCAACAATGGAGATGGCCCATAACCCAACCATTGCACAGACTAGGAGTCAACGTTGACCGACTATACCCCCTCAGATTATACTGCTGCTGGTGCAACGCCTGCACAAGCCGCATCTGTTTCTAACCAAGAGGCTTTTGCGAAACTTCGAGCCGAAATTGGCAAAGTTGTTGTCGGGCAAGCTGGCACTGTTTCAGGCTTGTTGTGTGCGTTGCTCGCTGAAGGTCACGTTCTTCTTGAAGGTGTGCCTGGCGTAGCAAAAACACTTTTAGTTAAATCGCTAGCTGCTGCGATGAACATCGAAGCAACACGTGTGCAGTTTACGCCAGACCTTATGCCGTCTGATGTTATGGGGCAGCTTGTCTATAAAGGCGGCGAGTTTGAATTTCGCAAAGGCCCTATCTTCACAAACATTTTGCTTGCAGACGAAATCAACCGTACGCCACCGAAAACGCAAGCCGCGCTTCTTGAATCAATGGAAGAAGGGCAAGTGTCTGTTGACGGAACATCACATACATTGCCGTCGCCATTTATTGTTGTAGCAACTGAAAACCCTATTGAATACGAGGGAACGTATCCGTTGCCTGAAGCGCAGCTTGACCGCTTCTTGTTTAAACTAGATGTTGATTATCCTGAAGAATCGGAAGAGCTTGAAGTGCTGCGTCGTCATCATCAAGGTATGAATCCGCATAACCCTGCCGCAACGATTCAGCCTGTTATGAGCGCCGCAACGTTGCTTGCGTCTCGGGCCGAGATCAAAAAAATGACCGTCGACGAAAATGTGCTGCGCTATATTGTTTCTATTGTGCGTGCAACTCGCACGTCGCCGTCGTTAGCGCTTGGTGTTTCGCCTCGTGGCGCCACCGCACTGCTAAAGGCGTCTAAAGCATGGGCGTGGCTGCTTGGAAAATCGTTCGTCACCCCTGATGAGGTCAAAGCAATGGCTGCGCCAACATTGAAGCACCGTATACGGTTGCGTTCAGAGCTAGAGATTGAAGGGACCGAAGCAGATCAAGTGCTGTCGACGATTATATCGCAAGTGCCGGTGCCGTGAAACTGCCTATCCCAACGCAATGGCTAGCTTTACTGGCTGTTATTCTTGCTGTTGGTGTTTTTGCGTTGCCCGATATTGGAGCAACGAAAGTTGTGTTCACTTTCGATCATCGTTTCCTTCTTGCAAACGCCGTGTTGCTTGTAGTTGCCCTTTTTGATTGGCTTGCAGCGTATTCACCTGAGAAAGTGAACGTAGAGCGGCAATTTCCTACAGCGGTCTCGCTAGGAAAAACCGATACCTTGCAGTGGCAGTTTTCGTTGGCTGGTGATGCTCCACGATCGACACGGGTTGCCGTTGCTGAAGAGTTTGCGCCGTCGTTGAACCCAGAAGAAGATCGGTTCTCGTTTTCTTTAGAACCAACTAAAGTAACACGAATTTCTACGACGATTACACCACAACGACGAGGAAAGTTTACCTTTGAGCAGATAACAGTACGCACCTTTGGTCCGCTTGGACTTATCGCCAAACAACACAGTTTTGTTGAGCCGACAAGTATAAAAATTGTTCCTGTTTTTAAGGCAGCGAAAGAAGCAGAGCTTGCTATTAAACGATCGCTAGCATTCGATGCTGGATCACGTAGTACGGTTAATCTTGGCGGCGGTACCCAGTTCGAAGCGATGCGCGAAATGACCCCCGATGACGAAACGCGTCGCATCGATTGGGCGGCGACTGCACGTATGAACAAGCCGATTGTCCGCACCTATCGCGCCGAAGATGACCAAAGCGTGCTTGCGTTAGTTGACTCTGGTCGTTTAATGTCTGGCCTTGTTGAAGGTATTCCTCGTTTTGACTATGCGATGGATGCAACTATGTTGCTAACAGAGTTGGTTACAGGCGTCGGTGACCGTATCGGTCTTGTGGCGTTCGATCGCCATATCGCAGCACACGTCACATCGTCTGCACATTCGATGCAACGCCATCGTGTTAACGACGCACTTTTTAACTTGCATCCAGCGTTAGCCGAAAGTGATTATGAACAGGCGGTCACCTATGTGCTTTCGCAATACAAACGCAGAAGCTTTGTTTTTCTTTTCACCGAGTTAGCACCTGGCGCTATTGAGCAGTTTCTTTTCCCAGCGCTGCCGTTGATCACTCGTAAACATCTGTTAGTTATTGCTTCACTGCGAGATCCTAACTTGAAACTATGGGCCGAGCAAGACCCTCAAACAAACGAAGAGTTCTATCGTGGCATGGCTGCTCGTGAAGCGCTCGAAGATCGAGAAAAGCTAGTCGCCGAACTTCGCAGCAGGGCAGTGATCGTGCTAGATGAAGAGCCGCAAAACTTCAATCGAGCGTTAAGCGATACGTACCTGCGCGCCAAATCATCTGGCCGTCTGTGAGTCGATCGTAATAAGTTGTACTAGCCGGCCAAGTAGGTGCGCAGGCATATGAAGTTCTACACCTGGAACGTGTCATTCCCAGCTACGTCCCCGTCATTCCCAGCTACGTCCCCGTCATTCCCAGCCACGACCACGTCATTCCCAGCCACGACCCCGTCATTCCCAGCCACGACCCCGTCATTCCCAGCTACGACTGGGAATCTGGCCAGAGAGAGATCCCCAATCGAGTTGGGGATGACGTGATCAAGTTGGGGATGACGTGATCAAGTTGGGGATGACAGGACACAAACACCCTACAACAAACTATCTAACGAGTTCGCTACTTCTTATAGAAGTGGACTTGATTGGTGAAGGACAGCGATCAGGGAACTCTTGTTACTAAGTCGTACGTTTCCATACTTTCCCTACACCCCTGTATGGCCTTCTAGGCTTACTTTTCGGCCGACGACAAGGCCATAGAATAGAAATGCGCCTAATGCTAAAGCGCCGATGGTGATCTTTAGCGGCACAGGCAATGAGCTTGGCGTGATGAATGCTTCTATAAAACCTGCGGCTATAAAGCATAACCCTAACCCGAGCATCACTTTGCTTGATCTGCGAGCTTGCTCGGTAAATGATTCACTGCGCCACTTGTTGCCAGGCGCTATAAATGACCAACCAAGAGCAATGCCAGCGCCACCTGCAACGATAATAGAGGTAAGCTCTAACAACCCGTGCGGCAAGATTAAACTCCAAAACCGTGCCTCGTCATCCGCCTCTATAAATGACGCCATGGCTATTCCAAGCCCAGTACCGTTAACTAGAAGAATATAGAGCGCTCCTAAACCTAGTAAAGCGCCACCTGCATAGGTTAAAAAAGCTACCCGTGTGTTGTGAAACATGAGCTCTATTGACCATAACATCGCTGGTTTGGCGCTGTAATATTGCTCGAATTCGTCTTCAACATAGACTGCGCGTTGTGACTCTGGAATGATGAAGTCTAGTGCTTCAGGTGTATTGCCTAGCCAAAATCCAGCTATGAAAGATGGGACCATTGTTACAAGAAAAGCAATTACTATATACCAACGCAAGTGCCAGAAAGCTGCGGGGAAATCAATAGTGAAAAACTTTTGGATAGCTTCTGATGGGCTTGTTTTTCGTTGGTAAAGCGCGAAGTTGGCGCGTGAAATCATGCCGTTGAGTTTGGAGTTAAGCTGCGAATCGTCATATTGGTTTCGTGCGAAACTCAGCTGACTGGAAACTTTTTGATACAGATAGAGTAGTTCACGAGTTTCAGTCGCAGTCATTTTCCTTGGCTGCTTGGCTTTTACGGCCAGCTCATCAAGTCTGTTCCATACTGGCCTATTTAAATAGATGTAACGATCGAGATCCACAGTAAATTCAGGATACCATGAAGGGCAATGTCTACATCTTTTCGCAGCCAAACAGCTCATGTACTGTCTGAAGCTTGTCATCTGCGCTGGTACACCACAATCAGAGCCGATAGAAATAAGGGGGCCTACGATGGGTAAGGTTTCTCGAGAACGCGGCCCAACAATTGCAGACTCAGAGCTAAGCGGCATACCCCATGTTGCTAGGGTAACAACGCCTGAGGGTGTTCTACTTGAACTGCGTCTCGCCGGAGTGGCTACCAGGCTATTTGCAAGGCTTTTAGATCTGGTCATTATGGGTATTTTGCTAACAGTTGTGGGTTTGCTCGTGTCGCTTGTTCTGGGGTCTCTAGTTAGCTCGATATATTTGTTGCAAGTGTTAAGCGCTATTGTTCTGTTCCTGATTCTTTTTGTCTACCCGACCGTAAGCGAAGTGCTATGGGGTGGAACACCAGGCAAAAAGGCCTTCAGAATTAAAGTTGTCACCATTGAAGGTGGCTCGGTGGCGACAAGTCATGCTTTCATTCGTTCATTGCTGCTACTTCCAGATTTTCTTGTTGGGTTTTTCCTTCTTATAGGCACTAAGAATGCGCAACGTTTAGGCGATCTTGCTGCTGGAACGTTAATTGTTCGAGAAGAGCGAGCCTTTGCTGAGGGTTTTTATTTCCCGCCTGCCTATGGTGCTGAGGAATATGCGCAGTTACTTGACGCAAGTCGGCTATCGCCAGATCAATATGCTTTAGCAAGAGATTTTTTGTTGCGAGCAAAAGATCTGTCGAAAGATGCACGTTTCCATTTGTCTACTATCGTGGCGCAAAAAGTGGCTGAAGCAACAACAAACCCGATCCCCGAGGGTTTAGATGGCGAACGATATATTCAAGCGAATGTCTATGCCTATCAAAGTAAGTATTACGAATCATTTGACGCAGGTTATTAACTGCAAGCCGCCCGCTGGGCATCGATTTTCGCTATCATGAATGTTGGGTTAGGCTAAAGTCGAGGTTTACTATGACCAAACACATTTTTGTGACTGGTGGAGTTGTTAGTTCATTAGGTAAGGGCCTTACAGCGGCTTCTCTGGGTAGACTTTTGAAGTCTCGTGGCTTGCGTGTAACAATGCAAAAACTTGACCCGTATCTTAACGTTGATCCAGGGACGATGAACCCGTTTGAACACGGTGAGGTCTATGTCACCGACGATGGGGGAGAGACCGACCTCGATTTAGGCCATTATGAACGTTTTATTGATGAAAGCCTGACTAGAGCCAGTAACGCTACAACGGGTTCTATTTATGCATCGGTTATTGCTGCTGAGCGTCGCGGCGATTATTTAGGAAAAACTGTGCAGGTGATTCCGCACATTACCGATGAGATTAAGAGCCGTATTTCAGCGCTTGCGACCGAAGATATCGATGTAGTGATCACCGAAGTGGGTGGCACTGTCGGCGATATCGAGATCCTTCCTTTCCTTGAAGCGATACGACAATTTCGTTTAGATGTCGGCCGTAACAATGTTTGTTATGTTCATGTGACGCTGGTGCCGTTTATTGGTCCAGCTGGTGAGTTAAAAACTAAACCTACGCAACACAGTGTCACCGAACTTCGCAGCCGTGGTATCGCACCAGATGTGATTGTGTCTCGGTCAGATCGCCCGATTCCAGATGCTTTAACGAAAAAGATTTCCAACCTTTGTGATGTGCCGCTTGAAGGCGTGATTAATGCGGCAGATGCCAGCAGTTTGTACGAAATTCCGTTGACTATGCATGAAGCAGGGTTAGATAGCTATGTCGGCGAAATTCTAGGTATGGATTTAGCTCCAGCAGATCTGTCACCTTGGAAAGCACTTGTCGAGCGTGTCGACGCAACGTGGAAGCCGCTTAAAGTTGGTGTTGTTGGGAAATACGTTTCCCTTCCCGATGCTTACCTGTCAGTTGCCGAATCACTGCGTCACGCAGCCTTCAAACACGAAGCTGACATTGAAATTGAATGGATCAAAGCCGAAGAAATCCAAGGCATGATGGTGAAAGAAAAACTTGGTCATCTTGATGCAATAGTACTGCCTGGAGGGTTCGGCGAACGAGGCGTTGAAGGCAAAATAGCTGCCGCAACGTTCGCACGCGAAAATAACATTCCTTGTCTTGGCTTATGTCTTGGTATGCAAGTAATGGTGATTGAATATGCCCGCAACGTGCTGCAGATGGTGGGTGCACATTCAAGTGAGTTTGATTGCGAAGATCATGCAACGCCATTTCCTGTTATTGATTTGATGGACACACAAAAAAATGTTACCGAAAAAGGTGGCACGATGCGTCTTGGGGCCTATGTCGCAAAGCTAGCCGAAGGTTCACAAGTCGCTGCGCTCTATGACGATAATGTTGTGAGTGAACGTCACCGCCATCGCTATGAGTTTAACTCTAAATACCAAGCAAAATTTGAAGAAGCAGGTTTGCAGTGTTCAGGTATTTCTCCTGATGGTCGCCTTGTTGAGTTTATCGAGTTAAGCGATCACCCGTATTGGATTGGTACACAAGCTCATCCAGAGCTGAAAAGTCGTCCTGATAGGCCAGCGCCGTTGTTCGACGGGTTGGTAGAAGCAGCGCTTAGACAGTCACCAGTTTCTGAAGGTGCTGAAATCATAGATTTGGCTGCCGCTGAATCACATGATCAGGTCGCGTAACTATGCCTAAGCAGCGCTTTCCAGGCGTTACACCAAATAACGAATTCAAGGCGTTACGTGAAAATTCTAGACATCAAGGCTATGTTGTTGAATTTTTGGATGCATATTTCGAAGCGCCAGACGGTTCAGAGATTCGCCGCGATGTTGTCCGTCACCCTGGCGCAGTCGCTGCTGTGGTACTTGATGCCAAGCAGAACGTGACGTTAGTGAAACAGTTTCGATCTGCTATCGGTGGCGATATCTGGGAAATTCCTGCTGGCAAAATTGATGTTGCTGGCGAGCCACTTGAAGACACCGTTCGGCGTGAGCTTCAAGAGGAAGTTGGCGTGGCGGCAGCGAAACTAACGCCACTAGCGCCTATCATACATTCGGCTGGGTTTTGCGATGAAGTTTGCCATATATTTCTGGCAACAGAACTTGCCGCCGTACCCGATAATCGTGAAGGCCCTGAAGAAGAAGCGATGACTGTTGAAAAGGTTCCGTTAGTAGAGGCTTTGCAATGGGTCGACGAAGGCCGCATAACAGACGCAAAGACGGTGACTGGTCTTTTGCTTACCGCTAGGCGCTTAGGCCTCTAAGATGCAAGAAATTTTTCATCTTGTCTCACGTTTCTTTGGTTCGCTTGATCCTCGGGAGCCCTCTGGAGAAGATATTGCTTGGGCACATAGCTTTTTGCTTGTGAAAGAGCAGGCTATCTGGCAGCAACTTTCAGCCGCTGACCGCCGCCATAGCATTGCTGTCACTAAAAAAGTTGTTGCTATGGGCAAAGAACTGTCTGTAATGCTTAGCCGTGAACATATAGCGGCATCATTACTGCATGACTGCGGCAAACTTGTGTCCAACCTTGGCACGTTTCAGCGAGCGTTCGCAACGATTGCTTTGCTGGTAGTTCCTGCCGCTCAAATTGTTCGATGGCAAGAATCAGCTTCTGGAGCAAGGCTGCGTGTCGCTCAGTATCGCTTGCACCCCGAGTTAGGGAGTAAACTTCTTGCCGCTGCTGGATCAGACACGTTCACACAACGTTGGACACTAGAACACCATAAACCACCTGAAAAATGGACAATAGACAGAACCCTTGGGACGTTACTCAAAGATTGTGACGATGATTAGGAAAATAAGTGTTCAAATGTCATAAATATTGCTATCATCAAAGCTTCGGTCCGGGGTAGCTCAGTTGGCAGAGCAACTGACTGTTAATCAGTGGGTCGTGGGTTCGAGCCCCACCCCCGGAGCAACGCAGTTTGACTAACTGCATAGCGGGCTCGTAGCTCAGTTGGTTAGAGCAAACGACTCATAATCGTTCGGTCGTGGGTTCGAGCCCCACCGAGCCCACAAGCTTCGATATAGTTCCTAGCAGACTGAAAAGATTGTTGTTATCGACTAAGATGACTCCCAACAGAGGGAGCATCATCATGTCTAGAGTTAAAAAATGTGTACGAACAGCACTTGTGGCATCTATATGTTTAGCAAGCGTAGTATTTCTTGGCGCTGGGGCGCCTGCCGTAGATAATTGCCAAAGCACCTGGGGTTCTTTAACAAAACAAGCATCTGGAGAGGCCACTGTTCGTCCGTTTGTTGCAGGCGTACGTTCAGGTCAGCATCACTGCTATGACCGCATAGTAGTAGATCTTAAAGGAGACGGGCAAGGCTACAGGGTAGCGTACGTTGATCAGGTTATCGAAGACGGCAGAGGAGAGGTTGTGCCTCTTCGAGGCGGAGCGTTCCTAGAGGTTATTGCTATAGCCCCAGCCTATGATGATGAAGGCAACGCAACGTATGATCCGCCTGTTGCGTCAGAAGTTGTCTCAGTGCAGGGGTATCAAACGCTTCGCCAGGTAGCTCTAGCAAGCAGTTTCGAAGGAACCACACAATTTGGCGTGGGCGTGCGAGCCAGATTGCCATTTCGAGTTTTCTCGCTCGAAGGCCCAGGTGAAGGTTCACGGATCGTGATTGATATAGCGCATCGATGGTAGTGCGGTTCAGCGCGCTGGCATGAGAAAAGCGTTGCAGAGACATGGCCTTGTTTGCACAAGCTGTTATCGTTGAAGGCGATGAATGCAAGCAACGAAGCTATTACTGTTACATCTGTTAGCGCTGTCTATGACGAAACTGAAGCGGTTAAAAACGTTTCGTTGTCGGTTACTTCAGGAGAAATTTTTTCGCTATTGGGCCCATCAGGCTGCGGGAAAACAACGCTGCTTCGTTTGCTAGCTGGTTTGCATGTTCCAACGTCAGGGACAATCCATCTCAATGCGCAACTTGTCGCTGGTAGAGGAGCATTTGTTGCTGCCGAAAAACGTAAGATTGGTATGGTCTTCCAAGACGGCGCGCTTTTCCCTCATCTGACAGTGCAAGATAATGTGGCTTTTGGTTTGGGGCGTAAAAAAAAGGACAGTTCACGAGTTGACGAGGTGCTTGAACTCGTAGATATGGCTGGGTTTAAAGATCGTATGCCCAGCACACTTTCAGGGGGCCAGGCTCAACGGGTTGCTCTTGCTCGCTCTTTGGCTCCTAGCCCGTCTATCTTGTTATTGGATGAACCTTTCTCGGCGCTAGATGCGGGGTTGCGTGTTAGCTTGCGTAAAGATGTGAAACGGATTCTTAACGATGTCGGTTGCACTGCGGTTCTTGTGACACATGATCAAGATGAAGCATATTTTTTAGGCGATAGAGTCGGCGTGATGCGTGACGGGTCGATTATGCAAATAGGTTCACCAAGTGAGATCTATCAAAACCCTGTGAACGAATGGGTTGCACGTTTCTCTGGCGAAGCAAATAGTATCGAAGGTGTTGTTAAAGCAGAGGGTCTTGTACAGACAACGCTGGGAGTTTTGCCGCTAGCCACAGATTCACTGTCGGTTGATGAAGACGCTAAAATAAAAGTTTTGATTCGCCCCGAACAGTTACAGCTGAGCGCTGGCAGTTTCGGCGAGATCAAAGATAGGCAATACTTTGGCCATGACGTGCTCTATAGCGTGGCATGTGAAAGTGGTCTTTTAGAAGTTCGATCGGCATCCAATCAGTTACAGATCGGCGATAGCGTTGACGTTACTTTCATAGGTGAGGCTGTTTCTTGCCTGCGTGAATCGAAGGTTTAGCAAGCGTGTTAATCGATTAGTAAGTCTTTTGGCCTATGTCTTGAATTTTTCTGGTTTTCTCCGATCAGAAAGATATGCGCAAAGGTCTTCGACATTTTATACGAGCTGTTGCTTGTCTTTTTGTTGTTCTAGCCACAATGTCGGCTAATGCTCAGCCTGCTGGCACCGAAACGTCTTCGCTGTGGGTTGATACTTCTGATCGAAGCGCTGTGCTACGGTTTTATGAAAAAGAGTTTGCAACCAAGCCAGCTGCGATGGAGTGGGACGGTTCACATGAAGTATGTGATGCTGGTTCAAGTTCAGCAATGTTGCGGACACAAACCCTTGCGAGAGTCAATTTTTATCGTGCGATGGCTGGTGTGCCTGCGTTAATTACCGAAGATGCAGAGATGTCGGCGAAAGCGCAGCATGGGGCCTTGACTATGAGTGCGCAAGGCGAGTTAAGCCATGATCCAGATGACTCGTTCGCTTGTCTGACCGAAACGGCGAAAGAGGCAGCCGCTAACAGCAACCTTTATTTAGGCCGAAGTGGAGCGCACGCTATTGATGGCTATATAGAAGACCCAGGCGAAGGCAACAAAGATGTGGGGCACCGCAACACTATTTTGCATCCACCGACGCTGCGTATGGGTGTTGGGCACAGCGCTGCTACAGATACAAACTATGAGTCTAATATTTTGTGGGTGTTTGACGAAAACGTTTTTGATCCATGGTTGGCCACTCGGGAGCGGCAAGGTTTTGTTGCCTGGCCTGCACGCGGGTTTGTACCTGAAGATATTGTGTATCCTCGTTGGTCGTTCAGCAAAGCAGATGCAGATTTTTCGAACGCTTCAGTTTCTATGAATTCTGAAGGTAGCGCTGTTTCTCTTGAGGTTGTGGCTGAGATAAGCCAGAAAGGTCAGGTTCCTGCATCAGTTATTGTGTGGCAGCCGATTTTGCCAGAAGATATTTCTGGTGATGTGACGTATGAAGTTACTGTCAGCGATGTGTTAGTCGATGGCAAGTTAGAAACCTTCCGATATGAGACAACAATCATCGGTTGACGATAGGTGATGCTTGGTTCTAGGCTTGAGTCGCTTGCACGCAGCGTTAGCGACTTCGCATGCAAGCGAATCGTCTGAAAGCAGGAAATCTGAGGGCATCTATAATTGTTAGAGGTGCCCTTTTAGAGCTTCTTTTCGTTATGCTATAGCCATGAGTAAACCAGTTTTTTTAGGTGTTGCTTGGCCATATGCGTCAGGTTCACGTCATGTCGGCCATCTCGCTGGAGCGTATCTTCCAGCTGATATTTTCGCGCGTCAGCAGCGTATGGTAGGCAACGAAGTGTTGATGGTGAGCGGTTCTGATGCTCATGGAACTCCGATTACTGTTCGTGCCGAAGCTGAGAAAGTAACACCACAAGATATTGTTGATCGTTACCACGCTGAGTTTGTTGAACAGTTTAAACAGCTTGGTGTCAGCTGGGATTTGTATACGACAACGGCGACACAAATGCATAAAGAGACCGTGCAGGAGATGTTTATGAAACATCTTGAAGCTGGGTTTATCGACCGTCGTGTTTCTGAACAATTTTTCGACCCTGAGGTCGAGCGTTTCTTGCCTGACCGTTATGTCGAGGGGACTTGTCCAACATGTGGCTATGCCGATGCGCGTGGTGATCAGTGCGATCATTGTGGTCGCACGCTTGACCCTGTCGATTTGGTTGAGCCGCGTTCTAAGTTGAGCGGTGCGTCGCCTATTCTTCGAGAAACCGAACATTTCTATTTCCGTTTTAGTGATTTCACTGAACAAATTCAGCAGTATTTAGCGACCAAAAAAGGTTGGCGTAGTCATGTCATCAACTTTGCCGCGGGTATCGCTGAAGAAGGCCTGCATGACAGAGCGATTACGCGCGATATCACCTGGGGGATTGAGCTGCCTGTTGACGACCTAGGCGAAGGTAAGAGGATCTATGTTTGGTATGACGCGGTGATTGGTTATTTGTCTGCGTCGAAAGAATGGGCGCAGCGTCAAGGCGATAATGAGAAGTGGCGTCACTGGTGGGAAAATGATGATGCGCGTCACGTCTATTTTGTCGGTAAAGACAACATCCCATTCCACGCACTATTTTGGCCAGCGCAGCTGATGGGTGAAGGCAATTTGCGCTTGCCTGATGATCTGCCAGCTAACCAATATGTCACTTTCAAAGGCGGCGAAAAAGCGTCATCAAGCAGGGGAGTGGGGCTCACTATCGGCGAAGGTCTTGAAATGTTCGACCCTGATGCGCTTCGTTTTGCGTTAGCGGCGAACTTCCCTGAGCATGCCGATACCGACATTTCGAAGACAGAAATTGCTCGCCGAGTCAATGAAGAGCTGGTAGCGACATGGGGCAACTTAGTGAACCGTGTGCTTGCCATGGTCCACAAAACATGCGATGGGCAGATCCCTGAATTGGGAAGCCTCGAATCGGAAGATAAAGCGTTGCTTGCAGAGGTCGATGGTTACTTTAGCGAAGCAAGCACACAGTTCGAAGCAGTTGAATTGAAAGCGGCGTTGCAGACGGCGATGAAAGCAGCCCGTGCGGTCAACACGTATTTGAATGCGACTGAGCCGTGGCGTGTCGTCAAAGAAAATCAGCAGCGCGGCAGTGACATTTTGCATACAGCGTTGAGTGCAATCAATGGTGTGCGTGTTCTATTTGCTCCGTATCTGCCATTTTCTGCTTCGGCTTTAGATGCGATTTTAGGTGAACCAGCAGGTTGGCAGCGTGCAGAAATCACCGCTGGAACACCAATAGCAAAGCCAACACCGCTGTTTAACAAAATAGAGTTAGAAGAAGCGCTGGATTGATAGGGAGACTTCAAACCTTAGTAGCAGGGAACCTCATGCCGTTTCATCGTTTAAAGGTGATGAGGCCCTGCTATTCTTAAAGGGTGAATGTTAAAGCTGTGCGAGGCGCTATCACGTTAGATAGCGATACTCCTGAAGAAGTTGAGAAACAAACCGTGCGTCTGCTAGAGACCGTTCTGATGAGGAACTCGATCGACCAAGAGCACATCATAAGTCTATTTTTTACAGCAACAGCTGATGTTTCTAGCTTGCCGCCAGCTGCTGCGGTCCGTCGATCGTCATCGCTGAAACTGCAAGACACGCCTATGCTTTGTGCTCAAGAGATGGCAATTCCTGGAACGCTGCCGTTATGTATCCGGCTCTTCATGCATGTCGAAACGCCACTGTCTAAAGCTGATATGGTGCATGTGTTTCTACGGGGAGCTACAGAGTTGCGGCCTGATTTGGCTCAGCCAGGCGATGAACGCAGATGAATCAGCAAGTTTCTAAACCGTTAACACCTGGGAAAGTTACTATCGTCGGGTGTGGTCTTATCGGTGGTTCTATAGCGTTTGCGTTAACAAAACAAGGGTGGGACGTTAGCGTTGTTGACCAAGACAGCGCTGTCGAGCAGCAAGCACTTGCCGTCGGTGCGGCAACACAGATCGGCGTTGACTCAGAAGCCGACCTTGTCGTAGTGGCCACGCCAGTTCGTCGTGTTGCCAAAACAGTAGCAAAGATCGCGGCTGAAACGTCAGCTGTGATCACCGATGTCGGCTCAACAAAAGCGCAGATATGCAGCGAAGTGGAAAGTACCAGGTTCGTGGGAGGTCACCCCATGGCAGGCTCAGAACTTGACGGCCTGGCAGGTGCTAAGGCTGATATGTTTGAGGGCGCTATGTGGATTCTGACACCATCAGAAGAAACTGACGAGTCGGCGTTCACCTTTGTGCGGCGCATTGTGCGCTCTTTAGGCGCAACAGCAGTTGTACTTGACCCGCAAACACACGATACCCTCGTTGCTGAAGTCAGCCATGTGCCGCATCTAACAGCGGCGACGTTGATGAATCAGGCGGCTACAAGTTCATTAGATCACAGTTTGTTGCTGCGTCTTGCTGCTGGCGGGTTCCGAGATATGACCCGCATCTCTGCTGGGCGTGCTGGCATATGGCCAGATATTTGTTTCGCAAATAAAGCAGCTATCACCACGTCGCTAGATGCGCTGGTAACATCTCTTAGTGAGGTGCGTCAACTCGTTGAGCGAGAAGACCATGAAGGTCTGCTGCAACATTTAGAAACCGCTCGTCTAGCGAGGCTTAATTTGCCGCATGGGTTTGGTTCTTACGATGAGGTCAGCGAAGTAACGGTGACAATCGCGAACGAGTCTGGACATGTTGCGAAAGTGTCTGCGTTAGCAGCAGATCTTGAAATCAATATTTTGGATCTTGATATTAATCATGCGGTGAAAGGGACAGAAGGCTCTTTGCGGCTTCTCATCGATAGCCAGTCGGCGCTTCGCCTTGCCAAAGCGTTAGAAGCGCAAGGCTATCTTGTCAAAACAAATCATTTAGAGGAGGAACGTTGATGTCGTTGCACAATGTTATTGCTATTGACGGTCCAACAGGGTCTGGAAAATCAACCGTCTCAAAGTTAGTCGCTCCGCTTGTCGGGCTGCGATATTTAGACACTGGTGCGATGTATCGTGCGATTGGGTTCGCTGCCTATGAAAAAGGTGTTGCCTTAGACGACACCGATGGGCTTGTGGCACTTGTAGCATCGGTTTCTATAGAATTTGCTGACGGCGAAATCATCGTTAATGGTGTCAAAGCAACGCAGCTGATTCGTGAAGAAAAAATTTCGCAGGCTGCTTCTAAAGTCGCAACCAACCCAGAGGTGCGCGAATACCTTGTTGAGCGACAACGCCTATGGGTGCAAAAAAACGGTGGCGGTGTGCTTGACGGTCGCGATATTGCATCAGTTGTCTGCCCTGACGCTATTGTGAAAGTGTTTTTGACTGCTGATGTTGAAGAGCGGGCTAAACGCCGTGCTGTTGAACAGTCAAGTGACCATTCAGAAACACGAAGCGAGCTTGTGCAGCGAGACGACCGTGATTCACAGCGTAAAGCAAGTCCGCTTGTTGCTGTTGAAGGGGCCACCATTATTGACACAACGCACCTAAGCATTGACCAGGTAGTTGAGCAAGTTGTTGAGCTTTATACGCAAGCAGCATCTCAGCTTTAGGTGGCTTTAATGAACGATTCGTGGGAAATGTCACGGCGGACAAAATTTTTCTATCATGGGCTTTATATTAAGCTTTTTCTATTTCTTAAAGTGTGGCTGCGTTTATGTGTCGAAGGGCGTCATAATGTCCCGAAGAAAGGTGCGTATATTTTAGCGTTGGGTGGGCATAGGTCTTATATCGATACGCCGCTTGCCGCGTTAACAAGCTGGCGTCCTTATCGTTTCATCGGGGCTGAGAAAGTATTTCGCATTCCGATACTCGGCTGGGTTCTTCGAGCGCTCGGCAGTTTCCCAGTCGAACGTTCGATGACTGACCGCCAAGCTATGCGCATGGCGCAAGACTTGCTTGAAGCAGGGGAGCGCCTTGTTATTTTCCCTGAAGGTTATCGTCTCGAAGGCCCTGAGATCACTGAGATGAAAGAAGGGGCAGCGTTTCTTTCTTGTCGTGCGCAGGTGCCTATTGTGCCTGTTGGCATTGGGGGAGCGGCTCGGGCGTTACCTCCAGGCAAAATTTTTATTAGACCACGCAAAGTAGTTTTGACGATCGGCAAGCCGCTATTTCCTCCTGTACGTACTCAGGGTCAACGTGTAAAACGATCGCAGATCAAGGCACACTCAGAAGCGCTGCAAACAAGTTTGCAAAACCTATTTGATCGTGCCTCTGAACAAGCCGGGTCTTAACTAGATGGTTGACTTCTAGCCTATTCTGGTTGTCATTTCCACGTAAGCGGGAGTCTTTGCTCGGCAAGATCTCTGGTTTCCCCGGGAGATGACTATCCTGGAATCAAGATAGAGCAAAAACGATAGCGCTATTTGTGTAAAATACTTTAAAGTTTGACGTGCCCTTGGAATTAACCATGGTGACAATCTAGTTGAAGAGCTCCCAGATAGTTGCGGCTTCTTGTTGTCGTGTCGTAGTATTTAGAAAGGCAGCAGATGTTGCTTGGCGGTCGAAGCCTCCCGCCTTACCAAAACATCAGGAGCAAAAGTGAAAAGCGACACGAAGGTATCAAACCGTTCAAGTGCCTTAGATATTCTTTATCGTAAAGAAATTAGGGTGGTGGTTATCCTAGCGGCAGTCTATGTTGCTGCGCAGATGATAGCAGACATTGCAAGCTTGAAGATCGGCGTTGTCGCAGGTAACGCTGTTGACATGGGCACGTTCATCTATCCGATTACCTTTACGCTTCGAGATCTTGCCCATAAAACATTGGGGAAACGCAATACGCAGCTGCTGATTGTGATTGCGGCGGTTGTGAACGCCGCAATGGTCTCTTATTTTCTTTGGGCAAGCAGCGTGGAGAATGATCCTAACGCGTTTGGTGCCAGCGAATTTAATACCGTGTTTTCACCTTTGTGGCGCATAGTTGTCGCCTCGATAGTTGCAGAAGTTGTCAGCGAGCTACTTGACACTGAAACCTATCATTGGTTTGTAACTAAAGTGACAACAAAATATCAATGGGCTCGTGTGCTTGTCTCTAACGCTGTGAGCGTGCCGCTAGATAATATAATTTTTGTTCTACTAGCGTTTTCGCCCTTCTATCTGCTGGGTGATCCGCTTGTTGAGTCGTGGACGCAAACTAGAGAAATATTTGTTGCTAACCTGACTGTTAAATTTGCTGTAACACTGTGCAGTTTGCCGTTGATTTATCTTATCGCCGATCGCCGTTGGGATGATGCCTAAGCGTTGAACGGTGCTGCTACCTGGTAGTTAGGCATTAAGAGAAAACGTGTCGATTGTCTGGCCGCTATGGTCAATCGCCGTGCCTTCTATCCGATCGTTATAAATCGTGAGAGTGACGAAACTATGGACAGAGAAAGCGACTTCGGTGAAGTCTTTTCGGCCTACATCTCGCAGTTTTGCAGCGGCACCAGTGACGATATAAAGGGTGCCGTCTTGTGGTTTATTTCGTTGATAATCATGGTCATGTCCAGTCAGGACAAGATCAACTTGGTGTTTTTTGAACAGCGGCACAAAATGTTGTTGCACGCCTGGTTCATTACCATGATAGCCAGCAGAGAAAGCAGGATGATGGAATATGGCTATTGTCCATCTAGTTTGCGTCTCGGCAAGCGTGGCATCAAGCCATTGTAGCTGTTCGGCGTTGCCTGGATCGGTTGAATCTAGCGCTATCAGCGTCGTATCGGCATTGAGCTGCTTTGAATACCAGCGGTTAGGCATCCCTAATGCTTTGGCGTGTGCAGGACCGTTTCCGTTACGTACGTCATGATTGCCGAGTACGGCATATAATTTTGTGTCTTTGTCTAGTACGGGGTTGAAAGGGTCAAAAACTTTCTCCTGTACTTTATCTGGTTCTCCGTTTTCATAGACATTATCCCCAAGGAGCAAAAGTGCAGCAAAGTTATTTTGTTCATCTAAAACGTCCATAGCCGCTGATGTCGCATATTCTTTGAAATCGCCTGTTCCGACGTCTCCAGCCACAGCAATGTGTAACGGCTCTGTAGATGGTTGGCTGGCCAGGGTTATAGCAGGCAAACTTTCAGTTGACGATGGTGCTGGCTGAGTCGAATTGTCAGATTGCGAAGGCACTATTGTTGTTGGACGAGATAGTGCCAAGGTAGTTGCTCTAGAAACTGTTTGCGAAAGGTCCGCAGTCGAGGTGGCAGTATTGGTGACGCCTTCATCTGAGCGAAGTAACTGGAAAGTAACGCCTGTAGCCAGAATAAAAAGCACTACTGGCAGAGCAATAAGTAGTTTGTTTTTCATAACTCATCCCCGCTATATGTTTGGTTCTTCTATCGTACAGTAAAGCTATAGGGTTTAATTGGCAGAATCATTTCAAAAATAAGCGAGAGCTTAGTGTTTAAATGATTAATTGTTTAGCAGTTGTGCTATCATGTGATTCGCCTACTAAGTGTTACCCTGCCCGGGTGGCGGAATTGGCAGACGCGACGGATTCAAAATCCGTTGCCCTTCGGGGCGTGAGGGTTCAAGTCCCTCCCCGGGCACCACCCAAAACCATACCGAAAAGAGGGTTTTGTGGCATTGTGACACTCCGCCAGCACAAATAATAAGTGCCGCTGAGCGCCAGAAATAACCACAAAAATCTAGCACTATCTGTTAAAATATTTTTATGGGGCCTGCAATGACCTTGCGAAGAGGCAACACTTCCGCCCTTATCTGTCGATGATCAAGTATGTAGATTTACTTTCAGCTTATTTGCATGTGGCACAAATAGGGTTCGACAGAGCTTCCCAATCGTACAGTTTTTGAAAAGCGTGAAGAAACGCCAGAGACAAGTTAAACGTTTAGGTGAACTTTATGACCTGAATGAACGAGAAATATTTTTGACGATCTTAAGATCGATATCAAAATTGAAACTTCTAAATCTAAAGCTGAGATGGAGAAACGCAAAGAGACTCGCGGTCATTCTTTAGAAAGCTTCCAAAATTCTTTTGCCTTCCTCTGCACAGAAAAGACAGGCGGCTCTTCACAGCTGGAGTACATATCAACAACCTCTGACAAACCTGATTTCCGAATTTGACTGGTCGCAACAACTTGAACAGCTCGACTCTTCAACTGTTCCGGTTTTCTTCTCATGGGCATCGAGCAGCAGCGAAGCTATAAACATCCTTCCCACTCCTTTCAGAAGTCGCCTCTGGCTCCAATCTGTGTCTGGACTGACTCAAAGTGTTAGAGACAAAAGACCCTAAATCTAAACCCCAAAATCCACAAAAACTATAAATCTGATGCCTAGGGTTGACCTTCCAGTCTACTGGAACATCTATTATCAACGCAGTGACTGTTAACTTAAGAAAAATTGGTCAAAGTGTTAAGTCGAGTGCTGAATCGAATTCAGAAGCATTAGCGGCGGAGTTTGGGCAGGCTTATCCCGAGCAGACAGACACTTCAGGGTTTTTGGTCGAGTTCGATTTAGCTGCAAAGCCAACAACGATCAAATCTATTTCTTCAACTGGTACTGAGGTATGGTGAAACAATCGAAATTGGGCTAGTACCTTTAGACAGAGGTGAATGGGCGTTGCATTGCCACATACAAGAACACGCCGAAGCTGGAATGTTGACTACTTTTGATGTCATATAAAACCGAATATGAATATCGTAAACTAAGAAAATATCTATAACCACACGGAGTTGATTTTGAATGAACCGAAAAACAATTACACAACTATCAGCAGGTCTACTAGCCATGGCATTAGCAGTATCGGCCTGTTCTTCGGAGTTGACCTCATCTCAACCGACGGACTCCACCCCAGCAGAAACAGATAGCTCAAAGCCTAGTGAAGCGTTGGACTCTGTTGAGGATATGTCTGCCATTCCAGAAGACTTGGACGCGGAAATTGCCAAAGCCATGGAACGTCAATCTTTAGATGACGTGTTTGTTTTGGATGTTCGTACTGATGAAGAGTGGAACGAGTCCCACGCCACTGGTGCCGTTCACTGGGGTTTAGAAGAACAACTCAAACAAGGCCAACTGCCCGATATAGATAAAGATGCTGAAATTTATGTTTACTGCCGCACAGGTAACCGATCTGGCCAAGCCATAAAGATTATGCAAGAAGCCGGATACACCAATCTGGTCAACATCCGCGGGTTAGAAGACTGGGAAGCCGCCAACGGTGAAACTACTTCAGGGGTAGACAACGACGATCAATAGCAGCAACCAAACAGGCAGTTTGAGATCTACAAGTCAGCCACAATTTGAGTTGGATACGTTGGTGTCGAATCCTGTTAGCCTTATTTCGACGTTTCCGCCTGGTTCTGAATTCGCTGCATCTGTTTCTTCGCCAAGCCCTATAATTTTGATCGTGGAACTTTGCACTCCAAGGTTTGCTAGATAACTTTTTACGGCTTCTGCTCGGTCATGGGCGAGACTGTGATTATAGGATCTTGATCCTGCGACTTTTGCTTGACCTACGAGTTCTATCTGAAAGTTTTGGTTTTGTGATGCGTTTGCGAGAGCGTCCAAAATCTTTGTTTGGTCTGGTTTTAATTCGGCTGAGTCTGAGTTGAATAGGTAGCCTTCGTTACGAATTGTTATTGAATTCGGTTCGGGTGCAGAATCATTGACGATAAGTTGGTCTCGAACTTCGAAGCCAAACTTTTCGCCTAAACACATGTGGCCTGTAAAGACCTGACCGTCATTGTGGGTTGTGCCTCGGATATAAGCTTGGTTGTCAGCGTATGTGACTACAATTTCTCCATCATTCGTTGGATTTCTGCTGGGGTTCTGGGAATAGTCTGGTGTAGTTTCTTCTGCTTGGCTAGCAGTTGTCGCTGCTGTGGTAGTTGTAGTTGCCACGGAGCTTGCTGTAGATTCACTAGCTGTACTATTGGTTTCCTGCGCCGCTGTTTCAGTATTGTCATTCTGAGTTTGGGCGAAGACGAAGCCTCCAAGTAAAGCGGCTACAAGCAAAACCCCTATCAGTGGATATACATATTTGTTCTTAGAAGCATCATTAGTAGTCTCAGTATCTTCGGGAGTCGTCGTTGTTTGATCGGATGCTTGGATTTTTTGCGCTCCGCTCCAGTTTTCGATATCTTCAAAATCATCTATTGACATTGTTTCTTATCGGCAGCTATTTAACATTATTTAGCTCTTGACATTCTACCAGCTGGAAGGTTTACGATCATAGTATGGCTTCTGATTTATTAAAATCTGATATAAGTGTTGATGGTATGACTTGTGTTTCGTGTGCTAGCAAGGTTGAGCGCAATCTTTCTGAGGTGGATGGGGTTGAGTCTGCCAGTGTTAATTTTGCTACTGGAATTGCCACGGTTGAGCATACAGAGTCTTCATCTGAAGAGGATCTTCGTTCTGCGATAACAAGTTTGGGTTATAAGGTTAAACCCAACGAAAGCGGCCATGATCATAATCATCATATTGGTGGTGATGAGAGCTGGGAAAAAGAACTACAGCTCAAGGTTATTGTCGCCGCTCTTCTGACTGTACCTACTCTATTACTTTCGATGGCTTCGCCGTTGCAGTTTGATGGCTATGAGTGGGTTGTAGCTGTTTTGGCTACGCCAGTTATTTTTTGGTCGGGTTGGGTATTTCACAGGGCGACACTAACTAATTTGCGCCACGGCTCCACCACTATGGACACTTTAGTTTCCATGGGCACTGTAGCAGCTTGGCTTTGGTCGGCTGTAGTACTGGTCGCAGGTATTGACAGTGGTCACATATATTTTGAGACAGGCGCTGTAATCGTTACATTAATTCTGTTAGGTAAGTGGTTCGAAGTCAGGGCTACTAGACGTTCTGGTGACGCTATTCGTGCATTAGCCGATCTTAGTGTCAAGACGGTAACGCTAACTGATGGTACAGAAGTTGAGTTAGATAATCTTGCTGTTGGGATGCAGTTCGTTGTTCAGCCCGGACAAAAAATAGCGACCGACGGGATCGTGGTTGAAGGTCATTCCAGTGTTGACGCTTCAATGGTAACCGGCGAGCCTGTTCCTATCGAAGTCGGAGTTGGGGATGAGGTAATTGGTGCAACTATTAACGCTAATGGTTCTATTGTCGTCAAAGCTACCAAAGTTGGTGGCGAAACAATGCTGGCACAAATAATAAAACTTGTTGAGCAAGCGCAAGGGAGTAAAGCACATGTTCAGCGTTTAGCTGACAAAGTTTCCTCAGTGTTTGTTCCCGTCGCTATCGTTATATCGGCGGTTACTTTGGCGATTTGGCTTCTTTTAACTGGTGATGTGAACAGGGCGTTTACTGCTGCTGTGGCTGTGTTGATTATTTCGTGTCCGTGTGCTCTTGGTTTAGCAACACCTCTCGGCATTATGGTAGGTACAGGTCGAGGCGCTCAACTGGGCATCATTATCAAAGGCGGTGAGGTCTTGGAAGACACAAGAGCCGTTAATGCTGTTGTGTTAGACAAAACTGGAACAATCACACAAGGGCGCATGGAGCTGGCCGATGTTATCGCTCCAAGTAATGATTCGCAGCGGTTGCTTTATTTGGCAGCTTCCCTCGAATCAAAATCTGAACACCCCATAGCAAAAGCAATCAGTAACGCAGCAGACAAGCACGGTAAAGTTACCGATTTCAAAAATGTGCCAGGCTCGGGAGTCGTCGGTAAGGTCGATGATCAGAATATTAGTGTCGGCAAGAGGACACTTTTTGAAAGCATGGTAGAAGGTTTAGAGGATGCTGCTTCAAAAGCTGAGGCAGCAGGCTCAACAGTCGTATTCGCAGGTCTCAATCAGCAAGCCGAAATAGGACTAGTAATAACCGACACCATAAAGCCCACATCCACTGAGGCAATAGCCGCCCTCCAATCCCAGGAACTAGAAGTGACGTTACTTACCGGCGATAATCAACAAACAGCCGAAACAGTCGGAACTACAGTTGGCGTCGACCACATAATTGCTGAAGTTCTACCAGAAGACAAAGCAGCGATCATTAAACAGCTACAACAAGAAGGCCACCGCGTCGCAATGGTCGGCGATGGCATAAACGATGCACCCGCCCTCGCTCAAGCTGATTTAGGAATTGCTGTAGGCACAGGTACAGATGTGGCAATAGAAGCCTCAGACTTAACCATAGTTAGTGGTGACTTAAAAGCAGTAGCAACAGCAATCAAACTAGCACGCCGTACGCTTTCGATAATTAAAGGTAATCTTTTCTGGGCGTTTGTATACAATGCTGCAGCTATACCACTAGCAGCGTTTGGGGTTCTCAATCCGATGATCGCTTCAGCGGCGATGAGCCTTTCATCACTATTTGTAGTGTCAAACAGTCTGCGACTGCGGAACTTCAAGGTGTAACAACTGAATCAGGTGCCCGGCTGTCCTGATCGATAAACAGTAATCCATCATTCTAAAATAAGTTTACTTAGAGAGGATTTCTCTTAGCTGGTCTATTGTCAGTGAGCCATGGAAAGCTATTCTTATTCTCCCAGCATCTTCCGGTGTTTCGACACGATGCTTGCTGATATGCATATTAGGGATTTCTTCAGCAATTTTGTTGAGGTGATCGAGAGTTATTTTCCAGTTAGGACGACCATCGAAATATCGTAATATGACTTCCATAGCAAAAACTACAACCGAGAGAACTCACGGGCGGTTAAGTTTGCGGTTAGGAGCGTTCAGAATGATGGGATTCATAGAAGTAGCTCACTCATGGTTGGGATTAAGTAAGTTTGACTTACGTTGAAGGTATCCAGCCATGATCAGGCCAAGGTTTATGGTTAGGAAGATGACGCCGAAAAGTATTGAACGGTTTATGGGTTCGTTCAGTAGTGACAATGGATTGATATCTGCGTCAAGCCATGCGCTTATTGAGTTTTGAAAGTTTTCTACAGGCCTCACAGGTCCTTGAGGGCGAGAGATAGGATTCCCGGACCACCAACCATAATAGGCCAGATAAGCGCCAGCGATAATTAGTATCACAGCCGATATGTGGTTAACTCTAGGTAGCACCGTTCGGAGTGAATTGACGATAGCGTGTCGTCCAAAGGCTACGCCCAGGGTTACAACGCTGATAGCGACAGCCATGCCGATGCTGAAAGATAGAAACGTGCTGAACTGTTGAGATGATGTAGTCGAAGTTCCCAATGCTAAAAGTACTAGGGGACTGGAGCATCCCAAGACAGCTATGGCGTATGAGATTCCGTAGAGATATACTCCAAGTAGCGTCCCATCTTTGCCGCCTTTATTGAATTTAGGGATTCTCAACATCAATTCATAGCTGTTTAGCATTGCTATGCCAAGAATGATGAAACCTGTTCCGAGAATCATGTTAAACCAAGGTAAGTAAGGGCCTATTAGATTGATCAAACCAGAGAAAACCAAACCGATAAAGCCAAATACGGTTAGTATCCCAGCAGCCATAAAGAAACTTACTAGCTGTGAACGATTTAACACTTGTAAGACACCACGAGAATCATTTCCGCCAGCTTCTCCGAGATTAAGAAATAGACCCAAATATGAAGGTAGTAAAGCAAAGCTGCAAGGATTGATTAAAGCGAACACACCGAAGGTAAAACCTGAGGAGTCGAAAAGGTCACCCATCATTTGTCATCTTTAGAAGATGTTCCTGAATGTTTTCTTCGAGAGTTTTTTCTGTTAATACTCCGCCGTGAAAATCTTTTATTTCGCCGTCCGCTGATATGAAGTAAGTAGTTGGCAATCCACGTCCACCCAGGTCCTGAAATATCTCTTGAGTCGGCTGGAAGACAGTTTCATATGTGACACCAGTTTCATCAACAACAGAACGCCAAGACGCCCTATTCAGATCATGACTAACACCCAAGAACTTAACCCTGCCAGCATACGTTTTACTCACCGATTCAAAATCTGGCATTTCGGCTTTACAAGGTGGACAAGTAGACGCGAAAAAGTTTATAACTAAAGGTTCACCCTTATACGAATTTAACGTTGAGACTTCGCCGTCAACCGTTTCAAACTCATGAGAAAGAGCATTGCTAGAAAGGTGTTCAGGCCCCTTGCTTTCAGTGCCTGAAATGGCCCCGATTATTAACACTCCGATCAGGATGATAATAAAGCAAACAAAAAGACAAGCTGTGACATATGCAAACCATTTTTGTTTGATCACCTACGACCTCCTGTCACGTCGATGATGCGCCGACAAGAAACGCTGTAATGACGATTACAGTCGCGAGAACGAACGCTTCTACTGTCACGGATCTTCTAAACTTTCTGTCGAGTTTTCCGTTAAAGTTGGGGTCTAACATTTTCGGAATGAGGAAGTGATGGTTGTAGCCTCCAGCGGCTGCGCCGACAGCAACGACAGCGGTTTTGGCTATTAGTAACCTTCCCCATGGTGTTGACCAAAGGTCAGACGGTGTGTCCAATATTGTGACTGTTAAGCCAATTCCAGCGGCACCAGCTAAGACCAAAGCGATTGCAGCAATAACGGAAAATCTGACAGCGAGTTGTAAAGCTCGCATGTCTTCACCACGGCGGTGTCTCCTCCAAAGCACAAGCGCCATCATCAGCAAACCGCCAGCCCAAGTAGCAGCAGTAACAACGTGGACAATGTCCACTGTTGCTGTCAGCCAGCGTATACCTTCACTTGCGGTATGTCCGTCGAATATGTGCGACACTAGCAGAGGCGACGCCACGATAAGGGTAAACACTGAACCGAGAAATTTGCGTCGCCAAGCGTGATCATTCTCATGCAAATAAGGCTCGCCATTAGATCCAACAACGATTCCTTTGTGGTCAGGTTTTGTTGGGTGTGGACCAGCGCCGATGTGCAACCGTTTCTTAATTGCTAGCACCGGATCAGCGCTTGTAGCGGCATCAGTAATACTCGGCAAAGCTCCGAAGCCTAAGACAATAGCACCCAAGGCACGCAAGGATACCGCTAATCCAAAGTCAGTTCGTAGAATAAGCTCATATACATCACGGTCTTGTAGCGCTGACCAATCATCAGCTCCCACACCAACCTGAGCGCCTAACTCAATAATTGCACCTGCCAAAACAAGGATGCCCGAACGACGAACCCACTTTAGGACACTGCGAATATCGGACTCAGATCCACGTAACACGACAGAAGCAAAAACCAGCCCGCCAATCGCAATCATCGTGCCGATCAAACCGAAAGCCCTACCCGCAGTCCCAACCTCGGATGCATATGGCGCACCGATATCGCCTGTATCCAAAAATGCCTCTAGATCAACAATCTCAGGAGTAACTACAGAAGTCGAGTTGTCAGAAGTCTCCCCATTAGGTGACTCGTTTACATTTGATGCGGTTGTTTGAGTAGATCCAGCAGAAGACACAGTGAACGAAAAACTGCCGTCGATAGGATGAGCGTCTGGCGCTTGAACACTCCAACGAACACCAACAACACCCTCATCCAGCGGCTCAACAAATCCCAAAACCCAACTTAAATCATCGCCAGGAGTAACGGAATCAGGGGCCCTTACCACACCGGAAGAATCTAAAACGACGAACCCTTCACCAGCAGGCTGTGACTCGCCGCTAAAACTAATAATAATCTCATCAACCGGACCGTCGACAACATCACCATCAGCCGGTTCCGAAGATTCAAACCCCGTATGAGCAGCAGCAGGGCCAGCAGCAAAAACCAGGACAAATACGACCAAAACAGTTGTAAATAACGATCTAAACAGACACCTACCAACGTGCCAGTTTGTAAAAGATACCACGGATTTTACACTAGACGTTCCAGCTGCTGGAAGGTCAAGGTCAAATTTCAAAAAAGGCCAAACGGACTACAAATCTGAGGTTTACTCGACTGAGGAAATCACCTGGCACCGGTTTGGATCGGTGCAAGAGTTAGGGTCTAGTTCTTCAGCCCGTTCAGATAAGGCGAGTAAAGCCTTCCGGGTATTACGCAAACTTTTCAGCTGTTCGTCTATCTCTCTCACGTGCCTTTCTAATAGCTCTCTGGAATGCTCACAAGATCGCTCGCCAGCGGTTTTTAATTCAAGAACCGAAACAATCTCAGACAAAGTCAACCCAGTCGACTTGGCATCCCTCACAAATCTGAGACGCTCAACAGCATCAACATCATAATCCCTATAACCCGAAGCGGTACGCTCAGGTTCAGTCAACAACCCAACCGACTCATAATAACGAACCGTCTTCGTAGAAACACCGACTTTATCAGCTAACTCACCAATCCTCATAGCTTAATCATACCACCCAAACATTCGAATTACTGGAAGGTGTAAGCGTCTGCACAGGGCTAGATCGGTCGTCGACGCGCAGCTCAATAACGGTGAGTTTCGGCGGAATAAAAAATCAGATGGACTGTTGGAATCTGGCTGCTAGCATACTAACCAGTTGCTCAACCTCCCAGAGAGGATGTGCTTTGAAATAGTTGCTGATCGTTTTTCGCCTTTCCCAATATCAAACTCAATAGGGATATTGCTTAAGATATTGAATCTCTATTTTGGTGTCCTCCATCAGGAGATTCATAGAAGTCGGTATAAAGAACAAGGCCTCTATCAGTGATTTTATAATTCGTAATTTGATTAAGTTTCAGCAGAAATGAGTTTTCGTGGCTTTCATGACAAGTCATTTCTGTGATTTCCGCGACTTCTAAAGATATTTCTAGCTCTTTTACCTTGTAAGTTCCAGACATTTCATTGCAACCTGTGTTACCTGTGAACCTCTCATCTGAAGTAAAATCAATTTCCGCTTCAACAAGGTAAGCTACGTCCTTGTTCGTGACAGTAGTAAATTCCCACTTACCTAGTATAGGTTCGTCTTCTGTTTCGTTAATTTCTTCAGCCTGGGGAGAAGCAGAAGTTGCAGAATTACTTTTCTGTGTACCCTCTCCGCTAGCTTCATTACTTGATCCGCCGCATGAAGAAACTGCCAGTAGAGCCACAGCAAGTATCTTAGTTAAATAACGATTCATGTATTGATACTAGAACAACACGGTATCTGTGTGCAGATACCTATACTTTTATGGGTCGCATGTATGCGTTCAAGGTCTTGTGCTAAACCTCACCATACCCCGATTTAAGCTGTTGAGTTTTCTTGTCGACGCAATACAAGTGTCTTCAGCTATGAAATCAGTATTGTTTTGTCTAGTGCTTATTATTTCATCTTGTGGTAAACAATCGGATCAAGTGGAGTCAACCTCACAAACGACTGGTAGTAAAAGCTCAGATTCCGCTCAACCTGTCAATAGTTCTGCCTTATTGCCTTTCAGCGATTCTTTGATTCACGAGCAAGCAGATACTGTTAGAACTGCAGAGTACATGTCGTTTACATCTAAAGAGGATGCCGACATTGGTGATATTGTTGATGGAACTTTTACACCGCAAGAGGATGGTTTGTCTTTTGTTTCTTCTTTCGAAATGGAAATGGATAGAAAAAATCGTTCTGCTGTAGTAAAGTTAGATGCCGTAGCAGAATCTCATGATGCCAGCTGTTTCGTTTCAGTGCTGGATAAAGGCGAAACAAAGTATCTTGCTACTTTGGAAGGGGTAGAACCTGAGTCGGCATTTATTACAGGGGATCAAATTTCAGATTCTGATCTGATTATTCCTCCAAATATATTTGAAGATACGGAACTAAAAAATTTCTCTGCGTCTGGAATTCATCAAGTGCTAGAGGGCACAGAATTTTCATCTGAGAGTAAAGGTACAAGAACTGTTGAAACCTATGCATTGTCAAGCGAAGCAGCTTTGAGAACAGGTGTATTAACTCGATTCGGCCCAAACTCTATCGATGAGAGATATGCGAAAGCTGATGGGTTTATTCAACTTGTATTCGAAGATAAAACCTTCCAGCAGTTACAGCTTGATATTCATTATCAATCAGATGAAATTGTTGAATCTGATCGCACGTATATAAAAAGCAGTAATGTGAGTTTGACAAATGAGTACAGCTTTGACGGCACGCTAGAATCTTACGATGTAAGCCAACCACTTACAGTAGAAAGCTGCGACATTTATGACAAGATCATACAAGAATTCAAAGACAACAACAGCTGAATGATGGACGTTCAATTTCTCTATAGTTTTAGGTTATGCAACCGATAATGATCAGGTATTTTTAAGGAGTTTTATGAATCTCTTAGTTCAAGCAGGTTTATTTATAGTCTCTCTATGTCTTGTTGTGTCTTGCGGTTCTGAAGAGTCAAATCCAAGTAGCAACGAGCCTGAAGGAGAAATACCTAGTTTCGATGGTGAGGTTGCTTTGAGCTCGATGAGTGATGGAGCCGACTTGTTGAGCTCTATTTCAGATACTGGCGAGTGTGGCGTAAAGTGTCAGTCTTCGCTTGTGATCGACGCTGAAGGAAATATCACATACACCAAGTTTGACTCTCTTGAGATACAAGATACTACTAACGTGGATACGTTGCGAGATATTATTTCTTCAACAAAACAAGAAGATTTGATTACGGGCGAAAATGATTGTGGGCGTCAGGTAGATGGCGTTGCTTCGGTCTTGACTGTAGCAGGCACAGAAATAGATTTATGCTACGTAACAGTTAACACAGACCACCAGTTAATGGTATATCTAAAAGATCTGCGTAAAGCGTTAAATTCTGACGTACCTGATTTAAAAAACCTTGAGGACACCGAAAGTTGGAACCCTCTTGGATATAAACAAAAAAGTGATGTGCCTGAACTGGATCCTGTTCCAACCATGATCGACCCTGCTGAATGTCCAGAAGGTAGCAAACGTTCTACATATGATTTTGGGTCTTCCTGGATACTCATAAGACAATCGGGTGAGGGTTTTTGTGACGTTTGGTTCGGAGGAGAAGAAGAAAACCCCAATTATGATGGCTCTCCGCACCAATACTGCCATCTTCCCATTCAACACAAACCAGTCGCTATCGAAGGCGCTGGCGAAGCGAGTGCTGGTTTTATTAATTCTCTTTGGTGTCAAGACCGTTCAGAGTAGTTGAGTCAGGGTAATGTTATTTTTATATTTTTCGTACGTTTCTAGAATATAGCTGCCACTAAATAAATGGATATGAGTCCTATGGATTAGCTTGTCTGAAAGTACTATTTCGTGGTTCTCTGGGCTGTTCCTTCGACGAGCTGGAACCGTTGTTGGGTCGTTGGGTCGTTGGGCTTTTTCCCTATTCCTGATCCTAATGTAAATTGATCAGTACCGCCTAGTTCAGTTCCAGAAAGAAGTCGGTTTATGGCCTTCTGTCTAAAGCGAGCTAAGTGCACTCTTGCAGATGCGAGTTTGGAAGCTAGTAGGCTTGTCAGACAGGCTCTTAGATAAGCGCTTTGTCCTAGATTCTCGACTGAAGTTAGATAAGGAGTTTTACTAAATGTTTTTGGAGAATGGTCTGGCAAGAGGTATCGTCCTTTCCCTGATGGTTTTATTTCTATTTTTCCTTTGAGGGTTTTGTGAAGGGTCATTTCCCTCAGGTTGTTTCCAAGAAGCTACTGTAGCAACAACTTCCTCTAGTCCCTCAACTGTTCTAGTAAACACAAGAGCTGCGGCCGTCTTTGGATCTTTACTTCCTTCACAAGTTGTCGTTGCATTTTGATTTCGAATGCTTATCTTAGCAATTTTCGTTTGCCTTCCTGGTTTTTAGCGAAAATCTTTGCACGTACTGCCCGAACAGATTAACTAGATTTAGTCTACGAAGGTTGTCGGTGTAGCACTATTGGCTGTTTATTTCGCGCTAATCGGATGGTGCGTCAAAGCTTGGCAGGTTATGGCTAGTATAGACAGCGAATCGCTAGAGGAATTAGGAAAGCTACGTATGCTCGCTGAAAAGATGACCGATACACGAAGAACAAAAATTGTCGCGACGATAGGGCCAGCGTCGCTTGACCCTAAAGTCATGCGTGACATGGTTGAAGCTGGTATGGACGTGGCTCGCATCAACTTGTCACACGGCACCTTAGATCAGCATTTAGAAACCCTCAAAAAACTTCGTGACGTTTCTGACCTTATTGGCAAACCGCTTGGAGTTATGGCAGACCTGCCTGGTCCGAAAGTTCGTCTCGGTCAGTTCGCTGAACCTCTCGACATTGCGTTAGGAGAAGAAATTCTTTTGCAGCCAGGCGTTAAAGGCGAGACCAGTAAAAAGGGTCTCTTTAGCGTTGGCTATGAGACGCTACTCACCGATATACAAGTCGATGACAGGCTAGCTGTTGGTGACGGGTCAATCATTTTGCAGGTCATAGACCATACAGGTGACGCTTTGAAAGTGAAAGTTCTCTTTGGTGGCACAGTGCAAGGTCGTCCAGGTCTTCATATTCCTTCTGATCGTTTGTCACTTACCACACCAACACCGCAAGACCTCAAATATCTTGACGCTATGGTCGAAGCAGACATCGATATTGTCGCACTTTCGTTTGTGCGGTCAGCTCATGATGTTCGCCGTGTTGGTCTAGAACCTGCACCGCGAGGCCCACTTGTTGTTGCGAAGATCGAAACAAAAGCTGCGATCGAAAACCTTGACGCTATCACCGCCGAGTCAGGCGCGATAATGGTTGCCAGAGGCGATTTGGGCACCGAATGTTCACTTGCCGATTTGCCACACTTGCAGAAAGAAATTATTGCACGCTGTGTTGCTCTAGGACGCCCTGTGATTACAGCAACACAGATGCTTGAATCAATGATCAATGCCCCAGCGCCAACACGAGCTGAAGCGTCAGATGTTGCGAACGCTGTATTTGATGGCACTAGTGCAATTATGTTAAGCGCTGAAACGGCTATTGGGCATGATCCAGCTCACGTTGTGCGCACCATGGCTGAGATTGCTAGCAAAGCAGACCAGAAGTTTAACTATGCAGGTTGGGCTAAAAACCTTAAACGTGACCAGCTTGGCGAACCGCAACGAGCTGATACAGCAGTAACCGATGTGATGACTATGGCAACATGGCAGGCTGCTCGTGAAATAGGGGCAAATGCAATTTGTTGCATCTCGGCTTCTGGTTTCACGGTTCGTGCGATCGCACGTTTCAGGCCTGACGCTCCGATCTTGGCATTTAGCCCACAAGCTCGATCTGTGCGGCAACTAACTATGAGCTGGGGTGCAATTCCTGTGCAGATCGACCGTATCGAAAGTACTGATGCTACTATCGAAAAAGTTTTATTACTTGCCAAAGAACAGGGGCATGTCCGCACTGGTGATATTGTCGCCGTGCTTGGCGGAAGTTCAGCAACAATCGGTGTAACTGATACGCTGCGCATGGTGCGTTGCCCATAACAATGTAAGGAAAAAAATGACAAACATTTCTATGACAACTGGATTGCCAGAAACTATCTTGCTTGCAGAAGATTCTGATCTTCTAGCAGCACTGTCTGATGCCAGAGCAGCCGATGATGAAACTGAGCAGCGCGAAGCTATAGGCAGCGTATTAAAGAGCAAACCGACGTTTCTGGATGCGTGGGCTGCGTTGGGAGAAGTAGGGCGAGACGACCTTGAGCGATATAGCGCTTATAGAGTCGGGTATCATCGTGGTCTTGATTCGCTCCGTAAAAATGGTTGGCGAGGATCTGGCTATGTGCGTTGGGAAAAGGAAACAAACCGAGGCTTTTTGCGTTGCTTAAATGGTTTGCGTAAAGCTGCTGAAGTTATCGGCGAAACAGACGAAGCGTCTCGTTGCGGCCAATTTATCCAACAGCTCGATCCAACATTGTCGTTTGACGCTATCGATTAAAGAGGGTGCCTTCGTATTTCGCATCCTTTTGTCATTTCGGCTATGTCCAGCACGTTAGCATGCAGCTTTGGGCGGGCTGCTGTTTGCTTGTTCCGGCAGAAAAACGATAAAAGGGAAGCCTATGCTTGTTGCTGGGGCGATACTGTGCCCTGATGATGCCTGCACTGTTGAGCATCAAAGTAGTGTTGAAATTTTGCTTCATGTCTTTCATGAAGTTGCTATTGACCCTGTGATTATCGTAGGGCCTCATAGCTATAGTTTTCATCCAAGTGTTAAGAACCGCTACGAACGTTTTGCTGCGTTTGGTCCTTTGTTGACAGCGTTAATGTGGGCGAAAGCAACGCCACTAGTGACAGCGTCTTGTGAAACTTCATCATCTGTGGTGGAACGTTTTGCTGCGCAAGTATGCAGCGACGATTTTGGGCTAGTTCGGCAAACGTGTGATGCAAAGCGTCCGTTTGTTGTGATCAGAAATGGCGATGTGTCCCGTGTAGAGCTAGACGCAGGTGGGTTGCAGAAAGTTCTTGTCGCTCCTGTGTTGTGGCCTCCGCATGCTGGTTCGTTGCTTCGTGGGCATGCAGCAAGTAAAGAAAAACTTATTTAAAAGTAATTTAATGTATTTAAAAGTGTAGAATAGTTTTCGTGACTTCCATTTTTGATGTTTCTGCTGATCCGACACAACTCGATGCTTTCTATAAAACAGGGGAGCAAGAAGGCGTTGCATTGCGTTCGCTTGCTACCGAGCTCCGCCAATTGCATATGGGCAACCCACAGCACAACTTGTTAGACGATGCTGTCGCTATAGAAAACCTGTTGGCCTCGATGTATCAAACCCACGAGTTGGTGCAAGCAACAAGCACCAATTTGAAAGCGGCTGATAATCGTTTCTCGTTTTTTGAGATGACGCATGACCTTCACGACGGATGTAGCTATCCAGCAAACAAACGCTACAAACGTTACAAAGAGTTTCATGACGAGCTTGATGAAATGATTGCTGAAGGTAAACCGCTCAAAGAGCTGCAAAGGCTAGAGCGAAGTTTCGTTCGCAACGAACTTGGAATGATGCCAGAAAGCGATGGCGACTATTACGAAGCGCTGGTGGCTTCTGGGGTGCAGCCGTTTATCGCGCTGCAACGTGCTAGCTCGCCCCAACAGCGAATTGCTGGGTTTACGCCGCAAGATAACAGTGATATCAGCGATGCAATGCTAAAGGGACGTAACCCAGTCGACTCTGGCTTGTCGCCAGAGTTTTTTCCGCTTGAATACCGAGAGCTCCATGAACGGCTGACGATCAAAAAGCAGCTAGAAAAACAAAAAGACAACTATGACGGAACGTTTGGTATCGGAAAAAACGAAGCAGAACTGTCTAAAATAAAGCAGGAGATGCATCGTAATGACGCTGCGATAGCGTTACTCACAGCAAACGGTCAGTTCACAAAATCGGGCAAAGCGTCGTCTGTTGCAACTGTTGTTGCTTTGCAAAAACCAAACGTACGTCGCAGCAGTGTTTGGGCAGCTAACTATAGTGCTGACGCCTGGCTGCGTGATCAAGACTATGGATCTGAATATGGTGATCACGGCCTAAACAACATCGACGTACGTCAGCTTGGCAAGCAGCTTGAAAATGATAGCGATATGGCAGTGCATTTTTTTCATAGGCTTGGGGCGATCGAAACAGGAAAAATCCCTACGTTGATCGACGCAACGAAACAAGCGAATTTCGCACGGAAAGAAGGTCTTGATGTGCTTGACTCGTACGGTCGAGCTTTAGCCCTGGCCACGTCGCAACACAATTGGTATAAAAAACCTGGCTCGTTTACAGGTGAAGAACTGTTGAAAGCGCCATTTGGCTGGCATGGGTCGCATGTCCGGCACTCATCAGCGATGCTGTTTAAAGACGGAACCTATGATCAAGAATTTCTTGCCAGTGGTCTATTGGCCATCAGCGGCATCGGTTCGATCTATGACCCAGAGGTGTTTGCGACAATGGATGTGATGGGTCGTCATGGTTATGGCCCGCGCAGCATTTTGCTTGAAGCGGTAGCACGTAGCGGACCGCAAACATCGTCACATGTAGTGCAACATTTGGCGAACGAAGGCAAACTGGGACACATCATCTATCCAAGGTTTTTCAATGAAGGCTACAACGGCTATGACGGATATATATCTGTTTTTGAGCAGGCCTCAAGAGATGAGAAAAGCGCTCAGCTGCTGCTCGATAGGTTCACACGTTCAGACAATTTGGACGATGCGATTAAAGATCCTACTGGGCTAGAAAAGTATCAAGCGAAAGCGTTAGAACAGATTTTAGCAAACAACGTAGCGGCTAGTATCCCTAGTGAAGGGTTGGGGAACGTGCAGCGACGCAAAATTGCTGCTGATATAACAGGCAACGGGGCGATAACTGAGTTCGACGCGAAACGTTGGAATTATGCCGTAGCACGAGTTATGAACGAAGGCGGGGGAGAACATTACTATGCATCGGTTCTTGGGATGATGGGGCAAAGCTTTGACAACACGCTTGCGCGTCGAGCTGATCTTTCAGGCTCATCACTCTCATTGCGCCAAGACCTGATCGATGATGGCACTGAAGTCGCAGATTTCACAGGTAAAGCGCGACATATGCTGTATGAAATGCGATTGGAGCACAATAAAAATTTAGATACAGAGAACGCAAAAAAGAAGAAGCATATAAAAAATGTGGCTGGTCTTGCCACCAAAAAAGTTCCTCCCATCTATAAGCCGATTACTACTAAAGCAATCACCTATAGCGTCGACAATTGGCTTAATCTGCCTACTGACAATATGGTTGGCTTCATGGGCAGCGAATACGATATCGAAGCAGTCGATACGATTCGTGCTCGACAGGGGATGCTTGAGCTCCTTGCTCGTAATGGCTATGTTGAAGGTTTCACACTTGTCCCAGCGCAATCAGAGAAAGGGTGGCCAGCGTGGATTGTCGCAAAAACTGACGCTGAAGGCGAACCCATTTTAGAAAATGGTGCTTATGAAGCGGCGACCGAAGAAGATTTCTCTATAGAAGGTAACTATCGGGAAACAAAAATAGCTGTAGGACCTGAGAAAGGAGAACTGCTTGTGAGTGAAGTATTAGATTACGAATCAGAAGTAACCGCAGCAGACGAAAAAGCTTGGGCGGAACAAAAAATGTTAGATGAAGATTCTGGCAGATCACATAGCGACCTTTCTTCGTTGTTCTCTGTCGACGTTACGCGATAGCTCAACAAAAAGACATCCACCTTGATAAGATTTTTTAATGATTAGTTCTCCTAAAGTTGGCGTCAGTGTTCTTCATCTGTTTCTTCATGTCACCCCGTTAGCAGACACTGCTGCTATTAAAAAAGCGTTTGCTTCGTTTGAAGGTGGCGATCAGGCACAGTCTGTGACCGTTGCTTTGCTAGGTCACAAAGCAGACATCGCAGTGATGGGGCTGTCTCCTAACATGTGGGATCTACGCAAGTTGCAGACCGATCTGCAAAATGCTGGATTGGAAGTAAGCGATAGCTACGTCTCAATCACCGAGATCAGCGAATACGCCGATGGCTTGCCTGAGAAGATGAAACAAGATCGTCTCTATCCAGTGCTGCCACCAGAAGGTAAAGCTTCATGGTGTTTCTATCCGATGAGTAAACGTCGCGGCGAAAAAGATAACTGGTTTACAGCCTCGTTTGAAAAACGCAAAGAAATGATGCACCAACACGGTGCGTCTGGGAAACAGTTTCGCGGTCGCATCATCCAGCTCATCACTGGGTCTACAGGTCTAGACGATTTTGAATGGGGCGTCACACTTTTTGGTGTCCACCCAGATGATTTAAAAGATGCTGTCTACACGATGCGTTATGATGAGGCATCTGCCCTTTATGGCGAGTTTGGTGCGTTCTATACAGGCATTGTTGCCAGCCTCGACGAAGTGCTAACACAAACAGGCGTTACGTAAGGGAACGTCGTTTATTTTACATTCCCTCGTATTTCCGCTGCGCTTGGCGCGTTGCACGCAGCAGATACGCGGTTCTCAGTTCAAGCCTTTCGGAGTTGACCCTTTAACCAGAGATTCCTTTAACGGTTTTGCTGTACCGCATAGAACGCAATGGCAGCTGCAACACCGACGTTAAGCGAATCGACCGTGCCTGTCATTGGTATTTTAACCTTGCGAGTAGCGGCCGCTAGCGCTTGATCAGTGAGTCCTGGTGCTTCAGCCCCGAGCATCAGCGCAATTTTTTTGTCAGTCCGAATTTGACTGATATCTTCGGCATCGTCTGCTGGTGTTAGCGCCCACACCTCATAGCCAGCTTCTTCAACTTGGCTAAGCCCAGAAGGCCAATCATCAAACCGGGCATAGGGCATAGAAAAAGCTTCGCCCATAGAGACTCGTACGCTGCGGCGATAAAGCGGGTCGCTGCATGTTTGATCCATGAGTAAGCCGCCGACGCCAAGAGCTGCTGCGCAGCGTAAAATAACACCCATATTTGTCGGATTGTTAATATTTTCATGAATCAGAAGTGTTGCATCATCTGCCATTTGGGCTAGCACCGTGTCGACTGTCAAAAGGTCTTTGCGTCGAAAACATGCAATGCAGCCTCGGTGAATGTTGTAGCCAGTAATTTGTTGCAGCACTTCGTCGCTCGCAGCAAACTGCGGAACAGAATCGTTGATTAGCGCTGGCATTGGCTTTGTGCGCTTCGCGTCAATCAGAAGCGATTCAAGTTCATAGCCTGCGTTAAGTGCCCGTTCGACAACAATGTCGCCTTCGGCTATAAAAATGCCAGCCATATCGCCGCCAGGTCGTTCACGTTTCTGACGCAAAACATGATCCCGTAAATCTTGAAATACTTTAATCTGTGGATCGTTAGGTTCGTTTACTTCAATACGCATCAGGCAAGTCTAGTGGTCTGTCTTCTAAATGGTGTTTCGGTTATGGCAAGAGATTTGTGGTTTCTGGCTAGGATGAAAAATGGTCACTACCTGGTAGTAATGGCTGTTTTGAAGACGACGCTAGAAACCACAAAGGTCTGCCAGAACCAAGCAATTAATTAGAAGACACACCACTAGTAGCTAAGAAGACAGAGGCAACGAGAAAATCATTGTGGCGCCTGTTCCAACCGTTGACCTAACTTGAAGGTCGCCGCCTAAAGCTACAGCGAGTTCTTTTGAAATAAACAACCCTAAGCCTAAAGGTTTCTCGGCTCGTTCAGGTCGTTTGCGCGCCATATAGAAACGATCAAAAATATGTGGCAACTCTTGAGGATCAATCCCTGGTCCATCATCGGCGACTTCTATAGTCACAGCGCCACCTTCTTGTCGCACGGTGACAGCAAGACGTGTTTTAGCAAATTTAAGCGCATTCTCAACAAGGTTGGTAAGTATTTGTGCGCAGCGATCAGAATCGGTAGAAAGTCGAATCTGGTCAGTCAATGTTGTTTCGATAGTAACGTCAGCCTCGGCTGCTTTATGCTGTAAGCCTGCAAGGATACGTTGCACCAACGCCGAAATATCTACCGATTCTGTGCTGAGCGTAAACTGGTTAGCATCAATTCGCGCCAAATCAAGCAGATCATCGACAAGACGTTCTAGCCGTTTAGCGTGTGAGCTAATAATTACGCCAGCATTTTTTGGGTCAGGGGTCGCCTCTTCAGCGAGGGCTTCCGCGTAGCCTTCAATGACGGTTAATGGCGTTCGCAAATCATGCGAGACCGAGAGAAGAAACTGGCGGTCCAAGTTTTTTGAGTCCTGCAAATTTTGCGCCATTTGATTAACCGAGACGCCTACTTGTTTAATCTCGGGAGCTCCAGACACCTCGACTCTTGTCGCTAGGTTTCCTTGCGCCAGTGCTGTTGTAGCTGCATGAATTTTGTGGAGAGGTTTGGTCAACTTGTTTGCTATCGCAACAGCTGCGACAACGCTAACGGCGAGCACCGCAAGCGAGGAAAGCGCAAACCATAGAAAGGCTTGAGAACTTGTCTTGTTGAAAGGCTGCGTGCCGAACAAAGCACGTTGCGTGCTGCTGTCTGGAGGCGATAACAAACGGATACCTGCCACCTCGTTAGAGGCGAACCTGCCATCTCGACCGTCACTTAACAAGAGTGTCTCTTGCGTAGACGCAGCTGCAACTTCATCTGAAGTTAACGAAAACTGAGGTGCGCGAGACGTCACATTGCGGCGGTTTCGAGGTCCAGCTGCTATTGGGATGACGTTACCATCTTCTTCAATCGTTACGATTTCAAGAGAGCTGAAATCAAGTCTGCGTCGTGTGTTAGATAAATCGATAAGGCTACGAGTGTCTTGCGGGCTAGTTGCAACAAGTTCTGTAATCGAATCAAGTTGATTCACAAGCTTGGTTTCAGCATCAGATTTAGCGCCGAGTCGTGCCATGACAAGAACACCTGCGCCAACAAGAATAACTGAAGCAAGCGTAATGGCTATAAAAATAGTGATGAGTCGTTTTTTCATGCGTCAAGTCTCACTCTAGCTGAGGCCGGATTTGTTCTGCTTACTTTCTAGCAAACATTGCTAGCATGCTGCTAGTCTTTGGCTATGAGCATAAACAAACTTGTTTCGCCAGCGCAAAGAGAGCAACTACTGCAGGGTCTATATGATGCAGCTGAAGCTGTGCGCCCAATTTTCGAAAATCGTGATAGCTATAAGCTAGTAGATAAATCGTCGTCGTTTGATATCGGATTAGAAGCTGACTCTCAGGCTGAGAAAATTATTATCGAGTCGATAGCGTCGACAGGTTTACATGCATTAGTTATAGCTGAAGAAAGTGGTCGCAGCGACGCCACAGATTTTGATGTTGTAGTATACATCGACCCGATAGATGGCACCGTAAACTTCGCACATGGCATTGCAGATTATTGCCATACCTTAGCGGTGTATACGCCTGAAAATGAACCGTTGTTTGCTGCAACGTATGACCCGAGTGCGCAAGAAATGTTCACTATGGTTTCAGGCGAAGGGCTTTTCCTTAATGGTGAAAGTTTCGTTCGGCCATCGCTTGGCAATCTTCACCCAGTGCGTTCGATAGAAGTTGAATGGTTTGGTGCTCCTAACGTTGAAGCGGTTACAGCTGCGTTGCTTGCAAATGGGTTCCGTCCTCGTTTCACTGGCTCTTGCACGCTTGATATAACGCGCACAGTCTTCGGTCGAGGCTCGGGTGCTGTGCAGCTTTTAAACTATGCATGGGATGTTGCCGCAGGCTTGGCTATGGCGAAAGAGGCTGGTCTAGTTGCGACAAAACTTGATGGGTCAGCTATTGATCTGTTCAACTATGGTCGGCAGGACATTATTGTAGCCGAAGCCGATTTGCATGCAGAGTTGTTAGCTATTGTGCAGACCTGAAACATGTTGCCTGTAGAATAAGGTGTGCGCATCGCTCTTGTGGGTCTAACAGAAACAACCATTACTGAAAGTAAAGGCGGCATAGAAAACCTTCTTCTGGGGTGGTTCCAAGAGCTGCAGAAACATCATGAAGTTTTTCTTCTTGATCTGGGTGGGGTAGAGACATCGATCGGATCTGTTTCTATCAACTCGCAAGACCTTGTTGGCTATATCAATGATAACGATATCGATATAGCGAGTTTTCATAACAGCCCGTTTCTGCTGTCAGACAAAATGAATTGTGCTTCTAGCTTATTTGTTCACAACACAAACACTTCTGCTCTTACCTATCCAAACTTCACGTTACAAGAAACAAAAGATGCGATTAGCGCATTTGATGGTGTCGCTGCGAACTCCCAGTTTCTTGCGCAAAGAAGTCGAGAATTATATGGCTGTCCGCTGCCTGACCTTGTGTATCCTTTTGCAGGTCCTGAATTTTTTGCTACCAGCCTTGCAACCCAAAGAGACATTGATATATTTTTTCCTTCACGCATAATGTTGAAGAAAGGTTTCAAGCTTTTCTATGAACTTTGTTTGCATCTCCCCGCATCAGTCAAAATAGCCTTTCCGATGTTTGCTCCAGAAAAGTCGTGTCTAAAGATGGTCGATGAGTTAAGACAGAAGCCAAATATCAAGGTTCTACCGCCTTTGAATCGAATTGAAATGGCGCAAGTATTTCAGCGTTCAAAAATTTCGTTGTTGTTGCCTGATTGGGATGAAGCCTTTGGACTTGTGGCTGCTGAAGCCAGAGCTGCGGGTAGTCTTCCAGTATCGACTAATGATGGTGGTATCAGAGAAGCTGGCGGCACCGCAACGATTCCTAAAACAATTACCCCACATAAGCTAGGAAATCTTGTTTTGCAGCGGCTTGATAGTTTGCCCTCTATTGAGGAGCAAACGCTGTGGCGCGACAAAACATTCGGAGCTTTTTCTTTAGAATCCAGCACAAGGTCGCTGCTCGAACATTTTACGCGTTGTCTATCTTAACCTCATACGAATTTCACTAGAGAGAGATGGTTGATTCTAAGCCTATTTAGGTCGTCATTCCCACGAAAGTGGGAATCTTTGCTGGGCAAGATCCCCGATTTCTCGGGGATGACCAACCCTGGAATCAAGATAGAGCAATCGAACATAAGAGAAGAAGTCCTTGAAGGCTAACTTAGGAAAGTTCTAGCAAACCAGGCTATCTCTATTTATTCGTTTTGGATCAAATCGCTTTACCAGAGAATCGCTAAAATCTGCGTGGGAACGCCCCGAGCGGAGCGGGAATACCGAGGGCATCTATAATAAATAGAGATGCCCAACAAACATTGGTTCGCTATTGTTTCGGTTAGACGCTAGGGTGAATTTATGGCTAATAAAATAGTGGTTCGTGGTGCTCGCGAACATAACCTAAAAGGCGTTGATCTCGATCTTCCTCGTGACAAAATAATCGTTTTTACGGGGCTTTCAGGTTCGGGTAAATCATCATTAGCGTTTGACACTATTTATGCTGAGGGTCAACGTCGCTATGTCGAGTCACTTTCTGCTTATGCTCGTCAGTTCCTCGGTCAGATGGACAAGCCAGATGTTGATTTTATTGAAGGCTTATCACCAGCTATATCTATCGACCAAAAATCTTCTTCTCGTAACCCTCGGTCGACTGTTGGCACAGTCACCGAAATTTATGATTACTTACGACTTCTATTTGCTCGTGTTGGCGTGGCACATGACCCTGAGACAGGTGAACGGCTGGTTAAGCAGACCCCGCAACAAATTGTTGATCAGGTGCTTCGCCTAGAAGAGGGCACTCGGTTTCAGGTGCTTGCTCCTGTGGTGAAAGGCCGTAAAGGAACCTATGACACGTTGCTAAAAAACTTAGGCGAACAAGGTTTTGTTCGTGCGGTTGTTGATGGCGAGTTGCTTGAGCTTGCTGGGGAGCTTCCCGAGCTTGGCCGCTATGACAAGCACGACATCACTGTCGTTGTTGATCGCTTGGTGTCGCGCAAAGGGATAGAGCGCCGCTTGACTGAATCGATGGAAACAGCTTTGCAGCTAGCTGAAGGTGTCGCTGAAATCGAGGTTATGCCTGCGAAAGATCAAAAAGATGCAGCTTCACAAATTCTTACGTTTAGCCAACATCTTTCACGCCCTAGCGACGGCAAAAGTTTCGACGAGTTAGCGCCACGTAACTTCTCGTTTAACTCGCCATATGGCGCGTGTAATTCGTGTGGTGGCTTAGGCACGACGTTTCAAGTCGACCCGCAGTTGTTAATTCCTAATCCAGAGCTTTCGTTAGAAGAAGGCGCGATTCACCCGTGGAGCAGCCGCACGAGCCAATATTTCACTCGCCTGGTTGAAGCGGTGTGTGAAGATGCGTCGATTCCTTATTCCAAACCTTGGCAGTCGCTAACAAAGAAGCAGCAGAATATTATGCTTGAAGGCGGCTTAAAAAAGAAGGTAACGGTTCGTTATAAAAACCGTTACGGTCGTACTCGTACCTATAACGCCACATTTGAAGGGATCATTCCCTACCTTCGTCGCCGTCACCGTGAGTCAGAGTCCGATTCACAGCGTGAACAAATCGAAGGCTATATGCGTGAAGTGCCATGCAGCACGTGCGATGGTGCACGGCTTAACAAGTTTTCGCTAGCCTGCACGGTCGATGATCATAACATGCACGACATTTGTTCGTTACCTATCGGCGAAGCTGCCAAGGTCATGGCTGGGTTGACCATTTCTGAGCGTGATTTAATTATTGCCGAACCTATTTTAAAAGAAATCAACGCGCGAGTTAGTTTCTTGCTTGATGTCGGGCTGCATTATTTATCACTAGGTCGGGCTGCTTCCACGCTTTCAGGCGGTGAGGCGCAACGGATCCGTCTCGCGAGTCAGATTGGTTCAGGTCTTGTTGGGGTACTCTATGTGCTCGATGAGCCTTCAATTGGGTTGCATCAGCGTGATAATGCAAAGCTAATCGGCACGTTGAAACGCCTGCGTGAGCTTGGCAATACGGTTGTCGTTGTTGAACATGACGAAGATACAATTCGCATTGCAGACCATGTTGTCGACGTTGGCCCTGGCGCTGGCGAACATGGGGGAGAGGTTGTCTATAGCGGCAATGTGACAGGTCTTTTGAAGCGCCGTAAATCTGTCACTGGTCAGTACTTGTCAGGGAAGAAGTCTATTCCTGTGCCTGCTAGTAGACGAACACCTGATGCTGGTGAGGTTAGGGTTCTTGGCGCTCGTGAACATAACTTAAAAAACCTTGATGTTACGTTCCCTCTGGGGTGTTTTATTGCTGTGACTGGTGTGTCTGGCTCTGGTAAATCAACATTAGTAAATCAGATTTTACTGCGTGCGTTGATGCAAAAAATTTACAGCTCAAAAAAGCCGCCTGGGTTACACAAAGCCGTTGAAGGGTTAGAAAATATTGACAAGGTGATCGCTATTGATCAATCGCCGATCGGTCGAACGCCTCGTTCGAACCCAGCGACCTATACAGGTGTTTTTGATAAAATCAGGAAGCTTTTCTCGCAAACAACCGAAGCAAAAGTTCGAGGCTATCAACAAGGTCGATTCTCATTCAATGTTTCTGGCGGTCGTTGTGAAGCGTGTTCTGGCGATGGCACAATCAAAATTGAAATGCATTTCTTGCCCGATGTGTATGTGCCTTGTGAAGTATGCAAAGGCAAACGCTATAACCGCGACACGTTAGAGATTTTGTTTAAAGGCAAAAACATTGCCGATGTTTTGAATATGCCGATCAGCGAAGGTTTAGAATTTTTTGCCAACCAGCCAGCTATCGCACGCCACTTACAAACACTTGTTGATGTCGGTTTGGGTTATGTCCGTTTAGGGCAGCCTGCGACGACGCTTTCAGGCGGTGAAGCGCAGCGTGTGAAACTATCAGCGGAGTTAGCGAAACGCTCAACTGGACACACTATGTATGTTTTGGACGAGCCGACAACTGGGCTGCATTTTGAAGATATTAACCGCCTGCTTGTTGTTCTCAGTCGTCTTGTTGACCAAGGCAACACGGTGCTGGTAATCGAACATAACTTAGATGTTGTGAAAACCGCTGATCACATTATTGACCTAGGACCAGACGGTGGTTCTGGCGGCGGAACAATAGTGACGCAAGGAACGCCTGAAGAAGTTGCCGAGAACTTGGCAAGCCACACAGGCCAATTCCTTAAATCAGTACTTAAAAGCTAGGTCTGCGACTTAGAAGTAAGTCGCAGACACATGGTTGATTCCAAGCACATTTAGTCGTCATTCCCACGAAAGTGGGAATCTCTGTTGGGTAAGATCCCCGATTTCTCGGGGATGACTACCCTGAAATCGAGAGAGCAGTCCTTGGAAGCAACCGTCTAGATTGTTTTTATCTGGAACTAACTATACAACAGTAGCTAGAGAGGAGCGTCAGCGTCTAACTCTGGTTCTACATCGTGTAGCAGACCTGTAGCCGCTTTTGCTCCCGTGGTGCCTTCGAGGGTGTTCAAACGTTGGATAAGCTGCATAAGCTCAGCAAAAGATCGGTTATCAAACTTGAATGCCAAACGTGGAAGTTCGACATTGTCGTCATCTTTCTTCTCGACCTTGCTAGCTTCGGTAGCTTCAATAGCACCAGAAACAATAATGCCAGCAAACTCTTCATTCAACGTTGCGATCGTTGCAGCTGAAGGTGCATGGCGCAAACGCAAGATGAGGCGGTCACGTACATAACGCAACGAATGATAGCAAGAATAGAAAGAGCAGAGATGTTCAACAGCTTCAGCTGGATCATGTGTATGTAGATATAAGCTCGTGTCAGATGGGCTTATAAGGCCGCCAGCGTTCAGTTCTTGTTCGATAAACGTACTCAAACCAGACCAATACGTTGAGCCTGGGTGATCTAACAGGACGATAGGAGCGGGATAGCATTTACCTGTTTGGATGAGCGTCAACAGTTCAAAAGCCTCATCAAGCGTTCCAAAGCCGCCAGGGAACAAAGCGAAAGCGTCAGTTTCTTTCATGAAGGCTAGTTTGCGAGTGAAAAAATAGCGGAACGTTGCAAGCTTGTCGTCACCTTCTATGAAAGGTGCAGCTTTCTCTTCAAAAGGAAGCACAATGCTGACACCCATAGATTTTTCTATACCGATACCTTCAAACCCTGCGGTCATAATGCCTGGTCCAGCGCCTGTAATCGCCATCCAGTTTCGTTCGCCCATAAGGCGACCAAACTCGACACATAGCTTATAATCGGGGTGCTCTGGTTTGGTGCGGGCCGAACCAAATATGGTAACTTTCGCTTGCTGCTTATATGGAGAGAAAACCTTCCAGCTATTGAGCATTTCGGCGAGTGTCTGCGCAGCTATTTTCAATTCAAGACGGTCAAGATCTGAGCTGTCCATATCTAAAGCTGTCACAATAAGTGATCTGATAAGGTCGTCGTTTGCTTTCGAGCCAATTGCTGCGGCTAAATCTGCAATAATTGCATCGATGTTCTCTTCACCAAATGTTTTGCGAGCGCGCGGTGCTGCCATATGTTCCTCTTCAATCTTCTTACTTGTTTATCTCTTAGAGATACCTTACTATCGGCTAGCAACGAATCTTCTAAACACTGTCAGACTCTAGCTGATAAAATCCTTGCTGGCATTGCACCCACCAATGATTCGCTTGCTATTCACTGTGAAGGTACGCAAAGTTTAGTTATCACCCTCAATCTAGTTGGGATGACAAAAACTGTTGAGAACGAGCTAGTTGGAAGCCGCAGTGGCTTCAAGCGAAGCAAGCACATCATCAAATGCTTTCGCAAAAGAAGCGACGCCTTCTTCTTCAAGCTGCACGGCCACTTCTTCAAGATCTATCCCTAGAGCGAGAAGCGCATCTATAGTAGCTTGCGCATCATCAAAGCTGGCGTCGACAGTTCGTGCGACACTTCCATGATCTTCAAAAGCTGCCAATGTTTTGTCTGGCAGCGTATTGACGGTGTGAGGGCCGATCAACGTATCAACATACAAGGTGTCTGGGTAGTCAGGGTTCTTTGTTGAAGTCGATGCCCAAAGCGGTCGCTGTACGTTCGCACCTTTCGCTGCAAGCGCTTCCCAACGCGGCCCAGAAAACGTTTCTAAAAACAATTTGTATGCTAACTGGCCTTGCGCCACGGCTGCTTTGCCTTGGAGCGCTAACGCTTCAGGTGTGCCAATAGCAGCAAGACGCTTGTCAACTTCAACGTCGATACGACTGATAAAAAATGATGCGACAGAAGAGATGGTGCTCAAGTCGAAATCTTGCGGCGCTTTCTCTAAACCAGCGATATAGGCTTCCATCACAGCGCTATAGCGGCTGTGGCTAAAGATAAGCGTAACATTGATGCTGATCTGCTCAGAAAGTAACGTTTCAATAGCTGGGACACCTTCAAGTGTTGCAGGCACTTTAATGTAGACATTGTCAGCAGCGACTCGATCATTAAGCGAACGTGCAGCCTCAATAGTTTGTTGTGTTTCATGTGCCAACGTAGGGGAGACCTCAACACTGACATACCCATCAATACCGTTAGAGCTTTCATGTAAAGGCTGTAATATGGCAGTTGCTGCCTTGATGTCGTCGACGACAAGCGCCCAGTAGGCTTCTTCGATTGTTAAGCCTTCACCGATGAAAGTGCGCAAGTCAGATTCATAGTCGCTTGTTTCCATCATCGCTTTCGCGAAGATCGAAGGGTTCGAGGTGATACCGCGAACGCCTTTATCAAGCCATGTTTGTAGCTCGCCTGATTGCATCCACCCTCGACGCAGATTATCAAGCCATGGGCTTTGTTGTTGTTGGCTGTACAGATCATTTAGGTTACTCATTGCTACCACTTTATATAGCTCTGAGCCGATTCAATGGTATCAACGCAAATTTAGAAGATTTGGATCCTGTGCTGTTTCAAAGCAATCGCTTAAAGTTTTTTGTCACACTCGGCAAGAGGGCTGTCTCTAATCTTTATAGCGGTCAAGATTGGCTTGATCATGATAGAAAGAATATTTGTATGAACAGACAGCATGTAGAAATTGTAGTTTTTGGGATCAAAGAGCCTGCGAAGTTTATGGCTACTCAAAGGCGTCTTCATGAGAAGCTTCTCCATTTCGACGGGTGTGAAAAATCGCTTGCGTTGCAAAATGTCGACCAGTTGCTATTCGCCGACATTATTTTATGGCGAGATGAAACCTCCTCTACACATGCAGCTAGCAATCTAGAACCTGGAGGAGAGTGGGATTGGTATAGCGAACCAGCTGATGACATACAATTCTTTGATCACTTTCCTGTAACAAGCGAAGATATGGCTCTGTCATTATCAGCTTTAGAAGAAGCCGCAGTTGTTGAAGTTGTAGCACTCAAACCGACAGATAGTGATCGTTTTAAAGTAGCCCACCACAAGCTCCATGAACATTACCTTGAAGCTATGGAAACAATCACTACTCATATTCGTCTAGATATAAACAAGTCAGGTATAGCAGGAGATATTAACGGCTGGGCATCAGCTGACGCTCCAGAACACGCTTTCGAACAGTTAGGAACGAAGCAAGACCTGACAGCAGTTTTCTCTGAAGAAAATGAGAGTAAGCTATTTGCAACTTTCACGATGAACCGAGAATAAAATGAGTGAGGCAACCGACCCAGATCTAGATGAGCTGACACAGATAGCTCTTAACGCTCAAGAAGGCGATAGGCAAGCTTTGGAACAGTTGTGTCGCAATATCAGAGATCCTATGTATCGTCTGGCTTTGCGTTACAGCGGCAATCCTACAGATGCCGAAGATGCAACGCATGAAGTGATGATAAAAATCATTACTGGGTTGAGTACTTTTCGCGGCGAGTCTCGGTTTTTGACTTGGGCGTATACTGTTGCTGTTCGGCAGCTGCTGCGCACTCGTCAACGCCCAACTGAGCAGTCGGTTGCTGGGTCGGAGCCCTTTGCAGAATTTATTGATCGCTATGTCGAGAACAAGCCATTTATTGGCGAAGACAACATTGAATATGAGGAATTAGTCGGCGATGTGCGTATTGCATGCACCTATGGAATGTTGCTGTGTCTATCGCGGCCTCTTCGGATTTCATATCTGCTAGGCGATGTTCTTGGGTTTACTGATACCGAATGTGCTTCTATCGTCGAGATTAGTAAGCCAGCCCATAGAAAACGTCTTTCAAGAGCTCGTGGCATAATGCGATCTATTCTTCAAGATCGATGTGGCTTGGTGCATAGCGACAACCCATGTCGTTGTTCCAAGCTTGTGCAGCCAAGTATCGATCATGGCTATATCGACCGAAAGAATCCTACGTTTGCCCGACATCGTGGTGTCAACGTAGCCATTTCAGTTGAGGCGCTCGAACGAGCCTCAACCGAGCTGGATGTTGTGGTTTCTGCAGCTGAGCTATATCAAGATGACCCTGCATTCGAATCGCCTGATTCGCTTTGGGAATCGTTGCAAAAAGCACTACCTGAAATTTTGTCTCGGCAGTAAGTCTGATGCCAAGCCTATGCAGGTTGTCATTCCCACGAAAGTGGGAATCTCTGCTGGACAAGATCCCCGATTTCTCGGGGATGACTATCCCAGAATCAAGAGAGAGCAAAAACGATTGCTCTCTCTTACGTGCAAAATATTTTAACGTTCGACGTGCCCTTGGAATCAATCACCTAGGCGGTGAATATTGAGTGCTTGTGCGACAACGTTATCGGCGTTGATCCCTAGCTCGGCCATAACAAGTGCACCAGGAGCCGATAAGCCAAAGCGGTCGATGCCTATAGCTTCGTCGCAATAACGATGCCATCCCAGGGTAACGCCAGCTTCGACTGACAACGTTGCAACGTTTTTGGGTAACAACTGTTGCTTATAGTCGGCTGACTGTTTTTCAAATAGGTCCCACGAAGGCATAGAAACAACTCGTGCTTGTACGTTATGGTCACTAGCGAGTTGTGCTGCTGCTTCTAGGCACAGGCTTACTTCGCTACCTGTTGAAACGAGTACGACATCAGGATTGCTAACGTTTGTTACTTCATATGCGCCTTTAGCAACGCTGCTAGCTGCTGTTGTTTCAAGAACGGGCAGGTTTTGTCGGCTCAACAACAATGCTGTCGGGCCGTCAAAGTCGAGGGCTGCTTGCCACGCACCCAATGTTTCGTTAGCGTCTGCTGGTCGTAGCACTTGCAACCCTGGAATAGCTCGCAGTGTCATAGCGTGTTCAACTGGTTGATGCGTCGGGCCGTCTTCGCCAACGCCAACAGAATCATGCGTGAACACAAAAATGCAGCGTGTGCCGCTCATTGCTGCAAGACGTATCGGTGGACGCATATAGTCGGCAAATACTAAGAACGTTCCTGAAACAGGGATGATTTTGCCATGACTCGCTGCGCCGACAAGGAAGGACCCCATAGCGTGTTCACGCACACCAAATTGCATTTGTTTACCTGTTGGTGAAGTTGCGCTTTGATCAGTCGCGTCGATACGTGTGCCTGTGCTGCCTGTTAAATCTGCCGAACCGCCGATGACAGCGTCGGTCGCTTCGCTCAATGCGCTAAGCACTGCTTGCGATGCTTTGCGAGTTGCGAGTTGCGTGCCAGGCTCAAAGCTGACATCTTTAGCCCAGGCTGGGTCGACAGAATCAAAAGCGTCATAGGCAGGTTTCTGGGCGCTTGCTTCTAGACGTTGCATCCATGCCTTATGCTCTACAGAACCTTTTGCGCCGTGCTCGCGATACATGTCGAGCACTTCTTGCGGAACCCAGAACTTTTCGTTTTCAGGAAGGCCAAGAACTTTTTTCGTAGCAGCGGTTTCAGCTTCGTCAAACGGGTTACCGTGTGCTTTGTTCGACCCTGTGAAGTTAGGGGAGGGATAGCCAATATGGCTGCGCATGATAATAAGCGTTGGTTTGTCAGTGATGTTTTTTGCCTGGTTAATAGCAGCTTCTATGGCGTCAAGATCGTTAGCGCTGTCGCCAATATCGTTAACATCCCAGCCATAACTTTCAAAGCGTTTCACAGCATTGTCGCTCAGCGCAACATCGGTTCCACCTTCGATTGTTATTTTGTTGTCGTCATAGATAGCGATGAGTTTGCCAAGTCCAAGATGGCCAGCGAGCGAGCAAGCTTCATGGCTAACACCTTCTGAAAGGTCACCGTCACCAGCGATCACATACGTGTAGTGGTCAACAAGTTCATCACCAAATTTTGCATTTAAATAGCGTTCTGCTGCGGCTAAGCCGACAGCGTTTGCGATACCTTGGCCAAGAGGGCCAGTGGTTACTTCAACACCAGCAGTGTGGCCAGCTTCAGGATGGCCAGGTGTTTTTGAGTGTAATTGACGGAAATCTTTCAAATCGCCAATCGTGAGACCATACCCTGTGAGATGCAGCATGGAGTAATGCAGAATAGAAGCGTGACCAGCCGAAAGTACGAAACGGTCACGATCGTCCCACTGCGGGGCCGACGCATCATATTTCATAATTCGAGTAAAAAGTACGTGTGCAAGAGGAGCGAGCGCCATGGCAGTGCCTTGATGGCCTGAATTGGCAGCCAACGGGCCATCCATCGCTAAGGCTCTGATAACAGCAACGCCTTGTTCTTCTAGTTGTTTCGACAACGGGTTTCTCCTCTGAATCACCAAAATAAAGTGCGTATTTGTACACTTTCTCTTAAATCTTAGCTGCTTAACTACGATCACAGACGATTAAGCGCAAGACAGATATCGATGACGCTATACCTCTGACAGATGGAATAGGTCGTTCTTCTTAGAACGTAAGTGGAAATACCCGAAGCTTAAAAAAAGTGCTATTCGATACACTAAGTGTCATGTGGAACTATGTTGCTGCTTCGCCAGTGGCGCAAGCAAATTTAGAGTCAGTCTGTGGCGAGGATCCACGTGTTGCCTGCACGTGGGTTCTAGAACAGACCGAGTCACAAAGCTGGGCCAAAGCAGTCGACTCATTTATTGAACTGCCGTTACGACTTCTCTTGCTAGTATTCACAGGCTTTATTGTTAGCAAAATCTTTCGTTGGGTAGTAGGTAAAGTAGGTGGCCGCCTTGCGCAAACAGGTCGCAAACAAATGCTGCAATGGCGACGCAAGTTAGACATCGCCGAAACAAAACGTGACGCACGCGCCGAGCAGCGAGCGAACACCGTGCTTTCGTTCATGACGTCACTTGGCGTTATCGGGATCTGGTTTATCATTTTTTTGCTACTGCTTAAAGAGCTCGATATTAATTTAGAGCTGTTGATACCTAGCGCTGGCATTGTCGGCATCGTGCTTGGTTTCGGTGCTCAAACGATTGTGGCCGACTTTCTCTCTGGTCTTTTTATGTTAATAGAAGATCAGTTTGGCGTTGACGACGTGATCGATGTGGGTGAAGTTTCTGGGCGAGTCGAAAAAGTATCGCTTCGCATAACAACGCTACGTGATGTGAACGGGACGGTTTGGCATGTGCCGAACTCAGAAATCCGCAGAATTGCAAACAAATCGCAGCTTTGGTCGCGTGCTGTGCTTGATATCGAAGTTGCTTACGATACAGATTTGCGTCGTGCGGAAGGAATCATCCAGCGTGTGGCTGACAACCTTTGGAATGATAAAGCGTTTACTGCTGGCTCAATAATAGAGCCGCCAGAGGTATGGGGTGTTGAAACATTGGGTGCTGACGGTGTGTCCATCCGTCTCGTCGTAAAAACACACCCCGCTGATCAGTGGATAATTGCACGCGAGCTGCGTCTACGTATTAAAGAAGCTTTGGAAGAAGCACAGATTGAGATTCCATACCCACAACGAACCGTATGGCTACGACAAGATAGCTCAACAGTCCCAAGAAGCAGTCGCCCTAAAGTACCTATTAAAGCGCCACGGCATTCTTTTGAAGAGATCATCAATAACCCAGGCGGATAAAGCTAGATGGTTGATTCCTAGCCTATGGAGGTCGTCATCAACCATCTAGCCAAGTAACCATACGAACCAAAGAATAAGAAGAATGCTGGCTGCTCCAATGATGGCCACTAGTTGCCAAGGCGCCCAAGCGCTCTTTGATCGAGCATGCTCTTTGTTTTTGAATTCTCGACTATCTAGCTTTTTAAAACTTGTTTCACTGTTATTGGCTATCACTTCGTTAAAGCCAATGTCTGAAGACTTTGTGAATTTCTGAGTCCAAACAGGTACCTGTTCGATAGGGTTTGAAGAAAAAATGAACTCATAGAGATTGCTTAATTCCTGGATAGAATCAGGTAATCGTGTCAGTCGATTGTTATCAATATGAAGTTCTCTAAGAGTATGCAGATTTCCAATAGTTTCTGGCAATTTTGTTAAATGGTTGGAGTCTAAGCTTAAGATGTTTAACTTTTTTAAATTACTAATCGACACTGGCAAAAAGTCGATTTCATTCTCGTAAGCGAACAACTCAGTAAGTGCCGATAATTGTCCAATAGAATCGGGAAGTTTTTTTATCTTATTCTCGTACACATGAAGGCTTGTAAGCTTTTTGAGCGAACCGATAGTTTCAGGAATGCATGCGAGTTCATTAGCTCCCAACATCAGATTTGTAAGTTCATGGAGATCTCCAATCGAAGTAGGTAGCGAAACTAACCGGTTTGCACCGCAAGTAAGTTTCTGCAGCTTGGAAAGCTTCCCAATATCGGAGTTCAAAGAAATCAACTGGTTGCAATCTAGAGTCAGCTTCTCTAGAGATTGTAGCCCTGTGATAGGAGGCAGATCCTCAAGCATATTGTCATAAAAATCGAGGTCTTTAAGAGACCCTAAATTGTTCAGAAATTTCGGAAGAGCACGTAACTTATTGCTTGAAGCGGTAAGGACCTCTAGGTTAGTTAGTCTACCGATTGAGTCGGGAAGCCTTTCTAGAAGATTGTCGTTTAAACATAGAATCTTGAGGTTTGTCAGATTGCAAATAGATTCAGGTAATGAAGTGAGATTATTGCCACTCAGATCAAGACTTGTAAGCTGCGTGAAGGTAGTGACTTCACGAGGCAAAGTGGCTAAGCGTAGGTTGCTCAAATCAAGTGTGAACTCATCTGCTCTCAGACTTGTGATACGTGATTCGTATTGAGAAATATAGTTTGCCATGGCACCTTTGAGAAATAGATTACAAGTTAAGGATAAGGAGTAGGAACGCTAGTAATACAAAAGCGGGTGAGCTAGATAAATTACTCTCTACTGTTTTGTGCACTATCGCATAGTTGAACGTTTGGTTCTTGTGAAGTGGCCTCTAGAATTCTGGTAGCCGTATTCGCGGTGAGATGTCAGGAAATTTTTGTGCGTATTGCTTACTTGATTAACACTTATCCAATGGTAAGTCAGAGTTTTATCCGTCGAGAAATAGCAGAACTAGAAGCGCAGGGTTTCGAAGTTGATCGCTATTCAGCACGATCTTGGGATCAAGATGTTGTTGATCCCAAAGATATTGCCGAGCGAGACAAGACAACCATATTGCAAGACGCTGGACTGGTCGGAATTCTAAAAGCAGTGACGATATGTTTCGCTCGTCCGAAATCTTTCCTTAAGGCAAAACGGCTAGCGCTGCGGATGGCAAAATCTTCTGATCGAAGCGTTTTTGTTCACATAGCCTATCTGGTGCAGGCTTGTATTCTTTTTCGCTTGTTTGCTAAACGTCCAGTTGAACATGTACACGTCCATTTTGCTACCAATGCAACTGATATTGCTTTGCTATGTCATGAACTTGGTGGCCCTTCATTCAGTTTTATGGTGCATGGCCCAGAAGAATTAGACAGGGCTGTAGTGCTTAACATGGACGAAAAAGTATCTCGTGCAGCTTTTGTGACGGTGATTACTGAGTTTTGTCGCAGTCAAATATATCGCTGGTGTAGTCATGACAATTGGTCAAAAATTCAAATTGTTCGTTGCGGCCTGGATGCGGATTATCTTGATCGTGAAGCGCTGCCGCTTTCGGCTAATCGAAAATTTCTCAACATTGGTCGGATATGTGAGCAAAAAGGACAATTGCTTTTAATCGAAGCCGCAGCGGTGCTTGCGAAAGCAGGACACAAGTTTGAGTTAACTATTATTGGCGATGGTCCGATGCGTCCAGAACTTGAACGAATGATTGCATCCAAAAAATTGTCTGAACATGTCCATCTCGCAGGATGGCAGACAAGTGAACAAGTTCGGCAGCACCTTCTTGAATCTCAAACCTTGGTACTCCCTAGCTTTGCTGAAGGGCTGCCTGTGGTTATCTTAGAAGCCCTAGCATTACAGCGGCCAGTTATCACAACATATATAGCAGGTATCCCAGAGCTAGTTGATGAAGCATGCGGTTGGCTTGTTCCTGCTGGTTCAGTGGAAGATTTAGCTTCAGCGATTGGTGAAGCACTAGAACTAGATGCCTCTAGTTTAGTTGAACTAGGCAAAGTAGGGGCTCAGCGTGTTAAACATCAACATGATGTTAGAAAAGAAGCGGCGTTACTCGGAAAGCTCTTGAAGGCGACGTCAACGTAACATGTAGGGCCTAGATTTATTGCAGTTCAGGCTCAGTACACGATGCTTTACTGCCGCCACCACCAATTGGTTGATCATCTTGTTGATCGGCTACAAACCCTGATCCTTGGAGCGTTGGGTTTGAGAAATAGTCAACAATAGAATCGGTCAGTACTTGTGCTTGGGTTTCGATAAAGGCTTCATCGGCAAGTAAGTCAGCTTCGCTTGGGTTTGACAAATAAAGAAACTCGACTAAGGCTGCTGGCGTCGTGCCGCTGTTTCGAAGAACGCCTAAATAGTCTTTGTTGTCAGCTCTTTTCCATGCCCGCACGCCAGCGTTTGGTCCGCCTGACCAGTTGAATGCTGGAATTTCTTCCACATCAAACTCGGGGGGAGTGAGTTCAGCTGTTGCGTTTTCGTTTGGATCTGGCTCGGGTGAAGTAGCTTCAGCAGAATCTATGTCAGCAGTTTGTTGTTGCGCTTCTTTGTCTGCTGCGACGCTTTGTTCATAGGCCTCAAGCTCTTCTTCGAATGCCTCTTTCTTTTTTACATATTCAGCGTGTGCTGCTTTTTTCTCGGCACCAATTGGTTCTAATGCTGATTGAAGTTTTTCATAAAAAATGCCTCCAAATCGTTCCGCCTCTTCATTCTCGTGTTTATGTAACACAATCGTGCCAGGGTCTTCACTGAAACCGTTAGCGCCGCCATTGTGGTGGATCGAAACAAATAGTGCGGGGTTGATTTGCTCTGCTATGAAACCTCGCGACGCGACAGTCAAAGAATAGTCGCCAGTGCGTGTCAGCGCAACGCTAGCACCTTTGGCCTCTAACAGCTCTTTTGATTTATTCGCAACTTGTAAATTCAGATCACTTTCACGTAAGCCGTTGTAGCCAACAGCGCCAGGTTCGCGGCCGCCATGACCAGGATCAAGCACAACATGTGCACTATGAATAGGGGTTATATCTTTCAGCGTTACAGGGTTTTGACATGATGTAATTGCGAGCCAAGAAGTATCTTGTTTCGCAACGATAGGAACAACAACACCTGATGGGGTTATACCAGCTTTAGGTTCGTCTGACTGCGGGAGCCGAACAAATGGCTGTGTTTCATTGCCAAGAGGAACAGGCAAGGTGGGCTGTGAGTCTACAAGAAACTGCTGCTTTGCTTGCGCTAGATCTAGCGTTACCTGCGGAGACTCATCAACAAAAGCAAGCGTGTCAGGAGCCGTAGGCGAACTGCAAGACCCGAACAAAAGCGCAGCTGTAAGAAATAGATTGCAAGAAAAAAACTTCACAACCTATAGATCGGCTAGTCCAAACGGACCATAAGGGCCTAGCGCTAAATCATTCCTTCGATCTGTAGAGGCAGCCTAAAATTGCGGAAGACGAAGATATTTTTAGGTTATCTTGCGTCGATCATCGGTGCGGACGTATCTGTTTGTTAGATTGATATTCATGGACCAATCTTCTTCAACGCCAAACCGTAACCTTGCCTTAGAGCTTGTGCGAACAACCGAAGCAGCAGCAATGGCTGCCTCTCGACAGATGGGGCGTGGCGACAAAAACGCTGCCGATCAGGCTGCCGTTGACGCGATGCGTGTCGTCCTAAATGGTGTGCAGATGGACGGCACTGTTATTATCGGTGAGGGCGAAAAAGACGAAGCGCCGATGCTATTTAACGGCGAGAAAATCGGCAACGGTTCGCCGCCTCATACCGATATTGCTGTCGACCCGATAGACGGCACAACGCTAACTGCCTATGGTCGGTCAGGTGCTATTGCCGTTATTGCTGCGGCTGAACAGGGTTCTATGTTCGACCCTGGCCCGTTGGTGTATATGGAAAAAATTGCGGTTGGTCCTGAAGGTGTTGGCGTTGTTGATATTCGTCAGCCGATTGAAGACAATCTGCATGCGTTAGCCAAAGCTAAAGGTAAAAACGTTCGTGAACTTAACGTGATGATTCTTGACCGTCCTCGCCATGAGAAATATATTGCGCAGATTCGTGATGTAGGGGCGCGGATTAGTCTGATATCTGATGGCGATGTCGCAGGGGCTATCGCAACAGCGTGGCCAGAATCAGGCGTTGATCTTCTGTTTGGTATTGGCGGCACACCCGAAGGTGTGATTACTGCCGCAGCGTTGAAGTCTATGGGCGGTGATCTACAAGGCAAACTGTGGATGCGTAATGACGAAGAACGTAAAGTTGCTGAAGAAGCTGGTTTCTCTTTAAACAAGATCCTTGGGATGAATGATTTAATTTCTTCGACGAACTGTTTTTTCGCTGCGACTGGTATTACTTCAGGGTCATTGTTGAAAGGTGTTCGCTTCGACAAGGGCACAATTCAAACACAGTCGTTGGTTATGCGCGGACGTTCTGGAACAGTACGTCTCATCGATGCAGTACACCAGCCACATAAACTAGCTGAACTCCACGGCGACGATTTCGTTGCGTAGAGTTTGAGCCTAGTCTAGTCGGCGAATAAACTGCTCAACGTTGATCGTAACATCGTCTTCGCCGACTTGGTCAAATGGGTTCTCCAGGTGCGATTGAATGTTGTCAAGACTTACTAAGATCACCGCAAACAAGATAGGCATGATGTATGCGAGGCCAGATGGTTGAACTTCTGTTGCAAGATATGCAAAATATGGTCCATAGAGCGGTGGCAATACGGTGATGAAAATATCGCTGAATGCTCGCAGCGTTCGTGGTGTGCGATATTGATAAACATGTTTGGTGCTTTCAAAAGCGACCATCATTTTTGAAAGGAACTGGTTACAGCGTGAAACTTCACCAGATGCTAGGCCTTGGTTCCGTAGATCATCGCGGATAAAACGGGAAAGGTCAGAGAAGTTGTCATAAACTAAATCTTCGTTCTTTCGTAGCTGTTCGACTGGTTCGGTAAAAAGTTTTCGGCATGAGGAAAGAAGATTTCCGAGCAGCATTTTTGATTTATCCAACGTTTCTTGTGGCGGATCTTCTAACCAGTCACGCGTTGCGAAATAGATTGCTTTGCCATGCGATTTCATAATCCCATAATCGTCCAATGCGGCTTCTCTGCGTTTGTAAGCACCGCCGATAGAAAAGACAATCGGGAAAATAATCGCTGTTGAAATAATAGTTAAAGGAAAATCTGCCGCGAAGTCTAATTGCTGGCAAACAATAGTTGAAAGTACTGCAAGTGATGTGATCACTAGCGTCTTAAGATTAATAATTAAGTAGTATCGTTTTAGTGTTTTTAACAATGTCCGCCTCTATCTCCCCGATTGAGTGTAGCGACAAGCAGATGTAAACCTACGGCGCGAAAGGGTTCTATACTGTTTGGATGGGCGGAAATAGTTCTGAAGAAGCGCAACTTAGGCGAAAGGTGTGGAGCTGGATACTCTCAGCAGTTTGTGTATTCATTATTTACAAATTCGTTGCTAACGCTGTTCCGACGCAATACAAAACGAGTGTCGACTTAGCGCCGATTATTGTTGGTTTCGCTACTCTTGGTCTTCACGTATTGCGCAGCAATTCTAAATTCAGCGATGGTATTGATGTTTCAGCAACGGTGGTAGGTTCGAAGAAAAGTCGTTCTCGTTCCTTGGCGGGCCCTAAGAAACCTATGTACGCACCTATTGTCACGTATCGAGATCCTATAACTGGTGAACGTAAGCGGTACACTAGCAGTAGCTCTAGTTCTAAGAAAGCACGTGACGGTTCAGAGATTCTCCTTAACATTTCAGCTTCAGATACTGAAAAAATTCGACAGCCAAATATAGCAAAGCACGGCTACATTCTCATGGGGGTTGCTGCATTCTGTGCTGCTGTGGCTGGTAGATCTTTGTTCTACTAAAATCACGGGAGGTGCTAGTTAACTCAACTAGTACCTCCCGTAAGTTTTGGGGCAGTTGCTATGAAATAGCTTGTTCTAGTTTTTTTAATTCATCTGCGAGTTCAACGGGTAGAGCGTCGCCGAAGCGAGCGTAATGTTCGGTAATCAAATCAACTTCTTGCTTCCAGGAAGCGTTATCAACAGCAAGCAGGTTTTCCATAACCGCTGGCTCTAACCCAAGACCGTCAACGTTGATATCGCCAGCAGTTGGGATGTTGCCGATAGCGGTTTCTTCAACATTGCCTTTGCCGTCGACACGGTCGAAGACCCAGTCGAGAATGCGAGCGTTTTCGCCGAACCCTGGCCACATAAACGAACCGTTTTCGTCGCGGCGGAACCAGTTAACCCAAAACATTTTTGGAAGCTTCGATGCGTCTGACGCTTCGCCTATGTTTAGCCAATGCTGGAAGTAATCGGCCATGTTGTAGCCACAGAATGGCAGCATAGCGAATGGATCAAATCGAACTTGTCCAAGGTTGCCTGTCGCAGCAGCGGTTTTTTCTGAACTGATAATAGAGCCTAAGAAAACACCATGCTGCCAGTTTTTCGCTTCTGTAATTAACGGCACGTTGCTTGCTCGGCGTCCACCAAACAAAATAGCTGAAATAGGCACGCCTTTCGGGTCATCCCATTCGCTAGAAATCGATGGACACTGCGCCGCAGGTGCAGCAAATCGTGCATTCGGGTGTGCTGCTGGCGTGTCAGCTTCTGGTGTCCATGGGTTGCCGCGCCAGTCGGTAAGTTGCGCTGGTGTTTCGTCGGTCATGTCTTCCCACCAAACGTCACCGTCTGGTGTTAACGCAACGTTTGTAAACACACAGTTTTCTTCCAACGTAGCCATCGCATTAGGGTTGGTTTTTTGTGAAGTTCCTGGCGCTACGCCGAAGAAGCCAGCCTCTGGATTGATTGCATAGAGCTGGCCATCGTCACCAAATTTCATCCAGGCGATGTCGTCGCCGATAGTTTCGACTTTCCAGCCTGGCAGGCTCGGGATAAGCATTGCCATGTTGGTTTTGCCGCATGCCGACGGGAAGGCAGCCGCAACGTATTTTTTCTCGCCATCAGGGTTTGTCACCCCGATGATAAGCATATGTTCAGCGAGCCAGCCGTCTTTCTTGGCCATTGTGGAAGCGATTCGTAGTGCGAAACATTTTTTGCCGAGCAGTGCGTTGCCGCCATAACCCGAGCCGTAGCTCATAATCTCTTTTGTTTCAGGGAAGTGAACAATATACTTATTGTCGCTATTGCATGGCCAAGGCACATCTTGCTGGCCTTCAGCTAGGGGAGCGCCGACCGAATGAACACATGGTACCCATTCGCCAGTTTCGCCGAGAACATCTAGTGCTGGTTGGCCCATACGGGTCATTGTGCGCATTGACGCTGCAACGTAGGCAGAGTCAGTCAGTTGCACCCCGATGTGTGCAATGTCAGAGCCAAGCGGGCCCATAGAGAAAGGAACAATATACATGGTTCGGCCTGCCATCGAACCAGTCAACATGTCTTTCATCGTTGCTTGCATTTCTTGCGGATCACGCCAGTTGTTTGTTGGCCCAGCTTCTTCAGGAGTGGCAGAGCAAATGAATGTGCGCTCTTCAACGCGCGCGACGTCGGCTGGATCTGATTGCGCCAGGTAGCTGTTCGGGCGTTTTGCTTCATCTAATTTGGTGAACGTGCCTGAATCGACAAGTTTTTGTGCGAGCTGATCGTATTCCTCTTTCGAGCCGTCACACCAGTGAACGTCTTTAGGTTGAAGAATGGTTTGCCAGTCGTTAACCCAGTTGAGCAAAGGTTTGTTGTTTGTTGGCATGCTAGACATATGGGATACTCCAGAGTGAATAGGGTGAGGAACAACAAACCACTGTAGAGGGTCCATCTCTATAAGTGAACCAATAGATGATACTTATCTGTTATTTTGATTGGCTTCTCTTTTGGGTTGGTGGGGTTGGAGCCGATTGAAACGGCCTTTGAACATCTGTAGGATTATCTGATTTTTCTGGTGGACTAGGTGCTGGTTTGCCACTAAAAACATTGCGCCAGAAAGGAACTTGTTGCTCCTTGGAGTCGGAAGGAACTGCAAACGAGGCTTTAGGTTTCTGCTTATTGGTTGTTCTTTCAGGACGGCTAACCGTTGAAGACATATATTTTGGCCGCAGTGCTTCAGGTGAAGACAGCATGCCTCTAAATGACCGTCTAGTGGAGAACCGTTTGTTTAGCGTGTTAGTTGTAACGTTTGTGCCGATAAGGCAGTTGGAGGCTGTAACTGTATCAAAATTTGTAATATGGCTAATCTTATTTTTCCGAGAACGGAGGATTCTCGACCGTGTGGGAGCCATTAAACGTATCGTCGAATTTTTTCCAGCGGTCCAATGAATATTTTTGGTTTTCGTTGCGCGTATAGTTCCCCCACCAGTAGATACATCGTATACATAGCGTGCTTCAATGTCTGTCCAGCCTGGAGCCTTAATAGCGCTAACGCGTCGTATATCTTCGATCCAGACGTACAGAGCCGTCAAATTTGTTACGCGTTTCGTGTTATGAATACTGATGCGGCGAGAAACTTGAATATCCTCAACAGTTCTGGCGTCCCTGATGGTAGCACGCTCAAAGTCTTTAATGCCTTTGACCTTGCCGCCATGTATTTTTATTTCTGGGATGCCATGATTTGTTAGCTCGGCTAGATTCACAGATCTGCAACTTGTAATCTTCAAAACTTCTATTCGCTGTTTTTCAGCAACTCGTATCGCCTCTCCCATGTCATCAGCAGTGAGGGTCCACAAGTTCGAAATTAGCAGTGTCTGGATCTCAGGTTTGTAGATAACTGCCATAACTCGTTAGAGCCACTTGCTGAAACAATTTTTGCTGTCGAGCAAGATCTTCTTTTGTTTCACTGGCTGGTCGCTCGTTGCAAAACCCATAATAATGATTTCTTCACCCTTGGCAATGCGATGTGCTGCTGCACCGTTCATGCAAATAACGCCTGAACCAGGTTCGCCATGAATCACGTAGGTTTCTAAACGTGCCCCAGAAGTGTTAGAGACAACAAGAACTTTTTCTCCGTCCCAAAGGTCAACCATGTCGCAAAGTTCTTGGTCGATGGTGATGCTACCTTCATAGGCGAGTTCGGCTTGAGTGACCGTCGCTTTGTGAATTTTTGCACGAAGAAGTTGTCGCATATCCCTTAGCATAGCGAATCTATTTCACCAGCGAGAACGGCGAATCCGTTCTTCCTCGGCAAGATTTTCTTCAATCTCGCTATGTAGCTGCTGATACAGCACCAGACGTTCAGCTGACAAGTTGCCTTCCTCAACAGCTTTTTTCACCGCACATTTGGGTTCGTGACTGTGGCTACAACCTCTAAAACGGCATTCTTCTGAAAGGGCAACCACATCAGCAAAAAAAGTGTCGACGCCAAAAGCAGCCTGCCATAAACCAAGCGACCGCACACCAGGTGTATCAATAATAGTGTTGCCGTGCGCAAGTTTGAGTAACTGCTTTTTGGTAGTAGTGTGGCGCCCCCTGTTATCGCTTGCTCGAACTTCTTTGGTCGCTTGGATATCGGCGCCATAAAGGTAGTTGATTAGCGTCGACTTTCCAGCGCCAGAAGCACCGACAACAACGCTAGTGCTGCAATCGCCGAGTTCGTCTACTAAAGTTTCAACACCTTCTCCTGTTGTGGAGCTGATTGGTAAGCATGTAAGAGTCGGGTCTATGGCTTTTGCAGTAGCTATTGCTTCAGCACTATGATTGTCGTCAACAGTATCTGCCTTGGAAAGAATAAGTAGAGGGCGTGTGCCAGCATCGAGAGCGATAACAAGAGAACGGACAAGTCGGTTTGCGTTCACTCCTGTATCAAGCCCGAATGTTATGAGGACAATATCAATGTTGGCAGCGATGATTTGCTTGCGTACATCGCCTGAAGCTGATCTTCGACGCTTGATTGTGTTGCCGCGAGTAATAATTTTTTGGATGAAAGCAGATTCTTGATTTTGGACGGCTACCCAATCGCCAATGGCTGGTTCTTGTTTGCGGTCATACATTCCAAGACGTCGTTCGCATTGTAAAATATCAGTTTCGGTTTCGACGACATCCCAGTCTTTCTCAACACAAATAATCCGTCCAGGCACCCCTGCGGTGCTGTCAGAACCGTTCATCGCATCATCCCAGCGTTTTTGCCAGTGGCTATTCCAACCGAGTGTGGCAAGATTTTTCACAAATTTTTTCCAGATCTCATGTCTACACTCTAGCAACTGATATGAAAGGTCAAAGCTGGGCGAAGTGTGTCTGTCAGGATCGTCAAGCTTCACTAGCGCCTCCTGAGGAACGAAGGCAGTTTCTTCATACTATATACTGTGGAGTTTTTCTTAGCTTTTCTAGGTGGCGTAGCCGCTGGATATATAGGTGCGGTAGGCGGAAGCGGTGGTTTGATAAGTTTGCCTATGCTCCTGTTTTTAGGTTTGCCGACAGATGTAGCCATTGCAACGAATCGCTTTAGCGCTATTGGATTGATGGCGACTGCGATTCCGAAATATCACGCTTCTGGTGCTATTAATTGGAAGCTGGCGTTGAAGTTGGTGCCCCTTGCGATTGTCGGTGGTGCCGTTGGTGCGCAATTATTGATTTCTATTGGCGACAAAAACATTGACATTATACTTTCTGTATTTCTTCGAGATGGTTGATGCCTAGCTTATTTAGGTCGTCATTCCCACGAAAGTGGGAATCTCTGCTGGGTAAGATCCCCGATTTCTCGGGGATGACCCTGGAGTCAAGATAGAGCAAAACGGTAGCGCAAGTAGTGTGTTCAGTACTTTAAAGTTTGACGTGCTCTTAGAATCAACCATCTAGTGATGTTGCCGATGTTATTATAAACAGAAACCATGGTCTAGCAAGTACGGCAATGACTCATGAGATAGTTATAGGTTCTTACCCTAACAAAATCGATTCTGCAAGTCAGCCTGCTTGTCGGTGAAAATCAGCTAGACTACAGCGCATGAAAGCTAATGAGTTACGTCGTGTTTTTACTGAGTTTTTTGTTGCTAAAGATCACCAACGATTGGCCTCAGCCAGTTTAGTGCCACAAGACGCCTCGCTTTTGTTTGTGGCTGCTGGGATGGTTCCTTTCAAATCTTTTTTTACTGGTGAAGAGAAACCACAGCATCAGCGAGTTACTACAGTGCAAAAATGTGTCCGTGCTGGTGGCAAACATAACGATTTAGACGAAGTAGGTCGCACTACCCGTCATTTCACATTCTTTGAGATGATGGGAAATTTCAGTTTTGGCGACTATTTCAAAGAAACTGCTATTGATAATGCGTGGGAATTTCTAACACAAACTTTGCAGCTCGACCCGACACGTCTATGGGTGACTGTTCACACAACAGATGACGAAGCTGAAAATATTTGGCGCGATAAAATAGGCGTCCCTGCAGAACGCATCCAACGTCTCGATGAAGATAACTGGTGGCGAATGGCCGATACCGGCCCGAATGGTCCATCGTCAGAGATTTTCTGGGATCAAGGCCCAGACTATGGCGCAGATGGCGGCCCAGCGCATGGCAGCGAAGATAGGTTCATCGAGATTTGGAATCTGGTATTCATGCAGTTCGAAACTGATGAAGCAGGCGTCAGTAAACCGTTGCCAAAGCCGTCTATAGATACTGGCGCAGGGTTCGAAAGACTTCTGATGGTGCTGCAAAAGAAAGAAAGTGTCTTCGAAATAGATGAAATGGCAAACCTTATAGAGGTAGCCGAAAAAGCTACAGGCTATAAACTAGGAAATGACGAAAATTCTGACCTAGCGCTACGTGTGCTGGCCGAGCATGCCCGCACCATGACGTTTTTGATTAGCGATGGTGTCTATCCATCGAATGAAGACCGTGGGTATGTGCTGCGTCGAATCATGCGCCGCGCTATTCGTTTCGCGTATTTGCTAGGCGTTGAAGATATTGTGACACCAACACTAGTAGATGCTGTCGTCGAGATTATGGCACCTGATTATCCTGAGCTTTCAGCGAGCCATCAAATAGTGCGCGAAACTGTTGAACGTGAGGAAAAACAGTTCCGCAAAACGTTAGCGACAGGGTCGGCTATTTTAGAAAAGAAACTTGCAGCGCTTGCTCCAGGCGATGTACTAGATGGCTCAGTCGCTTTTCTGTTGCACGATACCTATGGATTTCCCTATGAGGTGACCCAAGAAGTTGTTGCCGAGAAAGGCCACAGCCTTGATCGGGCAGGCTTCGATGTTGCAATGGAAAACCAGCGTGAACAATCACGCCAAGGTCAAAAAACTCATTTGAGAGCTGACGATTTTGAAGCTGTGCAACAACTAGTTGATGCTGGGAAAACCACAACGTTTGTTGGACGTGACCAGCTAGAAGATATTGAAGCAGAAATTTTGCTCGTAAGTCCTACAAACGATGGTGGCATATCGATCATCGTTGATACGACGCCCTTTTATGCTGAAGCAGGTGGACAAATTGGCGACCATGGTTCGATGACAACAGAGACTGCAACCGCAGAAATTATCGATTGTGTGTATGCGGTCCCTGATGTTGTGCGACATGTTGCGAAGGTGACAAGCGGAACCTTTGCAGTCGGCCAGCGTGTGAAACTTTCTGTCGACACCGCTCGCCGTGATGCGATCCGTCGCAACCATAGCGCAACACATATGCTGCATTGGGCACTTCGGGAAGTGCTTGGCGATCATGTGAAACAGCAAGGGTCACACGTCGGCCCAGATCGTCTCCGTTTCGACTTCAGCCATTTCGAACCTGTCACAGCTGAACAAATCCGCCAGATAGAAGACCGTGCAAATCAGGAAATTTTAAAGAACCCTGTCGCAGATCACAAAGAAGTACCAAAAGAAGAAGCCGAAACTATGGGTGCTATAGCATTTTTCGGTGATAAATATGGCGAAACCGTTCGGGTGCTACAAGCTGGGCCTTCGCTAGAGTTCTGTGGTGGCACACACGTGAAAGCGTTGGGCGATATCGGGCTGGTTAAAATAGTTTCAGAAAGTTCAATCGGGTCGAACCTACGACGTGTTGAAGCAGTCACAGGCTCAGCCGTACTTGAGTTGCTACGTAGCGAGCAAGCGGTGATTGAACAAGTCGCACAGGCTGCAGGAGTTTCTAAGAAAGAAGTTGTTGCCGGTGTTAACAAAAAAGTTGACGATTTAAATGAAGCACAGCTCGCTATCAGTTCACTAAAATCTACAATGGCGTTGAGTAAAGCAAAAGATCTTGCAGTGTTGGCTGAATCTGGCGTTGTTGTTACGCGTGTTGATGACGTTGAACGCAACGATTTAAAAGGTTTAGCTACTGCTGTGAAAGAAATAGCAGGTATTGACGCCGTTGTACTCGGTGGCGCTCCTAGTGGCGGCGGCGCAGCGTTGGTTGCTGTGGCTGATGGCCAGTCGCATAACGCTGGCGAGTTGATTGCCAAAGGCTCGGCGATGATCAAAGGCGGCGGGGGTAAGGGTCCAACCTTTGCGATGGCTGGCGGTAAAGACGCTAATGGAATAGATGGTGCGTTGCTTGCTGCCCGTGAGGTGGCTGGCCTTGTCTAGCACTCTCGGTCGTGCCCTTGGTATAGATTTAGGGTCAAAAAGGATTGGTGTTGCTCTTTCTGACAGCGACCGTGTGTTGGCAACGCCTTATTCGACTGTTAAGCGAGTAGGCGATCGTCCAAAAGAACATGCGTTGCTTGCACAAATTGTGCAGGAAGAAGCAGTGACGGTCGTTGTCATCGGTGTTCCTTATGGACTGGCAAATCAGCCAAACCCTGCAAGTAAAAGCATTTTGCGTGAAATCAAAGCCTTGCGAAAAGTGTTAGATGTCGAAGTTGTCGAGCAAGATGAGCGGTTAACAACGGTTGAAGCCGAGCATTCTTTGCGCTTTCAAGGCGTAAAAGGCGTCAAAAAGAAAGATGTTGTTGACCAGCTAGCAGCCGCAATCATTCTGCAGTCCTGGATTGATGCTAAAGCACTTCATAGAGGATAACAAGGTACTACACCACTAGCGCCTGAATGAAGCGGCGCTACAGCAGGGGTGTGCAATGCAATGCCATCTCCTTTGGGTCTTGAGTCGAAATGCCGTAGGTGCCATTCAACTGCCAATTTAGCCTCTAGTATTATGAGGGTGGATAAGAAAGAAATAACTGAGTCAGACGAGATCGAAAACAGCGACGTCTTATTTGGAGTCGAAGAAATAGACGACTATGTGACGGTCCGCTCGTCAGCGTTTCGCAGGGCTCGAATCTTTTACTCCATAGGCATCATCTCGGTGATTTCGCTCATTATTTTGGTGTTTGCTCGGTCTTGGTTTATCGCCCAAATTGACCCTTCTGGTGACCCTGGCGGCTCAAAAGAAATTGTTCTTCTAGAAAGCGCGACGTCGAACGCTGATGTCGCCGAGACATTAGCAAGTAATGGAGTGGTCCCAAATAGCACGTTCTTCCGTCTATGGGCAACCTATAGAAATAGTAATGCTGAGTATCTTCCTGGGACATATGAAATGCAAACTAATATGTCGGTTGACGAAGCACTTGCGGTTCTGTCTGAAGGTCCTAATGATGTTGCTGTAACATTTGCTATCCCAGATGGGCTTTGTTTAGATAAGTCATTGCCGTTCATTGCTGCGCAGGTTCCTGGATTGCAGGAAAGTCAGTTGCAAGATTTTGTTAGTACCTCTGATATAGATTTGCCATATGGCGAACCAGGTATAAGCTGGGAAGGCTACATTTATCCAGGTGAATATAGTTTCACAGAAGAGACTATTGATGCAGATATAGTGATGCGTGAAGTTCGTGATAAGTTCCAGAGCGCTGCTGCTGGCGACGGTTACGGAGCTGTGGACGGCCGTTTGGGCGTTAGCGGTTATCAGACGTTGGTTATTGCTTCGTTGCTCGATAAAGAAATCGATGAACATCGTGATGCTTATGATACGACAGACCCTGACCAGTCGAAAAAACTACGTGATGATTTGAAGAAAATATCTCGCGTGATGCATAACCGTCTTGCGAATGGGCAACACCTTGAAGTTGATTTTCCTCAGCCTTACCGTAGCGAAAAAGCTCCTTCAGCGATAATTGAAAGTACTGAAAAGTTGCTTGCTTCTGATGGTGCTTTAGAAAACTCTATCTGCGGTCCAGAAGTAGGCCCGATAGCTTTCGCTACATTACCTGAAACTCCTATTACGAACCCAAGCGATCTTGCGTTACATGCGGCAGCGAACCCTCTTGAAGGCGACTGGCTTTATTATGTGCTTGAGAATCCAGCAGAAAGTCGTTACTTCTTTAGCAGCACGCTTGAAGGTCATGAGAAAGCGTTAAAGAGGGCCTCAGATGCTGAGTCTTTACTTCTTCAAGGCGAAGTCGGAAACTAGATGCGATTTCCGCTGTCTACTATTTCAGGTAGAACGAAAGTTGCTGCTGTTGTCGGCTATCCAATAGCGCACTCAGGTTCACCAAAAATCCATAACGCTGCGTTTACAGCTTGCGGCCTAGATTGGGTGTATGCTGCTTTTCCATGCAATGTCGGAAGCGCTTCACAGGTTGTTGCCGCGATGCGAACGTTAGGGCTCGCAGGCCTTTCAGTAACCATGCCACTAAAAACAGAAATAGCTGGCTATGTTGATGCGTTAACGCCAGCTGCCCAAGCCCTAGAGTCATGCAATTGTCTTTATTGGGATAATGGCCAGATCATTGGTGATTCAACTGATGGTGTTGGGTTTGTTCGTGCGTTCGAATTTGAAACAGGCGTATCGCTGAAAGAAAAAAAGGTTGCTGTTCTTGGAGCTGGGGGAGCGGCTCGTTCAATCGTCGAAGCGTTAGGGGCGGCAGAAGCTAGCGAAATTCTTGTTGTCAATAGAACAGCTCAGAAAGCCAAATCAGCTGCACATCTAGCTAGGCAAGCCCGTGTCGGTTCATACGAAGAAGTTGCAGCAGCTGATGTGGTTATCAACACAACATCGCTCGGGATGGAAGGCGGCCCAGACCCAAAAAGTTCGCCGCTGCCAGCGCAATATCTTCGCAGTAATCAAATCGTGTACGATATTGTGTACCAGCCGAGGCAAACTGTTTTATTGAAAGCAGCTAAAAATGTTGGCGCTTCCACGTATGGTGGCCTCTCAATGCTTGTGCATCAAGCGGCTGCTGCTTTCGAGCTTTGGACAGGGGAAAAGGCTCCAATAAAAGCTATGAATGATGCAGTTTGTTGAATGATCTAGTAGTATAAGATCCGTTATGTGCTTAATTTACGCCAAATGGTGTCGATGGCATTAACAGAATAAGTTTAGGTGGAAGGTTATACGTATGCTTCAAGGTTCTCTCGACAATTTTGCTTTAGATGAAGTGCTTGGTTTGCTCTCTAGTACTTCTAAAAACGGGAGGCTGGAGATTACAGGCGACCGTGGCACTGGGTCACTACTATTTGACAGCGGCAAGCTTGTGGGTGCCGAAGCTAACCATACACCTAACGGTGATGCTACCGAAGACGTAATGTTCGAGCTGCTTCGTTTCAAAAACGGCACTTTTACCTTTACAAGCGAAGCTGTTACTTCGACTGAAAGCGCACGTGATCTTACCTCTGTCTTAACAGCAGCTGAAACACGCCTAAAGGATTGGCGTTCAATAGAATCAGTTGTTCCATCGCTGAGCCATGTAGTAACGCCTGTACCTGAACTACCTGCCGAAGAAGTAACCATATCACGTGCAGAATGGTCGGTTCTTAATGTTATTGCTGCTGGTTGCCCTGCGTCTTTAGTCTGCGAAGAGCTTGGACTTGGAGAAGTCGAAGGTAGCCGACGAATCAAAGATCTAGCCGAACGTTCTTTAGTTAACATTGGTAACCCATTAGGGTCAACATCGTTAAGCTCTGCACCTCCAACCCCAGAAGATTCCTATCCTTCGCCGTCATCGTTAAGCGATCCGCTTGGTGCTCCTGGCGAGGATAGCTACATCGACTCTGTGCCTCCTCCTCCTGCCGCAGACGCAGTTCTTGATACACCTCCAAGTGATTCAGTTCTTGATGAAGTTCCTGCTGTGCCTGATACGGCTGCAGAACTTATCGACTCGGAGCCTGTTAAGAAAAACAAACTCCTCGATCGTTATTTAAAAAACGACGACTGATCAGACCATCAGCTAGTATCACTTTCTGAACAAGTCACTAGTTTGAGGAATCGCTATTGTGAATGTCTGGCTGCCTATTTGTCTATTTCTTGCAGGTCTGCTTGCTGGTCCTTTTATTAGGAAATTCTCAGGTCAGGTTGTTCTGAGTCGAATTGATCGGCCACCTAAAATGGCGTCTATCATGCAATTTGTGACGATCGATCTCGCTCTTGGGGCAGTTTTTGCTTTGTTAGGAGTCACTTTTCAAGCGAGTTTTTTTCTTGTGCCTTACCTGCTTTTTGCGACGGTCCTTGTTCTTCTTTCAGCAATAGATATTGAGACGCACTTGCTGCCTAATAACGTGGTGTGGCCTAGCATTTGGCTGTCTCTTGTCGTTATTCTTAGCCATGGCCTTATAACGTCTTCGTTGCGAACAAGTTACGCAGCGTTACTGGGAGGGCTTGTATTCAGCGGGTTTTTTGCTGTAGCTTTTCTGGTTTATCCAAAAGGGATGGGACTTGGAGATGTTAAATTGGCATTACTACTCGGATTTTTCCTAGGGTGGCCGCAAGAAAGTTATCTCGACACTATTCGTCTTGTGCTATATGCGGCTTTAATCGCATTGCTGCTTGGTGGGGTTATCGGGCTAGCGTATACGCGTTTAAAAAAGACAGGTTCTAACGAAATTCCTTTTGGACCATTTCTTTGCTTTGGCACAATATGCATGGTTTTAGGTGGAGAGACCGTTTTATCTCTCACAAACAGTACCCTTTCCTAATGAAGAAAAAACCTTTAGTTCTTATAGGTCTTTCAGGGACAGGCAAAACAACCGTTTCAAAAATCATCGGCTCTAAAGATAAAAACGTCATCGACATCGATAGCGCAATCGAGAAAAAAGCAGGTGTTTCTATCGAAAGCATTTTCGAAGAAAAAGGTGAGGAAACTTTTCGCTCTTTAGAAACAGAGGTGTTAGCTGAAAGTGTAGAGTCAGCTGATATTATAGCGGCAGGTGGTGGCGCGATACTTGCCGCAGAGAACCGTCAGTTGCTGCGCGAAAAGGCGCAAGTTGTGTGGTTAACTGCAAAGGTTGAAACACTTGCTAAACAACTATCGACAAGTCATGCGCGGCCGTTGCTTTCTGACAGCCAAGCAGTCGTGCAGAAGCTAAAGGCAATGCATCGCGACAGGGTCGCTTATTATATGTTGGCAGCTGATCATGTTGTTGCTACTGATGGCTACACACCGCAGCAAGTAGCAGATATAGTGCAAGATCTCTATGAAGCCCAGCAGGAAGAATCGACTAGAAAAGAAGTGGTTGGTCTTGCAGATGGCAGGCACTACAAAGTAGCTGTTGGTCGTTATGCTTCGAAAAATATAGTTGGCCTAGTGCCCGATAAAGCAAAAAAGGCTGCAATCATCACGCAAAAAGGTATCGGCGTGGAAGTCGAAACAGGTAAAGAGCAAAAAGTGTTCTTTGTCGAAGACGGTGAGAAAGCCAAACAGCTAGCTACTGTCGGCGAGCTGTGTTCGGCGTTTGCTGCGTGGGGGATGACTCGTAATGATGTTGTTGTTTCTGTTGGTGGTGGGGTTGTAACAGACCTCGGAGGCTTTACTGCTGCTTGCTATCATCGGGGCATTAGCGCTGTGCATGTTTCAACCACGGTACTTGGTCAAATTGATGCTGCTATTGGCGGCAAAACAGGCGTTAACCTACCCGAAGGTAAAAACCTAGTTGGTGCTTTCTGGCAGCCAGCTGGTGTCATCTGCGATATTGCTTCACTAGACACGTTGCCACATCGTGAGTTCATGAGTGGGTTAGGTGAGCTGGCAAAATATCATTTCATCGCCGAATCAATGCGCTATAACAAGCAGCTGACAAGAGAGATTCCTGTACTCGCGTCGCTATCTTTGGCTGAAGTAGTGGCAGCGTGCGTGCGTATTAAGGCCGATGTTGTGGCAGCTGATGAGCGCGAAGGTGGCTTGCGAGCAATCTTAAATTATGGCCATACGCTGGCGCATGCGTTAGAGACAGCTGGGTCCTATGACTTGCGCCATGGTGAGGCTGTGGCGATCGGTCTTGTCTATGCCGCCGAATTGGCTTTTCTTCTAGGGCGAATTGATTCGGCTCGGGTTGCTGAACATCGCGAAATCGTCGAAGGATTTGGTCTGCGTTGGCAGCTGCCTGAGAATGTTTCAGACGAAACCTTAGTAGAATTGTTCACTCGGGATAAAAAGGCGCTAGCTGGCATTACCTTTGTGCTTGACTCTCCAACAGGCATTGATCCTGTGGTTATCTCAGATACAGCTGTGCTGCTTGAAGCTCTAGCTGCTATGCGTAGCCATGCATAACAACCTTTGTTACAGGTTGCGCAGGGCAGAAACATCTTTACTGTAGAAACAGCTTGTAGGAGCTATTTTCTGTTTCATCCCAGTAGGTGTAGCCTACATTTTCGAGATGTTGCATAAACTCTTCGGCGGTGTCAGCTGGAACTTGCACGCCTGCGAGCACACGTCCATAGTCAGAGCCATGGTTTCGGTAATGAAAAAGTGAGATGTTCCACTGCGACCCTACTTCGGTCAGAAAATCTGCGAGAGCACCTTTGCGTTCAGGAAACCTGAATCGATACAGCCGCTCATTTTCTATAGCACTGCCAGCGCCAGCAGCGAGATGACGGACATGCAACTTTGCCACTTCGTCATCAGTAAGATCAACTATCTTGTAGCCAGCATTGCTTAGCGTAGCGACAATGGTTTTGCGTGCTGTGGGTGTGCCATCTGTTTCAAGTCCAAGGAATATTCTTGCTGTTTTGGTGTCGTTAGCTCGGTAGTTGAACTCGGTTATTGCTGCGTCACCGATAACTTGCGAAAATTTCAGGAAGCTACCTTTTTCTTCGGGCAGCTCAACGCAAAAGAGCGCTTCCTGGTTTGTGCCGAGGGCTGCGCGTTCGCTTACGTGGCGAAGGCGGTCAAAATTCATATTCGCTCCGCAATTTATTGCGACCCATGGCCCCCAACTTGCATGATTTGAAGGCAATGGATTGGTAGCTAGGTAACTACGAATACCAGCAACTGCTAACGCGCCTGCTGGTTCGACGATGGAGCGAGTGTCTTCGTAAATATCTCTGATAGCTGCACATATCTCATCAGTGTCAACAGTGACGATGCCATCTAGGAACTGGTTGCATAAACGGTATGTTTCTTCGCCTGATTTTTTGACAGCTACACCGTCGGCAAAGATGCCCAGCTCGTCAAGAGCAATTGGTCCGCCGTTAGCGAAGGCAGCGACCATACTTGCAGCATCTTTTGGTTCTACGCCATAGACCATGGTGCCTGGGCTTTGTGTCTTAATATAAGTAGCGATACCAGCAGCGAGACCACCGCCGCCAATCGGAATAAAAACAGCGCCAACGTTTCCATTGGCTTGTTCAAGTATCTCACGCCCGATAGTTCCTTGCCCTGCAATAACATCTGGGTCGTCGAAAGGGTGCACGAAATAGAGATTTTGTTCATCTGCCATTTTTTTCGCAAGCCGTTGTGCATCGTCATAATGATCGCCATGTAACGTCACTTTGCCGCCGAGCGCTTCAACAGCTGCCACCTTTATTGTTGGGGTTGATGCCGGCATAACAATATGGGCTGCGACGCCCCGTTTCGCTGCTGCGAGCGCCATGCCTTGTGCGTGATTGCCTGCTGAGCTACAGATAACGCCGTTGCGTATTTGTTCTTCATCGAGACTAAAAATTTTGTTGGTAGCTCCTCGAACTTTAAAAGAGAACGCTGGCTGCTTATCTTCGCGTTTAAGCATAATGTGTACGCCGAGTTTTTCTGAAAGTAAGGGAGCTTCTTCTAATGGCGTAGTAGTTGCGACGTTGTAGACCTGCGAGTTGTTGATCTTCTGCACATAGTCATCTGCACTTTTTTGCGTTTCTTTCATCTTCTCACGTTAGCGGTCAGACTCATTTTTGCCTGTCAACTTTGCGAAATAAGACGCTTTGATCAATCTTTAGGTTACCTCTAATTATTCGTTTCTAACAAAACTGCTTTAACAGAAAACCGCTAGAAGCTGCGTGCAACGCCCCCCCGAGCGGAGCGGATATACAGTGGGCATCTATAATTTTTAGAGATGCCCTTTATCGGATCCACCATCTGATAACAAATCTGATCTATTTTTTTTCACGCGGGAAAAGGTGAGAAAAAATGACAGATAAAATAGACCCAGTTGCAAAAGCTGTTGATGAGTATCTTGAACTTATCGAAGGGCTAACGCCAGAACAGCATGAAGTCTTTTTTGACAATACTGGCAGAGCGTTTCCTATTGTCACAGATCGAGACAAACTACTAGAATTCGCTAGAAGCAATGATCAAATCGTCGGTCTTGCGTCACGTAACCCCTATTGGATCATGCTTCACGATGTGGTAGAAGGACCAAATGGCCCGTTTATGTACATGCGTGTTGTGCCAGCAGATCTAAAAACGGAATCACTTGGTGTAGTCATCGTTGCTGAACTGGATGGCAAATTTCTTATCACAGAAAATAACCGCCATGCAACTGGGAAAAGCCACTGGGAATTTCCTCGCGGTTTCGCTGACAAAGCGATTGCTGGTGCGCGTAACGAGCTTAAAGAAGAAGGTGGCGTAGAGATAACTGAGCAAGAGCTCACAGAACTTGGGATAACACACACAGATACGGGCTTAACAAGTGCATCAGTTACGATTGTTCACGCACAAGCAACAAGAGATGGCGATGCTACACCTGAATCTACTGAAGCGATAACTGGCAAAAAGTGGGTCACGAAAGAAGAACTTAGGCGCATGATAGCTGAAGGAGAAATTACAGATAACTTTACGCTCGCAGCAGTAGCACAACTCACTTCGAAAGACGTAAGTGCGTTCTCGCAAGGTTCACCTGGGGCAGTAGATCTAACAGGTCGTCAAGTCCTGAGAAGTAGCCAGGCTTTTATGAGTGTGAGCTCCAGAAATCCTTTCAGTAACACAATGCCTAGTCAGCAACGAGGCCAGTCATTGCCTGCGTTTAGGATTTGAGTTCTTATTAAAAACAGGTGTGGGCGCCCTCAAGGGAGCGCCCACACATAACCTAAAAGTAACTTTTTAGGTTATTCTGCTTCGTCTTGTCCAGGTAGTTTGTCTTCTACCTTTTCGATAATGTCTTCGACCTTGTCGCCAATACCTCCAGGGAGTTTCCCTGCAAGATCTTTGGCTTTGTCAGCAACATCGTCTAGTTTGTCTGCGCCTGGCACGTTGTCCATGATTCCCATGATTGCTCTCCTTAACAATAAAACACGATCGATTCGATCAATGTAGTCATCGACACGAATTCTAGTCACTAAAACCTTATTCGCACTAGCACGTACAAAAAGGTTTTTTGTTTCTAGGTTAAAATACCTAATAGAAGTATTCGGGAACTACCGCCGTAGTTTTTTCGCCTAAACAAGCATGAACAAAAAACAACGTATATATAAGGGCAATACAAAGACTTTTTCTCGCAGAGCCACGCTGGCATTGGTGCTGTCAGCAGCTTTGGTCCTCGGAGCTTGCACAAGTGCGGACGATGCAGCGAAAGACCCACAAGAACAAGCAGCCGAGAAAAAGAACGAACCGTTTCTTGTTGACGACTCTGGCAGACAATTCGGTGATGGCGAGATCAAAGAAACAGCTGTTAACTACGAAGTTGCGCCTCCACAGCGGCCTGCAACGCAGGCAACACAAACACCTGCTGCAACAACAACCCTTGCGCCAAAGACAACACAACAAGTTGTTCCACAAAAACCAGCTGTTAAAAAGCCTAACGACAAACAAGACGACATAAAAAGCGAAGAGAAGCAACAGCCATTAAACAGCACCGCAGGCGATTCGGAAAGTGTTAGGGAAACGCCAACAACACAGCAACCTAGTTTTGCGGCAACAACTATCTTGCCAAAGCAGCAGTCACAACAAGGATTGGATGAAGGAGAGGCAGCAGCTGATGATAGTAGTTCGAACCGCAAAAGTGAGCAACAAACAAACGATGCAATGGAAACGCCATTAGCCGAAAGTCGTCGGCCTGCTCCAATCCCAGCGCCGCAGCCTGTGCCAGCACCAGAACCGCCGCCTCAGCAAACGTTCTCTGTGCCTCAAACAGCAAAACCTGCACCGCCTGTACAACCCTTTCCTGGGGCTACGACAACTACGCTTCCAGAATTTGACGATGCAACACAAGACAACATCTTCAAAGACTATGGTGTGCGGCCATTTGTAGAAACAGAGAAAGATTCACTTTCTACATTCGCGGCCGATGTTGACACGGCAAGCTATTCTGTTGCTCGGCAATGGCTAGCTCAAAAAACGGTACCTCCTGCGGCGTCTGTACGCCCTGAAGAATACATCAACAGCTTTGACTACAACTATCCTGCGCCTGAAAGCGGCATCGATTTTGTTGCAGATGGCGGTCGTTCACCATTTGATGAAGATAACGTGCTGCTACGCCTTGGTGTGCAGGCTGAACGAGTTGATAGCCAAACCCGTAGTGACGCTGCGTTGACCTTCGTAATTGACACGTCCGGCTCTATGAGTGCGCAAAGCCGTATGGGGCTTGTGCAAACTTCATTGCTTGAGCTGGTCGATCAGCTAGACGATGATGACTCTATTGCTATTGTTGGTTTCAGCGATGATGCCTCAACCATCTTAGAGCCGACAAAAGTTAGTGATAGCGCAAAGATCAAACGTGCGATTAACGATATTGTTGCCAAAGGTGACACAAACCTTGAAGCTGGTCTCAAAAAAGGGTATGAATTAGCTGACGAAGCGTTCGTCGAAGGTGGCACTAACCGTGTGATTCTTGCCTCAGATGGTGTTGCTAACGTTGGGCTGCGCAACCATAAAGAAATTCTGCAAGAAGTACATGACGATGCTGAGCAAGGTATTCAACTTGTTTCGGTTGGTGTTGGCATGGGCAACTTCAACGATGAATTGATGGAGCAGCTAGCAAATGAAGGCGACGGTTTCTATTCTTACATCGATACGCAAGCAGAAGCTGAGAAGCTTTTCACAGAAGACCTTCTGGGATCACTCGTGACCGTTGCATTCGACGCAAAAATTCAGGTAGATTTCGACGATGAGGTGGTTGAAAAGTATCGTCTAATCGGTTTCGAAAACCGTGGCGTGGCTGACAGCGACTTTCGCGACGACAATGTTGACGCAGGCGAACTTGGTTCTGGCCATCAGGTGACAGCGATTTATGAGTTAAAGCTTGCTGAAGGCCTAATGACTCAAGACTCTTTGGGCACGGCGCAGCTTCGTTGGAAAAACCCAGAAACAAAAGAAACACAAGAGACCGAGCTTGATCTTGTAGTGGCAAGCGTCGGGCAAGCGTGGGAAGCTTCAAGCACAGACTACAAACTGGCAGTGACCGCAGCTGCGTTTGCTGAGGTGCTACGAGAAAGCCCATTTGCCGATGGTGTCTCATTTGAACAGGTGCAGGTTGAGGCAGAACGTCTTGCTGAAGAGCGAAACAATCTGGACGAGTTTGTCTTAATGGTAAGCAGAGCTCGTGATCTCGCCTCATAGAGGATGTAGCATAGCTGCTAGCATTTTTTGCCTCTAGCGTAAATTGTTATCCTCAGTTAAACTGAGGTTTATAAAGGTCTGGTCGGGTTGTCACATGTCGGAGGGACATGAGACAACCCGACCTTTATATTTAAGGGCGTGTGTTTTATCTGTGGTTGTGGCAGAATAGAAAAAGTGGCGATGCGTCAAGACTGCAAACATTATCAATCTCGGTCCTACCCAAGTGGTGATACGATGCGCAAATGTGCGCTTGATCTGGCTCCTGAGGCGCCGTGGCGCTGTCCAGTCGATTGTCCTTCATTTGCGCCAAGGCTTGCAGACGTGAATTGGCGACATGGCTCGTTAGTAACTCCACCTGTGCCAGACGCCCCTGAAAGTGTCGGTCAAGACGATTCGGTTGCAGCGTTGCTAGACGAAGCTGAAAACATTATCAACGCCGCTGCACCAGCAGCAAAATCGGAGATCGACCCAGAAGGTTTTCGCGTAGGCAAGAAGAAAAAGAAATTCAAATGGTGGCCGTTCAGCTAATAATCAGAGGTTACGTAGGTCTGATTGTAAATTTCTGTTAACGTGCTGCCTTCATACATCCAATATTGCGTTGGTTGAACATTGTAATCTAAATTTAAAAGATCTGTGGTTAAAGCGGTCAAGGATTGTATCTCACCTTCAAAGTTGACTTTCTTAGTTTCGGCAATCAATGCAGTAATGTCTTCGTCTCTGACAAACGTAAGTTGCGCTCCTATAGGTATTCCCATATCTTCAAAGTTGAGTTGTGGGCGCCGTCGTTTTGCTTTTTGCACTGCATTCTGTTCAGAAGAGCTGACATCTTTGTCAAATGTGTTTCTGAGCTGTTCTGTTGTTTCTTCCAAATCAAAGAGCTTCAAAATGCCGATTGCCTGGTCAGGTTCGATTTCAAAGAACTCTCGTCGCGGGTTAAGTCGTTTGTCTCGAAAAGCATTGTGTAATGCGGCTTCTATATCATCAGCATTTGCAACTTTAGCTGAGTAATGAACTTCAAATGGTAAAGGCACACCAGTCGTGTAGAGCTGGTTGGCACGTTGATCTGGGTCGTCTAAAGCAGTCATGCCGATCTTAACGAGTCCAGGCATTGCTTGATTGGTCAATACATAAACTTGGGAACAACCTAAAGCAGAGCTAGTTGGTTGATCGTCTTGGCCTTTCACAGAAATGAACCTAGCACAGTCTGTTTTTAGTGTGGGCGAGGTCCTTGATTTTCTAGCAGTATTTTTAATTTAATTCGCTTTCGCAAATATTTAGTAGGTTCTAGCGGATCTAGTGATGAGCTGGTCGGCCTTGGTGCTATGTTTATAGGCTGTGAAAGAAATTTTTTCTACGGCGAGTTTAGCCGATCTTGATGCTCATCCTATACGCGAACAATCAGTAGCTTCGATGGCTGGGCTATCGTTACCTTCGACTGAAGATGAACAGTGGCGTTATAGCACCCTGCGCGATGTTTTAACAGCGAGCTATCAACCTCAGACCAGTATGCCAAAAGTGATGGCAGGTAAGAATGACGAGCTGGTTGCTAATCCAGCTGCCACGATAACTATTGTTAACGGCTGGGTTCTAGAAATAGCTATTGACGCTGCGTGGGAAGCCAAAGGTCTCAGTGTTTCTAAAGAAATAGCAGGTCGCAGTCAAGATAGCTGGGCTGAAGATATCTTTGATTATGCGCATCAGGCGTATACGCCGCAGACGCTAACGATAACTATCGCAAAAGGTTTAGCAGTCGAAGAACCTATTGTGATAAACAATTATCACAATGGCGATGCTGTTGCTTCGTTCCCTTCTATCAAAGTAGATGCTAGAGAGGCTTCTCATGTGTCTATTGTCGAGCGACAATCCTCTTCTGTTAGCGCTGCTTTGAGCGTCAACGTAACTGCGTTTGATGTTGCTGAAGCTGCTGTTGTGAAATATCTTGCAGTTCAGAATAATGGGCCAGAGCATATCCAGCTGGCACGCATCTTTGGCACTGTCGCTAGCCAAGCGAACCTCAATGTTGGTCTTGCGTCTTTCGGCGGCTCATATAGCAGAACGAGAAGCGATATTCGCCTTGCTGGCAGGGGAGCGACAGGTGACCTTAACGCTGCCTATTACGGCGATCGTCACCAAGTGCACGATTTTCGAACCTACCAACACCATGACGACCGTGACACACAAAGCAACATGCTTTTCAAAGGTGTTGTCGATGACACAGCTGGTTCTATCTATACCGGGTTGATTCATATTCACCCTGAAGGTGCTGGGTCGAATGCTTTCCAGACAAATAGGAATATTAAACTTAGCGATGATGCTTGGACATGGTCGGTTCCTAACCTAGAGATTGAAAATAATGAGGTTCATTGCAGTCACGCGTCGACAGTAAACCCAGTTGACGATGCGCAACGTTTTTACCTTGAATCTAGAGGCGTGCCGCCGTTGGAAGCCGATCAGCTGATTGTTGCAGGTTTTTATGATGAGGTTCTGCAAAAACTCCCTGTTCCGCAAGCGCATGGCGCGATTGCGTCGTTTGTTGATCAGAAATTAGCGGCTCGTCGTCGCGAAGCGGCTGAAGGGTAACTTCTAATGGAATATGATGTTTGTTTGCTAGAAGATTTAGAAGTTGCTACTGCAAAACGTTTCGATATAGAAGGTCTTCGCCTCGCAGTGGTTCGCCTACAAGATGATCAGGTGCATATTGTTGACGATAGATGTTCACACGCTGATTATTCACTCTCTGAAGGCGAGCTTGATACCAAAGAGCTCACGCTTGAATGTTGGAAGCATGGTTCAGCGTTTTCGTTGCTTACAGGCGAACCACAGTGTTTTCCTGCAACAAAAGCTGTAAAAACCTATGAAACAAAAGTGCAAGACGGTGTAGTGAAAGTGTTTGTTGATGAGTGAAAAATCTTTGCAAATAGTAAGTCTTAGTGTTGCGGTAGAAGGCAAACAGATCCTTAGCGATGTGAACCTTACTATTAACCCTGGTGAAGTGCATGCGATAATGGGCCCCAACGGAGCTGGAAAGTCAACACTGTCAAATGCGCTGTTTGGCAAAGCAGGCTATGACGTTACCGCTGGAGCAGTTACGTTGGATGGGCAAGACCTTCTCGCTTTGCCAACATGGCAACGTGCTCGCGCTGGTCTTTTCCTCGCTATGCAATACCCAACTGAAGTGCCTGGTGTGTCGCTACATGCAGCATTGCAAGCTGCTGGTTTAGGCTATGAAAACGGCGAGCTCAGTGATGCGTTGCGTGATGAGGCAAAAAGAATAGGATTTGCTGAGCATTTTCTTGACCGTCCATTAAATGTCGATTTAAGCGGTGGCGAGATGAAACGCAACGAAACAGTGCAACTTGGCGTTATTAAACCAAAGTATGCTATTTTGGATGAATTAGATTCTGGTCTAGATATCGATGCGTTGCGTATGGTGTCAGAACGGGTCGAGCAGGCAACGCAAGAATCAGGTTTGGGTGTGCTTGTTATTACGCACTATAATCGCCTGCTTGCAGAACTTAAAGCAGATAAAGTGCATGTTTTGAGTGGCGGTTCGATTGTGGCCTCTGGCGGTCCTGAGCTAGCTCTTGAGCTCGAAAATTCTGGTTACGCACAGTATAGTTGACTGGACTTTAGACAAATAGTTCATCCTGCTCAGATGCTACAATATTGAACTAATTCTCTTAAAAGCGTTATTTCGTCTCCGATAGTTTTTCTGTGAGAAAACTTGGCGGAAGAAAATTTATTGTAGTAATCTTTTTGGGTTTTTCAGGATGGATTTCCTCCCAGCTATGGGGAAGTAGCTTCTTCTCGGCGAGCGAAAGTGTCCAAACCGATTCTGTAGAGGACACATCGTATCGCAGTGAAGAAGAGCCTGAAAGTACGTTATTGCCAGACAAACTAGCGGCTGTAGAGATAGATGACAAAGAAACTGACAAGCCAAGCGAAACACTAGCTTCCGATAATGAAGCAGAAAAACCTACAGCTAGCACTCTTCTGCAAAAGCCTGTTGAACAGCAACAAGCTGCAGCTAGAGCGTTAAAAAAACCTGGATCGAATACCTCTGAAGCTGCTGCGACTGACACGCATAATGAATCAGCAGGTCATGATGACGATTTATGGAACAAAACATCATCAAGCAGCAAAAATACTACTAACACGCAGGCTCCTGCGAGTAGCGAACCAAGCACACATTCTTCTGATCATGATCACCCCACAAGTCATGAGAAAGCGGACGATGCAAACCACGATGAAAGCAATAAACATAACGGTACACATACTAATACAGACAACAGTGGGGCAACTAACAACACCGATCATAAAAACACGCATGAAAGCGCAGATAAGGGTAACGACCACAAAGATAGCGACAGCAGCGACCACACTGGCCACACTGAACAAAATCATGAAACCAGTGTAACAAAAGCCGCCCAAAACTATGCGGCAAGTGTTGCTCTCATCAAAGCGTCGACCGTAAGAAACCATGCTGAGGACAACAGCCGATATCGAGATACACCTTCATCGGAGCTTTACAATAAAGCTGACCTTTATGGATCAGCGCGAGATTACATTGTAGGGTCAGGCTTTTATAACGGACCTGAATGGTTTCCAGGCGGCTACTTTCCAAACAACGGTGCAGGAACATTTCGCGCAAATTGTGAAGTGAGCCATTTCAGCTATGACGACCCGATTGTTTTCCCTGGCCAGCCTGAGGCAGCGCATCTGCATATGTTTCTTGGCAACACAGATACAAACGCTTTTAGTACCTACGACACGTTACTGAACTCTGGCGGGTCTACTTGTAACGGCGGCGAGCTGAATCGCACGGCGTATTGGGTGCCTGCTATGTTTGACGGCAAAGAAAATGTTGTGGTTCCAAGCAAAGTGCTTTTCTATTATAAAACAGAAAAACCTGCTGGAATAGGCAAAGTGCAGCCATATCCAGAGAATCTGCAGTTGATTGGCGATACGACAAACAATAAGCAAGACAATCTTGGGCTATCGACGTTTCGTTGCAACACCATATATAACGGCGCAAAAACACAACCATCGGCAACAATTCCGAAATGTGCTAGCTCGGTTAGCAATCAGCCAGGTGCGCTAGAGTATATGATTTTTTATGATTACTGCTGGAACGGCAATGAAGATACGGTCGACGAATGGGAAGCTAACAGAGATAAAAACTTTACTGCGCCGCTTAACTATTGGCATTCAAGCGTTTGCCCTTCAAGCCACCCAGTGTTGCTGCCTGCGCTTGTAACCCACATTTTTTATGACATCAAACCAGGCGATGATACAAGCAAATGGTTCCTATCTTCTGACGTGGACGCCGATAGTCGAGTCCAAACGCAACCTGGTGGCTCGACAGCGCATGCTGACTGGTTCGGTGCATGGAATAAGCAGATAAATAAGGAATGGGTAGATAATTGCAGTAATGTTCTTAACGCCGAATGTGGCTCGGGTCTGCTTGCCGATCCTGAAGGTGACCCTGACTCAGATGTTCGTGCGCTGCGTTTACGAAACGACTTTGTGACTGGTTATAACAGTCCGAAAGCTAGGATCCCAGTGAAAGATATTTATGACCAGATGTGTTCACAGTCTGAGACGAAACCGTATAGCTCTGCACAAGGTGGAGCGCTAGCTGCCTATTGCAAACCTGAGGCCCATAAGCATTAACCACAGGCCGAAAGTTTCTAAGGTTTCTCATATCAAAAGGACACTTGTATGAACAACGAGTTAAAAGAGCAAGGGTATGCTGTTGTAGACGCCCCTGAAATTGACAGGCAAGCGCTAGCAGAGTCGTTTGATCGTTTGCCAACAGATGTTTATCTTCGGAGTGGAACCCGAAGCCGTCGGTTTTCCTGGTTCGCGGGCACACCTCAAAGCCCTGTGAAACTTCCTCATAAGCTGTTTTATCAAACTGCGAAATATGAAGGGCGTCCCGATATTCATCGCGAATTTGATGAGATTGACGCTAGCGTCTACAACCACCCAAGTTTCCAGAATATTCTTGGTTGTTTTGTTCGCGTAACAGATGTGAACATGGCGAATACTCCGATTGAAGTTCACCAAATTAGGATACGTGCAGGTGGTGGGTTTGACGGAAACGCGTCGCCTGAAGGCGTGCATCGAGATGGGTGCCATTATCTCGGGGTTTTTGTTGTAGATCGTGATGGAGTTGAAGGAGGCGAAACGTCGGTGCATCTGAACAAGACTGATGGCCCTATCTATTCTGAAATATTGCCACCAGGGCATTTTCTCTTCATCGATGATGAAAAGGTTATGCATCACGCTTTGCCTATGACAGCCAAGACTGGCAAAAAAGTCGTCTACTGGGATATTTTTGTTTTAACCGCAGGCGAACACCGTCGCAAAGAGTAGATGACAACAGTGAATCTTTCAGCAATTAGAGCATGTTTCCCTGCGCTTGATCGACAGCTCAATGGGAAACAGGTCATTTATTTCGATGGCCCTGGCGGATCTCAGGTCCCTCGTTCTGTGGCAGATGCTATGTCACGCTACATACTTGAAAGTAACGCTAATCTTGGCCCTAACTTTGCGACTGGTCAGGAAACTATTCGTTTAGTAGCTGAGACTCGGGACAAAGTCGCTCGATTTTTGAATTGCTCGTCGGCTGAAGTTTCTTTCGGGCAGAATATGACTAGCTTGACCTTCGCTTTTAGTCGTTCTCTGGCGCAAACGTGGACGGCTGGTGATCGTATTATCGTATCTGAGATAGATCATGAGGCGAATATCTCCCCTTGGGTGTTGGCAGCAAAAGAACGGGGAGTTGAAGTTATGTCGATTCCCTATAACCCGGACAAGGGAACGGTTGCAGCTGATGACCTGATCCCACTTTTGAATAATCGAACCAGATTGGTGGCAGTTACACTTTCCTCTAATTTGATTGGCAGCCACGTTGCTATCGCTTCAATTTGTGAGAAAGCTCACGAAGCAGGTGCGTTAGTTTATGCAGACGCAACGCATCATGCTCCACATCATCGGATAGACACACAAAAGTTGTCATGCGATTTTCTGGTTTGCTCTGCCTACAAATTTTTTGGTCCTCATATCGGCATATTGTATGGGAAAGCTGACGAGATGGACAAATTGGTTCCTTACCGAATCGAACCTGCTCCAAAAACTTCGCCACACTGCTGGGAAACAGGAACACAAAACTTTGCAGCGATGGCAGGGTTAGGAGCTGCTCTTGAGTACCTGCTGTCTGTCGGAGGTAAAAAGAATGAAGACTATGATGTTAGTTTCGCCAAGATCGCTGAGTCGGAGCTGGGTCTCAGTGAACACTTTCTCGAACATCTTGCACAGCTAGATGGTTTTTCTTTACATGGGATGCAAACAACTGCTAATCGAGCGCCAACCTTTGCTTTGACTTCGCATGACCAAACGCCCGAAACGTTAGCAAAGTTCTTGGGATCTGAGGGCGTTTTTGCATGGAACGGCCACATGTATGCCGTCCGTCTTGTTGATGCCCTCGGGTTAAAAAGAAGCGAAGGCGTGTTGCGTATAGGGCTGATGCATTACAACACAACCGAAGAAGTTGACCGTCTTGTCTCCTTACTGGCCACAGTAGCAAAGCCTTAAGGTTTTCCGCTCGGCTCGGCAGTGTTCACACAGTTTTGGGCGGTTCTTTTCTAAAAGCGATTCGGTAGGAAACGAATAAAGAGACATTGCCTTAAGAAGTAACAGGTGGCTACAGGAAATACCACTTATTTTGAAGTATACGTTCTATGAGCAAAGTGGCAGACATTTCGCTGCTCTGCACAAAATTCAATGCCAATAAGGGTAACTATGTCGGCGTTTGCGTGATATTTTTCTGCATACCCTTTTTCTTCGATCTGTTGTAAAGCGGTATTTGAGGGGTGTTCGGTTGTTTTCTTAACGACCTTAAACTCGATTATATAGACAAGGTGCTGACCGTCTTCATTTGTGAGCTGAAGTGCCACATCTATCTTGCCTTTATTCGTTGCATCTTCGGTGATAGCCTGTATCGGTAGCAGCATGAAATAGGCATGCAGAACAGCTGCATAGTAGCCTTCATAGTGCGCAATGGTATTATTGCGATAGTTATCGTGGGCGATACTAGCGAAAAGAGAACGAATTTGCTGTTCTAATGCTGCAATATCTCCTTGTTGCAATGCTGTAAGAAGTGAAGCCGAATTAGGAGAAACCTGTTTTGTTAAATAGTCTTTGAAAATGAGTTTGCTAAAATTGCTGCGGACTTCCTGGTTAGGGAACCCGAGATGGAATGTTTCTTGGTTGAAAGAAATGTCGACTTGTTTGATTGTCAGGTAGCCTGCTTGGAAAAGTAGCGTTGTCAGATCGAGATTTTCTATATCGAACCGCACAAGTTGGTCGTATCCAACGCTAAGATCAGAAAAATCTGGCGTGTGGTAATATTTTTTTTGAAGCAACTGGATAAGAAACTGCGGTGTGCTTGTCTCGAACCAATATGACCTATAAAGCAAATTCTTTTTGAAGAAAAGGAGCGTCCCATATGGGTTGTAGACGCTGTCTCCAAGCCAGCTATAGCCGTTATACCAAGATTTAAATTCTTCTCTATTGACAGGTGCAAGCCTGTCAGTAAAATGGGTTTCAAGTTCTTGTTGGGTATAACCGCAGATTGCCCCAAAGTTAGGATCTAGTGAGATGTCTTCTAGATTATTCAGTCCGCTAAAAAGAGAAACCTTGGAAAATTGTGAAATGCCTGTCAGGAAAGCAAACCGCAAGTTTTTTTCTTGCTCTTTAAGCACTGAATAGAAATCACGAAGCTGATCTCGAATTTCTTGTGCAACCGTATGGTTGGTGACGTTATCAAGCAAGGGTTTGTCATATTCATCGACGAGCACAACTACGTTTTGGCCGTGTTTTTCTTTGGCCATCCGAATTAGTTCAGCAAAAACAATTCCTAGACTGGGTGATTCGCTACGTTCAACGCCAAGAGTTCGAGCGTTTTGATCAAGCATGTGGGTGATATGAGTGGCAAGGTCTTCTGTGCTGCGTATGCCGCCCTTGGCGAAGTTGATATGAATCACTGGGTAGCGAGTGTTCCAGTCCCAGTGGTCATAAATGTGGCATCTTTGGAAAAGGTCTTGCGATCCTTCAAACAGTTCTTTGATGGTATCTACCAAGAGTGATTTCCCAAAACGTCTTGGCCTGGATAGAAAGTAATATTTGCCTTCAGAAGTTACACGGTCGATAAAAGATGTTTTATCGACATAGACATAGTTCTGCTCTATAAGTTCTCTAAAAGAAGTTATGCCTACACCAAGTTTCTTCATAGCAACATCCTAGCAGGCAGGCACAGGTAGTCCGTTAAACGCTAGCAAGCTGTTCTGGTGAGGCCACCGTCAACCAGAATGTTTTGGCCAGTCATATAACTGTTTTCTTCGCTGACAAGCCACGAAAGAAGTGCTGCTATTTCTTCTGGCTTTCCGAGACGACCCATCGGAATTTTCTTGCTGATCTCGGCAAGTTCAGCTTCTGAAAAATAGTCATCGTAGCTTGCTGTGTGAATGTAGCCTGGAGCTATCGAATTGATAAGAATGCCAGTGCCAGCAACCTCTGCAGCAATAGATGCTGTAAGTCCGTCTAACCCGAACTTTGTTGAGCAATAGGCTGCATTCTGTGTATTGCCTGTGACACCCCATAATGACGTAATATTTACGATTCGTCCCCAGTGACGCTGTTGCATAGCTTCGATAGCACTTTGTATTAGCACAAAGGGGCTTTCAAATTTACGGCGTGTACTGCATCGTAATCGTTGAGGCTAAATGGAACCGTTGCCCCTTTGATATTAATTCCAGCGTTGTTAATGAGTATGTCAGGCTTGTTCTCTCGGATCCAAGAGGCAAGATTCTGTGTGTCTTGTTCATTTCGTAAATCAGCTTGAAGATACCCACATGCCAGGTCTATATGGTCTGGGCGTTTATGCGCTGTCCCTGTGATATAGCATGACAAACCATCGGCTTGTAAACGTGCGGCACATGCCGCCCCGATACTCTTGTTCCGCCTGTGATTAAAGCCATTCGCTTGGTCGTTCTCGTGGCATTTGTCATGTCGAAGAGCATATCTGCCCGATAATTCCAGAAGCTGTTATTGAGTATCCTTAAAGTAAGAAAAACTCATTCTAATCAAGCTACCTTGGTAAGATTCCTTGGAAAGATCATCCGAATGGCTTGTATGGTTCTGACTTGAAAACACAACTGTATACCAGAGTAGAACGAGATGTTGAAGAACGTGGATGTGACCCTAGAAGAGTGCTCGAAGTGTTTCTGCAAAGCAACCTTATCGATTTCCCAAAGTTTGTTGAACCCACAAAAAGAATAGCTGACGTGGTTCTCTGGAGCAATAGCGACTACGAGTTATCGGTGAGTGATTTTTGACAAGCTACAACACAGCCGCAGAGTGATAGCCTAGTTGCTGTGAGGTACTTTCAAGCCTTCAAAGAGTGCAAGCAGGGTTTGTCACTAGCCTGCTGCTTTGGCTGAGAATCAACCAAATTACGCCAACCTATCTTGGCGCTGAAAACTTCGTCTAAAACGGGTCGTTGTTTATCGTTGAGTTTGTCTCTGAGAGTCTCTAGTTCTTCGCGAGATAGACCTTTGTAAAATGTTGTCAAGGCATTTCTAAATTCAAAGTGTTTGTCTTTATTATTTGGATTCTGCTGTGCTTCAGAAGCTGCGCGAATGACAGCATCGTGTGGTTCTTGTAGAGAACCCAGCATGTCTTCCAGTGTTGCTTCGAGTAGCCTCCATACTTTCCAGTGAGTGTTATTGAGCGCTTGAATTTCTTCAGCTCGTATATTATAGCCAGACATCGTTCCTGCCTTGTAATCTTCTTCTGCCTCATCCTATGGATAGATGACGCTTCTTCGCAAAATAGATTGGCGTAAAATTAGTTAAAAGTTTGACTCTGCGATTGTTGTCGCTACCATGATGTGCAGTCCGTGAAGCAGATCCTGTGAGGTTTGCACGGCAAGGAGCAGAGATGGCTAAACGAGAACGCGGTAGCAAGCCCCCATATGGGGGCTTTTTTGTTGCCCGAGCAGAGATTTTAGACGCTCAAGGTGTCGCCCGAGCGGTGCGGCGCATGGCGCATGAAATTATAGAGCGCAACGAAGGTTTGGACGATGTAATTCTTGTCGGCTTGCAAACTGGTGGCGTTCCTTTCGCCGAGGCAATCGCATCAGACCTTGCCCATATCGAACAAACAATAGTGCCTGTCGGCAAACTTGATGTTGCTAATTATCGCGACGATAGCCGTTTGCGGCCTGTGTCGAGCGAAGCGCCGACGGAAATAGATTTTGATGTGACGCACAAAGTAGCGGTGCTTGTCGACGATGTGCTGTTTACTGGCCGCACAGTGCGCAGCGCGATGGATGCGCTGATGGATCTAGGTCGTCCGAAAGCGATTCAGCTCGCGTCAATGATTGACCGTGGTCATCGAGAGCTGCCGATCCGAGCAGATTTTATTGGAAAGAACGTGCCAACAAAACGGAGCGAAGCTATCGAAGCGACGCTCGATGGCGTAGAAATAGGGGAGATGTCGAAGTGACTACCAACAAAGTAAAGAGCATTGTTTCAGGAGCGCTGGTGCTAGCTGACGGTTCACTTTTTGAAGGTGAATACGTTGGATCGGTGCCGAATGGTTCGCCTCATAGTGGTGAGATTGTTTTTAACACGGCGCTAACTGGTTATCAAGAAGTGCTGAGCGATCCATCCTATGCAGGGCAGATCGTCACGTTCACCTACCCACATATTGGCAACTATGGCACGAACGCCGGCGATAACGAAGCGCAGACTACCCATGTGCGTGGTGTTATTGTGCGCGAGTTGGCAAGACGAAGCTCAAACTGGCGTAGCGAACAGTCGCTTGAAGCGTTCCTAGAGGCGCATACTCTTGGCGCGATCGCAGGCGTTGATACTCGCCGATTGACACGCATTTTGCGAAGCGCTGGCGCTATGGGTGCAGCGTTTGGTCCAACATCTGGCGAAGGTGCGTTTACGACAGACCAGTTGAAACAAGCTGCTGTTGACGAAAAAGGCACTGATGGCGTTGACCTCGTTGCGCAAGTCACAACAAAAGAAACGTACACCGTTGGTAGCGGCGAAAAGAACGTGGTTGCGCTCGACTTTGGTGTGAAATCGTCAATTCTCGATCAGCTCGCTCGTTTCGCGACCGTCACGGTCGTGCCAGCGTCAACAACGGCGGATGAAATTCTAGCGATGTCTCCTGATGGTGTGTTCTTGTCTAACGGTCCTGGCGATCCTCGCATTGTGACCTATGGAGTTGAGACAGTCAAGGCACTACTTGGCAAGGTCCCTATGTTTGGTATCTGTCTTGGGCATCAAATCTTGTCACTCGCTATCGGCGGTGACATCACGAAACTTTCATTTGGTCATCACGGTGCGAACCATCCTGTGCAAAATCAGTTCACAAACAAGGTTGAAATCACCAGCCAGAACCACAACTTCGCGTTAGACCCAGCGTCAGTGCAAGAAGTTGCTGACGTGTCACATATCAACTTAAACGACAATGTCTGTCAAGGAATCCGTTTGAAAGACGGCTCGGCGTTCAGTGTGCAACATCACCCTGAAGCCAGTCCAGGCCCGCACGATAGTGCTTATTTATTTGAAGAATTTAACACAATGATGGAGTCGAAATAATGGGAAAAAGAACTGATATTAAAACTATCTTAGTTATAGGTTCAGGCCCGATTATCATCGGGCAGGCCTGCGAGTTTGATTATTCGGGCACACAAGCGTGTCGGGTGCTGAAAGAGGAAGGCTACCGTGTTGTCTTAGCCAACTCGAACCCAGCAACAATCATGACCGACCCAGATTTTGCGCACGCTACCTATGTTGAGCCGTTAAACATTGACATTCTCACAAAAATTATTGCGAAGGAAAAACCTGATGCGTTGCTGCCAACGTTAGGGGGCCAAACAGCGTTGAACTTGGCGATGGAACTTTCTGAAGCTGGCGTGTTGGCCGAACATGATGTTGAGCTTATTGGCGCCGACGCTGACGCTATCTCCACCGCCGAAGACCGTTCGAAGTTTAAAGAAGCGATGATCGAAATTGGTTTGTCTGTTCCGAAAAGCGGTGTCGCTCATTCGATGGAAGAGGCCCGTGAAATTATTCAAGATCTCGGCCTGCCTATCATCATCCGTCCTGCCTATATTTTGGGCGGCAAAGGCACTGGCATCGCTGAAACGATGGAAGAGTTTGAGCAGGTTGCCAGCAACGGGCTTGAAGCCAGCCCGATTAATGAAATTCTAGTTGAAGAATCGATCGTCGGGTGGAAAGAGTATGAGCTTGAGGTGATGCGTGACCACGCAGATAACCAGGTGATTATCTGTTCCATCGAAAACCTTGACCCGATGGGTGTCCACACTGGTGATTCGATTACGGTGGCGCCTGCGCAAACGCTGACCGATGTTGAATATCAGACAATGCGTGACGCTGCGTTTGCGTGTCTGCGCCGTGTCGGCGTTGAAACAGGCGGCTCGAATGTGCAGTTTGCGGTTAATCCAAAAGATGGTCGTGTTGTAGTTATCGAGATGAACCCTCGGGTGAGTCGTTCGTCTGCGCTTGCGTCAAAAGCGACTGGGTTTCCTATCGCGAAAATCGCTGCGAAGCTAGCGGTTGGCTATACGCTGCCTGAAATTCCTAACGATATAACGAAAAAAACGCCTGCTTCGTTTGAACCTGCTATTGACTATGTGGTCACAAAGATTCCTCGTTGGGCGTTTGAAAAACTGCCTGGCACGCCAGCAGTGTTAGGCACTGCGATGCAATCTGTTGGTGAAGTGATGGCGATTGGCCGCACGTTTACCGAATCGCTGCAAAAAGCGTGTCGTTCGCTAGAGTTAGGGCAAGCTGGTTTGAATGGCTCGGCTGCCGAGAAGCGATTCGATTTGTTGAGCGACGACGAGCTGAAAACAGCGGTCGCTATCGCAACACCCGACCGTATCTTCCAGCTGGAAGCAGCATTACGTCGAGGTTTCACAGCGGAAGAAGTTTTTGAACTCACAAAGGTTGACCCATGGTTTATAGACCATATTCTGCAAATTGTTGAAGAGCGTCAAGCACTCGAAGCGTTAGGTGCTAACGGTATTGAAGTTTCAGCTATCTCAAAGCAGCAGTGGAAACGCGCGAAACAGTTTGGGTTCAGCGATGAACAGCTCGCCTATCTGTTAAGCACTGAAGCCCACGGTGTTGATGAAGCGAGTGTGCGATCTGCGAGGCTTGCCGCTGGTGTGCGTGTGACCTATAAAACGGTTGACACGTGCGCTGCTGAGTTCGAAGCAGACACGCCCTATTATTATTCAACCTATGAAGACGAAGACGAAGTTTCGCCATCGCAGAAACCATCAGTGCTTATTCTAGGTTCTGGCCCTAACCGCATCGGCCAGGGCATTGAGTTTGACTATTGCTGTGTGCATGCGTCGTTTGCGTTGCGTGACGCTGGCTACGAGACAATCATGTTGAACTGTAACCCAGAGACCGTCTCGACAGATTATGACACCTCTGATCGGCTTTATTTTGAACCTGTCACCTATGAAGATGTGATGAACGTGATCGAAGCCGAAAACCCTATCGGCGTGATTGTTTCTCTTGGCGGGCAAACGCCGTTAAAACTAGCTGATCGTCTGCCGAAAGAGCTTATTTTGGGAACATCGCCTGATGCTATTGACTGCGCCGAAGATCGCGATCGTTGGTCTGCGTTGTGTGAAAAAATTGGTTTGCCGCAGCCAGAAGGTGGCACCGCGGTCACTCGTGAACAGGCGCTAGAGGTGGTCAAAGGGTTTGATTATCCTGCGTTGATGCGTCCAAGTTATGTGCTTGGCGGTCGTGCGATGGAAATCGTCTATAGCGATGATGATTTGTTGGCGGCGTTCACCTCGCTTGAAACAGAAGGCTCGCTTGGGCGTGAAGGCGGTTTGTCTGCCGAGCGTCCTGTGCTAATCGACCGCTTCTTAGAAGGCGCGATCGAGGTAGATGTAGACGCTATTCGTGATAAAAGCGGTGCCCATATAATCGGCGGTGTGATGGAACACGTCGAAGAAGTCGGTGTGCATTCAGGCGATTCCGCATGTGTGTTGCCGCCACGTACTTTGTCTGATACAACGATTAAAGAGCTCTGTGAATATAGCGCGTCGATAGCGCAGGCACTTGATGTTGTGGGTCTTATCAACGTGCAATATGCGGTGTTGGACGAGAAAGTCTATGTGATCGAAGCGAACCCTCGTGCTTCTCGCACTGTGCCGTTTGTGGCGAAAGCAACAGCACGGCCGCTGGCAAAAGTTGCTGCAAGAGTATCTGCTGGTGCGACGCTGGCCGAACTTGAAACAGAAGGACTGTTACCGAAAGATCCTGTGACTGGGTTCTGGGCAGTGAAAGAAGCAGTGTTGCCGTTTAAACGTTTCCCCCATACTGATGCGTTGCTTGGCCCAGAGATGCGTTCAACTGGTGAGGTAATGGGTGTCGATCTAGATAGCGGTTTGGCGTATGTGAAAAGCCAGTTAGCGTCTGGCATCGCACTGCCTACACCAAAGGATGCGACAGTGTTTATGTCACTTGCGAATCGAGACAAAGAAACTGGTGTGGCGGTTGCTTCGCAGCTAGCGAAACTTGGTTGCGAGTTTGTGGCGACTGGTGGCACGGCGAAAGCGTTAGAAGAAGCTGGCATCACGGTGAAGCAGGTGCTTGAACGACTCACTGGAAACACAGGTGGTTCAACAGCGGTCGATCTGATTGAAGCGGGCAAGGTGCAGATGGTTATTAACACTCCACGTGGACGTGGTGCTATCGCCGATGGTGCCTATATCCGCATCGCAGCAGGCCAACGCGACATTCCGCTGTTGACAACAATCTCAGCTGCCAAAGTTGCTGCCGAAGCCATCGCTGCCAACGAAGGTCAAGACCTGCAAGTCCGCTCGTTACAGGAGCTGCATAAAGGCTAGGGTTGCCGAGAGCGTTACGAACACCGATAGTTAATTCGCTTTCGTAGTTTCGCAATAGCTATACTTGTTGGTGATCGAAACGTGAAAGGTTGCGTTTTTCGCTGCTAAACTCTATGCCTAGAAGGTGGATTCGATCAGCTCGGTTACGGTATTTCTCGTGGTACTTTTTTGAGAGAATCTGTTGCATCGCAGCACCAGGTGCTTGTGGGTCAACTTTAAATTCACAGACAAAAACGACAGTTTCGCCTGCTGGAGTGTTTACGGTTATTGCTAGATCTATTCTGCCATGGCTAAAAGAATCTTCAGCGGTTACTTCAAAACCAAGCGCAGCAATAAATGAATACAGAACTGATGCGTAATAGCCTTCATATGAGCTAAGACGGTTGCGGGTGTAGTTTTGATATGGAATGGCTTGAAATAGGTTCTCTATTTCGCTTTGTATTGTTTCCATATTTTCATTGAGAAAAGCGCTTGCTGCTGGCGCAAGGTTTGGTTTGGCCTCAAGGAGATACTCTGAGAGAATAACTTCATTAAAGCTTGACCTGACTTCGATGTTTGGATACGAAAGAGTGTAGAAAGTTTTTGGCAGGTGCTCGACAACGTTTCTGATGGTTAAATAGCCAGTTTGGAAAAGTAGGGTTTCGAGTTTTATACGATCAATTTCTAGACTTGATAAGAGGGCATCGCTTGCTTCCATTTGTTCAAAATTTGGCACATAGTAGTTGCCAGATTTTAGTAGCTCAATGAGAAAGCGTGGCGTTCCTGTTTCGAACCAAAATGGTTTGAAACGTTTCCCATTCTGAAGGAACAGAAGCACATTAAACGGGTTATAAACAGGTTCTCCCAACCAGCTGTAGCCGTTATACCAACGTTTCACTTTCGCCATGTCAACGTCAACAAGCAGCGGCTTAAAACTTGTGTCAAGTTCTTCTTGTGTATACCCACAGATTGTTGAATACTGCGGTGAAAGTGTAATATCAACTATGTTGTTTAGCCCACTGAAAAGCGAAACCTTAGAAAATTTTGAGACACCAGTCAGAAATGCAAACCGCACGTTGCTATCTTGCGACTTTATAACCGAGTAAAAATCTCGTAGAAGATCGCGAACCTCATCCAGCCCAGCCTTATTAATCATGTCCAAAATTGGCTTATCATATTCATCGATAAGAATGACAACGTTTTTGCCGTAACTAGTTTTTGTAGCCTTCACTAGATTGGCAAATTGGCGAACAAGATTAGCTTCTTCTGACAGCTCGATTTTTAAGGTTTCTGCGTTGTTTGTGAGGAAATGTGCAAGCGCTGAGCGGAGATCATCTAGGTTTTTTGTTGAGCCTTCTGCGAATGTGAAATGAATAACTGGGTGCGTTTCGTCCCAGTCCCATTGGTCTTCAATGAAAAGATCTTTGAACAGCGGCTTGTTGCCTTCGAAAAGTTCTTTCATTGTGTCGACAAGTAAAGATTTGCCGAAACGTCGAGGTCTCGATAAAAAATAGAACTTACCAGAAGAAATGAGTGATGCTATGTGGTCCGTTTTGTCGATATAAATATAGCCTTCAGAGCGTAGTTCTTCAAAGCTTGTGATTCCTACGGGTAGTTTCTCTTTCGACACAAGATGAGTATAACGCAAGGCGCTGTCTATTCTCTTTAAGCTGTTACATTCAATGTCAACGCCATAAAATCAGGTAGGGTTGTGATGTGAAGAAGCTGCCTGTTGGGATAAGCAATTTTAAAGAAATTATTGAAGGCGATTTTGTTTATGTCGACAAAACAGCACTGATTTGGCAGTTAACGCAGCGTAAAAACTTTTTCCTATCGAGGCCTCGACGTTTCGGCAAATCTTTACTTGTCGACAATGAAAGAACTTTTTGAAGGCAACGAGCACCTGTTCCAAGGTTTAGCTATCCACAACAAATGGGACTGGACGAAACAGCACCCTGTTGTTCACATCAACTTTTCTGGTGGCGTGCACGATGTTGAATCGCTTCATCTCCACATCAAGAATATTTTACAGGACAACGCGACGCGGCTTGGTGTGCCATATGCAGACTCGGGCAGCGATGACGTAGATTTTCATCGTCTGATCTCCGATGTCGAAAAACACTATGGCGAGCAGGTCGTGATTTTGGTTGATGAGTATGACAAACCGCTGCTAGACAACATTACCGACGACTCCGCAGTTCGAGCTATACGCAAGCAACTTATAGCATTCTATTCTGTTATTAAAGCGCAAGAAGCATCTGTGCGGTTTGCTTTCCTTACTGGTATTTCGCAGTTTTCGAAGGTGTCCATATTCAGTGGTTTAAACAACCTTGACGACATCACGTTAGATGCACGCTATGGAAGCATTTGCGGCTACACACAAACCGAGGTTGAACATTATTTTGCTCCCTATATCAAACACAGCAAGATGGAAGAAATCCAAGCATGGTATAACGGCTATAACTGGCTTGGAGACAAAGTGTATAATCCATATGACATTTTGCTTTTCATCGACAAGGGTGAAACGTTCCGGCCGTATTGGTTTGAAACAGGCACACCAGGGTTCCTTATCGAACTGCTGAAAAAGAAATACTACCACGTCCCAACATTCGAAAAGCTTGAAGTTTCGCACCAAAAACTCAAAGCATTCGATGTCGATAACCTTGATCTTGAAGCTATCTTGTTCCAATCTGGCTACCTAACTATAAAATCAGTTGACGCTACATTTAAGAAGCCAACCTATATGCTAGGTTTCCCGAACTTGGAAGTGCAGAGTAGCTTCACTGAGATGCTTCTCACTAACTACCTGCAAGTCGATCCTGTCAAGACGTCCTCTGTCGCACATGCGCTAGCACAAGGGGACATGGACGCTCTCGAACAGCACGTTTCAGCTCTTTTTAATGGCATAGCAAACGACAACTATCGCAACAATACGATTGCAGACTATGAAGGCTATTATGCTTCAGTGCTGTATGCGTTCTTCTCGTCGCTTGGCTTTGCGACACAAGCTGAAGATGTAACGAATAAAGGCAGAATTGACCTTGTTGTGACGGTCCCCACAGCGGAGAAAACTATTGTCTACATATTCGGGTTCAAAGTTATAGATGATAGTAGCCAAGTAACTAACAAGGCAGTAAGTCAGATTAAAGACAAAGGGTATGGTGAGAAATATTGTTTGCCTGGAAATGAAGTTGTGTTTGTCGGCATAACGTTTAACAAAAGTGTACGAGCTGTAGCAAGTTTTCTCCACGAAAAAGCTAGTAGCTAGAAGCATGGATAAAACAACTCCGAATGCTTTGAATAAAGTCTTTGAGGCAGCTATAACAAACAAGATTGTGCCTGGTTGTGTCGCGACAGTTTTTACCTCCGACCGTGTGCTGTATGAAAACTCATTTGGTGTAAACGACTCTCGGGAAAAAACACCAATGAGGGTCGATGATATTTTTGCTGTGAAGTCGATGACAAAGGCGCTCACAGCAGCAGCGGCACTGCAACTTGTGGAAAAGGGTCTGCTAGATCTAAACGCCAAAGCTAGTGACTATCTTCCAGAGCTTTCCGATATTCAGGTGCTAACAGGGTTTGATGCCACTGGCTGTCCACAGCTCAAGAATCCAGCGAATGATCTGACAGTGAACCATTTGTTGACGCATACCTCTGGCTTTGGCTATCCGTTGTGGAATGAAAACCTTGCACGATATGTCGGATACACAAACATGCCAGGAATTGGGAGTCGCAAACGTAGCTCGCTGATGTTGCCACTAGTATTTGAGCCAGGAACTGACTGGCACTATGGTATCGGTTTGGATTGGGTTGGCCTTATCATAGAAGCCATAACAGAGTTTTCCTTGGGAGACTATTTTCAACGAAACGTGACTGGTCCTTTGGGAATGTGCGATACAGGGTTTGCGTTGAGCGATGACCAGAAGCTGAGAGTAGCGAAGTTGCACAAGCTAAATAGTGAAGGCATGTTTATTTCTGAACCAAATATGCCTGCTGCGGGCGAGTTTCAAAGCGGAGGTGGCGGTCTTTACTCAACGGCTTCTGATTATCGCAAATTTCTGCAAATGCTTTTGAATGGGCAAACATCTGATGGGGTGAAAATTTTTGAGCCAAGTAGTGTCTCACAAATGTTGACGAACCAGATAGGTGACTTGCGAGTCAAAAAAATGTATACAATCGACCGAAAAGATTCTCTAGATGCAGAGTTTTTTGCATTAAGACCCAAGTCATGGAGCGCAGCCTTTCAGATCAGCGAAGATGCCTGTCACACTGGAAGGCCAGCTGGAACGGCTATGTGGGCAGGCATGTTTAACTGTTTCTTTTGGCTTGATAAGCAAAATGATGTGGGCGGAATCTTACTTACACAAACACTGCCGTTCTCAGATCAGCCTATAGTTGACTTGTTCTACGCTATGGAAACAGCTGTCTACCAAAATTTGAATAAAGCAGAAAAGTGTGTTCCTTGAGCAAACTTTTTATATGTAAACTATAGTGCTTAGGCGTAGATGGCAAATAGTAGGAGACGTCGAATTGGGCAGTCGAATTTCAAGACGGAACAAAAGAAAACAGTTAGTTCTTACATTGCAAAGTGCAGATTATGCTTTGCTGTTTAGCCTGGGTGTTCTTCGTGCTTTGCGATCAGACCAGGAACTTATTCTTAGCGATAGGCAACCACCGTTTCCTCTAAGTTCACCGAATGAGTATGCAATTGTCGACTGCGCATTTACTAGGTATTGGTATGGGGCCGTGGGGAACGGCAGTTACAGCTCATTTCTAGCGTTTGGTTCAACGCCATTGGCTTTAGCCGCTGCGGCTAGTACGTTAGCTTCTGTAAATAGAGCGGCGGCAGATGCAACGGACGCATGGCGAATGTGTGATTCTGGTCAGATGTGGCTTACTGGTCAAGGTTTCTATCTGCATACATTTCAAGGGCCACTGTTTTTTTCTTGGAATGGGATTTCGGAGCTCACCTTGCTGTCTCTCGGTTCATTTAGTTTTACTACTACCTTTACTGATGGTTCAATAAAGAAATTCATGGTTCGTAACGATTGCGCTGAGTTGGCTACGATCTTGTGGGCCGCAGTGCGCATGCCTGCTCACTGGGTACTTGACACTACAGCGTGGATTCCCAACGAGAACCGTGTGCGTCTTGAAGCAAACGGTTATGATCTTTCGCTTTAACAAAGAAGAACGTATGTTCTGTGTGTGTGGTTGGTAGAGTTGGCGACATGATAGGTTCACTTCGTGGCACAATTGTTGAAACAGATCTTGCGTTAGATAAAGGCACAGGCGAGGTTTTGCTTGAGGCTGCTGGGGTTGGCTATAACGTTACCGTTACGTCTGCGACGCTATCGCAATGTGTTGTTGGCGATGAAAAGTTTCTCTACATCTATCACCATATTCGTGAAGCCGACCAGAAGTTGTTTGGCTTCTTGGCTAAGTCCGAGCGGCAAACGTTTGCTGGTTTGTTGGCGGCACATGGTGTTGGCCCTGCAATGGCGCTTGCTGTTATGAGCACACACCCTGTCAGCCAGTTGGCACGAATTTTAGAGAATGAAGATATTGCTGCATTATGTGAAGTTCCTGGCGTTGGCAAAAAAACAGCACAGCGCTTGCTTGTTGAGCTGAAGTCACGGTTAGTATTGCCAACAATTGATACAGGCGATGGGTTCGAAAACAAAACTGTCGCGCCAACGTCAGCTGCCGATGTTCGTGAGGCATTAGCTAATTTGGGTTATAGCAGCGAAGAAATCGCTCAGGCAGTGAAAGACCTTGACTATAGTGACGATTCTGGCGCAATGCTAAAAGCTGCGTTACGCTCGCTAGCGAGTGAAGGGTAGCAGATGGCTCGCGAAGAAATTCTAAACCCAGAAGCAACAGAAGAAGAACAAACAAGTGTCGAACATGAAGTGCAGCTTCGCCCGACCACGCTTGATGAATTCGTCGGGCAGCTTGAACTAAAAGAACGCCTCGGTATTATTTTGGAGGCCGCCCGTGGTCGTAGTCAAGCCGCCGATCATCTGCTTTTTGCTGGACCGCCTGGCCTTGGGAAAACGACGCTCGCTGCTATCGTCGCAGCTGAATTAGGGTCTCACCTTCACGTAACGTCTGGTCCTGCTATTGAACGTGCAGGCGATTTAGCGTCAATCCTCACCAAACTTGAAGCTGGCGATGTGCTTTTTATCGACGAAATCCATCGTCTGCCTCGTACTGTTGAAGAAGTGCTGTATCCAGCAATGGAAGATTTACAGCTTGACGTAATGTTGGGCAAAGGCCCTGCTGCGCGTTCGATTCGTTTCGATTTAGAGCCCTTTACTCTTGTCGGGGCAACAACTCGCACGGGTCTTATAACTGGTCCGCTGCGTGATCGTTTCGGGTTTGCGTTTCGTCTTGAATACTATGATGAGAATGACTTAGAACGTATTGTTTTGCGCTCTGCTCAGGTTATGGGCATTGACGTTGACCCTTCAGGCGCAAAAGAGATCGCGTGTCGCAGCCGTGGAACGCCCCGTCTCGCTAATCGGTTGCTGCGTCGTGTGCGTGACTATGCGCAGGTTCGTGGCTCTGGCATGATTGATTATGAGGCGGCACAAGATGGGCTCGCACTCTTTGGGGTCGATGCATTGGGGCTGGACAAAATCGATGTGCTCTATTTATCGAACCTGTGCCGCAACTTCAATGGCGGGCCTGCCGGGCTGTCGACCATGGCGATAAGCGTTGGTGAGCCCACTGAAACCGTCGAAGATGTGATCGAGCCGTATCTTATCCAGCAAGGGCTTTTGATGCGGACTCCTCGGGGTCGTGTTGCAACGGCAGCGGCATGGCAACACCTTGGCCTTAGCGCGCCGACTGACTCGCCAGCAGGCGCTATGTTATTTGAGAAAGCACCATAATGTCAAAACATCAGTCGCTTTCTTTTTTTGACTACACGTTGCCACCTGAGGCTATTGCTCAGCAAGCAGCAGCAGTTCGTCATGACGCTAAATTGTTGTGTGCTGTCGATGTTGATGGCGTTGACCACCGTCATGTTCGTGATTTATGTGACTATTTGCAAGCTGGTGATGTGCTGGTTGTGAATGATACAAAAGTTATGGCTGCCCGTTTAAAGTTGCAGAAAGAAACAGGGGGAGAGGTTGAGGTTTTTCTGCTTGAACCAACTGGTGACTATCTACAATGGTTCGCTTTGGTTAAACCGAGTAAACGAGTAAAGCCGCAAACGTTGTTGTATCTTGACGACGAACCTGTAGCTGAAGCTGGTGCTGTTCTTGGTGATGGACGACGCATAGTGAAGCTTCTTCGTGAAGATGTTATTTCTCGCGCTGGACGTGTGCCGTTGCCGCCATATATAAAAGATGATGGCGCTGTTGATCCGAAACGTTATCAAACTGTTTTCGCCGACCGCGAAGCCTCTGTCGCTGCGCCGACTGCTGGGTTGCATCTTAGCGAAGCGCTTCTAGAAAAAATAGAAGCAATGGGCGTAACACTTGTCAAAGTCGAGCTGCAAGTTGGATTAGGCACCTTTAAACCGATTGTTGTTGACGATATTGCTGATCATCAAATGCACACCGAGTCCTATACGGTCAGCGATGTGGCGTGGAAACAAATCAACGATGCGAAGCAAGCAGGTGGCCGTGTTGTTGCTGTCGGCACAACAGTTGTACGTACACTAGAGTCGGCAGCTAAAACAGGCAAGCTTACGGGCCGCACCGATTTGTTTATTAGTCGAGGTTTCGAGTTTCAGCTGGTCGATCTTTTGATGACTAACTTTCATGTGCCAAAGTCGTCGCTGCTTGTGATGATCGACGCGTTTATAGGTCCACGTTGGAAAGAGCTGTATGAAATTGCGCTGACGAATGAGTACCGATTTCTTTCTTTGGGAGATGCGATGCTGTTAGTGAAAAAAGCGAGTTAGTCGAACCAGTTTTCTATCGCTATGTTTCTGAAGCGTCTGAAATCTTTTATGTTTCTGGTGACGAGCGTAAGGTTATTCATTGCAGCAATCGCAGCGATCTGAGCATCAGCGTATGGCGGTGTCTCGCCTTTAGAGTCTAGATAGGCCCGCTCCTTTGCATGCCAAGAAGCAGCTTCATGGTTGTATGGCAGAATAGGGATAGAAAGCACCGCTTTCTCTAAATATCGTAGGATTTTATTTTTACGTTTTGAATTTGGTATTCGTTTAGCTCCATAAGCAAGCTCATGCCAGACAATTGAGGCGGTTGCGAGTGATGAGCTATTGGCTTCTAAAGCTTTCAGAACTGATTGATTGGGCTTTACGGCGAGAGGTTCAGAAAGGATATTAGTATCAAGCAGAAATTTTACAGCCACGGATTTTCTTCCCTTCCTGAGTCAGAAGCACGAATGTTGTCAAACTCTTCACCTGTAACTTCAGCGGCAGTTTCTTCTGTTATAAAGCTTTGGTATGAAGCCCAAAAATTGTTTTGTTTTGTTTTTTTAAACTTGAGATATTCTTCTATCGAAATGATGGCAGCAACTGGTTTTCCTCGCCGTGTCACCTGGATGTCAGTATTCTCTGATTCTCTAATGAGTGTTGGGAACATATTCCTAGCATCGGCAATCGAATATTCTTTACTCACCAAATCTCCTTTTGTACATCTATATGAACATAGTAAATTTGTTTTTTTGTTCTGTCAACAAATCATTTCCATCTTCTTAACAAATAGATTCAGCGTCTCTGATCACGTTGTTTTTGCGAACTAAAGTCAGCTAATCGGAAGATATAGAACTGGCAGACGGTTTGCCAGCCAAGGCGCTGGTAGAATGCTAGAATCTGCGCAAAGGATAGAACTGATGCCTAAATTTGAGATGGTTACTGACTATACGCCAGCTGGGGATCAGCCGAAAGCGATCGCTGGGTTGTGTGAAAGTATTGAAGCTGGCAATGATATGCAAACGTTGTTAGGCATCACTGGTTCGGGTAAATCTGCCACGATCGCGTGGACTATCGAAAAGTTGCAGCGCCCGACGCTTGTGATTGCGCCAAATAAATCGCTAGCGGCGCAACTAGCGAACGAATTTAAAGAGTTTTTCCCGAAGAACCGGGTTGAATATTTTGTTAGCTACTACGACTATTATCAGCCCGAGGCATATATGCCGTCGTCTGACACCTATATCGAAAAAGATTCATCGGTTAATGATGATATTGACCGACTGCGCCATAGCGCCACCGCTGCGTTGCTGACTCGCCGTGACACTATTGTGGTGGCTTCGGTTTCATGCATCTATGGGTTGGGTTCACCCGATGAGTACTACAAAAAACTGCTTGTTATAGAGGCTGGGAAAGAATACAACCACCGCGCTATTTTGGGTCAGCTCATTGATATGCAATATGATCGCAACGATATGAACCTTGTGCGTGGTACGTTTCGTGTCCGTGGTGATGTGATCGAAATACATCCAGCCTATGAGGAACATATTGTTCGGGTTGAACTTTTTGGCGATGAAGTAGAGCAGATCACCACGCTAGATCCTGTGACAGGCGAACGCATCGAATCTCTCGACCAGCTGGTCATCTTTCCAGCGTCGCATTATGTCGCATCTGAAGAGCGAATGACAAAAGCGATCGTGCGAATAGAAGACGAGTTGCGTGATCGTTTGCAGCTATTTGAGAAAGAAAACAAGTTATTGGAGGCGCAGCGTCTGCGGATGCGCACCGAATATGATTTAGAGATGATGGCCGAGATGGGATTCTGCAACGGCATCGAAAACTATAGTCGTCATATCGATGGTCGTGGCGCTGGTGAAACACCAAACACGCTGATCGATTTTTTCCCTGATGACTATTTGATGGTGCTTGATGAAAGCCACGTTGCGGTGCCGCAGCTTCACGCGCAATATCAAGGCGACCGAAGCCGCAAGGCAACACTGATCGAACACGGTTTTCGTCTGCCGTCTGCGGCCGATAACCGTCCGCTTCAATTCGAGGAGTGGCTCGAAAAAGCTGGGCAAACAATATTTCTTTCTGCGACGCCTGGACCGTATGAGTTGGAGCATTCCAAAGCTATTGTTGAACAGATTGTGCGCCCAACTGGTTTGCTTGACCCTGAAATTATTGTGAAACCAACCAAAGGCCAAATCGACGATTTGCTTGAAAATATCACGAACGTTGTTGAAAATGAAGGCCGTGTTTTAGTAACAACGCTAACGAAAAAGATGGCGGAAGATTTAACTGACTATCTGCTTGAACAAGGTGTAAAAGTTCGCTATCTTCACAGTGAAATAGACACAATCCAGCGCATCGAAACATTGCGAGGTTTGCGGCTTGGCGAGTTCGATGTGCTGGTCGGCATCAACTTATTGCGAGAAGGGTTAGATCTGCCCGAGGTGCAGCTTGTCAATATCTTAGATGCAGATAAAGAAGGTTTTTTACGTAGCGAAACGTCGCTTGTGCAGACTATCGGTCGCGCAGCTCGTAACGTCGACGGCAAAGTGATTATGTATGCCGACAAAATGACACCGTCGATGCAAAAAGCAATTTCAGAGACGAACCGTCGCCGTGGCTTGCAGATGGCCTACAACGAAAAACATGGCATCGACCCGCAGACGGTGCGTAAAGCGGTCACCGATATTTTGTCGCTCATCCGCCCGAACGATGAAACAGCACCTGTGCCTGGTGACGGGAAACGCAAACGCCGCCCCGATGAAGAGAAACGTCTAAAAGAGCTATCAGATTTGCCTGAAGACGAGCTGCGCCGCCTGATCGATTCGCTCCAAGCTGAAATGAGCGAAGCATCAACTGATCTGCGTTTCGAATACGCTGCTCGCCTACGTGATGAGATCAAAGATCTCCAACGCGAACTCCGCGAAATGGTGTAATAAGCAGTACCTTGTAAATGTATGAGCAAGCAATTTTCTTTAGTGATTCCGTATATAGCGCAAGGATTTATTTTTGGAGCATGGATTTCTCTGGCGACTGTTGACCGAACAGCCTTTGAAACAGTCAGCGTTGGCGTTGCATTGCCGTTAGGCGATCTGATGGCTGTGTCGCTTATTCGTTATCTAACCACTTCAAAAAGAGTCTTTGCCTGCGCATCCATTGGGGCTATTTCTGCCGTGTCAGTTCTTGTGGTGACTGGTCCTCTGCTTACAATCGCTGCGATAGGAGTTGGCACCATTTCTAGAGCTTTTTTTGGACTAAATCGTGCCTCAACACCAGTTACGAAACTTGTTGGCCTTGGACCATACGCCATGGTTGGAGGGCTTCTGGGTGTTTCGGCTTTCTCATTTTTTGATGAGTGGTCTATTCTTCTCCCTTTGCTCAGTTTTGTGTATTTTTCTCAAACAACACCTGGGAAAGGATTTGCTAAAAAAACGTCTAAGCACAGAAGGTCATGGCCAATCACCAGGTCTGCGACGCTGCTTGCTTTGCTGGTGAGCTTGGCCGCTTATGGATTTATTATACTCTCGGTTGCGATCACTGAGCAAGAAGCTGGCAGGGTTTGGATCATTCCACAAATGGCTGCCTACGTTGCTGGCGCTCTGCTTGCTGGCTCGATTAATAAACGATTGCCTGATACTCAGTATGCCTTAGGAGGCTTGATGTTAGCCGCTGGCATCAGCTGGTTGGCTGCTCTCGTCGTGGCGGGGCCAGGTATTTTAGTGGCTCGGTTTGTGTCAGGCGCTGCATTATTTGTTGTTCAAGGTCGGATCGAAACAACCGCAACTACATCTGGATCTGGCACGCAGTCAGATAATCTCACAGCAATAGTGGCGAGTTTCAGTGTGGGAGCAGCGTTTTCTGGCTTCTGGGTTGGTTCTGCTGTCGAGTACAGCTTTACTTTAGCGGCCATGCTTTCTGCTGCGGCTGGCATAGCTACGTGCGTTATCATCCTCGCCTTTACGCTGCTGAGCTCTCGTAAAATAGCTACATCAGACAGGTTGTCGTAAAATTTGTGGCGATTGCTGCTGAATAGGGAATGGTCACATCAGTATCTTTATTGTAGGAGAAAAACTCAGCTACTGTTCGACTCTTCATCTTAAGACCTAAACTCGTAGCGCCTCTGCCCCATCGGTCATAGTGGGTTATGCTGCTCAATTACTTCGATGCGATTTGAGCTTTGTTAAGCTGATCGATCTACCGCCGCAGGCGTTAGATTCCGCCACCAGTTTAAGAGATAATGATACCTACACGATCCCGCCCATCGCGCAGTCTAAGTGAACTCTGTTTTCTTGGATTTAATGTTTTTCTTATTTTTGTCAGCCTGCTCACAGCTTCGGCATTGTATTACGGCTATGACCGTGCTTCGTCCATCAATCGCCTGTCACTTGACGAATCGCTAACAGAAGTCGCCGATGGGGCTAAGGGTGAGCGAGTAATGAATATTTTGCTTGTCGGCTCAGACTCTTCGGCTGCGCTGGATCCGAACGACCCGATCCAAGTCGGTCGCGATGGCGAACGTTTTGGTGATGTTATCATTATCGCTCACCTTGATGAACGAACAGGTGACGTTGCGCTGCTGTCATTGCCAAGAGATTTATGGCTTCCCATCCCAGGCACAGGGCGAAGCTCACGTATTAACAAAGCGTTTGAAGCTGGCGGCCCTGCGATGTTGATCGAAACGATTGAAGATAATTTTGCTATTCCAATCAACCATTACATCAATGTCGACTTTGCTGGCTTTCAAGGTTTGGTGTCTGCGGTTGGTTCGGTTGATGTGTATTTCGAAACACCAGCGAGAGATTGGAATACAAACGCAAAACCTGAACCTCGCAGCCAAACTGGGTTCTATATGGCCGAAGCTGGCTGCCAAACGCTTGACGCCGAAACAGCCCTGGCTTATGTTCGTTCTCGTTATTATCAGACACAAGACGCATCTGGTGCTTGGGTTACCGACCCAACATCTGATTTGGGTCGCATCCGCCGCCAGCAAGATTTTTTGCGACGTCTAATGAAAAAAGCCATCAATGAAGGTGCAAGAAACCCGCTTGTACTCAAGGATATGGTTGATGCCGGGCTTGCAAACGTAACAATTGATCATGAGTTAACGCCACAGCTCATCATGGATATCGCTTCCACATACCAAGGGTTTGAGCCAGATAGTTTACAAACCTATAGTTTTCCTACTGTTGATGCAAAAGTGGGCGACCGCTTGGTACTGCAACCAACGCTTGAAAGCGCACAGCCAATCTTAAATTTGTTTGCTGGCGCAGGGTTCAGTGACCCGAGCACAACAAACGTGAAGGTACTGGCCACAAGTTCAGATGCGGCTGCGGCGCAAGAACTTGCAAAAACGTTGACGGTTAATGGCTTCCCAGTAGCAACTGACGAAACTAAAAAATCTATCGCAGAAACGGTTGTTCAATACGGCCCCGACGGTGTGGCAGCGGCACAGATCGTAGCAAGTTCGCTACAACAGCCCTATGTTCTACAACAGGTGTCGTCGTTAAGCGGCCGCGACGTGACGATCCGCTTGCATGTATCAAAAAGTGAAACTCTAGCGCCTGCCTCGCCACAGAAAAAAGCTGAGGCATCAACAACTAGTGTAAGGTCGCAGCTGGCTTCTTCTGAAACAAGCAAAAAGCCTGCAAACGTTGCTCTATCAGGTGGAGACCCTACCTCGCCTGCAAGCTCCTTAGCAGAGTTTCCACCATCTGGCCCTTCAAAGCATGATCCTGCTGCATGCATTTAGCAACGTGAATTTTTGCTGCTAAAAAGCTAATTCTGTACATATCTGCCGATAGAGGCAGATGTCGACTCATAACAATCTTTCTTCTAAGAAAACATTTTCGAGAGTGGCTGTTAGCTTATTACTCCTAGCTATAACTCTTCTCATGCCAACGTTTGCTTCCGCATCGCCTACGGGCATCGATGGCTGCTTTTTTCGTGACCTTAACGGCACTGGCATTCAAGGAGACGCAGTAAACACATCAACCAACGATGAGACAGCATTCGTCGCTGGCCCTATCACACTCGACCTTGTTTCTGGCGGTAGTATCGTCGCCACAGTGACAGCCGATCCAGTCACAGGCTGTTTCGATTTCCCTGGCATAGCGGCTGGTGCCTATGATCTACAGGTTTCATATCCACCTGAATACTATGGGTCGCCTGTTAACACTGATAATGTTTTCACCCCAGGTCCGCCGCCAACAACTGCTGGCGATCCGTTCACCTCTTCTTATTCTTTCACCTATAACACTGGTGATGATCTAACAATATCTGGCGCTGTTTCTGGTTTCCCTGAGCTGCGGCTTGGCTATTTTATTACGCCAACAGGTGACCCGATGATCGAAACAGGAACAGGTCCTTTTGATACAGAAGGAACGTGCCCAACATTAACACCAGGTGATGATTGTGGCACGTATGACAATGTGGTACGGACGAACGATGCGACCACTATTGGCTATACCGTCACCGTCGATAACGTGCCTGATGGTTCGACAAACCCGCTCAATGATGTGGTACTTGAGCAAACAATAACACCGAACCCTGGAGCTGTTGTAGAAGTTCCTTCGTTGCATCCGAGTTGTTTGACCACAGGCGTTAATCCAGTTTCTTCTATTGCTGTTGACCCAACAACTGGCGTGATCACTGTTACTTGCAATCTAGGCCCGAAAGACAATGGAACATCAATTATCCCTACGTATATCCGCACCGATGGCGAGTCGCAAAACGGGTCGTCGTTCACCTTTGAATCGCGAGTATATTCAGGGACTGACCGTGCGCAAGTCGATGAAAACAGCATGCTGGAAGGTGAAGAGATTTTTGTTTCAGGCGCCCCGAAGTTCGATATAACAAAAGGAAATGACGCTTCCAATCCGTTTAACCGTGTTGTCTATTTCCAAACAACTGAACGCTTAAACCCAAACACTGGTGTTGTGGAATATGGCGCTAACTACTCGTGGGATATTACAGTGCTCTATGATGGTGATGCGAAAGGGCAAACAGCGCTTGTTGACCCGATAACATTTTCTGACCAGATCACTTCAGATTTTGCTGGCTGGGATTTAGTTTCTTGCCATAACCAGCCATACCCTAGCGGAACGAACTTGCCCATAGATGCTGCAGGACCTCAAGATTGGGGCACCCGCGGCACATGGAACTGTGTTGAAGATTACGCTAACAATCAGATTGATATTACTGTCACCAATGTCGACACTGATGGTTCGCCAATCCCTACTGAAGGTCTAAACGGTAATTCGCTGGCGGCTGGACCATACGTCGCTTTCTCTGGTCGTGTGGTTATTTGGTATCCGCTGAGTGAGTTTTATCAACGCATAGATCCAGACTGGGAATATGGCGATGACCCTATCGAAGGCGATTATCCGCTGGTGAACGAGATCACCAACTTTGACCCGATAGATGCGACTGGGCAAAGCAACTATGGCGATGGGCAAGAGCCAACTGACAATAATGATCGTCAAGTCAACGTATCGATAAAAGAACGAGGTGGGTTTAGTAAACATCTAGGGTCATATGAATGGGCTGATGGGCGTATTCCCGATGGTGTTCCTGTTGGAACAGCTTCAAGTTACCCATGTGGTTCGGCTGCTGCTGGAGCACTGATGAGTGGACAAACCCAAGCGTGTTCGCAGGGTGACGCGCCGGTGCAACCTGGTGAAAAAGCTCATTTCTGGTATTGGATGCGCAATGACGGCACAACGCCATGGCCAGCCGAGTCAGCTGAGCTTTGTGACGCGTTCGACAATTCAACCATGTCACTCACAACGTGGACTGGCGGCGAGCCTGTCTATATACGAAGCGTTTTACCAGCTAACGCTTTCATTGTCGAATACGCGACTGCTGGGTTTAACGATGATGTGACAGCAAACGACTGGTCTAATCAAGTTGCAGCGGTACAAACCTGTAGCGCGCCAAATAATGACTGGTCGAGTGACCCGTTAAGTTTCGATTCTGATCCGACGACATCGCTAGAAAAAATTGGGATGATCCGTGTCCGTGTTGACCCTACGGTTGTGTCTGAGATCAAGCCGTCACAATATTTTCAAGTATCGTTTCCTGTTGAGATCAGAGATACTTATAACGGCGGTCCACGCGATGGACAGACAATCGACGTCGGTACTATTTTGGCTAACAACGCAAACCGTAAATATGGAAGTGTCCCTTACAGCACAACACATATGGACGCTGAAACGTACGAAAACTCTGGATGGGGCGACCGGCTTTTCTTAAATCGTCATCAAGTACGGATAACAAAAACAGCGTCTATTGATTCGTCTTCGCCGACTGATGATGACCTTGTTAATGTCCAAGGTTCGGACTTTGTTGTGTGGTGGCTACAACCTGCGGTTACAGCCGTGACATCAGGTGCACCAGCAACTGGCGTTACTATTACAGATACGTTACCTGCTGGGGTTAGTTTCAACTTGTCGTGCCAGTCGCAACAAACCTATCCTGACGCCAACGTTGCGTTATCTTCGGTGACAGCAAACGCTGATGGAACAACAACAGTTGTTTTCGATCTTGGTACTCGTGCAACAAACGAGCCGATCGGTCCGATTCCTTTGTGCACAAAAATCGACAATTTTCTTGACCCTGGCACAGATCTTATAAATAATGTAGAAATCTCTTCGGATACTGACGTTTCGCCAGCGTCAGCTCGTGAAGATGAACGAACAGTTACCGTTGTCGCAAGCGGCGAGCTGCAACTTTTTAAAGAGGTTGACGCGCCGTTAGAGCTGCAACTTGACACGCAAGAATACACGATCGGGTGGCGTAACCTTTCAACAGATTTTGATTTCTCGCCGCCTGATGTTATTGATGTGTTTGGTTATAACGGCGACAGCGTTAATCCGTTGAATCAACGAACTGAGTTCGATTCAAACTATTCAGGCGATTACTTTTTAACTAACTGGATGTCACAACCTACGACGCTGCTTGTCGGCGGTAGCACCACACCGACAAACGGTACATGGTATTACTCGGCTGATGATCCGAACACGATCCCTTATGATGCTGACGCAGCGGCGAATGATCTGTCAACTGGCTCAGTCACATGGTGTACGCAGGCTGAAATGCTAGGTGCTGCTGCCCCGTGCAATTTTGTGCTAGATGATGTGACAGCAGTGCGTTTTATTCAAACTGATGTGTTGCTGTCAGAATCGTCAGTTGTAGCAACCTTTGAGATGCAAGCTGGTACGGTTGCGAACCCGAATGAACCAGCCGATCGTTATGTCAACAGGTTCGCAGCTCGAACCGACAGTGTAGATGATTTGGTGCGTTCTAATGAAGTGCTTGTCCAAGTGCTTGCGCTTAACGTTGGCGACTTAGTTTTCCTTGACACAAACGTTGACGGTAAGTTCACTGCTGGGGTCGATCAGCCTATTAGCGGCACGACTGTTGAGCTGTGGCAAGACGCAGGCGGCGGCGTGATGACATTTGTTGCAGCGACAACGACAGATGGCAATGGGCGTTACATTTTCGAAGAGTTACTCGAAGGCCGCTACGAAGTCCGTATTCCTGATAGCGAACTGAACGGCGGCACGCTTGACACGTGGACGCAAACTGTTTTGCCGACATCAGCCGATGATGACGAGAACGAAGATCGTGATCAGCAGGCGTATGATTCAACAAACGGCTATACAACTTCTGGTATTGTCACGCTTGATGCTGATACGACGGTAGACCCGCCGTTGGGGTTAGAGCCAACTGGCGAAAACATTTTCTTTCTTGGCTCGCCAACAACTTTTGACGAGTTGTCAAACTTGACGGTTGACCTTGGTTTCAGAGGCGATCCAGCTATCGACATTATCAAAGAAGTTTGTGATAGTTCACTCGGTGATTGTGATCTGATAAGTGACCCACTTGACCCTAACGACGGCTGGGTCGAAACAGTGACAACACCGTTTACAAACGATGTAACGTGGCGTATCTCGGTTATAAACACTGGCTTTGAAATGTTGACAAACGTTGTTGTCGATGATGACATTGAAGACACCTGTGATAGAGATGCAGCAGCGATAGGTAACATTAACGTCGGCGACCATGTTTCGTGGATTTGTAGCACCTCTACAGCGGTGACTGGCCTGACAAACACCGCTGACGTAACAGGTGAAGGCATTGGTTCTGGCGTCGAAGTTGAAGCAACAAATGATGCGAACTCAGTGACGCCAACAAGCGACCCTGGGCTTACTATCACTAAATACGTGAACGGTGACGACGCGCAGGCAACACCTGGCGTTGTGTTAGAAGCTGGTGACCCGATTATTTTCACCTATAGTGTCACAACAAACGGCGGCAATATGCCGTTGAGCGACGTGATAGTCACCGACGATAACGGCACGCCAGCAGACATGACTGATGATTTTGCGCCGTCATATCTAAGCGGTGACAGCGATAACGACAGCAGGTTAGATCCTGGCGAAACATGGCTGTATGAAGCGACTGGTTTTACTGCTGAAGAAGACCAATATGGCAACGTTGCTACGGTCACTGGCCAGCCTGTGGTGTTAGTTCTTGAAAGGTTAACTGCGTCAGACCCTGCACATTATTATGGCGTCACTAGCGGCATCAACGTTGTTAAATATGTCAATGGCGATGATGCAAACACTGCACCTGGACCTTCTATCGAAGCTGGGGAAGAGGCGCTATTTACCTATGAGCTGACAAACACAGGCAACTGGGAAATAACGGTGCTTGACCTTGTTGACGATGCTGGTACGCCTGGTGATGCAAGTGATGACTGGTCAGCGGCCTACGTTTCTGGCGATAGCGATGATGACGGGTTGCTTGACCCAGATGAGACGTGGCTCTATACATACGAAACCGAAGCCACCGCCGACCGTTATGCTAATACTGCGGTTGCTACTGGTGAGGATATCTTTGATAACCCGCTAGAAGATGACGACGTTGCGAACTATTTTGGTTCTGACCCTGCGATTGCAATCGACAAAGTAACCAACGGCAGCGACGATGTTTTACTTGCCGACGGCAGCGACATTGTATGGACTTATACGGTAACGAATGAAGGCAATGTTGCGCTTAGCGATGTTGGTGTTGTCGATGATGTTGAGGGTGCGGCAAGTTATATTTCTGGCGATTTGAATGATGATGGCTTGTTAGATGTAGATGAGACCTGGATTTTCGAGATCGAAGGAACAGCAACCGCTGGAACATATAGCAATACTGGCACCGCAACAGGCACAGCCCCAGACACGGTTGACGGTGATGGCACTATTGTCGAAGGTGAAGAAGTTGAAGCTGAAGACCCGTCAAACTATTATGGCTCCGACCCTGCCATCGACCTGGTGAAAACAACAAACGGAACCGACAACGCAAGCGAAACAGGCCCCCATATCGCTGCTGGCAACCCTGTGACATGGACTTATACCGTGACGAATCCAGGTAATGTTGCGCTTAGCGATGTTGGTGTTGTCGATGATGTTGAGGGTGCCGCAAGTTATATTTCAGGCGATTTGAATGATGATGGCTTGTTAGATGTAGACGAGACCTGGATTTTCGAGATCGAAGGAACTGCATCCGCTGGGCAGTATGCAAACAATGCTGTCGCTTCGGGCACACCACCGCCGACAGTAAACCCAGACGCAACGGTAACCACCTATGATCCTCTTGAAGCTGAGGACCCAGATTTCTATTTCGGTTCTACCCCTGCTATCGATATTGTGAAAACAACAAACGGGTCTGATGACGAGGTTGGCCCTGGCCAGTTTATTGTCGCTGGTTCTGCGATCACGTGGACCTATACTGTAACAAACGAAGGCAATGTCGCACTTGCAGATGTTGCTGTGACAGATGACAACGGAACCGCTGATGACTCAAGCGATGATTTGACGGCGCTGTATCTTGAAGGCGATGTTGATGACGACGGCCTGTTAGACACCGACGAAACCTGGATTTTTGAAGCGACAGGCACTGCTACCGCTGGCGACTATCACAATATCGCTGAGGTACGCGGCACCGCACCAATTGAAACAACCCCAGCAGGTGAAGACGCACCGCCGGTTATAGTAACAGCAGATGACGACGGCTTCTATTATGGAGCTGGTCCAGCGATTTCTATTATCAAAGCAGTCAACGGCGACGATGCGAACGAAGCGCCTGGTCTTTATGTCAGCGAAGGTGAAGCGGTCTCGTGGACCTATGTTGTTACGAACATTGGCGATAGCGTTCTCCATGATGTTGCTGTAAGCGATGATCAAGGTGTCAGCGTAAGCTGCCCAGCAACTGAGCTTGCCGTCGGCGCTGAAATGACGTGTGAAGGCGAAGCGAGCCAAGCGGTCAACGGTGCATATGTCAACATCGGTTCGGTGACCGCTGTGCCTGTGCAACCTGATGGCGAAGGCGGGTTTACCCCTGTTATCAACCCTGAAACAGGTGAACCAGTTGATCGAGTCACCGACGAAGACCCAGCACACTATTTTGGTTCATACCCAAGCATGAGCCTAGAAAAGTCGATCTGTACGCAAGAAGCGTCACAATGCGATAGTAGCGATGATAACCATTGGGCCGAGTCGACTGACATAACAGAAGGCGACGACGTCGCATTTCGTATTGTTGTTACAAATACCGGCAACGTCGAGTTGACCGATGTTGCTTTATCTGATGTGAGCACGCCAGCGTGTGCTGGTATGCGGCCTGTGCTTGGCGTTGGCGAAATTTGGGTTGTGCAATGTGTCGCCGAAAACGTGACTGAAGGGTTCACAAATGTAGCGACTGTCGAAGCTTCGACGCCGATTGAAGTTTTAACAACTGGTGTGACAGATAACGATCCGTCGTCGACAGATAGCCAAGATAGCGCATCGGTAGTCATAACAAATGATAGTGAGCTAGCGATTGCCTTTACTGGTTCGTCGCTATGGCTTGCACTGCTGGCGGCGCTTGTGTTTATGTTAGGCGGTTGTGCTGCACTGCGTTTCGGTAGGCAAAACGCTAGGTAATATTTCGCTACTTTTAGTTTAATTTTGAATAGTCTTGTGGGTTGGTGTGTTTGCGTCAATGATGGTTGCTTAGCTACACGAAAAGGCAACTATGGCTTCAATCGCGATAATCGGAACAGGATATGTTGGTCTCACAAGTGGCGCATGCTTCGCCCGTCTTGGTCACGATGTGATCTGTGCTGATATCGATGAGAAAAAGATAGCGCAGCTTAAAAGAGGCGAAATTCCAATTGTCGAAAAAGGTCTCGAAGCCCTTGTCGTCGAGGGGATTAAATCAGGCAAGTTGCAGTTTGTGTTGGGAGCCGCCAAGGCTGCGCGGGCTGCCGAGTTTAGCTATTTGTGTGTGCCAACGCCACAAGGAGAAGACGGCTCGGCTGATTTGCAATACCTCGAAGCGGCAGCAAACGAAATTAAAGAGGTGCTTCCTAAAGGCGCTATTGTGGTCAACAAATCGACGGTGCCTGTTGGCTCGACGAAAGTCGTTGCAGAAGTGCTGCAACGTGACGACGTTGCGGTGGTGTCGAACCCGGAGTTTTTGCGCGAAGGGTCAGCGGTCGACGATTTTTTTGCACCTGACCGTATCGTTATCGGCTCGACAAATGATGAAGCGTCTATCCGAGTCGCCGCTCTCTATGCCAAAGTTACCGCACCTGTTATTCTTACTGATCCTCTTTCTGCCGAAACTATAAAGTACGCTTCGAATGCTTTTCTAGCAACAAAACTGTCGTACGTGAATGCCATTTCTGGTTTGTGTGAGCTTGTCGGAGCCGATGTGTATGATGTTGTGCAAGGCATGGGCTATGACAAACGCATCGGACAGAATTATTTCAGCCCTGGCCCTGGTTGGGGCGGCAGTTGCTTCCCGAAAGATACAAAAGCGCTAAAGCAGATAGCGCAAAATGCTGGTATGGAGTTTGGTTTGCTTGACGAAGTGGTCGGCATCAATGTTGACCAGTTCGAACGTACCGCCAAAAAAGTTATCGCTTCACATCAAGAGTCTGAAGGACATGTCGCGGTTCTAGGGTTAACGTTTAAAGCTGGCACGGACGATTTGCGTGACTCGCCTGCACTTGAAGTGGTGCGCCGTGTTATCGATGCTGGCATCAAGGTCCGTGCCTATGACCCTGCTGCAAAGTCTTCTGCACTAGCTGCAATTTTGCCTGATAACCAAATTGAGTTATCAGCCGATGCGTATTCAGCCGCCGATGGCGCTTCGACACTTGTAGTGTTGACCGAGTGGGAAGAGTTCACGATGCTCGATTTTGATAAGTTGGCCGAGCTGATGACTGGGCGAACGATTGTTGATACTCGCAATGTGATCGAGCCTGAAATAGTTAGGCGTCGAGGTTTTAAATATCGTGGCATCGCAAGCTAAAGGCGTAGACATTTGAGAACTATTGTAGTGACAGGCGGGGCAGGTTTCCTTGGCTCACATCTTTGCAAACGGCTCTTGCAGCGAGACGACCGTGTGATTTGTGTCGATAATCTTAGCACAGGTTCGCTGCGCAATATTGCTGATTTGCAAGACTGCGACACATTTCAGTTCATAACGCATGACGTTTCCCGTCCGCTAGAAATTGTTGATGATGTTGATTGTGTTATGCATCTAGCGTCACCTGCTTCGCCGATTGATTTTGCGAAGATCCCGATTCAGATTCTAAAAGTCGGTGGTTTAGGTACGCACAATATGTTGGGGCTGGCAAAGGCGAAAGGTGCCAGGTTTTTACTTGCTTCGACCAGTGAGGTCTATGGCGACCCGCTTGTGCACCCGCAGCCAGAAACCTATTGGGGCAATGTTAACCCGATAGGCGAGCGCAGCGTCTATGACGAGGCGAAACGCTATGCCGAAGCGATGACGATGGCCTATCACCATCATCATGGCCTCGATGTTGCTATCGTGCGGATCTTTAATACCTATGGTCCGCAGATGCGCCCAGATGATGGTCGGGTTGTCTCGAATTTCGTGACGCAGGCATTAGCTAATAAACCGATCACAGTCTATGGCGATGGGATGCAGACACGCAGTTTTTGTTACGTCGATGATCAAATCAGTGGACAGCTCGCTTTGCTCGATAGCGACTGTCATGGGCCTGTTAATATCGGAAACGATAAAGAGTGGACAATGCTCGACCTTGCCCGTCTTGTGCTTAAAGCGACCAATAGCACTAGTGAAATTGTTTTTCAGCCGCTCCCAAACGACGACCCGACACGCCGCCGCCCAGACCTAACACTGGCAAATCAAACGCTTGGTTGGAAGCCGCAAATTTCTCTTGAAGAAGGCCTAGAAAAAACAGTCGCGTATTTTGCTTCTTGACTCTTATCTAAAAGGCATGGGCTTTGCTTGTTTCCTGCATTTTTTGGTCTAGCAACGTGCCGCTAGATCTAGCGAGAATTTTTAACTACCATTAGCTAATGGATAATGCACTTAACGAACTTCAAAAATTGTCGAAACTGTTTCGAGAAAAGGCTAGAGGACAGGGGACAGCGCTTCGAAATAACGTGCGCTCCTTTATTTCACCCATAGAAAAGGAGCATTTTCTGAGTGCTATATCAGATGCGAGTTTTGAAGACCCTCTCGCTCTCCATTATAAACCCAGAAACTTTGAAGAAGAATATCAGTCGATCATGCGTCAGGTAAAAGACCATCGCGAACTGAATCCTTTATATAGCCTGCTGTGTTCTTTAGATACTACATCCATAAAGAAAAAGCATAAACACGTAGTCAGACTACTCATCGATGAAGTAGATAACTACAATCTAAAAGGATCTATGATTGAGCGAGCAATTAAAGTTCCACTAGAAGTTGTCGCAGAATTGGAAAGAAAAGATGCAGCGCTGCAAGCAGCATATCGCAAAGGTGAGCGTACCGACCAACTTGAATCATTTGCCGATTTAATTCCTCAGATTGAGGAGATAGATGCGATTTGGGATGGAGAAGTTAGCTTGCTGCTTAGCCCTCCGCCTTTCTACGATAATTTAAAAAGTTACCTTTACTATGACAGTGGCGCTACAGACTTAGGTAGAAAGCAGGAGCGAGAATGGCTTCAGTATGGAGACTATACTTCTAACTATCCACAAAAAGAAGAATTTCGTTTATGCGGAAACCTTGAACCTCTTCATGAAAGACTTGTGCAGATAGCAAAATGCACCGATGAATTATTTGAAGCGTTTAAAAAAATCGACCTCGACCAAATAGATAGAGTTGCAGTTCAAAAAGCTCGTGCTGCGTTAGAAATATTTCGTTCCTTCCAGATCGATAGTTCTAATCTGGTTATCGAATCTTCTTATTTCTTAGATATTCTGGAGAGCGGAAGGCACTATGGCGAAGGATCTGTATGCGAGGCAGAAGAAGTCGTTGCGATTTATAACGAAGCGCAAAAGTTGACAAATCTAGATACAAATGTTACAAAAAAATACTGGGTGGATACAACGAACCATGTTAGGGCGATAAAGTTTTTTATGGCAGCAGATAATTTCATTTGCTCGTTAACAGAGAAAGTCAGAGGTGACAGCTGTCTCTTCGAAGTTGATGTAGACATACTGAATTCATTCATGCCAGATGTTCAAGAATATATATCGCTTGAAGAGCAAGAAGAAATTGGCAATATTCTTTCTTCGCTTATTGAATTATCTACTCGAAGTACGTAACTTCATTTCGTGAGGTCTGGCCTCAAGAGCTATAGGTTGCCAAACCGGCACGGGCCATATGATCCTAGAAAATCGCCTTTTAGAAAAGTCTGGATATTTTGTTCACAGCAGGTATGAGTATTGCGAGTCGTTGTATTGCTGGCGTCTATAATCATGTACCCTTAAGACAGTGTCCAGGGCAAGACGAAGCATTTATACACTGTATTTATCAACGTTTTTGATGAATATGCAGTTTGCGTTACCTATCTCGGTTTTGTTTGGTACACAATATTTGGACTTCAGCTTTGCGCAGACAATGGCTTTGGTAGCCGTTATTGATTTAGCAGCGACGGTATCTGAGGTGCCAACTGGCGCTTGGGCAGATCGCTATGGTTACTTATTCGTTCACCGAATGGGTTTGGTGCTTTTCACAATCCCAATTGTGGGTTTTGTCTTCTTACACAACTTTTATGTCCTGATCGCACTGCAATGTCTTGGTGGCTTAGGGGCGGCAATGATATCTGGCGCATTGCAAGCTTTTGTCTATAATTCTTTGCCGAGCAGAAACAGAGATTTGATCAATGCTTCTGTTGCTTCTAAAAATTTGGCTGCTCGTCACCTTGGCAGGGCTGTTGCGGTTCTTGCTGGTAGTTTCCTTTATTCGAGAAATCCTGTGTTGCCGTATGGAATGTATGCGACTGCTTTAACTGTTTCTCTATGGCTTGCATTCACCTTACCAGCAACTCGTTTTAAGAAAACTGAGGCGGTATCTAACTGGCAACAAACACATGAAACATTTCAGATGCTTCTAGCAACGAAGCAAATGAGATCATTTTTGCCGCAAGTTGTTCTTTTCCAGCTTTTTTCCAGGCTGTTTGGTATTTCTATCAGCCATACTTTGTATCAATTCGTGTAGAAGAATCATATTTTGGAATCTACTATTTTGGGGCTGCGGTTATGACGGTTTTAGGGTCGTTGCAAGTCCCTAGAGTTATGCGGCGGTTTGGCACGCAGTATGTGTTTGTCGGCAGCGCTCTGGCTGTTACATTCACCGTGTTGCTTTTCTTGTTCCAAAATGCGCTTCTTGCTTTTGTTGCTGTCTTGCCTGCAGCTGCTATGAGCGGTTTAAGTAGTGCTACTTTTAGAGTCGTTGTCCAAAAACATGCCGCCGCAACACAGCAAGCCACCGCACTTTCAATTCTTGCGCTTAGCAACGGTCTAGCTATGGGAATTGTTGCTGGCATCATAGGCGTTGCCATGGACAGAACATCGGCTCTGACGATAACGCTGACGTTAGTTGTCGCTGGCGTGTTCCTTAGTGCAGGTTCGTTTGCAGCTGTTCGGCATGAGAACTTGCGTGACACGCCTTAAGGGAGGGAATGTCTAGTAAGTATACATTCCCTCGGTATTTCCGCTTCGCTCGGACCGCCCCCACGGAGGTTTTAGCGGTTCGCTGGTCAAGCAGTTCAGCCGAAAAATGATTACTAGCCTTAAAGCAAGATGCCTTTTTTAGCAGCAAGTTAGAAAAAGTCATCTATTGTGATTGTTTTGAAAAATAACTCGTCTGAATAGGAGTTTGGGATAACCCCATTGGCTGCTATCAAAAAATTGTTGATTGGTCGTTTGATCTTATTCTCATACTTAAAAAGGCTGTTTCGTTCTTTTACTTTTTGATAGAAGGCTTTATCAGCTCTAAAAGGGTCTTGGGAATATTTGATTTCGCCTATCGAAATAATTCGATCTGCTCTTTCAAGGATAACGTCAATTTGTGCTCCTGTTCGGGAGGTTTCAGCTGGTTGAAACCGCCAGCTATACGGATCGACAGCCATTCCTGATATGCCTAAGGCGGTAAGCAGCTCATCGATATGTTTTACGCAGAGAGTTTCGAAGCTGTAGCCTGCCCATGATCGAAATGAAGGTTTATCTACTTGTTTTAACCAATACTCTTTAGGGATGGCCGTTAAGTTCTGCGCTTTTTCGATCCAACGTTTATAGAAAAAAACGTACTCGTCGAGTATTTTGTAATACGAGCCTTTCTTCTTCGATTTATAAGGTTGATAGCGTTGAATAAATCCAGCTAGTTCTAGCTCTTCTAAAGGGCGGGTTGCATTGCCAGAAACCTTGTCTAAGATCAGTTTGCGAGGTACCCCCATTCTGCTGTTGGCGAGTAGTTCTATGATTGCATAGTGTGTTGCGGCGTTGTCAAACAGGGAACGAAATAAATCTTTGTATTCGAGAAGTAGCCGCCCGCCAGGCTGGAAACAAAGCTCGTTGACCATCTCCCATGAAGAAGTTGTTTGCGGTAATTGATCTAAATAGTACGGTATGCCGCCCATGACCATATAAAGCTCCACGATCTGTTGATTTGTCAGATCAAAGTTATTGGCTTGCAGAAATGATTTTGTTTCACTTAAGCTAAACGGCTGCAGAGATATTTGCTGTGTCAAACGGTTATATAGACCACCTTTTGTGTTTATAACATTACGGAACATCCAGGCGGCGGCACTGCCGCATACGGCTAAAAATACAGTAGGTTTTTGACTCCAGGAACGATTCCAAAAATAGTCGATGTTTTCAATAAGTTTCGATCTTTTAGTAGCAAGCCATGGAAGCTCGTCGAGAAAAATAGTAACTGGCTGGTTTGTGTTTGTTATCTGGGCATCTAGGCGGGTAAATGCTTCTTGCCAGTTTTTCGGCGCGGTTTCAACGGTTGCCGCTGGGAAAGCTTGACGGAAAGCTTCATTGAAATTATTCAGCTGATCAGCCATCGATCCGTCTTTCAGGCCTGTTAGCTCAAAGTAGAATCCTGGTTTATTCTGCAATGTCTGCCGCAAAAGATACGTTTTGCCAACTCGACGTCGCCCGTACATCCCCAAAAACTCTGCTTTTGATGATGAAAATAACTTTTCGATAATAGTTTTTTCTCTTACTCGGCCAATTAACATACAAACAGCATAACTTTTATATTTGTCCCTATCTAGTATTTTGTTCAAAGATAGGGACAAATATGCAATAGGTAGGGGTTTAACTTTGCTGGTGATGGCTGATAGTTTTTAAGATACTGCTAGGCTTGCAGCGTGACAGAAAAATTTGATCTTATTGTTGTTGGTAGCGGTTCAGGAAACGCTATTCCTGAATATTTCGCAGGTAAAAAAGTTGCGTTAATCGAAAAAAATTCGACGTTTGGCGGCACGTGCTTGAACGTTGGGTGCATCCCTTCAAAAATGTTTGTCTTGCCTGGAGATGTTGCTAATGCCGTGCAAGATAGCAACCATCTAGGTGTTGACGCAACCCTTCACGGCGTTGACTGGGCAAGCATTCGTAACCGTGTATTTGGTCGAATCGACCCGATAGCTGAAGGCGGTAAAAGCTATCGCGCGGAAGGCACCCCTGGGTTAGAGCTTATTGAAGGCACTGCTTCGTTTATAGCTGAAAAAACGCTTCAAGTTAACGGACGCACACTCACAGCTGACAATATTTTGCTTGCTGTCGGGTCACGCCCGCAGATGCCACCAATCGCAGGTTTGGCAGAAGTCCAAGCACATACGTCTGACACAATTATGCGTCTCGAAACATTTCCGAAGCGTTTAGCGATTATCGGCGGTGGTTTTATCGCAGCCGAAATGGGGCATGTCTTTAGTTCCTATGGCTCGCAAGTCACCTTGTTTAACCGTTCTGATCGGCTACTTAAAGCGCAAGATGAAGCTGTTTCGCAACGTTTTGCCGAAGTGTTTGGCAAGCGGGTAGCCTTGCGTCTCGGCGAAACTCCGACCCGTTTTTCGAAAGATGAAAACGGCGAAATCACGATAGAAGCGCCGAACGGCTCTGTCGTTGTTGACGCTGTTCTTGTGGCAACAGGACGTCGCACTAACAGCGACCTAGTCAACACTGACGCTGGCGGTGTCGCCACCGATGTTAACGGCGTGATCGAGGTGGATGAACATATGCAAACCTCGGTTGCTGGCGTCTGGGCTGTCGGCGATGTGGCTAACACCTGGCAGCTAAAACATGTGGCAAACGCCGAAGCGAAAGTAGCATTTTGGAACATCGCAAACCCTGACGCAAAAAAAACCATGAGCTATAACGCGGTGCCTCATGCAGTGTTCAGCGACCCACAAATCGCATCTGTCGGCCTAACAGAACAAGCTGCCAAAGAACAAAACATCAACTATGTTGTTGGCTATAAAGACTATGGGTCGGTGGCATATGGTTGGGCGCTGGAAGACTCGACGTCGTTTGCGAAAGTGCTATTAGAAGTAGGCACAAAAAAGATTCTAGGCGCACATATCATAGGCCCTCAAGCTGCGACACTAGTGCAGCCTCTTATTGCTGCGATTGCCTTTGACCAAGACGCTGAGCAAGTCGCCAAAGACATGTTTTACATACACCCAGCTTTAACTGAAGTAGTAGAAAATGCTCTGCTTGAAGGTCTAGCTTTGCTAGATGGTTGATTCCCAGCTGTTCAGATGTCATTCCCAGCTTGACTGGGAATCAACTGTAAGGAAGAATAGATCCCCAATCAAGTTTGGGTTGGGGATGACAGTTTGGGTTGTAGATAGTTAGCGCTATCGTCGTGCTGCAAAAATTGTGAAAGCGTTGTGTTCTGTAAGAGGTTTGCTTGCTGAAAATCCTTCTAAAAGCTGCGCGAGCGAGTGCTCAAAATCGGTTCGCTGATCGCCAAAAAGGTCAGGGGCTGCAAAGGTTGTTGAATAGAGATAGCCAAGAACTGTTTCGGGGGACCATTGGCGTGTCACCTCGATGGTTACTTTCTCGACCTTCGAAAAAGCAGAGTCAGCTAGCGTCGCCTCAAAAGGTTTCTCGTATTTCGCAAAGAACCCATGTCGCGCGCGACGATCTTTTCCCAAAAAAGATTGGACTAGCTGCCTGGTTTCTATCGCCCAGGGTTCGACTGAGTTCCATAGACTGGAATCTGAAAATAGCACAACGCCAGCATGTGCAGGAGTGGTTCGGCTTAGAGCGTCAAGAATAAAAGCCTTGTCCATCCAATGAAAAGAGCGGCAGGCAGTCACAAGGGTTACGTCTTGCCATGCGCGCGAAACAGCGGTTTCTGCTGGTTCTTCTAGCCAGACGATTTCTCGATCAGTGGCTAGGGAAGCACACTGTTGCTTGGCGCGCATCAACATAGAATGTGATGGATCTACCGCAGTAATGTGGCCAAAATGTGAACCAAGAGCCAGCAGAACCTGCCCTGTCCCAGTCCCAAGATCTAAGAGTCGGTCACCAGGGTTGCGTTCGCCTACCCAATGCAGAATCCAATCGCTTACTTGTTTGGGAATGCCTGGCCTAAACTGTGCATACCAATCTTGCATCCCGGCATAGAGGTCAGAAGGTTGGGTGTGGTTGTTCACCAGAAGAGTCTAGCTTCTGTCTTCAGCGACAGATACGCTTGAGCGTAGGATTATCATAAAATGGCTTGAAATTAGCAGATTAGAGCAAGTTGTGGCTAGATCCAAATGTACTGTGTAGCTATGAGATATATTGCATTAGATATTGGTGGCACATCAGTTAAGTCTGCTGTAGTTGATGTTGCAGCATCTGCGGTAGCATCAATCGTCGAGCTTCTTGATGCCATCGCATACAGCGCTGCGACGCTTGACGCGATGAAAGTTAGTGTCAAAAGTGCATTAGAAAAAGCTGCTAGCGCTAGTTCATGCAAAAAGATCGCTATCTCGACGAAGGAGCTGTAGACAGCAATGGGTATGTCTACTCGACCTCTATGCAATGGTATCGAGCAAGTTTGAGCTGCCAAGGTGCTTGAAGGTTGCGCTATAGCCGTGCGTCAAGTGTATTCTCAGCAGACATCAAAATTTGCTCATCTGAGGTAAGAAGTGGTACCCCAACTGATCGTGAGACAGAACAAAGGCCGTGATCAAAAGGGTCTCTATGTTTAAGGGCGACACTGTTAAAAGAATCTAAATGCGCTGGAGTAAAGTCTACTAGTGTGAAAGCGGCATCATGAAGGCCTTGCAAAACTTGATCCTTGTTTATCGCAAGTTTTCCAATGCGATGTTTTATGGCTATTTCCCAAAGCGATAAAACGCTGACGAACGCATCGGTTTCTTTTTGCAGAAGACGTTTATGTGTTTCAGGTCCCAAACGTTCTGGGGAAAGAAGCGACCAAAGTACAACACTTGTATCACATAGAACGGTCATGCAAAATCCTGGTTCGCTGATTCGTGGAAAAGATCATCTATCAAGTGATCGGCTTCGTTAAACGAGTCATCGTCAAGAAGATGTGAGAGATGGCTTAACGTGCCAAGTTTGCGTTGGGGCTTTTGGGGTACGGCAACAATCATTGCAGTGGGCTTGCCGTATGCGCCTAAGTATACTATTTCGCCTGCTTCTGCCTTGCGAACAAGTTTACTCAAATGCGTTTTTGCTTCACCAATAGTTACAACATCCATACATAGAGCATAGTTGAAATGTTGGTCTTAGTCAAGACCAAGACCAACATTTTGCCGTGAGTAGACGCTGAATCTGAAATTTCACTTGCTTGAGCGTAGTAGCACTCTAAAGCTAATGCAGATAGCGTTGGGTGCTTGACTATCTTCTCTTCTCTTTATGGCGAATTTTCGCTCCAGCGATACCCTGCAACTAGCGACCCTAATTTGCAGGCTTGGGAAGCGGCCGATCGTTATTTGCTACATACGTTAGCAGACAGATACTCTGTGCTGCCTGACGGCGCTACGGTTATCTGTAATGACGAATTTGGTGCGCTTACAACTGCGTTGCATCTCCAAGAACCTTGGGTTTGGAACGATTCAGCGTTAGCGCATCAAGCAATTGCAAACAATTATGAGCGAAATAGTCTTACTTCGTCGTGGTCAGCCTTGCCAAGTATCGACGATATGCCTTCTGGTACGCCAATTGGGCTTGTGCTCATAAAAATACCGAAAAACCTTAGCTTGTTGGAAGACCAACTGGCACGTCTTGCAAAAGTGGTTTCAGGTAGCACAATAGTCATTGGTGCTGCGAAAGCAAAACATATTCACACGTCGACACTCACATTTTTTGAGCGTTATTTGGGGGAAACAACTACATCGCTTGCAAAACAAAAAGCACGCCTTATTTTTTGTACCCCAACAAAGAAAATAGGCTTGTCGTCTGTTGAAAGTCCTTGGCCTAAAACGTTTGCCTATGATGGGCGGCCAGTCAGCAATCATGCAAACGTTTTTTCTCATCGCAAGCTTGACCAGGGGACACGTTTTCTGCTTGAACAAATGCAGAGAAACAACTGGGCCAGCGAAGCTGCAACCGCGATAGATCTTGGCTGCGGCAACGCTCTGTTAGGGCTGCAAGCTATTTCGCAGAACAGTGCACTCGCCTGCACTTTTGTTGACCGGTCATATATGGCTTTAGATTCAGCTCGCAGAAATGTGGTGCAATGGTTCGGTCGGCAAGAACCTCACCAGTTTCTGCTCGGCGATGCGTTGCGTTCGGTTGATGGGAAACAACGTCTTGTACAAGATGGGTCAGTTGATTTGGTTTTATGCAATCCGCCATTTCACGATAACCATGTGATGGGTGAAGAGTCAGCAAGAAAAATGTTTACACAAGCTGCAGGTGCGTTAGCTCCAGGAGGTCGACTTGTCGTCGTCGCTAATCGCCATCTTCACTATCATAGCGTTCTGAAAAAACTGTTTACATCGTATGAACTAGCAGCATCAAACAAAAAATTTGTTGTGCATAGCTGTCAAAAGGTTTAGATGGTTGCTTTATCGGCTACCGTTTACTGCTGAACGAACACGGTCCATTACGTCGCTTGCAATAGCTCTGGCTTTGGTTGCGCCTTTCTCTAGCGTTGTCTGAACTTCTGCGGTTGATGTTTCGGCATACCTTTTTTGGATTGGCTCAATAATTTCTATCCAAGCGGCTGCAACGTCAGCTTTGAGAGGGCCATATTGTGTGTACTTGTTTGCTAACGCGTCGATATCTTCACCAGTAGCAACTGACAATAATGTTAACAAGTTTGATACGCCTGGTTTGTTCTCTCGATCAAATCGAACGTCGCTTTCAGTGTCAGTAACAGCTCGTTTAATCTTCTTCTCTATAGTTTTTATCGGGTCGTGTAAAAAGATTGTACCTTGGGGCGAATCGGCAGATTTCGACATTTTCTTTGTCGGGTGCTGCAAATCCATAACTCTAGCACCTACTTCTGGAATATGATGTTCTGGCACAACAAGGGTTTCACCGAACCGGCTATTGAAACGTATTGCTACATCGCGAGTGAACTCTAAATGTTGTTTCTGGTCGTCGCCTACTGGCACAACATTGGTGTCATAGAGCAAAATATCGGCGGCCTGTAACGCAGGGTAGGTGAAGAGCCCGGCTGAAATAAACTTATTTGATTCACTTTTGTCTTTAAACTGAGTCATACGGCTAAGCTCACCGAAAGAGGCAACACATTGCATGTGCCATGCAAGTTCACTGTGCTCACGCACGTCTGATTGGACAAAAAGTGTGGCTTTCTCAGGGTCGATACCACAAGCGAGCAGCCAGCTGGCGTGATTGACAGCAGTCTGATATACCTCACCAGGTGGTCGTTCAACTGTTAAAGCATGCAGATCGGCGAGAAAAAACAAAGCGGCAGTGGTATCTTGCAGTTTTTTCCACTCTGAAATAGCCCCAACGTAGTTGCCGAGCGTGATATCTCCAGTCGGCTGGATTCCAGATATCGTGCGGGCTTTAGTAGATCGTGAAGTCATCGCTACAGACTAGTAGTCTTCGCCTTCGTAATCCAACAACTTTTGCCTGTAACCTTAGTATGTGACGAAACACGATTTTTACTTCGATAAAAGCTTCCATGCAAAGTTTGATCTTCGTGATGAGTCCTATCTTGAAGAGTTTGCCCACTGGCTGACGCAAAATAGGGTGCCTTCAGAACAAGAAGATGTAACCAATATTGCCGAAGAGCTTCTTTTTGTTGTTAAAACACTTTTGCAAGAGTATGAACACAAAGTGCATGATTTGATCCGGGCGAAGGAATTAACACAGGCCAAGCTTGCATTGCTTATGTCAGACAACCTGAATGAACGCAAACATGCAGGATTCGATGACTACTACACGCAGTTTAATGAACTTGTGGCAGCGATGTTGCTTGGCAACACTTCTATCGAAGTGCAAACCATCGGGCCGTATGCCTGCATGCACAGAAACCTTACGACAGGGCAGTTAGAATTTGACCGTTCACGTATGCCCAATGACGAAAAAATTGGTTTGATGCTTGCAAGTGTTTTTAAAAAAATGGCACGCGTCTCTCGTTCGACAATGCGTACCGTCAGTTTGTTAGACGACTTTAATAACAGCCAAGAAAACAATACTCACGAGTTTACTGAATCTGAGCGCTACCAATATGTTGGTTTTGTCGCACAAATTTTTATGGAGATGGAGATAATCACGGTCGATGAGCGCCCTGGCATCGATTATTTAATTCTTTTAGAAAGCGAACAGGAAGACAAATATCCTGAACTTATAAAAAGCCTTGCAATGTCTCTGCGAGGAGAGGTTAAAGAGACGGAGACTCTTGGAAAGAAAAGCCTTAGTTTTTTCCCTGATCAAAATATGCTTGATCTTCTACGGTTATCAAAAGGGCGGAAGCAGGAGTTAAGAAAGTTTGGTGTTTTATTAGCTGTCAATGGAAGACCTACTTGCCAGGCGCTAGAGGCGGCAACATTTCTAGAGGGTAGATCAAAAGAAACGTTGCATTTCATTATGCTTAGCGAACAATTTTCTGCTCAGCAAGACAAAGTGTTCGTGCTGTTGCAGGCTCTTGGGCTATCTGAAGTTACTAAATATCACAACGTTTATTTCGATCCTAAACTGCACCCAGAGGTAACGGCATACGTGTTGCTTAACACGCTGCATAAAGAAATCCGAAAAGTCTACGGTAAACTACAAATGTAGGACCTAGCAAAACTATCGAGTGGGGCGTCTGGTTGGAATCGCTTCTTGCTGTATCGCAGTTGCAAGGGCATCTAAACTGCTAAATATGGTCGGTTCACAAAAAAGTAGATCCGCCAAAGTGGCTGTCGTTTGTAGCAGAGAACGCAAATTATCTCTAAAAGATTTTCCCGTGTCTAAACAGAGCACATCTGTTGGAGGGGTAACTGCATCTAGTGCAAGGCTATGGTCACTCAAAAACCCTTGGAGCTCTCCTGAAATGTGTGAATTCTTATTGGTGAGTAGCCAGGAGAGAATAGTTTTTGTTCTTGCAGGGTCGGACTGTCCATTGCGCAATTTTTTTCCTAATACGCTTAGGAGTGAGCCGATTCCGAGTGGGTTTGTGAAAGTTCGCAGCGCAATCAAAGCGTTAGCGAAGTCTGTTAAATCTTCATCGCCTGAAACTAGATTTTTGTTGTCAAAAAGTATAGTCAGTGCGCGGCTCGAACATTCTGGGTCTGATGAGTTTGCTAAATAGCTAAGAGCAGTAGCAGCTAGATAGGATGATGTTGTCTGGACAGAGCTCACCCCCTCGGCATGTAGCATGTGGCCAAGTCTCACTTGTTGAAGAAACTTGTGATCTTTAGCGTAGGTTGCAGCCAGCACGAAAATCATCTGTGTCTTTGGGTCGAGCGTTGGCAGCATAGGCTCTGATTCTGTCTCTGTTAGCTTGCTGAAAATAGTTAGTTGAGGGTCAAATTGCGGCATCGCTAGTACTATGCGTTCCAGCATTGCGATCACTTCTTGATGGGCAATATTGTCTTTCCTTACAAGTTCTAAGAGGTATTGTTCTACTTTTTCCAATGACTGTTCTCCTACCTTTGTTCTAGAGCCAGCGTAGGAGAAGGTACTGGTTTCTGCAAGAAGATGTAGTTAGACAACAGAACAATGATGGAACAAGTGTTCGTTCTTGGTATGCTCGGGATATGTTTGAGAAGAACCTGACTTTTGTTGCGGCTGATCCGCCGCGTACCTCTTGGTTTGGGTGTTGGGAGTCTGCTGCTCCTGGCGGTCTTTTCTCAACCAGTGATGCTGATACAGTCGATCTAGAGCTTGTTCTTCCAGCAAAACGTGGAAGTCAGCGTGTAAGCGTTGCGGCGCATAAGCTAGAACTAGCTGGGGTTATCGATTCGTTAGCTGCGCTTTCTAAAGACGATGCAGCAAGCGAAAGTGCACATGTTTGGGCTGTGGCAATGCGTACAGCACTGGCATTTATTGCAGAGGGCAAAGTGCTGCCGTGGCTGAGTCCGCAGAAATACGACTCGTGGAGGGTCGACCCACTCGATCAGCAAGATCTTACCTATGTGCAGCATCTAGCGAAAGCGTTGCCTGTCGAGGCGCATGCAACAGTTGTTAAGAATCAAAACACTCGTTCAAAGCAACTGTTCATGAGCGACCCAACGCATTGTTTGCGAAGTTTTTTTGATGCAGTTGCCGACTGTTTCATCCGAACATCTGCGGCTAGTGATGCTAGCGGACTTACTCTTTTCGCTGATCGTCAGCCTACAAAAGCACCTCAGCTTCGCCCCTGGCTCAACGACCTAGCTGTTGCACATTGCGCTAGTTCGCAACTTATTCTGCGGGTGCATCCTCCAGAAGAAGACGCCGCACAGTGGCTAGTCACGTTTCACCTGCAAAGCAAGCTTGATCCATCGCTTGTCATCGACGTTTCCAATTTCTGGCAGACTCCTGCCAAGGTGATGCAACGCTTGGGTGAGCAGGCAGAAATCACGTTGCTTGCTGGTTTGCGACGCCTTGCCGATCTTGTTTCGCCATTTAAAAATGTTTTACAACAAACAAACCCGACCGAGGCTTGGCTAGACGATGATGAGTTAGATATTTTGCTTGACCAGCTCGAAGCACTCAACAATATCGACATAGATGTTCGCTGGCCGTCTGAGCTTGTCGCACCAAAGATAGAACGCCAGCTTGTTGTCACAAGCGGGCCGCCAGAAAGCGGCTTACCTTCGATGACAGGGCTAAAAGCGTTGCTAGAAGTTAACTGGGAGTTTCTGCTTGAAGGGTCACCGCTGAAGCCTGACGAACTGAAAATTTTGGGTCGGGCGAAACGTAGCGTCGTCCAGTTACGCGGCAAATGGGTGCGCATTGACCGCAGTTTTGCTGAGCGTTTACGTCAGCGACCGCCAGAGCTTCACCCTGTTGTTGCGTTAACTGCAGCGTTGGGGTCATCGATAGATCTCGAAGATGAAGACGGTGACTTTGCTATCCGGACCGACGACCGTGTTGCGGCTATCGCGCAACAACTGCTTGAACTTTCTAACGCGAGAGAACAAAGCGAGCCGCCAGGTTTGCAGGCTGTCTTGCGGCCGTATCAGCGCAGAGGTTTAGCGTGGATGGCCGACTTGTGTTCACTCGGAATGGGTGGCTGTTTAGCTGATGATATGGGGCTTGGCAAAACCATCCAGGTGCTTTCACTGCATGCGCTTCGAGGTGGGTCGACGTTGGTTGTCTGCCCGACGTCGTTGCTGCACAACTGGGCGCGTGAAGCTGCAAAGTTTGTGCCAGATGTATCTGTGCGAATCTATCACGGCCCCAATCGGACCCTTGACAATATTCAAGAAGGTGAACTTGTTATCACAACCTATGGCGTTGTTCGATCTGACAATGAAGCTATCAAAGAACAGCTGTGGGATTTGTGCGTGGCAGATGAAGCGCAGCACGCAAAAAACCCTTTTTCTCGCACAGCAAAGTCACTTCGTCAGCTGCAAAGCAACGCTCGCATTGCTCTAACAGGAACGCCTGTCGAAAATCGCCTGAGCGAGCTATGGTCAATTCTCGATTGGGCGGTGCCAGGTCTGCTAGGTCCGCTTGAAACGTTCCGCCGCCGCACTGCGCTACCTATCGAAAAAGACAACGACACCAAAGCGTCTGCCGAACTGCAACAGCTGACGAAGCCTTTCCTGTTGCGCCGCAAAAAAACAGACCCTGGCATTGCGCCTGAGCTTCCACCGAAAATAGAGCGCGATGTTGTGGTGCCGCTGTCACCTGAACAGGTAACGCTGTATAAAGCAACGGTCGATTCTGCGTTGACTGAGGTTGCCCAAACAGATGGGATCAAGCGTCGAGGGCTTGTTCTGAAACTGTTGACGGGTTTGAAGCAGATCACCAACCATCCAGCGCAATACCTTGGGCAGAGCGCACCGCTTGCTGGCCGTTCGGGCAAAATCGATGCGTTGCTTACCTTGTTAGAAACAGCACGACAAAGTGAAGAGTCAACATTAATTTTTACACAATATGTGAAAATGGGGGAGTTATTGACAAGCCATCTTGATGAAGCAGGCTATAAGGTTGAGATGCTCCATGGCGGACAAAGCGTCAAATCTCGTCAGCAGCTTGTTGACCAGTTCCAAAATAAACAGATTGATGTGTTGATTCTTTCTCTCAAAGCTGGCGGCACTGGGTTGAACCTGACTGCGGCAAGCAACGTGATTCATTATGACCGTTGGTGGAACCCAGCGGTTGAAGATCAAGCAACCGATCGTGCCTATCGCATTGGTCAAAAACAGACAGTGACTGTGCATCGAATAGTCACGCAAGGCACCGTCGAAGATCGGGTGGCTGAGCTTTTGCGAGTCAAACGGCAATTAGCAGATAAAGCAATTGGAGGCGGCGAAGCCTGGCTAGGTGACTTATCTGACGATGACTTAGGCGAACTCGTTGCACTAGAGGAGGCTGCGTAGGCGATGTCGGCAACTAACACGCTAGGTTTCTGGGGAGCGTTATGGCTAGACCATATCGAAATGGCTTTGCAAGTCGAAGCTGGCAGTTCTCAGAATGTCAGCCTAGGAAAAGGGAGAAACTATAAACGCAGACGACATATCCAAAATATCGAGGTGAGTCCAGGATGTATTCGAGCTGATATAGCTGATCAAAAGTCTTATAGCGTACAAGTAGGCACAGAACTGTTCACAGAAGCGTCTTTAACATCTATGATCGCCAAGGTTGTCGAGACAGGGCAGCTTGCAGTTGCACTGCTTTCTGGAGAAGTACCGCAAGAACTAGCCTTGTTTCTCTTTGATGCTAGAAACTTTGTGTTTGACTGCAACTGTCCAAGCGCAGCTGTTGTCTGCAAACATGGCGCCGATTTTTGTTGGGCAGTAGCCGAACTATTTGATGCTGACCCGTTTATGCTGCTACTTTTCTGCGGGCAAGATCGCGATGATCTTCTTTCACAAGTTCGCAGTCAACGTTCACCAGGTGCAACAGTGCAAGAGCCTATTTCCGATTTGCCGCGAGGCGCCGACCCTGGTATAACGGCGTCAAAGGCCTACAAAAAAGAGCCGATAGAACTGACCGATTTTAAACGGTTGCCTAGAAAATCTGGCTCGCTGGCAACGCTGTGTGTTGTGCCCCCTCAAGATAGCGGTATCGAAGAGCGAGGTTTGCAACACCTTGTATCTGATGCAGCGCTGCGAGCATACAATCTGGTTTCTGGAACATCACAAAGCTATTTGCATATAGACACCGAAGCCGACCTTGTCCGTCGGTTCGCTAGCGGCGAAATTTCTAAGAAACAAATGAGTGAAAGTCAGAAACTATCGGAAGCCGACTTTCTTAACTTGGCACAAGCGTGGCGTTACGGCCAAGAAGCTGGCTTGCGGATAACACGTGAGGTGTGGCAGCCAACATCATTGCTTCTCAAACCAGGCATTGACGCTTTAGAGGCTGCGTCAAATAGCACAGCAAGAAGCCACAATAACTGCGTTAACCTAGGGAAAACGCAACTACGCCTAGACCAAGACAACCAGTGGTGGCGTTTTGCCGCCGACGATCAACTCGGTTGGGTCCTGGCCAGCACAGCAGCAGATGATCCAGCTGAGCTTACAGGTTAGAGAAGTGTGCGACATCCCACTAGAGTGCAAGCAATGAGTCGTTTAGCACCCACTGATCTGCCGATAGAAAACAGCATTATAGAACTGCGTAGCGCTTTAGAAAATGAACGTAAAGCAGTGCTTGTTGCCGAGCCTGGGGCTGGTAAATCGACTATTGTTCCGCTACGGCTGTTAGATGAATCTTGGCTTGGCGATCAAACTATTTTGGTGTTAGAACCTCGCCGTGTGGCTGCTCGTGCAGTTGCAAAACGTATGGCACAGCTGCTAGAGACCCGTGTTGGTGATGTGGTTGGCTATCGTGTCCGTGATGACGCAAAGGTCAGCGCCGCTACGAGAATAGTGGTTGTAACCGAAGGCATTCTAACACGTCGCCTACAGACAGATCCAGAGCTGGTGGGCGTTGGCGCAGTTATTTTTGATGAGTTCCATGAGCGTAGTGTGCATGCTGATATGGGTCTTGCCTTTGCTTTAGATACAGCCGAAACATTGCGTGAAGATCTGCGCATTTTGGTTATGTCGGCCACAATTGATGCACAAAAAATTGCTCATTTGCTTAGTGATACTAAAGAGCCAGCACCAATTGTTGCATGTGAAGGGCGGACATATCCAGTTGATATTCGCTGGCGCCCACGCAAACAAAAAGAACGACTTGAAAATGCGATGATGCGCGCCGTTGAGGAAGCGCTCAATGAACCTGGCGACGTGCTGGCTTTTATGCCTGGTATTGCCGAAATTCGTCGTCTAGTAAACTCCATTCAACAGAAATACCCACAAGTTTCTGCTTTACCTTTATATGGTGGGCTTGACAGCGCAGCGCAAGATGAAGCTCTGCGCGCTAATCCGGCGAAGCGGCGTGTGATCGTCTCGACCGACGTCGCCGAAACGTCACTGACTGTTGAAGGTATCGGGGTTGTCATCGATTCTGGTGTTGCCAGACGTCCACGGTTTGATCCTGCGACAGGTTTAACAAAGCTCGTTACTGTCGACCATAGTCGTGCTTCAGCACAACAACGCTGCGGTCGTGCGGGTCGCCTCGGCCCAGGTGTGGCGATTCGGCTTTGGTCGAAGCTCGAACACGGCGCTCGTAAACATCATGAGCCGCCTGAGATTCTACAGATCGATATTGCAAGTGTCTTGTTAGAAGCAGCAGCGTGGGGAACCACAATCAACGCATTACAACTGCTGGATCAGCCAGACGACAAAGCGATAGCGCAAGCTCGTGACGTTTTACAGATGCTTGATGCGCTAGACATCAATGGGCGTATAACCAAACGGGGGCGAGCGATGCTTACTTTGCCGTTGCCGCCTCGTCTTGCGGCAATGGTGGCAGCGTCAGGCGATGGTCCACTTGGTTGGACTGCATGCGTGCTAGCAGCATTGCTGAGTGAGCGTGATGTTATTGCTGGTCGTCCATCAGAACGACCAGCCGATGTGTGGTCTCGTATCACTCTTGTTGAAGACCTAAACGTTACGATCCCTTTTAGCGATGGTCGAGCAATCAAAACAGTGCGTTCTCGCGCTCGCGATATTGCGAAGCGTTGTAAAGCTCGTCGGGTCACAATCGCACCTGAAGATGTAGGGCGCACACTAGCGTTAGCGTATCCTGATCGGCTTGCGCAAAATCGTGGTGGGCGAGGTGGCAGGTTTCGTCTGCGTAGCGGCATCGGCGCGCAAGTGCCTCAACATGACCAGCTTGCGCTTGAAGCGATGCTCGTTGTGGCTGAAGTAACAGGCGAGAAACGAAACCCGCAGATCCGACGGGCAGCGCCTATCGATGCAATCGATGTTGAATTAGGTTTCCAAAGCGAAATAACCGAACGCCGTTTCTTAGGGTGGGATGCAAAACAAAACGATGTCAGCCAGCGAGTTGAGCGTCGGCTTGGTTCACTCGATTTCGGCACAGTCGATGAACAAGTTCAGCCGTCAGAAGAAGTGACGCAGCTTTTGTTAGAACAGATTCAAACGCAAGGGCTAAAGTTACTGTCATGGTCGACGCAAGCGAAACAGCTGCAAGCTCGGGTAGTGTTTGCCGCAACACATTGTCCGCAAGAAGAACTGCCTGACGTATGTGATGAAACATTACGGCGTGATGCACAGCACTTCTTCACTCCGTGGCTACTCGAATCAACAAGTCTAAAAGATGTGGCTGCATTAGATATGGCGCAGATCTTCGAGTCAGAACTCAGTTGGAAACAAAAGCAGCGATTGGACACGTTAGCCCCATCGACATATACGCTGCCATCTGGTCGTCAGAAAAAAATTGACTACACAAAACCTTTCCCACTTGTCTCGGTTCGAGCGCAAGAATTATTCGGCGTTACACAAACACCCATGCTCGCCGATGGAGCAGTGCTGTTAACATTCGAACTGCTATCACCAGCGCAACGACCAATTCAAACAACCAATGATTTAGCAGGTTTCTGGAATGGCAGCTGGCATGACGTTCGTAAAGAAATGAAAGGCCGCTATCCAAAACACGACTGGCCCGAAAAACCATAGACAATTTCTTGCGAAAATATATGTTCAGTGAACTGTCTATCCTCGTCTGTAAGCACCAACCGCAGCGAAAGTATGAGTGCACTGTATAAAACAGTAGCAATACTAGAGATGGCTCAACGTTTCAACAGACAAAGCAGCAAGTACCCTTTGGAAGTTGATTTCCTAGCAGGCTCTTACTTTATTTTGAAAGAGAAAGAGCATCCGTTTATAAAGCTGTTCGGAACGATTTTGGCTACTGCTGGACTATTTTTGCTATAGGCTGTAGCCATGATTGAACAGCTTCAACAATTGCAGCCAGGACAAAAAATTCTTTTCGGCGGCGACAAAGTCACTTCTGTTTCGCCCGAGTTGGCGGATAACTTTGTTGAGGGTGACAAAGTTATTGTTGTGAATGACAGCGGCGATGTATTACACGTTCCAGCTTCCCAGTGGGATATTGCGTCTACTACGGTTGATGAGGCCTCTGATGCGTTTGCTGCGTTAGCTGGTTGCAGTGACCAACAGATCACTGACTTTTATGAACGCTTCGCTGCTTTGCTCGCTGACGATGATTCTTTCGCTGCGATCGCCGAAGCGAACAGGCAAGATGTTGCTGCCGCAAAAGCTAAAGGTCGTTCAGTGACGCGGCTGATTCTTGACGAGAAAATGCGTAGCGATATGGTTGCTGGTTTGCAGATGTGGGCTTCGCAGCCCTCAAGCCGTGATCAGCTTGTTGATGAAACAGTTCACGAAGGATGGAAAGTGCAGCAGCGAAAAGCTGGCATAGGCGTTGTCGGGTTTATTTTCGAAGGCCGGCCGAATGTTTTCGCTGATGCGTGTGGTGTGCTTCGCAGCGGTAATACTGTGGTATTTCGTATTGGCTCTGACGCGTATCAAACGGCGCAGGCTATTGTTTCTTCGGCGTTACTTCCAGCACTGGAGGCTGCTGGTTTGCCGCTTGGTGCTGCGTGTTTGCTGCCAAGCAGAGAACGTAGTGTTGGGTGGGCGTTGTTTTCTAATCCTGGGCTGTCGTTGGCTGTTGCTCGGGGGAGTGGCAAAGCTGTTTCCCAACTCGGGGCGGTCGCTCGGCAAAGCGGTGTGCCTGTGAGTTTGCATGGCACTGGTGGCGCGTGGATGGTTGTTGGCGAAGGTGCCGATTATGAGCGTTTGCAGGCAGTAGTCGCAAATTCGTTGGATCGTAAAGTGTGCAATACGTTAAACACCGTGTGTGTGCTGCGATCGCAGGCTGAAAGAGGTGTGCAGGCGGTTTTGGCTGGCCTGAACGAGGCGGCTAATCGTCGTGGTGTCAACCCTAAACTGCATGTTGTTGACGGCTCGCAAGATGTTGTACCACAGTCGTGGTTTGATGAGAAAGTACAGATCAGTCGTGCTGGTGGCAGTGTAACAGAGGCAAAGGCTACGGTTTTGCCAAAGGCCGAGCTTGCAACCGAATGGGAATGGGAAGATTCGCCAGAAATCACGCTCATAGCAGTCGATTCAGTGCAAGAAGCGGTTGAACTATTTGGACGTTACGCCCCGCGATTTGTGGCAAGTTTGATTAGTGAAGACAGCCAGGAGCAAGATCGTTTTTGGCAGAGCATCGATGCGCCGTTTGTCGGCGACGGTTTTACCAGATGGGTAGACGGTCAGTATGCTTTTGGCCGTCCAGAACTTGGTTTGTCTAACTGGGCGTATGGTCGCTTGTTCGCTCGCGGCGGTGTTCTTTCAGGCGACAGCGTCTTCACTGTTCGTTCCCGAGTGATCCAGACCGACCCAGATGTTCGTCGTTAACCATTCTCAGAAGGTTTAATCTGTAAGGATAAAGACCTTGCTATAGTAAGGCGTATATGGCCTCGAAACGTTTACCCATTGGCATTAGCAGCTTCAGAGAAATTATTTCTGAAGGGTATGTCTATGTCGATAAAACAGCTGATATTAAACGTCTTGTTGAGGGTAAATATTATTTCTTGTCTCGGCCACGCAGATTTGGAAAATCGCTATTGGTTGACACATTGAAAGAGCTTTTCGAGGGGGCAGAAGAACTTTTTGAGGGTCTAGCGATTCATAGCGAATGGGCGTGGGAAACGAAACATCCAGTTATTCATATTTCGTTTGCGAACGGCATTGTTGAATCCCGAGCCGAGTTAAATGTCCGAGTTATGGCGCTTTTGCAAGAAAATGCGCAACGCTTAGGCGTTGAGTTAGATGCAGCGCTTGATAATGCTGTGGCCTTGTCTACCTTGATTAGTGCTGTGCAGCGGCAATTTGATCAAAAAGTAGTTGTTCTTATCGACGAATACGATAAACCTATTCTGGATAATTTAGCGAATAGCGAACTGCATGAAATAACTCGTGGCTTGCAAAGTCTTTATTCTGCTATTAAAGACCAAGATAATGCTTTGCGGTTTGCGTTTCTTACGGGCGTGTCAAAATTTTCGAAGGTTTCAGTATTTAGTGGGTTAAACAATTTGGAGGATATCTCGATTGGCCGCCGCTTCGGGTCACTTTGTGGCTATACCCACGACGAAGTTGCAACGTATTTCTCTGAGGTGCTTCATGGCGTCGATATGGAAAAGCTGCGGCAATGGTATAACGGCTATAACTGGCTGGGCGAAAAGGTGTATAACCCTTTTGATATTTTGTTGTTTCTACAGAACGAGCACTCGTATCGTCCCTATTGGTTCGAAACAGGCACACCAAGTTTTTTGTTGCAGGTGTTGCGTTCTAGCCACTATCATCTTCCATTACTTGATTCTATTGAGGCAACCTATGAAGTGTTAGGCAGCTTTGACACAAACAATCTGCAACTTGAAACGTTGCTGTTTCAAAGTGGCTATATCACAATCACAGGAGCCGAGACGGTGTATGGCTCCGATGTTTTTGAGTTAGGTTTTCCGAACCATGAAGTGCGAACAAGCTTTAACCAGCTTGTTTTGAAAAACTATTTGCTAGAAAAAACACCGAAGCTTCTGCCTGCGATGAAAGCGTTACAGCAGGTTGATCTTACATCTTTAGAAAAACAGATCGTGTCGTTATTTAGCGGCATCGCAAACGACAACTATCGTAATAACAAGATTGCGCAGTATGAGGGTTATTACGCCTCTGTTATGTATGCGTATTTAAACTCTCTCGGTGCTGTGGTAACAGCTGAAGATGTTACGAATAAAGGGCGAATTGATTTGACGCTACAGGTCAACGATTCAAGCGGCGAAAAAATTGTTTACATCCTTGAATTCAAAGTAACTGCAAATTCAGCCCCAGAGTTTTCGAATGCCCTTAGCCAGATTAAAGAGAAGAACTATGCCGAAAAGTATAAAACACACGCTGACCAAATTATCTTAGTTGGCATAACCTTCAGCGAAGAAACAAGAAACATCGCAAGCTTCGCGTTTGAGGTTTTGGCCAACAACTAGTTTGGATGCACACATTTCAGTATTGTTCGAGAAGCGGTTTAACTTCAGAAACCTGGAAAGAATCGCACTGAAGGTACTGTTACGATGTTGTTGTACGATCCATATGTCGATGGACAAGCAGCATTGATCAATTGCTGCGGAGCGGGCTGACCGTTCCTAAAGGACCTGTTCCTAAATCACCTGCTCCGGGAAGTGAAGGAAATGCAGTAATATCCTCGCGGCGCAACGTCCTGATTTGATTGAGATCTGGAGTTTGTACTCGGGCAAAAGGACCTTCGGTTAAACGTGTTGCGAGTTTTTTATCAAAGATAAACTGTGTTACTTCTTGTTTGGTTTGCTCAGATAACATTTTGAAGGCAGACATTGCTCGGATTTTTTCTCCATTCAAGAAATATTTAAGCGTTTCATGTAGCATGAGTTTATCTTCAGCAGAAACACGAGCCATAATTTCTTGAGCGTCAGAAATTTGCGTGAAGTTATCGAAGGGCCCGTTGACACAATCTGGGGTTTCGATAGTTTGTAGCAGAATCGAAGCACGTCGCTTGGAATCTTGTTGACTGGTTGAGTCATCCATTAGCGTCCAATAACCCTTTCACTAGTTCTAAAGCTTGGTCGGCGTGTTCGTTTGCTTTGGTTTCGTTTTTGTATGCGCCGATAACTATTTTATCTTGATTTATCACAAATGTTATGCGGCGTGGCGGTAGTGGGCCCATGCGTTTTGCGCCGAATTGTTTCGCAATGGTGCCGTCTTTGTCGCTTAAAAGTGGAAAACCTAGCGAATGTTTTTGATCAAAGTTTTTCTGTGATGATGGGTCATCTGCGCTAATGCCAACAATTTTGGTGTTAAAGTCAGAAAAATCAGTTTTTAAGTCACGAAAATGGCAGCTTTCTTTGGTACAAAGTGGCGACATTGCTTTGGGATAGAAGAAAAGAACAAGCGGCCCGTCAGCAACAAGTTCTTCAAGTGAATGTTGCGTGCCGTCTTGATCTGTGGCCGTAAAATTTGTTACTGTATCGCCAACGTTCATATGTCCTCGTATCGCAGTAGTGGGTCGAAACATTGCGCCAAAAGCAATGGTGCTTGCTCAGTATAAACCGTGCAAGCACCATCGGTGTTAACACGAGGAGAATCTCGGTCAGTTGGCCCCGCCAAGCCCCCGCAACCGAATGTGATTCCCTCTAATGTTAACACATGTCACTTCAGAAGAAATGACCTACCTGCATCATGAACCACAGAGAAAGAATGGTCAAGCAAAAATCATAATTTAAACTAGAACGTCATCTCGAACCTACTTCTGTCATCTCCAACCTAGTTTCATCATACCCAACCTAGTTTCGTCATCTCCAACTTGATTGGAGATCTAGATTCCCAGTCGCAGCTGGGAATGACGGACTAAACCTTGGATTGACATACCCAACCTAGTTTTGTCATCTCCAACTTGATTGGAGATCTAGATTCCTAGTTGTGGCTGGAAATGACAGACTAAACCTTGAATTGACATACCCAAGTAAAATCAATATTTGCTAAATAGATAACGTAACTTTCATAAAATGTCACACGTGTTTGTTAGGTTAGGAGGAAACAAGTTGTGAGGTAGCCTTTATGGCCAAGAAAAAAGCCAAATCAGTAAAGTCAGAAACTGTCGGTCGAGTCATTGGTATAGACGATGCAACACCATTAGAGTTTTGGGTTGCTGTCGAACCTGGCCAGGCGTTGCAGCTTGATGATGTGGTTGCTATGGATCGAGTGTTGCCAAGCGGCGAAGTGGTACATATCTATGGCATGGTGACACAAATCCGTGCTCGTCATGAGGGTGCAACCTTTCAAAGTGATGTATTCCTGATTTCTGAAGGTATTCTGCCTGCCGAAGTGAGCGAAGCAGCGTTAGTACAGCCCACTCGGTTTGAGCCAGAGATTTTGCTGCCTCCTCTCCCTGGCGACCCAGTGAGGCGCGCAGAAGATGAAGAGCGTGACATTGCTCTATCGTTCGACTCGGTCGAACGTCGCCTGCCTGCTGGTTTGTCACGTAACAACGAACCTGTTTTTCTTGATCTTGATTTTATCGATGGAACAAAAGGTGCCCATATCAACATTTCGGGTATTTCTGGCGTTGCCACAAAAACAAGTTTTGCTACGTTTCTGTTGTATTCCATGTTTACCTCAGGTGTGCTCGGAGCCGAGGCGGCAAACACGAAAGCACTTATTTTTAATGTGAAAGGCGAAGATTTGCTTTTCTTAGACCATAAAAATGGCGATTTAAAGGATAAAGATGCTGCCCGCTATAAACCGTTGGGTATCGATCCTGGCCCGTTTAAAGATGTAGGGATTCTTGCGCCGCCGAGGCGAGGCGATGCAAACGCAACACCATCAACAGGGTCTCGCAGCCTTGGCGTGAGCCCGTTTTTTTGGACAGTCGCTGATTTCTGTCAACAGAATTTGTTGCCATTTTTGTTCGCTGATGCCGAAGATGAACGTCAACAATACACCATTGTTGTGCAAGCCGTTACTGCGCAGCTGCGACAGCTTCCTGTCACAGGCGATGGTGCTGTTAACTTTGATGGCCAAATAATCCGCACGTTTGGGGCGCTGCTTGATGCTATAGAAAATAAGCTTGTGCCTGCTAATCCTGAAGATGGTGCCGATCAACGGTGGACAGGTCGAGCCGTAGGCACAGGCACCATTAACGCATTTGTGCGTCGGCTGGCGTCAGCTCGCCGCCATGTTGAGCATTTGATTCGCTCTGATATCGACGATTCAGCGCAGCACGCCCTTGATCTAGATTCGCATCAGGTTACTGTTATTGATATTCATGCGCTGCACGATAGAGCGAAGCGTTTCGTTGTAGGTGTTGTTCTGCGGCAGGCTTTTGACGAGAAAGAAGCGAGCGGTTCAGCAAAACCGTTGCAACTTGTAGTTCTTGACGAATTAAACAAATATGCACCGAGAGATTCATCGAGCCCTATCAAAGAGATTCTGTTAGATGTGGCCGAGCGTGGCCGTTCACTTGGCATTATTTTGATCGGCGCACAGCAAACAGCAAGCGAAGTCGAACGCCGTGTGGTAGCCAACAGCGCTATTCGAGTTGTCGGCCGGTTAGACCCTGCCGAAGCTCGCCGTGACGAATATGGATTTCTACCAGGCGTGCAGCGTAAACGAGCAACTATTTTGAAACCTGGCTCCATGTATATAGCGCAACCGCGCCTTCCTGTGCCACTGCTGGTCGAGTTTCCGTTTCCGTCGTGGGCTACGCGACCTTCCGAAGCGCAAAGCGCCGATGAAGCCGACAGCAACGTTGACCCGTTCGAAGGTTTATAGTGAAATTTTTGCACACCTCCGACTGGCATGTCGGTAAAACAATTCGTGGGCATAGCCGTGCCCAAGAACACAAAGCTGTTTTTGCAGAGATCATTTCACTCGCTGCTGAGCATAACGTCGATTTTTCTATTGTCGCTGGCGATCTCTTTGAAACAGCAGCACCAACGCCTGAAAGCGAAACTATTGTCTATGAGACCTTGCTGCAGCTTGCAGAGATTGCACCTGTCATAGCTATTGCAGGTAACCATGACAACCATAGAAAGTTACAGGCAGTAACGCCACTGCTTGATCTTGCACAGATAACAGTGGGGTGTCAACCAAAATCGGCTGCCGACGGTGGAGTCATCACTATCGAAACCGCTTCAAAAGAAAAAGCACAGCTAGCGTTGCTACCGTTTATCTCACAACGTGCGATTGTTAAAGCGCAATCGTTGATGAGTCAAGCCGCCTTTCAGAATGCGCAAACCTATACTGCGCGGCTGCGTCAAGTTATTAAAGCGTTAAGTTCTAGCTTCGATGCCGAAAGCGTTAACATTTTAGTTGGGCATTGTTTTGTAACAGGTGCTGTCGCTGGTGGCGGTGAACGTCCAGCACATCTCATTGATGAATATGGTGTTAGTGCAAATGACTTCCCAACGAGTGTGACCTATGCAGCGCTAGGCCACCTGCATCGTCCACAAAAAATTGCTGGCCCTACAGCGCTGCATTATTGCGGTTCGCCGTTGCAGCTCGATTTTGGTGAAGAAGCGCAAACCAAGCAAGTAAATATTGTTGAAGCATCCGCTGGGTTGCCTGCCAAAGTGGAAGCAGTCGAACTGAAGAGTGGTCGTCAACTACGGACGCTGGTTGGCACTTTCGAGTCTCTCGCTGAACAGAAAAAAGATGTCGGCAACGAATGGCTACGAATTCGTGTGGAGGAACCATATCGGGTAGGTCTAGCTGATGATGTCCGTGAGCTATTTGGTCAAGCTGCTGTAGAAATACAGATAACAGCTGTTGAAGATGCAACACACCAGCAAACAAAACGGCGTGATGGGCGCACCCCGATCCAACTCTTCGGCGATTACTTAGAAGAGCAGCACAATGCTGATGAAACGTTAACGAAAGAGTTCGCTTCTCTCCTTGACGAGATACAAAGCGCTTCAGCTGAGGTGCTGCAATGAGGCCATTATCGTTAGAACTTAAAGGGTTTGCTGCCTATAAAGAATACACCACAGTGGATTTCACCGATGTCGAACTTGCCGCATTCGTCGGGTCAACAGGCTCTGGAAAATCGACAATAATCGATGCGATAACTTTCGCCCTTTATGGCTCGTTGCCTCGTTATGATAAGACAAATCTTGTTGCCCCAGTCATCCATCAGCTTGCGAACGAAGCCAGGGTCTGTTTAACGTTTCAACTTGGAAATAGCACCTACACCGCTGTTCGAGTTGTTCGTCGTTTGCAATCAAAAACACCTGGCAAAGTAAAAGCCACAACAAAAGAAGCACGTCTTGAACGCCATTTATCTAGTGCAGATTCTGACGAAAACACACAGACACAAGTGCTCGCAGGCAATGTGAAAGAGCTTGACCAAGCCGTAGAAGACCTGCTGGGTCTTAACTTTTCACAGTTCACGCGCACCGTTGTTTTGCCGCAAGGTGCGTTTGCGCGATTTCTTAAAGATGAACCAGCCGAACGGCAAAAGTTGCTTCGTCGGCTTCTTGATGTTGAGATCTATGCAAAAATGGGTTCACGATCTCGTGAAAAGGCAAAACATGCGAAGCAGAAAATTCTTTTTCTAGAATCAGAAAAACAGCGCCATAGTATTGAGCCAGACGCATTGGAAAAAGCACAAACAGCACTTGGAGACATTGAACAATTTGAAGCAGATGGCCTCAAACTGCAAAAACAGGTAAACCAAATCGAACAAGATTTATCGCCAATACGTGACCAAGTGAAAGAACTTGATTCATCGCTTGTGCTGCTTAAAGACATTACTGATAAGCCATTTGAGTACAAAAATTTTGAAATTGGCTCACTTGTCGCAGCATTCGAAGAATCTCAACTTCTTGTTGAGAGCGCACGCAGAGAGCAACAAGAAGTACAACCAGCCGAGTATTCGCTTTTACAACTACACGAGATGCAGCAACGGCATAGCCATTATGAGAATCATTTTGAGGCAGCTAAAAAACTTGGCAGTGAACTAGCTGAAGCTGAGAACGCTGACAAGGTGGCGCAGAAGAATCTGAGAGTCTCAGAAAAAGCGCAAGAAGCTGCTGCAGCTGAATTTAACATCGCTAGAGCTAAGGCTGACAGTGACGGGTGGCGTGCGCAACTTGTTGTTGGCGAGCCATGTCCAGTATGTGAACAAGATGTATCGGAAGTGCCCGATCACGTTCCTCCTGAAGCATTGCAGGAGTTGCGTAGCGTGCTGAAAAAAAGCGAAACCACGCTGGCACAAGCAACAAAAAGTGCTGCTGCTTCGGAGGCTGGTGTTAAAGCTATACAAAAAGCGCTAGAGCGCGAAAGCATCCATGTTGCTGAATCCGAGCAGCTTCTTAGTGATGCTTTAACAAAAACAGAAGTCGAAAAAAAACTGGTTGCTGCTAAGAAAAATGAGCAAAAACAAAAAGAGTTGGCAGCGAAAATAGTAGCGGCAGAGAAAGTTTTAATCCACGTTCAGCAACGCCTTCGAGAAGCTGAACAAGCAGAAAAAACACAACACGCTAACTTTTTAGCGTTCAGAGATAGCGTCGCTGTTCTAGGGCCGCCAGCTATTGACCAGCAAGAAGTTTCTGTAATGGCCAAGAACCTGGCCAGTTGGGCGACAGAAAAAGTTGCATTGCTTACCAAAGAGCGTGAAGCTTTGGCAGGAAAAGGTAAACGCCTTGCTAGAGAAAAGAAACAACTTGTTGACGAGCTTCAGAGTAGTGCGGCCGAGGCTCAGCTCGAACTGTCGGAGTTTGACCAACTTACTATAGTTATTGCTGAAGCGAAATCACAGGCACAGCGAGCTATCGCAACGATTGAAAATCACACGGCAGAAAGAAAACGGCTTACCTCAGAGATGCGAACAGAGCAGAAAGCAGTTAAAACAGCCGAAGTACTCGGCCGTCATTTATCGGCACAAGGTTTTGAAGGCTGGTTGCTTGCTGAAGCTATGGAAGAAATAGTAGTACGTGCCACGCAGCGTCTACAAACCTTATCAAGCAAACAATATTCATTAGAGCTGCATGATCGAAACTTTCAGATTGTTGATCACCTGAATGCAGGCGAGCGACGTGATGTGCGGACGCTTTCAGGTGGCGAAACCTTTCTTGTATCGCTTGCCTTGGCGCTCGCCTTGTCTGACTCAGTTGCAGAGCTAGCATCGCTAGATTCACCACGACTAGAATCGATTTTTCTTGACGAGGGCTTCGGAACATTAGACGCCGAAACGTTAGATATTGCCGCTGGAGCAATTGAAGAGTTAGCATCTAACGGCACGATGGTTGTTATCGTAACCCATGTTCGCGAGATGGCGATGCGCATGCCAGTGCGCTACGAAGTAACCAAAAACCCTTCAACCTCGACGGTAGAGAAAGTGACAGCATGAGCTTTTTTGTTGAAACATGGGATCCTTCGTACGGCTCTCCAATAGAAATAAACGAGTTAGATTCAGCGAGCGAATCAGTAAAAGTCGATGCCGAGGTTGCTGTAGAGAAGTGGAAACCCATTAGTGTGCCAGCTGTTAACCTGCGCTCATCAATTATCTTTATCGACGGCGTGCGTCGTTTCGATGCACACATCTGGTTTGAAGACGAGGGCCATCCACACCGAGGTATTTGTGCAACGGTGGGTGCTGGTTCTGTACGCTGCACAGCCACAAAAGCTGAAGTGGAACACACTCGTATCGAACGTGCGGTACATACTAGTGCGGTAGGAATAGCTGATATAGAGCTGCCACGATTCGGCGAAACGTACAAGTTTAAAGCAACAAAAGATGATTCAAGCGAAGCTTTAAATATGAGTGTGCAAAACCATATGGCTCGGCTGGAAGATCTTATCTCAGCAGAGTGCGAAGATGAAGAGCTGGTTGTATTTGATGGGCCTTTGCAGCAACGTGAGCTTGCCTGTGGCGTTGGTTACGTAAAGTCGCAGCACGTGCAATATTTGCCTGACGATGTTGTACCTGTGTTAGGAAAATTGAAACCAGGGGAGCGCACTCCGCTGATCGATATTGAAGGTAGGTTTTTGCGTTGGTCATGGTTCTTGCGGCTTGCTGATGTTGGTTCGGTTGCAAGCAGTATCGTGCGTCTAGAGTTACCTCGGTCGCTTAGCATTGAAGCTGCTGTTGAGCGGGCAAACTATGTTTCTGCGCTGCTGCCAAGGTATGCAAGTATGGCGCATAAAGAATCGCGAGCGCCGCAAAATCTGTATCCTATTTCTGGTTTAGAGCGTCAACTGCGTCGCCGTCTAGGTAGCCGTGATTTGCTAGAACGTGGGCTTAGACTAGCGTCAGCTTGACCCAGCCCCGAACCGAATTGATAAAGAACAGGTCGGTTGCTTCTTCACATGCTTGCTTCGAAATGGTTTGCTCTACAATAATTTTATCGTTGAGCAGTTTTTGTCGGAAGGTTCCTGGCAGAAGCCCAGCTTCGTTTGGCGGTGTTATATAGCGGCCATCTAGTTTGACGACGATGTTCCCGAACGTTGTCTCGCAAATCTCGCCAGCTTCATTCCATAAGATAACGTCATCAACATTTGGGAAAGGTTGCCGTGCCTGTTGATAGACAGATCGATTTGTTGTTTTATGATACAAAAATTCATTTGCTGCATCTAATGGCTGAGCCGCAAAGCAGACACGTAGCAGTGGTGTAACAGCTGGCAGTGGTTTCTCTTCAACTACTAGTGCGCCTGCGTTATCAACCGTGATGCGCACGACGAATGAAGTACTGAATGCCCCAGGAATATACTTTTTTGCTATCTTAGTGGTGGAAGCATCTGCCATTTCGAAACCGAAATGCTTCGCTGCGCTACCGAGCCGCTCAAAATGCAACTCTTGCAATACAATGCCTAAAGACGGCTCATACCGCATAGTTTCTAACAACTTAAAGGGAGCCATCAGGTGACGCTATCGACAATAATTTTAGTTTTTTGGTTCATCTCTTGCCATTCGTCTTCGTTATTAGAATCATAGACGATCCCGCCGCCTGCGCCATAGCTCACTTTTTGTTGGTCAGTATCGATCACTGCTGTGCGAATAGCCACATTAAATTCAGTGATTCCATCTGGAGAGATCGCACCGATACATCCTGTATAGAGACCTCGTGGCGTCGTCTCAAGTTCAGCAATTATTTCACTTGTTCGATACTTTGGCGCCCCTGTGATAGAAGCAGCAGGGAAAAGGGCATGCAACACCTCAACTAGTGAAGCATCAGTGTGACCAGAAACTGTTGAAACCATTTGATGGACCGTCGGATAGGACTCTATCGCATGCAACTTTGTTGTTTCAATGCTGCCATATCGACAGATTCGGCCTAAATCGTTGCGAGCCATATCGACAATCATCGTATTCTCAGCCAGATTTTTTTCGCTTGACTGCAATTGTTGCGCTAACTGGTTGTCAAGCTGAGGGTCGCTGTGGCGCTTAGCTGTTCCTTTCATCGGCTTCGTCGTAAGTATCTCGTGATGCTGATGAAAAAAAAGCTCGGGAGAGGCTGAGCAAATTTTGTGTCGGCCAAAATCAAGATACACACTATATTTCGCTTGCTGCGCTGTGTGCATGAGATGAAAAAAAGTATATGGGTCATCGCTATACTTGGCGGCAAGACGCAACGTGTAGTTGACTTGATAGGTATCTCCAACTTCGATATATTCTTTGATTTGTTGTAGTTTTTTGTTGTACAGGGCTTGGTCATGGGAGTACTCCCAGGCAAGAGGCTGCAACAGTTTAGTACGTGGAGGGGGCAGCGTAGCAAGAATAGTTGGCTGATCAAAAAAATAGAATGACACGAGCGGCATCGTCAGATCGCAGTGTGCTACCAGTTTTGGATCAAACGCAGGAGATGCGTCATAAGAGAGGTACCCAACAGCCCATAAACCGTTTGAAACGGCTTGTTCTACTTTTGCAAGACACGCAACGACGTCACCTAGCGCATTGGTTTGTGTCGAGCCTATAGCAGAAGAAAACTGTAACCACTGACGAGTCTGGGTGCGGTTTGAAGGAAAACGTACTAACGCAGAAGCTTGAGAGGTTGACCTTTGGGACACTGCCTCTAGGGTAGCTATGTTATTTGTTTCTTGCTAAAGGGTTTAGATATTTAGAGAATCCCAAAAGAATGCAGCTGGGTGCACCAGCACCGTAGGGGCGTCTGCTATTGTCACCAGAGTGAAACAATCAAATACTACTCTCGACACAGCCAGTTCCTCCTTCAGTTATCTAGACGATTGCATCGTTGACGTCGCCCAAAAAATTATCGACGTTTTGCAGCCAGAATCAGCTCTTTTGTTGGGTGAACCAACATTTTCGGCAAATGAACCTGTGAGTTCGCTGAATCTATCTGATTTTTTTCTGCGTCAAGGCGTAAAAACTTCTAACTATGCTGGTGACTTAACTGCAGCAGCAAATGCGACATATGACGTAGCGTTGTGTATCGGATGCGCTCAAACGTTCACAGCTGAAGAGGCGAACTCTGCTTTGCTTGCTTTATCTGAGTCATCTGATGCGATTGTGTTGTCTATCCCTGTCACAACCGATGCAGTAAACGTTGTCAGCTCAAAAAGTGCTAGTTTGCTTGCACAGTGGACTGAAGCGTTCGCAAAACTTGGCTATGTCCGCGACTTTTCTTTTAGCGCAAACGCATCATGTATGGTTTCTGCGTTCTACACAAAGGTGGCAGTTAAAGGAAAACAAGAGACGCTCGTTCTTCATAAAACATTAGGAGAATACGAGAAAGAGTTGACTCGGGCTGTTGCGGAGAACGAACGGTTGAAAGTAGACATGCTTCAAAAAGGGCTAGCGGCTCTCAGCGTGGAAGAAATTACTGATGACGGAACTAGAAGCTTAAAAGTCGCTTTAGCAGAAAAAGATCAGTTAATTGCTGGTTTGTCACAGCGGCTTGATGAATCGATACAGAAAATGTATGTCGCAAAAGATGCTGTTGTTGGGGCTGAGGCTGAAAAAGCCCGCGCGAAAGGTGAAGCAACTGAACTTCATTATCAGCTCTGCGTTCGTGATAAAGAAATAGACTTCCTAAAAAGTCGTTTGGAATCAAACTCTGCTGCTGCTGAAAGGTTAGAGCAGCTACGTGAGACAGCCCCGTTTAAACTTGCTTCCAGAATTAAAGGCCCTCTAGCTCGACAGTTCCAAGACAAAGGCGGCAGCAAGTGAGCGATTCAACTGAGCTTATTGATTTAACAGACAGCGAAGATAGTTCCCCTGAAATGGGCAATGAAAAAACAGACGGGCCAATGTTCTCTTTGCTTGTCCCTGTGTACCACCCCGAAATCGATTTTCTTGACGAATGCATTGAATCTGTTTTGGCGCAAACAACCTCTGATTGGGAGCTCTGTCTTGTTGCCGATGGCCCGCAGCCAGAGCCGGTCAATCAGGTGCTAAAAGGGTACCGAAACCGTGATAGTCGAATAAAGGTGCATTTTCGTGAAGAAAACGGTGGCATCGCCGCTGCAACTGATGACGCTTTGAACATGGCGACGGGCGAATTCATCGCTCTTCTCGACAACGATGACACGCTCGCCCCACATGCGTTAGGGACTGTCGCGTGGGAAATGGCCAATTTCGAAGACGTCGATTTTGTTTTCAGTGACGAAGATCATTTAGATGCTGGCAACGGGGAACGCATTAATCCGTTCCATAAACCTGGTTTTTCGCGTGAACGTTTACGCCAGCAAATGTATTTGGGGCATCTTGTTGTTTGCCGCCGTTCGTTGGCCATAGAAGTCGGCGGTTTCCGTCCTGGTTTTGACGGTTCGCAAGACCATGACATTAGCTTACGAGCGACGGAGAAGGCACGCCGTATTCTCCATATTCCGCAGGTTTTATATCACTGGCGTGAATGTGAAACGTCAACTGCGTTAGATCCCACAACAAAAGATTGGGCGTATGAAGCAGGTGTGCGTGTTGTGCAGTCACATCTAGAGCGCACTAACTTTCCTGCTGTTGCAAGTCGCAACCCTGATTGGCCTGGCATTATCGATTTAGAACCGCAACTTACTGAGTTCCCATTGGTCAGTGTCATCATTCCTACAGGTGGCTACAAAAGAATTATTCGCGGCGAAGAAGTTGTTCTTGTCGATTTAGCTGTCAAAAGCTTACTAGCAAGAACAACGTACCCAAATGTCGAAGTGATTGTTGTTTTGGACAAAAACTCAGAGGAAGAGTTAGGCCTCAGCCTGCAGCGCTATGGAAACTATGGCCAAGTCAAATTTGTGCAAGATACGCGTGATTTTAATTTCTCGCATGCTTGTAATTTAGGTGCAGCTCGTGCAAGCGGCGATTTGCTTTTGTTCCACAATGACGACACCGAAATTATTCAGCCAGACTGGCTTGATCGGATGGTCATGTATGCAACGCGTGAAGATATTGGCGCTGTCGGAGCGAAGCTGCTTTACTCCGACGGTCGTATTCAACACGCGGGTATTTGGTCGCGTGAAGGTTGTCCGTTCCACCGCTACGCCCATTATCGCGGTGATCATCCTGGCTATTTAGCAGCATTGGCGACGGCACAGAATGCTATAGCAGTCACTGGTGCGTGTCTTTTAGTCGAGCGGCACAAATTCGATCAGGTCGGAGGTTTCGCCACAATTTATCCATTGGCCTATAACGATGTTGATTTGTGTTTGAAGCTCAACCGAGCAGGCTATCGCAGCGTAGTCGATTGTGCGACGAAGGTTGTGCACCACGAGTCAAGCACCCGTGACCCTACGGTTGCCGAGTGGGAATTCAAACAGGTTCATGAGCGGTGGAAGCCGCTCCTTCACAACGACCCATATGATAATCCGAATCATATCGCTGAAAATGTTGATGAATATCCGCCACCTAACCCTCCGTTAACAATTATTTTGGAGGAACAAGGGAAAGCAGATTTTCATGCTCGTGCATGGCCAGCTCAGCAAGAGCATCTCTATTGTGGCTAATGTTGACTTGCGAGAAAGCGTTTCTATAAACGAAACGCTTTCTGAAGGGTCGCTGCCAGATGATGTACAGGTCCGCAAAGAAAGAATGTGGCCTTTAGCGCAAGCAGTGACTATTTTTTTAGGCTCTCGAACCTTTTGGGTCGCCACGCTTGGTTGGTTTCTGATTCAGGGCGTCTTTTTTGCGTTGACTTCGCTCTACACTTCAAAATTTACTGTTCCGCCCGACGAGCTTTTTCATACAAATTTTATTCAGTATTATGCTGATCATTCATGGTCGCCGCTACTCGATTCTCAAGAAGGTTTCGGTGGCGATTGGCGCGATATTACTCGGCCGCCACAATATCTGTATCATTACGCATTGAGCTGGCCTGTTCGCTTTTTAAATCTACTTGGCGTAGATAACGTTGTTGTCCCACTTCGGTTACTTAACGTTGGTTTAGCAGCAGCTAACCTTGTTGTGCTTGCAAAAACATTACTTGTTTGTCGGTTGCCTAAACATGTTGTGTACCCAGCTGTTTTCATTTTCTCAAACCTGATGATGTATACGTTGCTTGCTGGTGCTATCAACTATGACAACGCTGCTAACTTGTGCGCAAGTTTACTGTTCTATTATTTATGCAAACAGTATTTCTCGCCGAATAGGCGAAACCTGCTTTTCTTGCTGTTGCTTTCTGTCATTGCACCGATTATAAAGTTTACGCTTCTGCCGCTTGCCGTCATGATTTGGTTGCCTATTCTGCTGCTTTTCCGACGGTTTGAAGTTCTTGACACTTTGCAGCATCTTTGGCGCGGCTTACTAGCAAGAAACAAGAAATTCCTTTTGTATGCAGTTGTGTTTCTCGTGGGTTTTGGGTTGTTTGCAGAACGTTACGGCGGGAATATGGTGGCACATGGTTCGATGCGTCCAGCATGCGATGCTATCCATAGCGAAGAAGTTTGTATGCAAAGTGCTCTGTACCGAAGAAGCTTAGGGTTCAATGAAGTGGCTGCAAATGAGCGGATGCATAAAGCAATATTCACTTCTCGGTGGCTTGTTCTGAATCACACACGAACGGTTGGGACTTTATCACATAAAAACGTTGCTACGTTTACCAAAATAGAGAAGATAACCTTCTGGTTGTTTATTGCTTCGCTTCTGATCATGGCGAGAAATATTCGTTTGCGTGAGATTGCGAAGCGCAACATTGTGTCGTTGCTGGCTTTGATCAGTGTGGCATATCTTGCGCTTGCAGCCTATGGAAACTACCAGATTTATGTTACATCTGGTTTGTTTGGGTTAGCGCTTCAGGGGCGCTATGTGTTTCCTGTCTATTTTTTTCTCATGGCGATTCCGCTGTATTACGTTGCCCGTTATCTCGGGAAAAATATGTACCCAGTTGCTGTAATTGCGCTTCTTGGGCTGTACTTCTTGTCGGGGATGCCCGCTCATATCGCTCGCGCAGATTTAGGAAACTACCAGGCTAACTATCGCGATCAAGTAGAAACGGTTCGTAACGTACTCCATTCGGTTACGCCTTAGGTTAAAGGGCCAGTGTCAGTTGAGATTGACCCTTTAGATTATCCTTGATCTCGGAGGGGAACTAGGCAGCGGTAGCTGAAAGTCAGGCAATACCGACTAGCCTGTGGTTTAGTGTTGCGGCTTAGGCAGTGGATTTATTTTTTTTTGTTCTTCGTTTTTGAAGCAGCGGGCTGTTTTGTTTTTCGGTGCCGAGTTGCCCGTTGAGGTAATGGCTTGGTTCAATTTCTAGCGCAAGTTCGATGCGTCTAGTATGTTCAAAAACCCGTTGTGTCAAAGCTCGATTTGAAGCAATCAAATCGGCCATAATGCCAACAGCAAGAAGTTGCAGACTCCCTAGTGCAAGGATCGCCCCTAAAATAATCGATTGAAGATGCCCTCCTGATTCACCTGTTGAAACCCAATCAAAAACAAACGGGCTAAAGGCAACGAGTGAAGATAGAAACATGAGAAGAGACATGCGACCAAAAAACTTCAACGGCTCATACGCTGCGAAAACACGGGTAATAGTACCAGCGTTACGGCGTATGTAACCCCACATAGAGCCGAAAAGTCGAGAATCACGTGTTTTAGGGTTAGTTTTTATCGGCACAGAAACAATCGGCACATTCGACTTGCCAGCTTGGATTAGCGACTCGATCGTATAGGTATAGTTGTTGACAACAGTTAGCCCGATGGCTGCTTCACGGCTGTATGCTCTGAAACCTGTTGTTGCGTCAGGCACGCTCGTATCCGATGCTTTGCGGACAACCCAGCTGCCAAGAAGCTGCAACTTTATCTTGAGGGCAGAAAATTCGGCGTGACCTTTCACGTCACGGCTGCCTATTACCATGTCCGCTTGCTTGTCGAGAATCGGTTGCGTTAACAAAGGAATGCAGGAAGCGTCATATTGATTATCGGCGTCTGTGTTGACGATGACATCAGCGCCAAGTTTTAAAGCCGCATCTAAACCTGCTTGAAATGCGGCGGCTAGACCTTTATTCTGCGGCAGTTTAACTATGTGATCAACACCAGCGACACGGGCTTTTTCGATAGTGGCATCACGGGACCCGTCATCAATTATAAGCCACTCAACCTGGTCAAACCCAGCAACCTTTCTTGGCAGATACGAAAGAGTTGACGGTAGCTGTTCTTCTTCATTAAGGCAGGGGATTTGGATAATTAGTTTCAAGGTGACTCCGCAGAAATTGGGCGATGAACAGACAAACAGTAGCACTGAGAAACTAGTGCAACGGCGATGGTTCAGTTGCAGGCGAAACAGATATGGCGCAGCAAATTCTCGTAATCAGCGATCGAGAATCAAAGCTTTCGTATGAAGCACCCAATTGTGTCACGGTCACCATTGTGCCGATCAACATCGTGTACTGTGTCTCGAAGATATCAAATCGTAACTACGGAGGAAGAACGATGATAGTAGAGCCAACAGAGATCAAAGAAGTTATAACTATAACGCCTGCGCGTTTCGGTGATGATCGTGGCTATTTCTCTGAAGTCTATAACGAAAAGAAATTTGCTGAAGCTACAGAGCTTGATGTCTCGTTTGTCCAAGACAACGAGTCGCTTTCGGCAGCTGTAGGAACGTTGCGAGGTTTACACTTCCAGACAGCACCGTTTGCTCAGGGAAAGCTTGTTCGAGTACTTGCAGGGCGTTTGCTTGACATCGCAGTTGATATCAGAAAGTCTTCTCCAACGTTTGGGCATCACGTAGCAGTCGAACTTGATGCAGAAACAGGCAAACAGCTTTGGGTCCCAGAAGGCTTTGCCCATGGTTTTGTGACGTTAGCGCCAAACACCATACTTTCTTACAAGGTAACCGATTTTTATAACCCACAGGCTGATCGCTCTCTTCTTTGGAACGACCCAGCTTTACAGATCGAATGGCCAGTTACAAGTGACAAAGTGCAGCTGTCTGAGAAAGATCGAACTGCTTTGAAGCTTGAACAATTGAAAGAAAACGGTGACCTTTCCGAGTAAAGACAGGCGTTTTTGCTAGACACATGCAAGCTGCATTCGGCGGACTAAAACGTAGCATTGCTAGATCTTGCTTACAGAAACCAAAGAAACCACGGCGGGTTGTCAACTACCAGTTAAAAATTATTAAGGAGCAAAAACCATGAGTGCACAACCTAAAAAAATTCTAGTCACAGGAGCCAACGGGCAAGTAGGGCAAGAACTTGCCAGATTTGCGTGGCCTGAGAACATTTCCATCAAAACCACTACACGTGTAGACCTTGATATCACTGACGCTGCAGCAGTTGCAGACTGTGCGCATAGTTTCAAGCCAGACGTGATTGTGAACGCTGCGGCCTATACCGCTGTTGACAAGGCAGAAGAGGACGAAAAAACAGCGTTTGCTGTGAACGAAACAGCAGTTGGTCACCTAGCAAAAGCGGCAGACGACAACAAAGCATCGCTTATCCATATCTCTACCGACTACGTTTTTGATGGCCGCCAAGATGGCTGGTACGACGAAGTTGATAGAGCAAACCCGTTAGGTGTCTACGGAGCGAGTAAGCTTGCTGGCGAAGCAGCCGCACTAGCCGCGAAACGAGCTGTTGTGTTGCGTACCTCTTGGGTCTATAGCGCGCTTGGTCCTAACTTTGTGCAAACAATGCGTCGTCTCGCAACAGAAGGTAAAGCAATTGGCGTAGTTGCTGACCAGCACGGCTGCCCGACAAGCGCCGCCGATATTGCGACGGCCATCGCCACGGTAATTGATCAAAACGTCTCACAGCCTGGGCTGTATCATTTTGCCTCAATCGACGATGCTACCTGGTGGGATCTTGCAGATGAGGCGATCAGTCTCGCAGGGTTTGATATAGATATCAAAAAGTTGACAACCCCTGAGTACCCGACGCCTGCACCAAGGCCGCGTGATACACGGCTTTCGTCGGCTAACTTTGCTGCGTCGTACGATTTTTCTGCACCACCATGGCGTGAATCGTTAAAACTTGTTTCTGACGAGCTGACTGTGAACGGCTTAAAATGAAGGGAATAATTCTTGCTGGAGGCACTGGCAGCAGGCTTCACCCTTTAACGCTTTCAGTATCGAAACAACTGTTGCCTGTGTATGACAAGCCGATGATTTACTATCCGCTGTCAACACTTATGCTCGCAGGTGTTAAGGATATTCTGATAATTACTAGAACATCAGATCAACAGCTTTTCGCTGACCTGCTTGGTGACGGGAGCCAATGGGGCATATCGATTAGTTATGCAACGCAAGATTCTCCTGACGGGATTGCGCAAGCTTTCCTGATTGCAGAAGATTTCCTCGGCAGCGAAAGTTGTTCGCTGATCTTGGGAGATAACCTTTTTTATGGCGACGGGCTTTCGGTGTTAATGCAAAAAGCAGCGGTCGAGTCGTTCGGCGCAAGCGTGTTTGCGCAGGAAGTAAAAGACCCTGAACGCTATGGCGTTGTTTCGTTTGATGAGCATGGCAAAGCGCTGTCGATTGTCGAAAAGCCATTGAATCCAACATCGAGTTGGGCGGTAACAGGGCTGTATTTTTATGACAATCGTGTTGTCGACTATGCAAAGTCGTTGAAGCCTTCAGCTCGTGGAGAGCTTGAAATAACTGATCTCAATAAGATGTATCTCGACGAAGGCGAGCTATGGGTCGAAAAATTTAGCCGAGGTGTCGCATGGTTAGACACAGGAACCTTCGACTCGATGGTCTCAGCGTCAGAGTTTGTGCGTGTGCTTGAGCAGCGCCAGGCAATGAAAATTGGTTGTGTTGAAGAAGTAGCGTGGCGTATGGGTTGGATCACCGCAGATCAACTAGCAACCCTTGCAAACCCACTTTTAAAAAGCGGCTACGGCGACTACCTTCTCGATTTATTAAACTACGACATGGTCAGTATCGGTTAGGTTGTAGTAATTTTACTACTATTGGCGCTGCCTTGGCTTTATATAATAGGATCAGTTCTCTATGCCATAGAAAGCCTGAGTAATAATACTGTTTAGTGCGCCTGGATCACCAGCATCAGCTTGTTTTAAGGCATTTAAGTAAGAACTGCTGTTATCAAGAGTAATTTTTCTCGTAATCTTAAGAAGTTCAGAAGCTTGCAACATCAGGATGTATCTGGCTAATCGCCCGTTTCCATCAACAAAAGGATGGATCCTTACTAATTCATGATGAAAACTTGTTATTGCTTTAAGTATCTGTGTCCTATCAGAAGTTAATAAAACACTATAGTTATTATTCCACTCCTCTAAGAGTGTCTCCAATAGGTCTTGTATCTCTTCAGGTTCTGGAGGTATATAGCTTCTTAGCGGATCTATTTTTGTTCCTACAAAAACTTGAATTTTTCTTAATCTCCCTATTTCAAGAGGTGTTGAATCTTCAAAAAAAATAGAACTGTGAAGCATACAAATAAGAGAGATAGTCAGATTATGAGTAACTTGATGCGTAGCAGGAGTATAAAAAGAAACTTCGCTGCTACGCCTAAAGGTTTTAGCCGGTAAAGAAGCGCATGATCTTTGTTGGAGCTTTGCCATAGCATCGATTTTTTCTGACAAGGCAGAAATAATATGTTCGCTTTGGCTCTGCATTTCCTGACTGAAGATGTTGTCCCAGCGTGCAAAGAAACTTATCTGATCCGCTTTAGACATCTTGATGCCAAGAAGCCGTAGCCTGCATGAAAGCCCTTCTGGATTATCCAAGATCGTTCGAATTTTTTCGATATGGAAGATTATTGCTTTAGCATCAGATGAGCCGGCAATTTCTTTTAGGGATTCTCTTTCAGCTGGCGATATTTTTTGATTAGTTAAGAATACGATTCCTTGGGTTGTATTTTTCTTTACTCCTGACAAATCTTCTATAAATTTTTGCTTGATTTGATTGAATGTTTTTTCTCCAGTTGGAAAATATACTGCTCCAACATATTTCCATCCATTTTTTTTACAGAGGATATCTTTAGTTCCATCTGGTCCACCTAAAGGGCATTGAGGGTCGATGCTAGAATATCCATCGATCATGAGAACGTCAGCACATAGACGCTCAGCGTTGACCTGCCCATCCCTCCAATCCTTTAAGGCCCGTTCTGTCTTATTCTTCATTGGAACCTCTTGAGGATAATGAGAGTATTACGAATATCAAAAATAGTTACTCAGCGTTAGATTTCTTCGCCTAGGTTTGCTTCGAGCTTGGCGAATAGTTTGAGCCCGAAGTAGAAGAGAAGGAAAGCGCCAGTTGTTGCGATGGCTAGGTTGATCGCATGCCATGATGTTGGCCGTAGGAGTTCGGAGAAATGTTGCTGCTGGCTTTCTTCTGGAAAGTTTGTCGGGTTATAGGCCACTCTTTGAAAGATCGTGACCATCGGCGTCATCGGGTTAATCATCGCAAACCTATCTGTGCTTAAGCCAAGTCGTTCAGTCAAAGCATTTGCGATATGGCCGTAATGATACACAATAGGGGTGAGCCAGAACCAGGCGGCTAAGCCCAGCTCCAAGAAGTGCTGCACATCGCGAAAATAGACGTTCACCGCTGAAAGGATGAGCCCGAGCCCGATAGTTAACAGCAGCGTAGCGAATAAAGCGCCAAACAAGAGCCAAAGCATCGACCACTCAGGTTGCAGACGAAAAACAGCAAGCCCTCCGACAAGAATAATTAGCTGAAAACAGAAGTTGATCAGGTTGGCTCCTACCGCTGCGATAGGAAGTATCTCTCTTGGGAACCAAACTTTTTGGACAAGCGGACCATTGCTTGTTATTGAGGTTGTTGCTGCCATAAGGCCAACAGAAAAAAGATTATAAGGTAAAAGACCCGCAAGAAGGAAAATGCCGAATAGTTCGATGCTTCCTTGGAGAAGAAAGCCAAAAACTAGCGAATAGATAGCCAAGTAAAGCAATGGGTTAAGCAGCGACCAAACAAACCCAAGAAAGCTGTCTTTGTATTTAATTTTTAGCTCTTTGCGGATTAGATTGTTGAGTAACTCTCGATATTGCCAGATTGTTTTAAGACGTACAAAAACGTTTGTCTGTTGCACACCGTTTTCGACTAGCGGTGGTAAATCCTGATGTTGTATGCGCACATGCTCAGAAGTTATTTCAATATCTGGTTTTTCCGTCGTTTTTATAGCCACCGAAACACAGTAGCGTGTTCAGTTTGTGCCTTGGGGGATAGGCTATGTAACTGTTTTAGGTTATTCGACCTTGAGAATTTTGCCAAGTATTGTATGACAACGATAGCGCCTTGTCACAACGGATGACGTTATGCTGCTGGTATGCAAAAACTTCCTATTGGCATAACAACATTTAACAAGATCATTCGTGATAACTATAGTTATGTGGACAAAACGGGGAGTATTGCGCAACTTGTTGGGGGAGGTAGTTATTATTTTCTGTCTCGTCCAAGACGATTTGGTAAATCTCTTCTTCTCGATACTTTTCGTGAAGCTTTTGAAGGCAACAAGGTACTTTTTGAAGGTTTAGCGCTTTCTTCTAGTTGGGACTGGAACACGACCTATCCTGTTATTTCGATTGACTTTGCTAAAGGGGTTTGCCGCAATCGTCAAGAGCTAGATACAAGGATTGCTGCCCTTTTATCTACGAATGAACGACGACTAGGGGTAGCTTCTGGCGATGGGTTAGATGTAGCCACACGGTTTTCCGAGCTGATTCGACAAGTAAGCGATTCGCACGGCTCTGAGGTTGTGCTTCTTGTAGACGAATACGATAAACCAATTTTGGATACTATTTCCGAGCCATCTGTCGCTTCCGAAATTCGTGAAGGTTTGAGAAATTTTTATTCGATTGTTAAAAGTCATGATGCACACTTGAAGTTTGTTTTACTTACAGGGGTCACAAAGTTTTCCAAGGTATCGATTTTTAGCGGATTAAATAACCTCAAAGACATAACGTTAGATAGTCGCTATGGTTCGGTATGCGGCTATACAGAACAAGAACTTCTGCACGTTTTCGGAGATCGCCTAAAAGACGTCGATCTGGAGCAAGTGAGGCAGTGGTATAACGGTTACAATTGGTTAGGCGAGAAGGTATACAACCCATACGACATCCTGCTTTTCTTAGATACAGGTAAACAGTTTCGTTCTTATTGGTTTGAAACAGGTACGCCACAGTTTTTGGTCGAACTTTTTAAATCAAAGCAGTATTATCTGCCAGATTTAGATGGCGTAGAGATGAGTCTTCACCAGCTAGGAGATTTCGATGTCGATAGGCTACGTCTTGAGACAATTCTTTTTCAAACAGGCTACTTAACTATTCGTGATGTTGTTCAGCCCTTTACAGAACCCATTTTTTTATTAGGTTTTCCAAATAAAGAGGTTCGGAGCAGTTTCAATCAAATGCTTTTAGAGCAGTATTTTTTGGAGTCTATGCCAGAAAGACTTCCAGTGTTGCAAGCATTATCGGTCAATGATTATGACACAATACGCGTTCGTCTTGAGTCCTTGTTTGCTGGTATCGCACATGATAATTATAGGAAAAATTCTTTAGCAGCGTATGAAGGTTTTTACGCCTCGGTGGTTTTTGCTTTTTTCAGCTCTCTTGATGTTGAAGTGACGGCTGAAGATGTCACAAACCGTGGTCGAATAGATTTGACATTGCAATTTAATGATCAGCAAGGAAAAAGTTGTGTTGCTATTTTCGAGTTTAAAGTAACCGATACCGAAAAACCTAGTAGCACAGCAATGAAACAACTACGCGATAGAAACTATCATGAGAAGTTTCGTGCAGCCGCTGAGAAGATATACCTGATTGGCATCGAGTTCAGTAAAACAAGTCGTACTATTAGCGGTTTCGAAGTTGAACAAGTGGTGTGATGATGATAGTGCCTCGAAAAGAAAATGCTTCTTAGGTCTCTTGTTGGTTATACTACTTTGGTGCTTGCACCAGAGTAGAGGCAGAAAATGATTGAAGAAATTAAGAAATATCGTGAAGAAGCTAGCGCTGCTATAGAGGCTGCGTCTTCACTTGTTGAACTTGAAACAGCAGAACGTAGCCACCTTGGCAAAGCAGCGCCTTTGCAGGGGTTGAAAAAATCGTTTGGTTCGTTGCCCCCTGAAGACCGTAAAACAACAGGTATGGCGCTTAAAGAAGCGAACGTCTCGCTTGCTGCGCAGCTTGCAAACAAAAAAGCTGACTATGAGAAGGCTGAGCGTGCAAAACAGCTTGAAAGTGAGCGTCTTGATTTAACTGAAAACACCGAAGCGTTGCGTGTCGGTCGGTCACACATTATCACCCAAGCAATGCAAGAACTTGAAGACACATTTGTTGGCATGGGTTTCAACGTAGCTGAAGGCCCTGAAGTCGAAACTGATTGGCACAACTTCGATGCGTTAAACATTCCTGTCGGCCACCCTGCCCGTGACGGGTTTGATTCACTTTTTGTAGACTACGGTGCGCCAGGGTCGACGCTTTTACGCACGCACACCTCGCCAGTGCAGATCCGCACCATGCTAGAGCAGAAACCGCCTATCTATGTAATTACTCCTGGCCGTGTCTATCGTCGCGATACTGCTGATGCGACACATATGCCAGTATTCCATCAGCTTGAATGTTTAGTAATCGATAAAGATATTTCTATGGCACATCTTGCTGGCACAATTGAAGCGTTCACTACAAGCTATTTTGGTGACGGTTTCACCTCACGGCTTCGCCCGAACTATTTCCCCTTCACAGAGCCTTCAGCCGAGTTTGATATTCAACGCCCTGATGGTTCATGGCTTGAACTTGGCGGCTGTGGCATGGTGCACCCAAACGTGTTGAAAGCCGGTGGTATTGATTCAGAAGAATGGTCAGGGTTCGCTTTTGGTTTCGGCATCGATCGGTTAGCGTCGCTGAAGTTTGGGGTAACTGACTTGCGTGAAATGTTTAGCAACGACAGCCGTTTTTTAGCCCAATTTTGAGGATGTCATAGGGGATCTCTTTTTATTGTAGATCCCCTCAGTATTTCCGCTCCGCTCAGGGCGTTGGCACGCAGCTGTTGGCCGTTTGCTACTTAAAACGTTTCGAAGAAAAGTAAAAAAGTTTAAATAAAATGTACGAAAAATTTGGAAAGATTGCCGTTAGGAAATTATGAAAATTGTTTTATCTTGGTTAAAAGAGTTCTTGCCGCAAGGTGCGTTGGATTCGTTTTCTAACGAAGAAATTGGTGACGTATTTACTTCGCTTGGTATGGTCACCGAATCTATCGACACGGTCGGTGTTTCGCTAGATGGTGTTGTTGTTGCACGCGTGCGCGAAATAACTCCGCACCCAAAGGCCGATCGTATTCGCCTTGTTTCGGTCGATGCAGGGTTAGACGAGCCATTGCAGATCTGCTGTGGCGCACAAAATTTTGCCGAAGGCGATCGTGTGCCGCTAGCGACGGTTGGCACAACGCTGCCTTCTGGCATGGAAATTGCTGCTCGCAAAATGCGTGGCGAAGACTCTTTCGGCATGCTATGCGCTGCTGAAGAAGTCGGTTTAGGCCATCTAAACGACGAAGATGGTTTATTTATTCTTGATGAAGAGTTAACGGTCGGCGAGCCGTTGCAACAGGCGCTTAACCTTTCTACAGATAGTGTTTTTGATTTAGATTTAGAAGGCAACCGTCCTGATGCGCTGTCTGTTGCAGGAGTGGCCCGTGACTTGGCTGCAAAAATTGGTGTTGAATTTATCCAGAAAAAGCCGATTATCGCCGAATCTGCTAGGCAGGCAAGCGAACAAGCATCGGTCGCTATCGCAGCGCCACAAAAATGTGGAGCGTTTGCTGTTCGTGTTCTAGAAAATGTGACCCTAGGCGAAACGCCACAGCTGATGAAGGATCGTTTAGCTGCCGCTGGGATGCGTTCAATCAACGTAATCGTCGATATCTCTAACTATGTGATGCTAGAACTCGGTCAACCAAACCATGCCTATGACCTTGACCTTGTGCCGCAAGGGTCACTCGGTGTGCGTCTTGCAAAAGACGGTGAAGCGTTAACAACTCTTGACGACATTAAACGAACCCTTATCGCCGATGACATTGTGATCACCAATGCCAACGACGAAGCGATCGGCCTTGCTGGCGTTATGGGCGGGGCAAGCACTGAGATTTCACAAACTTCAACTCGTGTTGTTGTTGAAGCGGCCCTTTGGGATCAGATGACGATCGCACACACGTCACGGCGGTTAGCGCTGCGTTCAGAAGCTTCAACTCGATTTGAACGTGGTATCGACAGTGCTGGCGTAGAGCTTGCGTTAGATCGTTTCTGCGAGCTAGCAGCCGAACTTTGCGGAGCAGAAATTGCCCAAGGCGTCGTCTCGGCAACAGGCGAGCAATCACCTGCGCCTGTGGTTTCGGTGAGGCCAGCGCGTGTTAATGCCTATCTTACGTCGCAGCTGACGAGTGAAGAGATGCAAGCTATGCTTGCCCCAATTGGTTTTGAAACAGTCAACCAAGACGGTGATACGTTTTCGGTGCAAGTGCCAACATGGCGGCCTGACTCTTCTCTCGAAGTCGATATTATCGAAGAGATTGGTCGCCACTGGGGCTATGACAAAGTTGCTAAAGCAACACTGACGCCTGCGCAAAGTGGCGGTCTGACGTTGCGTCAAAAAAATAGGCGTCGTCTGCGTCAAACAATTCAAGGGCTAGGCTTCACCGAAGCAATGCCGATGCCGTTTATCTCTCCCGAAGACCTTGAGGCAGCAGGGTTGCCAACAGATAAGATCATTTCGCTTGAGAACCCGTTAGTGCACGCCGAATCTATTTTGCGTACGTCACTGCTGCCTGGTTTGCTGAAATCGATTGCCTATAACCAGTCACACCGTAACGGCGTCGCGCAGTTCTACGAACTAGGCAAAGTGTTCGAAGCTGTTAACGGCAGCGACGACCTTCCGAATGAAACGTTGACTGCGGCGTTGTGCTGCTCTGGGTGCAGTCCAGGCGACAACGCCGCGTTCAAAGCTGTTTCGTGGCTGCATGCGTTAGCTGATCAGCTACACGTTTCGTCGCTGCAGATCGTGAATGAACCGATAGCTGGATTACATCCAACTCGGAGTGCAAAAATTGTTTTCCGAGGCAAAACGCTTGGCCAAGTTGGCGAGGTCGACCCGTCAGTGCTTGAGCAATACAACGTTTCAGATCGTGTAGCGTGGCTGCAATTTGATGTTGAACCTTTGCTTGCTGCCTTGGTGAAACCTCCAAAACAAAAAACGGTTTCTCGTTTTCCTTCTAGCGATTTCGATATTGCTATTGTTGTGCCAAACACCGTTGATGCACAAGCAGTGAAGGCAACCATAGGCAAAGCTTGTGGTGAGTTGGCAGTTTCGGTAACACTGTTTGACACGTTCCGTAGCGATTCGCTCGGCGATGCTCGTTCGTTGGCCTATGCAATCAGACTGCAAGCCCAAGATCGTACGTTAACAGATGATGAAGCAGCAACGGTTCGCCAGAACTGCATTGATGCGGTTGCTAAAAAGCATAACGGCACGTTACGATAGCATGCCTATCATTAGAGTGCTAACCGTGCCGTCGAAAGTTACCGTAGAAGCTTAGCGAGTCGACGACTGGCTGTTTGCAGTTGGCGTTCAATTTCATAGAGTGAAAGAATAGCTTCGTCCTCTTCATCTCCTGATTTGGCTATTTCGCCAATTCTATTTGTGGTTTCTTCTAACATGGAAGAAAGTGAGCTTAGCTCGCTGTAGTCAACTGACATGAAAGGCTCCGAAGAAGAGAAGGGCGTGTCTTCTCAGGGTATCTGGAGGCAGTGTCTTTTTACTGTTTTTTGCTGAACCACTTGCGTGGGAGTCAGTAAAAAGCTGCATGTCTTTGCACACCGAAAATTAAAAAACAAGATAGCCTACACTCTGCACAGAGACGTACTAGACAGAAGGGCTGATGTGAAAAACGTTCAACCTAGGGTTGCCATCATAAATTATGGAATCGGCAACCTCCATTCTGTCCATAAAGCACTACAAAAAGTTGGTGCAGACGCTTTCTTGACTTCTGACAGCCACGCGATAGCAGCTGCAGATGCAGTTGTGCTTCCTGGCGTTGGTGCCTTCGGATCGTGCATGAATGCGCTACGATCAAGCGGTTTAGACAAAGACGTTCTGGCGTCTATAGATCGTGGCCAGCCGCTGCTAGCTATTTGTGTTGGAATGCAGATGTTGTATGAAGGTTCACAAGAATCACCTGGCGTTACTGGCCTGAACGTTGTGCCAGGGCAGGTGACGCTTCTACCAGAGAGCGTGAAACGTCCACAAATGCAATGGAATAAACTAGAAGCTTCAGCTGGCTCTTCACTTGAGCAACATGCTGGCGAGTGGATGTATTTTGTGCACAGCTATGCTGGCGAACAAAACGAGTATGTCACAGCAACGGTTGACTATGGGGGGCCTGTTGTAGCTGCTTTAGAAAAAGGTTCCTTGGTAGCAACACAGTTTCATCCTGAAAAATCTTCGCAAGCTGGGCTGTCATTTTTGAAGTCCTTTGTCGCTAACGTCGGTCAGAACATGACGAGAATAAACGCGTGAAAAAGGAAGAAGTATGACAAGTCCTTATAAAACATTCCTCGAACTAACGGATGAGGCAAATCTATGACAGAATCTGTGGGCAAACGCACTGAGCGGAGCGGCGACAATGAAGAATGTAACGTCGATAAAGATTCGACTATGCATTTTTTCCCTGCGATAGATATTCGTGGTGGCAATTGTGTCCGTCTTTATCAGGGCGACTATGAGCAAGAAACAACCTATGGTGCTAGCCCTGTAAATCAGGCGCAAGTATTCGCCGAGGCGGGTGCTACCCATCTGCATGTTGTTGACCTAGACGCAGCTCGCCATGGCACAAACAAAAACCTTGCTTCGATTGAGGCAATCTGTAAGCAAACCTCGATGTTTGTGCAAGTTGGCGGTGGCGTACGTTCACTTGAACAGGCGCAACGTTTAGCCGATGCTGGCGTGTCGCGAGTTGTGATCGGGACAGCTGCACAAGAAAACCCTAGCCTTGTTCGCGACGTTATAGAAGCTGGCATTGCGGTTGCTGTTGGGCTTGATGCGCGCAACGGTAGCGTCGCAACGCATGGCTGGACACAAGACAGCGGCGTGCAACTTTTTGATGCAGTTCGCGTGTTTGAAGAAAGCGGCATCGACGCTTTCATTGTAACCGACATTGCACGTGATGGCACGTTAGAAGGCCCAGATTTAGTTGGGCTGACATCGCTGCTGGACGCCACAGCCGTGCCTGTTATCGCCTCTGGCGGCGTCGGCACACTCAAAGATCTGACAGCACTAGCTGCATGTACCAGTAGCAAGAATAGTCGATTAGCTGGCGCTATCGTCGGCAAAGCGCTCTATGAAAAAACGTTTACCGCACAGCAGGCGTTACAGGTATTGCGATGAAATCAGTCCGAATTATTCCGTGCCTAGATGTCAGCAACGGACGCACAGTGAAAGGCGTCAACTTTGTCGATTTGCGAGACGCTGGAGATCCAGTTGAATTGGCGCAACGCTATGACGCTCAGGGTGCTGACGAGCTGGTATTTCTAGATATCACAGCCACAAGCGATAATCGTCAAACAGCTTTTGAAATGGCCCAGAAGGTAGCGGCGACTGTTTTTATCCCGTTTACTATTGGCGGTGGCGTGCGCACTGTCGAAGATGCTCGTGCGTTGCTGCTTGCCGGCGCCGACAAAGTGGCAGTTAATTCGGCGGCTGTTGCACGCCCAGAGCTTATCGCAGACATAGCGCAAGAATTTGGTTCGCAATGTTGTGTCGTTGCTGTCGATGCTCGATTCGATGAAGCGACAGGTGACTATATAGTGCATACACATGGCGGTCGCACGTCAACGCAAAGGACAGTAGTTGATTGGGTTACCCAGTGCGAATCGCTTGGTGCTGGCGAGCTACTTCTCACTTCGATGGACCGTGACGGCACAAAAAGCGGTTTCGATATTGCGCTAACAACGTTAGTTAGCGGCCAAGTTTCTATTCCTGTGATCGCGTCAGGGGGAGTGGGCGATGTCAGCCATTTCGCGCCAGCAGCCATCGAGGCGAACGCTGACGGTTTATTAGCTGCCAGTATTTTTCATTTCGGCGAGGTAACTGTTGCCGAGGTAAAAGAAGCGTTACTCGCCAGCAACGTGAACGTCCGCCCAGCCTATACATAGATGCTTAGCGGCAGGCAGTTTGCTGCATAATTAGTTACGCCTAGTGTTGTGATTTGTTAGTTGGGTGACTATTTTTTTTGCCTGTGTATGTCCAT